>JAFYZU010000007.1 GCA_017548565.1 Treponema sp.
CTGCTCGCAAGCTTTCTTGATTCCAATGTCGTCCGAGAGCTTCAAAGCCTCGTCCTTGAAATTTTGATCGTACCTTTTCATTGCCATTCTCCTTAGATTTTCGGCAATTTAGGCACTGCACTTTTATTGTATCACTCCATGTCTTAATATCTAAACTATCAATATGAATATAGTTATATTTGTTATTTGAAAATCTATTTGAAGAATCAAGATTAAAAAAGGCAGGAATACTTAATGGCCACAAATTCCTTTCAAAACGACAGTTTGTAACACAGTTTGTGTCAGCATCCCAGCCTTCCCAGTTATAATACTTCAAAGCGGCTTTTGCACTTGATGTAACTTCATCTGTACCGGCATTGTCATGAAAATAACAATTATTTACCCTGAGCTTTCCATGACTGTTACATACAACCAGTGTATTGCAGTTATGTCCTCCATAGCAGAATTCACATCCTTCAAACTTACCTACAGTACCGTTAAGATATACTTCCTTCCAGTCTCCTGCAGCAGGTTCTACTTCGCCGGCTGCAAGAATTTTTCTTCCTCTAGGATCTCTCCATGAAGTGAAAATTACTCCGGTTGCATTAAGTGAACCATTCCATACTTCAATTTCACCTTTTGGTCCGAATTTTACAATGGCTCCTTCTTCTATTGTAAAAGAGCAACCCTTGTCAATTTTAAGGTAAGAATCTATATAATAAATCATATGATTCCCCTTTTCATCATATCCCTTCCAGGTTTTTGTTTTTGTAAAGGTACCTGAAATCGGTGAATCAGGATCCCTGTCAAACTCACAAGAAGTAAAACCAACCGCAATCAAAGCAGCTGCCATAAATATTGTAATCAGCTTTGTTATTTTCATATTTTCATGCTCCTTATAATATGATTGTATAATGCTATTATCCTCTACCACTCTGAAAAAAAATACAGAGTTAAACTCACAAATTTTGAATCATTTTCTTAAAGATTATTATTCAGGTAAAGCATCCGAAGAAAATTTCATCGGTGGCAAACGGGTCAGAATAAGTGTCTGAGTCGTTTTAGCCTGATACAAGGATTCATCATGCAAAGGAAACCATCCGTTCATCTGGTCCGGGTCTGAAGCATAATCATAATCTATGGTAAAACTGAAGGAATCCTTAAGCTTATCGGAAGTATATGTTTTTGTTTCTTCTTCCACTACAAAATCAAGCAGAGGCTGGTTATTTAAGCCACCGGTAGTAAAGGTTGTATTGCACGGATATACTCCTGAACCACGTATTTGTCCGAAAATTCTTGTATCAAACATAGCATCGCCGGAACAGGAACCGTCAACTGTAGCAACGTCATATTTTCCATCAAAAATAAATTTTACGGATGCATTATTTGTATCTTTCTGGTAAGTTCCCTCAAACAACATGTCATCACCGGTTTTACAGTTTGTTTTATATTTGCTGAAGATAAAAATATTTGTATAACCACCATATACTGAACCGTAAACTGAATCATATATGTCATAATATGTTCCTTTTGGCTCAAAACTGACAACCTTCGGATTAGTATACTTGATACCTCCCAGAATTCCATTCTCATCATCAAGACTTATAATCCCCTTAAGGTTATACTGAAGTTTTATTTTATAACTTCCATTACTTTTTATCTTTACGGCAGTAGACCAGGAAGACGGTATGATATTCGGTTTATAATCAATAAAAAGCTCCTGTTCAATAGTACCGGAAACATCATAGACAGGAAGCTCTTCGTAATAAATAGAAATTTGTATATCCAGAAGATCCTGTTTCGTTTCTTCTGAAGTTTCAACTTTAGTTTTATTACCTTTTTTTACAGTATTCTTTTTAGTAATAGAATGAGTTTTAAAATAATCTTCGCTACAGGTATCTATAACATAGGTCTTTTTTTCTCCGTACATCCGGGTAATATACCCGTCTTTTCCATCCAAATCATACATACCAAAAAAATAAAAACCACAGGCTTTCCAGAAACGGCCAAAATCATATTTATAAGAATCCAGAACTTTTTTTTCATTAATTAAATAATCAAAATACTTTGTTTCAACCCAGGAATCAGGTAATTTTTTTTTCTTTGCAGTAAAAAAAAGATCAAAAAATTTTTCACACGTAGCCATATCTAATTGAACCTGTTTGTATACCTTTGCAAATGCCGAAAAGGCAAACATAGATAAAAACAAAATACAAATAATTTTTTTCATTTAAAAACTCCTTAACAATATTTTATAAATCCATTGCGGATTATTGTTTAATTACAACATTATCAATAAAGATTTCACCCTGATTCTGATTTTCAAAATCATCAAAATCAAAATAAACTGAAGAAAGACGATTCCAGTCAAATTTTCCCTGAGGTTCAAAAGCTTTCTTTGCTTTGTCTGACCAGGTATAATCTTCCTGAAGCTTTGAAAAAGGAACGGTAACCGTAATCCATTTATTCACAGGATAACCTTCTGCCTTTATCCTGTATGATTTTTTCCATGGCGGTAATTCTTCTGCACCATCGCTGTCCTGTAAGGATAACGTGAATCGTTGTTTTGAATCTGTGAATTTTACCGAGAAGCTTACATAAACTGAATTTTTATATTCAGCGGCTTTATCAAAAACTTTCTTTGGTAAAAAGAATTTACAGCCGTTCTGCCTGTTCGGATAAGATACTTTTATACAGTATTTGTGAACATCACCGTCATATATACTTACAGTATTACCCCATGTATCAATACCGGTTCCTTTACCGCACAATCCATCGTAAACCAGATACGGTTTTTTCGGAAAACTAAAATCATCCGGTATAATTTTACCGGGCATGGAAAAACCATACGCTTCAAGTGCAGCCTGATCAATGTCATCAGGAAAAGAAGAAAGATTGTCTGCAGTTTTCAAAAATCCGTCAGAACCGTCAATTCCCCAGGTACAGTAAGGAATATCGTAATTATTCAAGGTCTGAACAGTTGCCTTAATCCATGCAAGTCGATCCTCTGCATTTATCCATACCTTTGCGCCGCATTCTCCGCACCAGATTCTCACGTTATTCTTTTTTGCCCAGTCAGCTGCTTTTTTAATTCTATCGTTAATATATTTTACAGTACCTTTTGCCGGATACACTTCCCTGAAATAATCCGGAAGATAAGAATCCTTTGCCCTTCCCTTAAGCTTTGGCATACGCTTTCTATCGTACGGAAAAGGAATGTCTTCCAGATCAATCATATGAGGACCAACCCAGGTCGCTCCCTGATGAGTAAATTCATGCGGCTCATAAAAATGGAAAGTATAGATAAGGTTTGGATCTTTATAAGGCTTCATTCTTACCAGTGTATCAATGCTTGAAAAATCAGCACCGGAAACAACTATATCACGCTGCGGATCATAACTTCTTATCAAATCAATTATTTCTGCCTGAAGCTTTATCCATTTTTCAGAAGTAACCTCGCCCCGGCCCTTAGGTTCATTTATTATTTCATAAATGATGTATTTACTTCTGTTTTTATAACGCGGGGCAACCTGTGACCATACCGCCTTAAGATGTTCTTTCTGAAGCTTTGCAGACGGCGGATTATTGTCTTCAAGTTCGGAGTTAAACGAATGATTGTCTATTACAAGATATATCTGATATTTTTCTGCCCAGTCACAGACCTTATCCAGCTTTTCTAAAACAATGTCCATAATTTTACCAGTATGAACAGGTTCCATAACAAGATCAAAATGAACGGGAAGCCTGATTACATCAACTCCCATTTTTTTAAGAACTGCAAAATCTGATTCGTCATATTTATTAAGAGGCGGAATAGAATTAGTCCAGGTTTCAAACCAGGTAAGCATATTAATTCCTTTTGAAAACGGAAGCTTATTCTGTGCAAAGCCTGAAAAAATACAAAAGATAAAAATAAAAGAAGACAATAATTTTTTCATTTGAATAAATCCTCTGAAAAATATTATCATCACACTTTATATAAAAAGATACAGAGTTAAACTCACAATTATAAAAACTGCATTTAAAATAAAAAACCGGAGCAGCTGCAAATGCAACCGTCCGGCAGAATATATTACATACCAGGCATATAAAGAGTTAATTTTGTTCCATCATCAAATAATATAACCTGTTTAACTTCTGAATCCTCTTTCTGCTTTAATGACTTGTAAGAGTTAAGATCAAATATAGCCTTATTATTAATTATTCCCATTCCTTCACAGCCATAAAAACCTTCTAGTGTAGTTGGTAAAACAAATTCTTCGTTTTCTTCTTCATAAATTTCACCTGTTTCAAGGTCAATCCACTGCATTTTAACTATTTTTTTAAAACCAGGATTATTCAAAACAACAGCTTTGCCATGATAATAATTATCCGGATTTTCTCCTGCTTTTTTAAGAGCATCCAGACTTAAAAAAATTCTTAGCTCGCCCTTGTTCTGCACATAAAGCTCAGATTCCTTCCATTCTGCATCTGCATCATTTTTACAGCCTGCAAAACCAAACGCCATTGCCAATGCAAATAAACCAATAATCAGTTTTTTCATATAAAACTCCTGAATAATAAAACTTATTCCTCTCAATGAAGGACACAATCCTTATTATCCCCCACTCTACGGTTTTGTCAAATATTTTTTTTATTACTCATCCGTGTCCATCCGTGTGGAATTCATTTTACAGAATTTCAAAATTGTGAGTTTAACACTCTATTTTATTATTCCGTCTTAAGGTATTATATGAAACATGAAACTTCGAAATTTCTGTTTTATCACTTTTTTATTAATATCAACATCTCTTGCCATAGCTGAAGAACGCCCAACGCCGGAAGAAGTTCAAAGTTATCTTCCATACTGGAATGCTAATAAGGAAGCATTTTCTCAGACCCATGTATATCAGTGTGTCGGAAATGAAGACAATTCTTTATTTCTGCTGAATACAGTCACAGATGAAGGGTGGCATAATATCATATATGCTTTCTCTCCTGATTCTTATTGGGACGACAAAAAAATCTATAAAATCTGGGATCAGTCTGTTTGTGGTGCTGATGTCAGAAGCCTGGTATTCAGTCCGTTTTCAAAAAAATTTTACTTTACTGCCAACTGGGAAAATTCATCTGATCTTGAAAAAAATAACCGCGGTCTCTGGAGTGCTGTCCAGACAAAGAAAAAACAGAAACCTGTATTATTAAATCACCAGCAGATGGAAAGCGGAGAGGGTTTTTTAGTTATTAATAAAATGGGTATATGGCTTTTACATGACAACGAACCCAACTGGGATATAGATGACCGCTTTCTAACAAGCACTTTATATCAGATAGAAGATAACAAAGGAAGATATATTTTTCAGACTCCGAAAGCTTTAAAAGATATTTTTTTCCACTCATACTGGTCTTTTGAAAATCCTGTAAATGTTAAAATTGAAGATTCAAACATAAAGCATGAATATGAAATCAATCTTAGAAATACAGATTATACCCTTATTCTTCGTGACAGAAATGCAGACTCATGGTAGGTTTTTGACTGCGTTACTGAAAAAATAGAAAAATACGAAAATTATAATAAGGCAAAAAAACAGGCAGATATCATTGACAAACAGTATCAATCAAAAGAAAAATTCTTGAAAACTGAAACACCTTTCAATATTTCACTTCAGGTTCTTGCAGTAATCTGTTTTATAATAACACTGCTTTCAATAACAACAGCAATTCTTCATAAATACAGAAGAACTAAGAAAACCATAAAATCTTTACAGGAACACAACAAAATGATTTTTGACATTCAGGAAAAGGAACGTGCAAAAATCAGCCGCGACATCCACGACTCGGTTGTTCAGGACATTCGTGTTCTGCGTCTTGAAACAGAAAACCTTAATGTCGAAAAAGATTCAAAGCAAAGACAATCTAAAATTGCAGATCTTGCAACAGACTGTATCATAAAACTCAGAAACATCTGTTACAATCTTACCCCTGCAGAGCTTTCAAGTCATAACGATGGAGATTCTTCAAAGTTTGAGCTTATTTCTATAATCAATTCTATTGTACAGCAGTTTACGTCAAGAACTCATATTCCCTGCATTTTTAAAGTTGAGGATGATTTTAAATATCCTGTACTTGAAAAAGAAAAAACTCAGAATCTTTTCCGCGTAATTCAGGAAGCTCTCACAAACATAGAAAAGCATTCTTATGCAACACAGGTTTCCATCTTCTTAAAAGAAGACACCGATGCCATTTCCATTTATATAACAGACGATGGAATAGGCTGCAGTCAAAGTGAATTAGATAAAAAAATAAAGAGTAAGGAACATCTTGGACTAAGGTCAATGAAAGACAGAATGGAATTAATAGGTGGCTCCATAGAATTCTTTACATCACTGAATGACGGGATGGAACTAAAAATTAAATTACCATTGGAGAAAGCATAATGAAAAACATTCTTTATATTGTAGATGACCACAATATGGTCAGAACCGGATTAAAAGCATGGCTCGAAAAGCACACTCAATGGCATGTCGCAAAAGAATTTGCTTCTTCAAAAGAATGTCTTGAATGTCTTTCATGCATAAAATCAAATAAGGCAAACTTAAAAGAATATATCTATCCGGAAATCATTATTGTTGACGTTCAGTTAATTAATGAAACAGGATTTTCACTTGTTCAGAAAATTACCGGACAATTCCCGGATATAAAATGCATTATGTATTCTATGTTTGATACGACAGGTTTTGTACTTCAGGCCAGAGATTCAGGAGCCAAAGGATATATCTCTAAAGTTGCCAAAGAAGAAGAACTTGTGCACTGTCTTGAAATTGTACAGAACGGCGGAACCTATCTTGAACAGTATATGCTCGAAGCACAGAATAAAATAGATTCCATTGTATCAATACTTTCAAAACAGGAACGTAATATATTTGAAGCAATCCTTCAGGAAAAAACAAACAAACAGATCTGCGACGAATTTTTCATCTCGCCAAGAACAGTAGAAAATTACACCAGCCGTTTATATTCAAAAATAGGTGTAAAAAACCGCGAAGAATTGATTGAAAAATACCGTTAAATCGGAAATCCGTTAAAAAACAACTGCGAATACTTGCAGCAGTTGTTTTAGGATTATCCTTTAAAAAAAAATAATAGCTCTTACGGGAGTCGAACCCGTCTTTAATTTTCATGAAAAGACTACAAAAATGCACTTGCATTTTTGTTTAACGTCTTTACGATTATATAACTTGAGAGGGCCGCGAACTAAACCTTATACAATCGAAAATCCGTTAAAAAACAACTGCGAATACTTGCAGCAGTTGTTTTAGGATTATCCTTTAAAAAAAAATAATAGCTCTTACGGGAGTCGAACCCGTCTTTTGACCTTGAGAGGGTCACGAACTAAACCGATATTCGAAAGAGCCAGAACAGCAAAAACATTAAAAAAAGCTGAACTATTATCCAGTTCAGCTTGAGTTCCCCAAGGAGGATTCGAACCCCCACAGTCAGAACCAGAATCTGAAGTGCTACCATTACACAATCGGGGAATAAGTGATATTAATATATAAAATTTCAGTGTTTTAGTCAAGTAGCAGTTATTAGTTTAACTCAACATAAGTCTTTCCTGCTCCGCCATCTTCTGCAGGTGCAAATGAAAAATTCTTTACAAGAGGACAATGCGAAAGATAATCTTTTACGACCTGTTGTAAAATTCCATCGCCTTTTCCATGAATGATGCTGAAATTGCTGAAATTATTTATTGCACACAAATCAATCTGATGCTGTATTGCTTTTAACGCTTCTTCAGCTCTCATTCCTAGAAGACGAAGCTCAAACACAGGTCTTTCATTTGATGTATCAACTGAATAATCAATCTTTATATCAGGAACAAGTTTTTTACCTTCATCCTTGTTTTTCAAAAGCACAAGATCCTTTTCCTTAATGCTCATCCTTATGCTTCCAAACTGAACAAGCCATACACCTTTTTTTTCAAGAGAAATAAGTTCTCCTTCATTCATCGTTGTTTTTGACCTTACGATTGTCCCTTCTTTAAAAGTCAGTTTTGCTTCCTTTTCATTTTTTACCGGAAGCTGAACCGGAGTCGCATATTGCAAAGCCTCTGCATTACTGAGCCTTTTTTTTGTTTTTTTAGAAGAAGTGACGGTCTTTTTATTTTTTTCAAGCTCATGTTGCTCTTTCAATAATTTGTCTTCTTCTGCTTCTATCTTTGAATCAATGCGATTAACATTCTGTTCAAGCTCATTTATAAAAGTCTTTACGTTCTTTGTCTTTTCTTTTGTAATTTCACCTTCCCGTAAAGCCCTTACAAGGTTTTCAAGCTGACGTCTTGAATGAACAAGAAAATCATGCATTTCCTGCTGATGTCCTTTTTTAAGCTGATTTTCCTTTTTTCTTAAATCCAGTTCGCGCTGTTTTAATTTATTTTCTTTGTCCAGAAGATTTTCTTCAAGACTTTTGTTTTTATTCATCACTTCATTTAATTCAATATGTTTCCGGTTCAATCCTCTGATGAGTGCACTTACATCTGCCTGTTCGGTCGAGATATAATTTTTTGCGGCTTTAATCAGCTTAGAAGGAAAACCGTTTTTCTGTGCAATATCAAGCGCGTGACTTTCACCGGGAATTCCCATCAAAAGACGATACGACGGTGAAAGTGTATTTTTATCAAACTCAACAGATGCATTTATGCACGAAGAGTTTGTATATCCGTAATTTTTCAAAATACCCTGATGAGTAGTAACAAGAACAAATGATTTTTTTTCAATGAGCTCATCGAGCACAGCCATACTTATAGCAGTTCCTTCAAGTGGATCCGTACCGCTTCCAAGCTCATCTAAAAGCACAAGAGTTTTAGAATCTGCTTCACTTACTGCACGGGCAATGTTTTTCATGTGAGCGCTGAAGGTTGAAAGATTCTGATCAAGACTCTGTTCATCACCAATATCTGCAAAAATCTTATTGAAAACAGGAAGGGTTGTCCCCTCTGCACAGGGAATAGGGAATCCGCTTTGATTAAGCATTGAAAACAAGGCAAATGTTTTTAAGGAAACTGTCTTACCACCGGTATTCGGTCCTGTAATAATGAGCACCCTCTTGTTTTCTATAAATCTTATGTCAACAGGGACAGCCTTGTCCTGGAGCAAAGGATGTCTTGCCTTCAGAAGAACAGGTGATTCGTTTTTACAGTTCAAAGCCCAGTTACAGTTATTATCGATTCCCCATTTTGCTGAAGCAAAGGTCGTATCAAGCATAATCATAAGAGGAAGCGCATTTTTAAAAAACGGAATGCAGGGCTGAAGTGAAAGTGTTAAATCTGCGAGGATTTTATTTATAATCTGTACAAGCTCATTTTCCTTCTGTACAAGCTCATTGCTGCATTCGACCGCCTCCCCTGGTTCTATATAAACTGTCTGTGCAGTCTGACTTACTTCATGAATAATTCCCTGAATCCTGTTCTGAAGACTGGCCTTTACTGCAAGCACCTGCCGGCCACCGCGCAAAACCGGAACAAAAGATTCAAGAACCGATGAATATTTCTGATCAGTAATATATGACTGCATTATATTCTTAAGCTTTGAATTAAGCGATGCAATTGATTTTCTTATTGCAACTATTTCAGGTAAATCACGCATTTCGCCGTCTTTTGTAATAACACGAAAAATCAGTTTTTCTGCTTCCGATTCATCGGGCAAAAGCCTAACCTGTTCCGATAATTTGTTAAGCTCCAGATCTTCTTCGTGATTTTTTACCGCCTCCCGTACATTTTTAACCGAAAGACAGAAATTTGCCAGGGAATGCACCTGTGAAAGATTTAACGACGCTCCATTTGTCTTTATGATTGAAAAAAGAGGAAAAATACTGTCCCATGCCTTTACAGGATTACTGTGAGTCGTACAGAAATACAATTCCCATTCCATGCTTAAATTCTTTAAAAAATCAATCTTTGCAGAATCTGTAAAGGGCTCTCTGTTCAATAAATCATTTTTTCCTTCTTCACTTACACAATAAGAAGCAACTGAATCCCTGATTCTGTAATAATCGATTTCCGATAGAGTTTTATGATCCATATTTGATTAATCTTCCCACTCACCCGTTCTGATTTCGTAAGCAATGCGTCTGTAACTGTCAAAGCGTTCTTCCGTAATTTTTCCGTCTTCTACAGCCTGTTTTACTGCACAGCCAGGTTCACTTTCATGCCTGCAGTCAAGTCCGAATTTACATTTTCCGACAAACGGTTCAAATTCACGGAAATACATTGCCAGAGACTGTTCTTCTACATCATCAAGAACAAAACGCCTTATGCCCGGTGTATCGATAATATCTGCCTTTCTTCCATGAACACCATCGGTCAACGTCTCATTCAGCGTTAAATGAATAAGAGTACCCTTCGTAGTAGTATGATTTCCACGTCCGTATTTTTTCGAAAGACTGCCTGTCCTTAAAACACAGGAATTATCCATGACGTTTATTAAAGATGATTTTCCAACCCCGGACTGTCCGACAAATGCACTCAGATTATTTTCAAGAAGCTCTGCAAATTCAATCATACCTTCTCCGGTCTTAGCAGAAATCCTCATAACCTTATAACCAAGCTCTTCCCATATCGAAAGACGATTGTCAATTTCTTCAAAGTCATGTTCCCGGCCATCTGACTGCATTTTTTCTGCAAGATCCCATTTATTGCAGACAATCACCGGCTTTATTCCCTGATGTTCTGCCTGTGCCAAAGCCCTGTCAATAAACCGAGGTCTGAACGGAGGCTCATCGGGAGTCGTAACAAGAATAAGATAATCAAGATTACTTGCAAGCAGTTGAGGACAACGACCTTTGACATTCCATCTTAAAAATGTATTTGTCCTTTTTTCAAGAGATAAAATCTGACCCTTCTTATCATTTATCGGATCCATTTCAATTTCAACCTTATCGCCTGGAGCTATAGGATTATAAAATCTTTTGTCAGATTTAAGGACCTTGCCCTTGATGGTACAGCTTCTTGTAACTTCATCTTCACATTCAACCGTAAACAGATTATTGGTTCCGGCAATTATCAATCCTTTCATAAAACTCCTATGCCCACAGCAGCCATAAAACAAGTGCTGCAATACCTGTAGTGATGATTGTAAAAGGAACTGCGACCTTAAACCACAAAGAGAATTTCATAGGATATCCTTCTTTTTTTACAATTCCCATGCTTACGACATTTGCACTTGCCCCGAAAGGAGTAAGATTTCCGCCAAGACAGCTTCCAATTAAAAGTGCAAACATGTAAAGTTCCCTGTTCATATTCATTGCAAGTGCAAGACTTCCTGCAACCGGCAGCATGGCAATAATATATGGAACATTATCTACAAAACCACTGATTAAAACAGAAACAAGCAGTATGATGATAAATCCGAGTAATTTTGAACCTCCGCATATTCTTGCAAGGAACATTGCAAAATCATCTAAAAGGCCTGCTTCCTGAATTGCTCCTACAACTATAAATATTCCCAAGAGAAAGAAAATTGTTTCCCAGTCGAGTTCCTTTATAAGAGTCCACACTTCTTGTCTGGATTTTTTCTGACAGAAGACAAACCACAGTAGACTCACTAATCCAAGCGCAAAAACAAACAATCCGCTCATATACGGAAAATCTGTCGGAATAAAACTTACAGCGGCAAGTCCGAAAATCATTATAAGAAGAATCATAAAAGGAACATAAGAAATTACCTGTGTTTTTTCTACTTCGATTTTCTGCTTTGAATACTTTGTAAAGAAGAAATAAAAATAAATACAGCCTGCAAGAAGACCTGCCTGAATTATAAAGAAGATTGAAAGAGTTCCTTTATGAATGAAAAAGTCGTTGAAGTTATAGTTTGCGTATGCGGCAAAAATCATGCTTGGAGGATCACCCACTAAAGTTGCAGTTCCTTCAAGATTCGACATAACTGCAAGACCAATCATAAAATAAGTCGGATTCATCTTCAGCTTTTTGCATAAGGAAAGGGCAATAGGTGCCATTACAAGAACAGTTGCTACATTTTCAACGAAAATCGATATTATTGCAGTCATCGCAAGAATAAGCACAATAGCTATTCCCGGATTCTTACTTGAGTTTATGATATTGTCTGCAATTCTGGCAGGTACATTCGAATAAAGAAATAAAGCGGCAATAATCATGCTTCCAAGATAAATCATTATTACGTTCCAGTTGATGATCTGAAAGAAGGAATGAACAAACGCATACAAATGAGATGAAGAAAGCGGATAATCCTTTGGTAAAGGAAAAATTATATCCGGAAGAAATGTTCCGAGTAAAACTACAAGGATTGCAGCTGCAGTAGTAAAGATTACTTTCTTATTCTGAAATACTATTACAAGCACATACATTAAAACTGCAATACCTAAAATAATATATTTAATAGCGTTCATTTTCAGTTCCTGTTAATCACCGTTTTCTATTTCATTAAAAAGCGCTTCGTATAACGCCGCCTTATCGTTATTTGAATTTCTGATTGTATGAGACATTCTTCGCGCAAGAATCAATATTACGCGGTAACCTAAAAGCGGTTCCTTGTCGCACAGCTGTAGGAATTTTCTGCTCGATAAAACAATTGTCGTACAGTCTGTTGTTGCAATTACAGTTGCAGAACGCGTATCCTTACTGATTAATGCAGTTTCACCGAAAAAAATGTTCATATCGCTCGACAGATTTGCAAGTGCAATGCGATCCCCGGCCGGAGTATTTCTGAAAATCTGTACCGAACCTTTATATAATATATAGAAGGAATCACCATAATCACCTTCTTTAATGATTACATCACCCTTTTTAAAAGTTTTTAAGACCATATTGTCATATACAAGTTTTAAAATTTTACGGTCATTTTCATCATCCTGTTTAAATGAAGAAAACAACTCTATTTTCAAAAGCTTTGGTAAAACAGTTTCAAAATTATCCATAAAAGTTACCTCATCTTAAACAATTAACCACGGACAAAAATTGCTTTTGTAAACGGCTGAATGATAAAATCTTCTGATGGAGTTAAAACAGGCTCATTGCTTTTAAGGGTCTTAACCTTTTGAAGATTACTTACAATTGTTTTTATATCAGGATTTTTCTGTGCTTCCCTCAACGCATCCTTTCTGCGCTCATGGAAATTTCCGGTATTTAGAAGAAGTCCTATTATAATACCATCTGCAGCAGAAAGACTCTTTTTAAATTCACCATAAGTTTTTCCTATATAAGATGATGGAATCGGCTCAATTAGAATACCTGATTCTGCGTCATCACCAATTAAGGTACGGATTACATTGCTGTATCCCATTCCGCTTGAAGCAGTTGCCAGAAGCGAGTATTCATAATCTGAAGTAAGGATGATTTCATCACAATGAGCAAGCGAAAGATGATTCTGAAATTTTGAATCTGACAATTCAGCGGCAATATAAACCGACGGATTAATGTTTTTCATCGTAAGTACAGCAAGAACAGTCCGTGAATCTACCTCAAGCTGTGAATATTTTTTCGACTGGTCGCTTATAATCAGTGCACGAGCGGCAGTTTCTATCTTTGCCCTTTTCAAGGTTGCTTCATCCGCAAAATCACCGGAAATATAATTAATTCCCTTAAAGCGCTTTTCATCACTGATTTTTTCAAATTCTTCACTTGGAGCGTCATTTACAAGAACAATTAAATCCGGAGTAATATCAGGATTTGAATTCAATACTGCGTCAAGAATCTTATCAAAGCCCTTGCGCCATCCGCAAATTAAAAAATGTCTGTTCATACTCTTCAACCTTGCCAATCCTTTGTCTTTTTTCATCAATGAATCCATAAACATTGACGAAATTTTACCGGTGATTGTACTGATTAAAATTATTCCGAGAATTAAAAGTATTGCCGCACCAAAACGGCCAACATAAGATTTTACAACGTAATCAAAATAACCTGCAAAAAGTGCTACGAAAGTAAACCAGATTGAGTCGAATTTACTTTCAATTCCGCTGTCTGTCTTTGTTTCTGTTTTAAATACTGCAATCGTTGCAAAAATAACAAGAAATGCTACAAGAATAAAAATATAAATTTTAGAATCTTTAAAAGCGGCTGCAATACGCCTGAGTGTTTTCTGAAAGTATAAGCGGAACTTACCGGATGTTTTTTTATTCTTTTTTTTACCCATGATATTTTTTTACCATTTACATCCGCTCAAGATACGGAACAAGTACAAGCTTCATTGCATTTCTGATAACCTGCAGTGTACATTGCACAAGATAAAGTCTGGCACCTGCAAGCTTTGGATTATCTGCATTTACGATGCTGCACGACTGATAGAATCTGCTGAACGATTTTGCAGTATCATAAACGTATGCGGTAACAATACTTGGATCAAGATTTTCAGCCGCTTTTTCGATTACCGACGGGAAATCACCAAGCTGTCTGATTAAAGCCCATTCATCTTCGTCCGAAAGAAGGGAAACAGCTTCATCGCTCGTATCAGTGACAATTCCGCTTTCCTTTGCCTTGTCAAGGATTGAATTGATTCTGGCACCCATATACTGAAGATAAGGTCCTGTGTTTCCGTTAAAGCTCAAAGATTCCTGCGGATTAAAAAGCATATCCTTTGCCGGAGTTGCCTGAAGCAGATAATAATGAAGAGCACCAAGAGCAACCTTTTCTGCAACCTCATCTGCATTACCTACCTGTTCATCGCGTCCACGCTCATTTATTGCTTTAAGAGCTTCTTCGTGCAGACTGTCAATCAGATTATCAGCATCTACGACAGTACCTTCACGGCTTTTCATTCGTCCGCTCGGAAGATTTACCATTCCGTAATTAAGATGATAAAGCTTATCGGTCCAGTCAAAACCAAGCTTTTTAAGTATATAGAATAAAACCTTAAAATGATAATTCTGCTCACTGGCAACAACATAAACCATCTGATTAAACGGCCAGTCCTCGTGACGTTTGATTGCAGTTCCCAGATCCTGAGTTATATAAACAGAGGTTCCATCCTTTCTCAAAAGTGTTTTCTGCTGAGGCTTTCCATCCTTTCCCATGCCTACTGCTTCCGTAACATCAATACGAACCGCACCATCCTCTGCTTTGTAGAAAATACCTTTATCAAGTCCACTCTGAATCACTTCTTTTCCAAGAAGATACGTATCGCTTTCGTAATAATATTTTTCAAAGCCTACTCCGGTACGTTTATATGATTCGTTTATACCGTCCATTGTCCAGCTGTTCATTTTTTCCCAAAGCTCATGAACCTGTTTATCACCCTGCTCCCATTTTACGAGCATATCTTCTGCCATTTCCTGTGCTTCGGGATGTGCAGTTTCGGGTTTGTCCTTTTCGCCCTTGAGATATTTATCAAATTCGACGTAACACTGTCCTACAAAATGATCGCCCTTCATTCCAAGGCTCTGAGGAGTATCTCCGTTTACCTCGTGAAAAAGCTTGTAAGCGAGCATTGATTTACATATATGAATTCCACGGTTATTAACGATGATTGTCCTGAAAACCTCTGCACCTGCCATTTTAAGAATACGGCTTACAGATTCACCAAGAGCATCGTTTCTAAGATGACCAAGATGAAGAGGCTTGTTTGTATTTGGAGAAGAATATTCAACCATGACCTTACGGCCTTCGAACGGCTTTTTACCATCCTGATTAAAACTGCCGTAATCATCGCCCAAAGATGCAATTGCTGCCAGAATTGGAGCCGCAGCACCAGCTTTATCAAGTTTAATATTTACATAAGAACCGACTGCAAGAACGGTTCCCAGTTTACAGTCTTTGATTTTTGCGGCAACCTCTGAGGCTATCTGAACAGGTGCCATTTTAAAACTTTTTGCAAAAGCAAACATCGGAGAACCAAGATCTCCCATTTTTGGATCAGGTGCATTTTGAACTACAATTGAATCTGCAGTAACGCTTTGAGCCTCAAATTTTTTTTCACTTATAAACTGGTTTACTGCCTCTGCTATTATTTCTTTAAATTCTGATTTAGCATCTGCCATAAAAATCCTCTGTAAAAATCTATTTAAATAATTATATCAGTTTTTCAAGAGGAAGTCATCATACGTTAAATAAAAAAAGAGGTTGTTAATCATTTTTACAACCTCTTTTTAAACTAATTAAGATTCCTGTTAGAAATCAAACCATTAGAAGTCAAACCAGAAACGGAAACCTATACCCATAGGGAAACAACCCCATTTTGGATTGAATCCACCGCTTCCAATGTAGAATGTCGGCTGCCATGCAAACTGTGCATAGAATTCAAGTGCGCGCTGAAGAAGGAAAATGTTTGTTCCGAGTACGGCTCTTGGACCAATACCGAAATTAACGTTATCCTTATATCCGCCTACTGAAAAACCAACACCGATTGCATAATAGTATCCCCATGTTCCTTCGATTTTTGGATTAGCAATCCACCAGTCAGCAGAAAGACCTGCAGCAAACCAGTCATTACCAAAGCCGAGATCAAGAGCGAAAATACATGGAACTGTATCAATTTTGAAAGTCAAAGCTGCGTTACCAGTCTTAAAACCTCCAGCAACATCAGTACCGAACTGTGCACCAAGACCAACTCTTGCAAATACACTGCTTGTTCCCAATACGAAAAGAACAGCAATTACTGAAAAAAGTTTTTTCATAAGAATTCACCTCTTATTTAGTTTGTTAAGATATAAATCTTAAATAAAATCTTAACGAAAAAAATAAGGAATTGCAATATAAAAAAAATGAGAAAAATCTTATCTTTATTATTGACACAAACAGATAAAAAGAATATAGTAACTTTACGTTTGAAAAAACGGATGGGCTACTAGCTCAGTAGGTAGAGCAACGCCCTTTTAAGGCGTGGGTCACTGGTTCGAATCCAGTGTAGCTCAAGACAAAGGATTCTGATTATACAGAATCCTTTTTTTTTCAAAAAAAACGGGCTGTCTTTTGAAACAACCAGTTTATTTCTATTTCACTTCTTTTTCAAGATAATCCAGAACATCCTTTACGGTTTTAAAAACAACCGGTTTATCAAAATGAATGCCGAAAACCTCTTCCATTTTCATTGAGACCATAAGCTGTGAAAGTGAATCAAGCTTTAAATCTTCTACAAGTCTGGAATCTTCTGTTACTGTAGTAATATCGATTCCTGGTCTTACTTCCTTGAAAATTGCCTTTAATTTATCCAACATATTATTCCTCTTAATCTAATGGTTCATCTTCTCTTCTGAGAGGGAAGAATTCATAACCTGCAAGCCATGGTCCGTTATGACATCCGCTTACAGGAGACATTATTACATCCTCATGATTACATTCAATTCCATATTCCTTTTCAATTTCACGCAGCTCTGTAATAGCAGAAGGACCTGTGTAAACATGGAAAAGTATATAATCCTTAGGCTGTCTGTTACCTATTTTTTCCTTGATTATTTCACATGATTTATGAAGAGCCTTTGTCTGAGTACGAACACTTGCAAGAGGAACAACTTCGCCTTCAGGTGAAAAATGAATTACAGGACAGATATTGAGCATTTTACCCATGAATGCTTTGCCACCCTTTAATCTTCCGTTATAGATAAGATAATCAAGTCTTCCGTCAACTCCTAAGAATTCCTGACGGGCTTTAATCCATTCAATTTCCTTTACAATCTGATCTGTAGGAACACCTTCTTTTACAAGATCTGCCGCCTTAACTGCAAGAAGTCCTTCATTAAATGCAGTAATTCTTGAGTCAATTACAGTAATCTTCATTTTTTCTTCATAATCTTCTGAAACAAGTCTCAGAGCGTTATAAGTTCCACCAAGCCCCGAACTGATTGCAATAATAATCAATTCCCTGTATCCCTTTTCATAAAGCTCATCAAACTGTTTGCGCACTTTTTCCATATTCGGGATTGCAGTTGAAGGAAGGTTATCCTTTGGATTTTCGATAGTTTCCTGTTCCTGATAGAATTTCACAGGATCAAGTGACGGGCCTTCTTCGTATTCAACCCCTTTAAAAGTAAGACGTACACGGATTATTCCGATATCATCCCTCTTATAACGTTCAGGTGCCCATTCAATACAACCGGTTGATGTTACCAATACAAATCTTTTGTCTGCCATATATTCAATTTCTCCTACTAATAAATATCTTTATTTTCTGCCAGATTAACCAGCATTCTTACAGTATTTAATATTGATTTTTCGTTTGCCGCTCCATGTGCCTTTATTACGTATTTTGTAATTCCAAGAACAATTCCGCCGCCAAGCGAATTAAAATCATAAACAGAAATAAGCTGTTCTGCAATTTTAAGTGCTTCCTTATTACCTGTAGTTTTTCCGATTTTTACGATATCACCGATCAGGCGTCGTGCCATTCCTTCGCTGACCTTCAATACCTGATTACCTGCGAAACCATCACATACAAGAACATCACAGTCCCCGCTCAGACAATTTGTTCCTTCAAAATTACCGGCAAAATTAATACCCTCTTCTTTTTTCAGAAGCTGATGAGTTTCCTTTACAAGCGCATTACCTTTAGATTCTTCTGCACCGTTCGATAAAAGTCCTACCCGAGGATTCTCGATTTTATAAAGATCGTGCATGAGCTGCGAGCCAAGATGTGCAAACTGAACGAGAATATCCGAGGTACAGTCAATATTTGCACCGGTATCTACAACACAGGTAAAATTTCCTTTTTCTGCAGGTAAAATTGCAGCAAGTGCAGGACGCATCATTTCAGGTTTTTTCAGATAAAGAGTAGAACCAACAAGAAGAGCCCCCGTACTTCCGGCATTTACAAGGCCGATGCACTCCTCGTTATTCTTCAACTCTTCCAGCCCCTTTACAAGCGAAGAATTTGTTTTTTCTTTGATTGCCATTACCGGATGATCATAATTAGTAATGACATCTGGAGCATCTATAATTCTTACACGCTCCCTGTCACCGCCGAATTTTTCTACTGCCGCTTCTATTGTCTTCTGCTCACCTGTCAGACAAACCTTAAGCTTTGGAAATTCCTTTAAAGCCTCGCAGGCACCCTGAACAATCGTTTCCGGTCCTTTGTCGCTTCCTAAAGTATCAATTACAACTGTATACATATTTTCCTCTTATTCCAATGATACATAAAAACTATAGACATCCTGTCCACCGTCCAATACAGTCACATCCATTGAGCTGTATTTTTCCTGTAAATCTTTTTCTATTTTATTTTTTTCTTCTTCCGTTACATCTTTACCGCAGAAAACAGTCAGAAGCTCTTTATCATCAATTTCTTTAAATTGTTCAAGAAGCTGATAAAGCGCATCTGTACGGTTTTCAGTTACACAAAGGATTTTATCACCTTCTATTCCGATATAATCTCCTTTTGCAACATTATGACCGTTAAGATTTGCATCCTTATCAGCACCTGCTACTTCAAGTGCGGTTACACCATCTATCGTTTCCTGTACATCGCTTACAAAATCTTCTATGTCATCAAAAAACGGATTAATTACGGAAAGTGCGCTGTAGCCCTGCTGAATTGATTTTGAAGGAAGGACTACAATTTCACTCTTTTTATAAAGCTCCTTTGCCTGTTTTGCAGTAAGCATGATATTTGAATTATCAGGTAAAACTGCAATGTAATCTGCATTTACTTTGTCAAAAGCTTCGAGAAATGCCTTTACCGGAGGATTTCCTGTCTGTCCGCCGTTTATGATTACATCTGCTCCAAGCTCAGTGAACAGCTGCTTTATTCCCTCCCCGTCTGCAACAGCAACAACCGCCAGTTTTTTATGCTCAGGTTTTTCTGCTTCTGCATCCTGTTTATTGACAATCTCCTGATGCTGCAAAGCCATATTTTCAATCTTGATTGTAAGAAATTCGCCGTATTTTCTAAGCTCATTCAATACATCACCTGGATTCGGAGTATGAACGTGAAGTTTAACTACATCATCTTCTTTATAACAGACGATTGATTCACCCTTCATCTCATTTAAAAAATCAACTATTTTCTGAATATCAAAATTATCCGGATCTGTTTTCTTAGTCTGAAGCCTTAAAAGACATTCGGTACAATATCCAAATTCAAGCTCACTGTCACGGGTAAATGCAGAAATATCAACCGCAGGAGCATCATTTTTCTGATTTACTCCTTCATTACCTGCAAGAGGATTATAATCTTCATCGATAAGTGAATTATACATTCCTTCTGCAATACAAAGATATCCTGCCCCGCCTGAATCGATGACGTCTGCTTCCTTTAAAACATCAAGCATTTCTTTTGTCTTTGGAAGAATTTCTTCTGCACCCTTAAGATGTTCCCTGTAAAAATCTTCAATTTCAGATGAAGAATCGATTCTGCTTTCTGCATAATTAACAGATTCTTTAAATACGGTAAGGATTGTTCCTTCTACAGGATTTACAACTGCATGATAAGCCTGGGCAACCGCTGTTTTATATACATCGATTAAATCTAAGGCAGTAACCTGTTTATAAGATTTAAACCCCTTCTCAAGCCCTTTGAAAAACTGCGACAGGATGACTCCGGAATTTCCGCGTGCCCCTAAAAGTGAACCATGCGACAATGCATGCGCACAATCACAAATATCGCCTGAAGCAGTTTTTGCAGTTTCTTCAAGTCCCGTCTCAAAAGTAATGCACATATTAGTCCCGGTATCGCCGTCCGGAACCGGAAAAACATTCAGATCATTAATCTTCTGAACATTTGCCCTCAAATTTTTTGCACCACCAGTAAGTATTCTCTTAAAGAGAACGGCATCCATTGTTTTCATAAATTCTATTATAATCTGCTATATAAAAAGTGTCAAAAAGTAAATTCATGCGAACGGCAAAAGTAAATTCACACTCCTATTAACTAAAGACAGTTTTATAACTATAATAAAATCATGAAAAAGCTCGTTTTTATTATTTCAATTCTGTTTTTAACTTCAACGCTTTGTGCAGAAGAAAAACAGTTCAATCTCTGGGGAAGCGGAGAAGAATTCAAGCTTAATCCTGTTTTAGACGGCATTCTTCTTCCTTCATCTTTCGCTCTGAATCTTACAAGTTTTTTTGTAAATAAAAACAAGACATCGCCTTCTTATACAGATTATACCTTCAATAAAGATGAAATTAACGGTTTCGAAAGACCATTCATTAACAAATACAATAAAGCCCTCGATAAAACCGGTGATATATTCATGATAACTTCAATGCTTCTGCCTCTATCCCTGGGGTTTACCGATAATTCAGAGTGGCTCACAATCCTTACGATGTATGCAGAAACTCTTTTTCTTGCAAACGGAACGAAAGAACTGCTCAAAGACAGTGTCATCCGTCCTCGGCCATACAACTATTTTGAAGGTGCCCCGAAAAAAGACATAAAAGAAGAAGACTGGTGCCACTCGTGGCCTTCGGGTCATGCTACGCTTTCCTTTGCGGGAGCTGCATTTACAACTTTTGTTTTTGCACGATATTTTCCTGATTCAAACTGGAAATGGGTCGTTGCAGGAACAAGCTATGCCTTTGCAGTTACTACAGCAATTCTGAGAATGTCAAGCGGAAATCATTATTTTACGGATGTTCTTACAGGAGCCGCAATCGGAACATTATACGGCATTTTAGTTCCATGGAGTCACACTCTTACTGCAGACAGTCGTAAAAAAAACACAGCAAGTGCAGGACTTGAACCTGCGGGATTCAGTATTACAATAAATTTCTAGAATTCATTTTCCGATCGTTCAAGTTCCTCGAGAAGCTTTTCTTCCTGCTCTGATGAAGTAATTCCTATCCACAGCGAATTTTCGGTAGCAATGTATTTTTTAAAGGCTTCAAGAATTTCTGACTGCGTAAGAGTAATGATGCTGTCAAAGTATTTATAAACCTGCACGGGATTATTAAACTGCCTTATGCTTCCGTAAACATTATCAAGAATCTCTACCGAGCTTCTGTTTGATGTATAAAAACTTATCAGCTGTGAATTTTTAAATCCTTCGATAATTTCGTTCAAATCTTCAAAAACAAAATTCTTTTCTTCATCTATTGAACAGATATATTTTCCCGAAAGAAGAATATTCTGAACCTCGCTTACCTTCTGTTTTATTTCATTAAAATCTGAACAGCTGAAAATAATATCCTGACCGTAATTAATCCGTCGGCCGGTTATTACATTACCGCAGCTGTAGCATATTCCGTATTTTCCGCGAAGCACGTTTCCAAGCATTTTATCATAACAGGCAGAGGCTACACGAAGCGCAAGATATTCACGTGTATTCGAAGCAGGTGTTGCATAATACCTGCAGATTGTTGAAGTTTCCTGAACATCGGGACTTGTTTTTACGAAAGCCTGGCTTTTAACTTTTATGACCGGTGATTTTTTTTCCGCAGCAGCACCAGCTCCTTTTATAACTCCCATTGTTTTGTTCAATCTTTCAAGTATTTCTTTCTCATTAATATTTGAACGTACAATTATGCATATTTTATCTTCATTAAATTCCTTTTCATAAATCTTCTTAATTCTGTCGAGACTGATTTTTTCAAGAGATTCTTCTGTATAAAAAGGAAATGAATTATATGGAGTGTTTTCAAAAATAATCTGCTCTGCATGATAATCGCTTAAGCTTTCCGGAGTATAAATCATCGTATAAAAATCATTTATTTTATTTGTTTTTATAATATTGAACAAATCCTGTTTAAAAATAGGATTACGGAACATTGCAGTAAGATAATCAATTCCCTCTTCAAAATATTCATCAATTGATGTAACTGTCAGTCGTGAAAAATCATATCCCGTATAATAAGAAAACTTTGTTCCGCTTTTATCCTGATAATCACCACGCGGAACTGAATTACGTGTAATATTATTGTAAAGAATCATCGAATAAAGAAAATCCTTGTATCCGCTTTCATCCTTTTTAAGCTCAGATGAACCGCCTCTTACAAAAATGCTCATTGCATCAATACGTCCCGAATTCTTTACGATATAAACCGGAATTGAATTGTTAAGTGTGTAAGCCTTAACGTCCTTTGCTTCAAGAGAAAACACCCTTAATGAAAAAAGCAGAAGCAGACAGATAAAAATATTTTTTTTCATTTTATTTCTCGATTACCTTAAATCCATTTCTTTTATATTCATTGACACAGTCCTTAAAGACTTCAGGATTCAATGAAACAACAACAACCGGTCTTCCGTTATGAATGTATTTATTTATATATGATTTTAAATCCTGTTTTGTAACCTTATTCAGATTTTCAACATAAGAAAAATAATAATCTGAATCTGCTGTTTCCCACCATCCTTTTATATATTTAAGCTGCGATTCAAGAGTTTCGCCTTCAAACAGAATATTGTTTTCAAAAGTCTTCATGATTGCTTTTACCGAAGCTTCATCTGATACGGCTGCTTCAACTGACAGTATAAGCTGATTTTCAATTTCGGAAACAAACTTTTTCGTTCGTTTTGCAGGCATATAATTCGGTGAACGGAAGGCAGCCGGCGCATGAATTACACCAAGACGTTTTGAAGAAAGATAATAAAAATCAAGATATTCCGAAGAAGGAATTTCATAATACAGGCTTGTCATAAAATGCTTTGTATAAATGCTTCCCTGCTGTTTTAAAACAGTCGAAAGGAAATCTGCGGTATAAGTATCTTTTAAATCATATTCACTATCAGGACCGCGGTAAAAAACATTGACATACATAAGCTCTTTCGGAGTATATTCGCTTTTAAAAACAAAATACTGTGTTTTTGAACCAGGACGTCTTTTAAACTGGATTTTCTTTTTTGACCATGGATCTTCACTTTTCGGCCAGTCACCGTAAATTTGATTTACAAGTTCATAAACTTCTTCTGCCTTTACATCTCCTCCGATAAAAAGTGCGCAGTTGTTAGGAATGAAAAATTGATTCTGAATATCCTTAAGCTGGCTTACAGTCGCATTTAAAATAACATCCTTTGAACCGCCTACATCAACTGCCCATTTATTTTCCGAAAAAAGATGATTCTGAACAAACTGATACAAAAACTGACCTTCAGTAGAAGCCCTTCCTTCCACCTCAGCAAGTACAATCTTTTTTTCAAGCTCAAGCCTGTCCTTATCAAGAAGAGGAGTCCTTATTGCATAATTCAGAAAAACAAGACCTTCTTCAAGCTTTTTTACCGGGATTGTAAAAAAATACGAAAGCGATTCAAAGCCCGTGTAAGCATTATAATCATAAACACCAAGCTTATTGAGTGCGTTTTCCATTTTTTCGGTGCTGTCATAAAGCTCGTTGCCGTTAAAAATCATATGCTCAAAAAGATGAAACAATCCGGCTGTCTGCTTTGTCTGAGCGATACTTCCGCATCTTACCGAAACGTCTATCGTTACCAGAGGATTTGTATGATCTTCTACTACAAAAAGCTCAAGACCGTTATCGAGTCTGTATCTGAAGACACCTTCGAACTGTGTCTTCTGGGCATGAATGCCTGAAATAAGGATAAAAAACAATAAAGATGAAATAAACCATTTTTTAACTGAAAATACTGTAAATGACATAATTCAATAATAATACGAAATTCTATTTTTATCCATTGAATAAGAGCAATTTTTTCATTAAAATAGAAAAACATTTATTATTCAGTAAAAAATTTATTAATTAAGAGGTATTAATATGGCTTGGGATATTTCAAAAGTAAGAAATATCGGTATCAGTGCCCACATTGACTCAGGAAAGACAACAACTTCTGAACGTATTTTGTTCTACTGTAACAAGATTCACGCGATTCACGAAGTTCGTGGTAAGGACGGTGTTGGTGCTGTAATGGATAACATGGAACTGGAACGCGAACGCGGTATTACAATCCAGTCAGCTGCTACTCAGGTTCAGTGGAAAGACTACACAATCAACCTTATCGACACACCGGGACACGTAGACTTTACTGTAGAAGTTGAACGTTCTTTACGCGTTCTTGACGGTGCTATTATGATTCTCTGTGCCGTTGCCGGTGTTCAGTCTCAGTCAATTACTGTAGACCGCCAGCTCAAACGCTATCATGTACCACGTGTTGCATTCGTAAACAAGTGTGACCGTCAGGGTGCAAATCCTTTGAGAGTACGCATGCAGTTACGCGAAAAATTAGGATTAAATGCGTACATGATGGAACTTCCAATCGGTCTGGAAGATAAACTCGAAGGTGTTGTAGATTTAGTAGGCATGAAAGCAATGTATTTTGACGGTCCAAACGGTGAAGATGTTCGTATTGCTGAAATACCTGCAAATATGACTGCAGATGCTGAAAAATATCGTGAAGAACTTCTTGATGCCGCTTCAATGTTCGATGATTCTTTAATGGAAGAAATCATGGAAAAAGGATATCAAGCAGTATCTGAAGAAAAACTTATTGCAGCTATCCGTAAAGGTACTCTTGCAGAACAGTTTGTCGGAGTATTCTGTGGTTCTGCTCACGTAAACAAAGGTATTCAGCCGCTTCTCGATGCAGTTGCACGCTATCTTCCATCGCCAGATGAAGTTAAGAACGTTGCACTCGATCTTGACAATAACGAAGCAGAAGTAGAGCTTTCATCTGATGATACAAAACCAACTGTTGCCCTTGCATTCAAGCTTGATGACGGACAGTATGGTCAGCTCACATATACTCGTGTATATCAGGGAAAAATCAAGAAAGGTGAAGAGCTTTACAATACACGTTCAAAGAAAAAGTTCAAGGTTGGACGTCTTGTCCGCATGAACTCTGCACAGATGGAAGATATTAACGAAGGTTGTTCAGGAGATATCGTAGCTTTATTCGGTGTTGATTGTGCATCAGGTGATACATTCGTAAGCGGAAACATAAACTACTCAATGGCTTCAATGTTCGTTCCGGAACCTGTAATTTCTCTTTCTATTGAACCGAAAGACAAGCAGGCTGCAATCCAGATGTCAAAGGCATTGAACCGCTTTACAAAAGAAGACCCTACATTCCAGACATATACAGACCCTGAATCTGGTGAAACAATCATCAAGGGTATGGGTGAATTACACCTTGCAGTATATGTTGAACGAATGAAGCGTGAATACAACTGTGAAGTAACAACCGGTGCTCCACAGGTAGCTTACCGTGAATCTATTACAACTCAGGGTGATTTCAACTATACACATAAGAAACAGTCTGGTGGTTCTGGTCAGTATGGTCGTGTAGCAGGTTTCATGGAACCAATTACAGACAAAGACTACGAATTCGTAGACGCAATCAAGGGAGGTGCTATTCCTAATGAATTCATTCCTTCCTGCGATAAAGGTTTCCAGAAAGCTATGAAGGAAGGTTCGTTAATCGGAGCTCCTATTGTTGGTGTTAAGATGACAATCAATGATGGTCAGTCACACCCTGTAGACTCTAACGATAACGCATTCCAGATTGCTGCAATCGGTGCTTTCCGCGAAGGATATCTTAAAGCAAAACCAGTTATTCTTGAACCAATCATGAAAGTTCAGATGACTGCTCCTACAGAATTCCAGGGTAACCTCTTCGGTCTTATTAACCAGAGACGTGGTGTAATCGTTGATTCAACAGATGAAAACAACACATCTACAGTTAATGCTGAAGTTCCTCTTTCTGAAATGTTCGGATTCTCTACTATCCTCCGTTCTTCAACTCAGGGTAAAGGTGAATTCACAATGGAATTCGAAAAATACGGAAAAGTTCCAAATGCAATTGCAGATGAACTCATTGCAAAACATAAAGCAGAAAAAGAAGCAGCTAAGAAATAACATAGAATAAGGAATTAATATGGAAAAGAAAGATTTAATTGAACACAGCCCTGTTCGTTTTTTTGATAAGGCAACAAATGCCGGACTTAAAGCAGGTGAAATGGGTCTTATCACAGCAAAAAAAGGACTTGGAAAAACTTCTGTTCTTGTTCAGTTTGGTATTGATTCATTGTTGAACGATAATGCACTTGTTCACGTTTCTTTTGACCAGCAGTCTTCTAATGTTATTGCATGGTATTCAAGCATCCTTTCAGAAATTGCTAAGAAAAAGAACTTCAATATTGATGATCTTAATGAAGATATCGTAAGAAACAGAACAATCTTGAATTTCAACCAGGAAACCTTTACTTTGCCTAAAGTTGTAAACACACTCAACGCACTTAAGGAAGGCGGAATCAAGATTGCAGCTGTCGTAGTTGACG
Source organism: Treponema sp. (assembly GCA_017548565.1). Taxonomy (GTDB): domain Bacteria; phylum Spirochaetota; class Spirochaetia; order Treponematales; family Treponemataceae; genus Treponema_D. The sequence goes on from JAFYZU010000007.1 coordinate 27,088, forward strand.
GACTTGATCTGGCAAAAGCTTCAAAAGATGATATCGACTGTTTTGCAAACTTCATCAAAAAGGAATCAATGACAGCATGGTTCAGCTACACAAGTGAAGCAACAACCGTAAAAGATACAATTGATTCTGCAAAAGCTGATTATTTTGCAACAGTTGCACATCTTAGTGCAGAAGGAAAAGACCTTTCTTTAACTGTAATTAAAAACGGTGAAGGAAAAGTTTCTCTTGATCCTAAAACTCTTCTTATTTCTAAATAAATAACTGATAAGAAATAAAAAAAGGGTTGTCTTAAAAGCATGGGATGATTTACATTCTTACTTTACCGGACAACCCTTTGTTATTTAACAGGAATTACATTAAACGTTATATTTCAACTACTGCTGATTTTCTATATCTTTCCATGGAAAAAGGAAGCTTCTTAATTTTCTAGGACCAAGAGTATCGCGGTCTTCCTGAATAAGCTCATCCCATGGGATTTCCTTTCTGTCACGTTTTGTCGTAAGCTCAGGATGTTTTTCAAGATAATCATATTTATAAAGACGAAGCCTTAATGCATTTGCCTTATTTATTGAAATTCCTGCAAGGGAAGGCATGAAGAAAAGCAGGAAAACCGAAAGTGCAAGCATTATCAGAGTGTGTATTCCGACTAGAATCGAAAAACCTGTATTATCAAAAAAGATGATGAAGCATTTTTTAAAGCATTTCCTGAAATTATTGTGCATATTACATCGCAGTGGAATAAACCATTGAAGTGCAAGAACAAACATTACGGCAATCCAGAAAAGAAATGCACCCGCAAGAAACGCAATTATTGAATCACCCTGAACAAGATAAAATTCAAAGCTGAAAGAAAAAACAATAATTCCGATGCTGCACAGTAAACCATGAAGGACTGCATCCTTTAAAACACCCGGAATTGCCTTGAATAGATCGACGATATGAACACCATCAAAATCTGTAATCTTTGCGGCAAGCTCTCCGAATGCAAAACGCATTATTGAAATGCCGATGCATAAAATCATAAACAGAACGCACTGAATAAGAAGCAGAAGCGGTGGAAAATCTGTTACAGTTTCATTTATATTTTCAAGTGAAATCTCTATTCCGAAAAGTGCCGGAGCTGTAGAAATTAAAATAATTCCGCCGATCATCCAGAATAAAGTAATAAGATTTGTAATAAGGACAAGCAAAAGGTTATCCCATCCGTCGCAAAAACTTTTCTTTAACAAAAATCCATACATACAATGAATCTAATAGAAAAGTGCATTAAAATCAAGCGGTTATTAAATGGTGAAATTTTTTTCTATTCTGTTAAGATATGAAACAAACTGATTTTTTTCTTCTTCGGAAAATCCTTCGTAAAAGGTTTGAAACAGCTCTTTTGATATTGAATGCATTCTTGAAGTATAATCCCTCCCCTCTTCTGTAAGCATGATGAATTTATTTCTCCGGTCAGTTTCATCAGTTTCAAAGCATACAAGACCGTCTGAAAAAAGCTTTCTTACAAGAACGGTTGTCGTTGATTTATCCCTGTTGATTTTTTTCGAAAGCTCGTTCATTTTCATTTTAGGAACGGATGCAAGCTGATAAAGAATATTTCCATGAGAAGAAGCAATTTTTTTAAAACCTTCATCATTGAGTTTTTTAATAAGAAAATCTGCAGTTAATGAATGGATGTGCGAAACCTTTGATATGCTGTTCTTTACTTCTTCTTTCATATTATCATTATAAAACTTATGACGGTACTTGACAATAGTTTTATATAAAACTATTCTATTGGCATGAAAAAGCTTATATTATTATTAACTACAATTACTTTATTATTCAGCGGCTGTTCTTCGTCAAAAAAGAACAGATATTCTATTGCAGTGTTCGTTCCCGGAATTATTGAGGACAGTCCCTGCTACAAAATGCTTGCCGATGGTGTAAAAAGCGCTGTTGATGATTACAACAAAAACAAAAATGATGAAAACAAAGCGCAGTTATACATCATGGAAGCGGGAAACAATCAGTCTGAATGGGCCGAAAAAATCACCGCCTTATGCGCACTCTCAAAATATGATTTAATCATTTCTTCAAATCCATCGCTGCCGGCAATCATAGAACCGCTCACACAGCAGTTCCCGAAGCAGAAATTCATCCTGCTTGATGCGACCTGGGAAAACAATGAGAACATCTATACAGTCTGCTACAATCAGTATGAACAGGCATATCTTACCGGATACATTGCGGGTCTTATGTCAAAATCAAAGAAAATTGCTTTGATTGCCGCACAGGAATATCCTGTCATGAATGAAATTCTTTTCCCTTATTATAAAAAAGGTGCGCTTGCTGCCGATAAATCCTGCGAAGTCTCATTCTTTGTTGTCGGAAACTGGTATGACGCAAACAAGAGCGCCGTAATCAGCAATACAGCAATAAGTGATGGAGTTGACGTTCTTCTTCCAATCTGCGGAGGTGCAGCACAGGGAGTAATCAATTCTGCGGTAAACAACAAGGCATACATCACATGGTTCGATAACAACGGATTTGCAAAGGCACCTGGAACTGTAATTTCAAGTGCGATTATGGAACAGGAAAAAATGTCTGCCCTTCTCGTAAAAAAATATTTCGAAGGAAAAATCCCATGGGGAACAAATGATACTGCAGGAATGAAAGACGGCTTCGTACGTTTCATTGAAGATGATCCTTTGTATACAAGCACAGTTCCAGAAGACATACAGCAGAAAATGAGTGAAAAAATAAAGGAAATTACTAAGAATCCTTTGATTCAGACAAAACCTTTTGTATTTACAAAATAACAATTTTCAGAGCACATAAATGAATTTAGAATTGAAAAACATCACTTTCAGTTATCCGCATAAAACAATTCTGAAAAATTTATGTGCTTTTTTTGAAGAAAAGAAAATCCATGCCATCATCGGAGAAAATGGTGAAGGAAAATCTACTGCCGCAAACATAATTACCGGAGAATTAATGCCACAGAGTGGCGAAATCCTGATCGATAATCAGAAGGTTTATTTTAAGACACCATACGATGCAATTCAAAAACGGATCTGTTATGTTCATCAGGTTCCTATGTTATGCGAGAGTCTTACCATAAATGAAAATCTGATTCTCGGCTTAAAAAAGATTGATAAGGAAGAAATCAGGAATAAAGCAGAAATTTTTCTTAAGGGAGTTAATCTCAAGAGTCTTCTCTGCAAAAACGGAAGTGATGTAAAATTTTTTACAAGCCTGTGTAACGCTCTTTTAAAAGAACCGTCCCTACTTATTCTTGATGAACCGTCGGCACTTTTAACTGATGTGCAGATCGATTTTTTATATTCAAAACTCAATGAGCTTAAAAACAACGGGATGAATATAATCGTAATTACACATCACCTGGACGAAGCTGAAAAATACTGTGATACAATCAGGCAGATGAAAAATGGAAAGCTTACTGATACAGCAAATCCCGGTGATTTTTATAAAAGCACGGAAACACTGTCTTTTGAAACAAAAACAGCAGATATTCAGAAAAAAAACAGAACGTTTACGGTAGACAGGCTTTGCTGTAATCCACCGCTTGAACCTTCGATAAAAGACATCAGTTTTACGGTCAGAGAAAAAGAAATTCTTTGCATTAAAGGTCAGACAGAAGACGGATTAAAAACTCTCGAAGAAATACTTACAGGTCTGTCCCCCTATAAATCAACAGGAAAAATCATAATCAGAAATAATGATGAAGAAATCAGGCTGAACTCGAAAATCTCTCCGGAAATATTACGGTTCAAATCACCGCTGAAAACCGGAATAATACCGACAGATAAAAAATATACTGCTTCGAATCCATCGCTTAAAATAAAACAGATGCTTGAACCTTACCGACAAAATATAGAATATTGTAAAAAAATCATAAAAAAATCAGGATTAAATGTATCGGAAAATCAGTATGCATCAGAGCTTTCGGGAGGAATGCTTCAGAAATTAATTTTACAGCGCGAAATAGAAAAAGCTCCCGGACTGTTGATTTTATGTCATCCTCTTCAAGGACTTGATTATGTTTCTGCACGAAAAACAATATTAAAAATCAAGGAATGTGCCGAAAACGGTGCCGCTGTAATAATCCTTACGCAGGGTGATTTTCCGAAAAATGAATGCACCCGGTATTTTGTATTAAATCACGGAAAACTGGAGGCAGAATGATGTACTATTTTGGAACAATCTTAAGCTTAAGCGCAATACTGATGACTGCCGCTCTTGGAAATGCATTCTTAATGAAAAGCGGACAAATAAATCTGGGCGGTGAAGGACAAATTTATGCCGGCGGTTTTATTGCAGCAATAATTTTCAATTCAAGGATTCCTTTTTTCCTGAGTCTGCCGCTGGGATTATTAATGGCTGGAACAATGGGGACAGTCCTCACTGTTTTAAGTGTAATTCTTCAGAAATACAAACGGATAAATTATATGCTTTCATCCTTTCTGATTTCTGCTGCAGTAATTCCAATAACCGATGCACTGATTGCAGGTCCTTTCCGGGGTAAAAACGCTAACCTTCTTTCTACAGATTTTATCGATAAATCAATACGATTTAAATCTATTCTGCCGCCATCCACCTTTAACGGTTATTTTTTCTTTGCAGTCCTTTTATGCCTTGCAGGGGCATTCGTCGTTTACCGGACAACCACAGGCTATCAGCTTTCAATTTACGGAAAAGCACAGCAATTTTCAATTTACATGGGATTTTCAGATACAAAGTTTCCGTTCATAACAGGAAGTCTATGTGGATTTTTACATGGACTGGCAGGTGCAGCAGCTGTTCTTGGAAATTACTATGCATGCCACACTGGTTTTTATTCCGGCTTAGGATGGAATTCTCTTTCTTCATGCATGATTGCTTTTTCAAATCCGCTTCTGATTATTCCATCATCGATATGTGTTTCTGCAGTTACGACAGGAGCCGGATATTTCGCTTTTTTTCATAATTTTGATTTTGATATTTCCGGTTTGATACAAGGTATTGTATTCTTTATGATTGCAGTTTTTTCAACAAAAATGAGGATTAAACAATGATTCTTGAACTTTTATCATTTGCATGTCCATTTATACTGGCTTCTTCAGGAGCTCTGTTTTCTCAATATGCAGGAATGCTTGCCCTCTTTTTAGACGGATTAATCACATTCTCCGGATTTTTAACATTTAGTTTTACGGTTTTAACTGACAATGGAACAATGGGGACAACCCTCGCTGTTTTTGTCTGCATTCTTATAATATTATTGTTTGTTTTAATCATCGAAAAAACAAAAGCTGATATTTTTATTGCCGGATTAGGATTGAATCTTATATTTCATTCAGGAGTGTCCCTTCTGTCATCAATTTTCTTTAAGACAAGAGGAGTTCTGACTCATGAACACTTTGTATTTGTGACCAGAAATATTCAGATAACTGAAATCATTATTACAATGATTCTATGTGCGGCTGCTGTAGGCTTTCTTCTTTTTACAAAACATGGGATTTATTTTCGTGTAACCGGAACTGACAGCGATGTACTGACTGTAAAAGGGATTAATCCTTCGTTATACAGAATTCTGAGCTGGTGTATATGTGCATTTTTTGCTTCAATCTGCGGAAGCTTTCTTGCCTTTAAGATTTCTTCTTTTGTTCCGAACCTTTCCGGCGGTAAAGGATGGATTTGTCTTGCGGCTGTTTTACTTGCAGATAAAAAACCACTGCGTATTATTACAGCGGTTATAGTTTTCTGTGCAGCAGATTATCTTGGCGTTCACATTCAGAATATTTTTCCTTCTGTTCCAACGTCAATTCTTCTGTCGCTTCCTTATATTACAGCGCTTTTAATGATAACCGTAAGCCCTTCACAAAAGAATTAATACACACTTAAAATTTTCTGAAGTCTGTCCTTACCAATAATGCGGAAGAAGCTTCCCAAACGTGGTCCCTGCTCTTTGGCAATGAGTGCCTGATAAAGTGCAGTAAACAATGCTTTTGAATCAAGACCCATTTCGGTTGCAATGTCGTACATTGCCTGCTGGCATTCCTTATCCATCTGGAAAGTATCGAGTTTTGGAACAACTTCGTCGCGGACACGCTGAACAGCCTTTAAGATATCTCCGTCCAGGTCTGCCTTGCATCCGTCATTGCGGAGTTCAAAACAGAAATCCGGAGCGCAGTCTGGAGCCGAATGCTTTACCCAGAACCAGGCACATTCAATACGTCGGCGAAGGCGCTCTTCCTGTTCAGGTTTTACGTCTCCAAGTGCCTTAATTACAGCATCAATGTCGCCTGAATAAATCTGAAGCAAAGTTGTAAGCTGGCGGATTGTTACCTGGTAAGGCATTGTTTCCGGAATCTTTCCGTCAATCTGGCTGAGCATGTAGATTCTCTTTTCTTTATTAAAGTGGTCGTCGCTCTTTGCCTTATCTATTCCGTAAACAATTCGTTCTGTCTTGTCGTAGTCTTCGTAAACCTTAAGAACATCCATATCAAAGCTGATTGCAAATTCTGTATTCGGGCGGGTTCCTGCAAAAAGGTAACGGAGTACTTCTGCCTGATAAACATCGAGGGCATCCGGCAAAGCAATAACCTTTCCTTTTGAAGAAGACATTTTTCCAGGAACACCCTTGAGGTTTACAAAGTCGTAGCGCATTGTTACCGGTGCATCCCAATCGTAGATTCTTTTAGAAACAAGTTTTGCTGTATCGTACGAACCACCAGGGCTTATGTGGTCTTTTCCACCCGGTTCGAATACTACTTTTTCTTCGTTCCATCTCATAGGCCAGTCAACACGCCAGCCAAGCTTTGCACCCTTGAACACGCGGATATCTGCAGTTTCGTAGTTGCCGCATTCACACTTGTAGGTAATTCCGTATTCGCCGTCGTAATCTGTAATTTCGGTTGTGTCCTTATTACACTTGCCGCAGAAAATTGAAACAGGCCAGTAAACATCTTCACTCTTCATTTTGTGGGCGTCATCACGATATTCGTTAAGACATTCCTTAATAACATCGCGGTTCTGCATTGCCTTGCGCATACCTTCTGCATAGCGGTTTGCACGGTAGCGGCTTGCCTGGTACAAAAACTCCGGAGCAATTCCAACGCGTGGAAGCTGAGTTTCAATATCTACTTCGTGATGGCGCGCATAATTTTCGTTGCGTCCTGTTGTATCAGGTACTTCGGTAATAGGATAGCGAAGATATTTTTCAAGAATTTCAGGGTCCGGCATATTTGCAGGAACTTTACGGAATACATCGTAGTCGTCCCAGGAATAAATAAAGCGTACTTTTTTACCACGGTCACGCAGGGCACGCACTACTAAATCTACAGTAATAATTTCGCGGAAGTTTCCAAGATGAACAGTTCCGGAAGGTGTAATTCCAGAGGCGCAGGTATAAGATTCCAAATCTCCCTTTTCGCGGATAATCTGATTAGCCATCTGATCTGCCCAGTGACAAAGCAATGGGTCTTTCTTTTCGTTGTTATTCTGATTTTCGTTACTCATATAAAATTATTATAGTGATTTTCAACTATAATATCAAATGACACTTTCAGCTTTTTTTGCTATCATTGAATTATGTTCCGCATTGCAATCTGCGAAGATGAAAAAGTTATTCTCGATTTTGAAAGTTCTCTGGTTAATGCCTGGTCGGATATGCGTAGCTGTCGGATTGAACTTGATACTTATGTTTCTGCAGAACAGTTTTTATTTGAAAGCGAAGATAAATCACCCTACGATATTCTGATTTTTGATATTCAGATGAAGGGCTTGAACGGCATGGAGCTTGCAAAAAAGCTGAGGGCCCGTGGCTGTGATTCTGCTCTGATTTTTGTAACCGGTGTAAAAGATTATGCAATTGAAGGTTATGAAGTTGGGGCCGTGCGTTATATCTTAAAACCTGTTAAGGCTGATGTTTTGAACGGACTTTTGGATTCTATTTATGCGGAACGCCAGACTAAGGCAGAGGATTTTTTTGTGCTTGGACAGGGCTCTGACCTTGAACGCATTCCTTTTGAAAAAATAATTTATATAGAAGCACGCGGACACTATGTTTACATGAAAGGTGCTGATTTTGAACGCGAATGGAAATCTTCTTTTTCGCAGGCGAGCTCGGGCTTTGAAGAAAAAAACTTTTTCTGTTTGCGACGGGGGCTGCTTGTAAACTTAAAGCATGTTTCAAAAATTACGCGTACTGATTGTATTCTTGACGACGGGGAGTCGCTGCCGGTTGCCCGCGGTGTGTACAAGGCTTTGAATGAGGCGTTTATAAAATGTTATATATAGTATTAATTCTCGCTTCGGTGTTTATTTCCGTCTTACTCACTATCCTCATTCTTAAATCAAAATATGACAAGCGGTTGTCAGATTTTCAGGACAGTGTTCTTAAAAAGCAGCGCGACGAAGTTCAGAATATTTATCAGACTATGCGCGCGTGGAGGCACGACTATCACAATCATATTCAGTCTATAAAAGCTATGATAGCCATGCAGAAATTTGAAGAGCTGGATGCTTACCTTGGCACTCTTGAGCAGGACTTGGACAGCATAGATATTGCCATCAGAACCGGCAACGTAAGTCTTGATGCAATTTTGAGCAGTAAGGTTTCTATTGCCCGCAAAAATAATATAGAAGTAAACTGTACTGCCAAGGTTCCGGCTGAACTTAAAATAAGCGACGTTCATCTTTGCGCAATTGTTGGAAACCTTCTGGATAACGCAATTGAAGCGTGTGAAAAAATAAAGGGCGGGGTAGATCCATCACTTCCACCAAAATTCATCCGCATTTACATAGGACTTTTCAAAGAGCAGCTTTATATTTCTGTATCAAACTCAACCAATGCAAAACACCGGCGACGGCTTAATGAGCTTGTTACTTCAAAGCTTGGGGAGCATGGGTTTGGACTTCGCCGCATAGATAAAATTGCTGAGAAGTATGATGGATTTGTAAACCGCAAGAATGAACCAGGAATTTTTGCAACGGAAGTGATGATTCCTCTTTCTTCTGTTAGGACAAAGGATTTACTGGAAGGAAAATAATTCTTCAATTCTGCATTTAAGCGCCACCTTGGAATATTTTTCCAGCTTAGCCAGATACTGCTTGCGGGTAATGTTGCGGGCGCCGTAGCGTTCCATGTTTTCTGTGTAGGACTGGCAGTCTATGAGTTTGCCACCTGCTTTTTGAAAGGCTCTTGCAAATAAAACAAAGGCACTCTTGGAACTGTTTGGTTCAATTGTAAACATGGACTCTCCACAGAAAAGACTGCCAAGTAAAATTCCATAAAAACCACCTGCAAGTTTTCCGTCCTTCCAGACCTCGATGCTGTGGGCGTAGCCTGCCTTGTGAAACTTTATGTAGGCGTCTATCATTTTGGGACCAATCCAGGTACCGTCCTGATCTGGGCGTTTCTGCTTTGCACAGTTTTTAATAACATCTTCAAAGGCCTGATCTATTGTATAAGTATAAGAATTATGTTTCAAAAACTTTTCGATTGATTTTGAAACGTGCAGCTGTCTTATAGAAATTACAAAACGTTTTTTAGGAGACTGCCATAAAACAGGGTCTCCTTCGTCTTCGTTAAACCATGGAAAAACTCCCTGAATGTAGGCCGAATAAAGCATGCGCAAAGGGATATCTTCTGTAATTAAGGAAATATCTGGAGCACCGTAAAGAAGTCCTGGCTCTGGAAAAATAAAAACATCAGATGTATCAATTTTGGGAGTGACCTCCGGCTTTTCGTTCTGGTTTTCGTTCTCGTCATCAAGGTGAAGATAATTTTCCAAAACCTGCGGACATTGTTCGAGACCTGGACTGTCGGTCCATACGTTATTCATCAAAAGCTGGTATGGCTTATAATTTGCCTTGTAATTCATTTTGCGGCAATGCGGCAGATAAAGCCCCAGGTAATAATAAGGGATATCATTTTGCAGGCAAAATAAAATTTCATACAAAACGCTGAAAACGCCAATGCTTCTTTTTAGAACTTCCTCGCTTGTATCATAATAAAAATAATTTGAAGAAATGCCTGTGAGTCTGTCCTTTGTATCTTTTACATAATCAATAATACTTACGCCAAGGAGCCGGTCACCAATTTTATAATCAAGATTAATAACTCCGCTATAGCCGCCGTTCATATTTTCCAGCTCTTCTTTTGCTTCTTCCAGAGTCAAAGGTTTGAAGTCAGTTTTGTCTTTATTATGATAAGTATTATATGTGCGGTACATAAGCACTTTTTCATCGGTACTGAATTCCTTTGGTTCGGTCACAACAGTAACATCTACATCCTGATTTTTATTAATTACACGTTTCTGACTTTTTGAAGGTTCAAAGTCTTGTGCATGAATTCTTATTGGAATGCATTCCTTGCAGCCCTTGCACTCAGTATGATAAAGAAGCGAATAATAACGGCGAAAACCCTGTCTCAGAAGCCGCTCATAGAAAATGCAGTCCAGGCTTTCAACAGGAAGGCTTGAGTCCAGCCAGCTCATATTTGTAAGCAGATTATTTACCTCTTGGTTTGGAAAATATCCGCATTCATTTTGATCTTCCGCAAAGGGCATATTTCTAAAAGCTTTCGCAATGTTGATTTCGGTTTCATGCATATTAATAGTATAACGAGGAAATTAAAAAATGGAAGGCCTGACATTCAATTTTCTTCTTGACTTTTTAGACCGACATTGTAGAATTTTCCTGATATATATGTGTGCATTTATATTAATTACTTTCTTAAAGCCTGGTCAGACTGTCTTGAATTTTGAATATAAACGTCCCTGGGAAACTGTAGAACCTTTAGAAACAAAAGACTATATCGTTACAGTTACCGAAAACGGAAGAATCAAAATTGAGGATTAATAAAAGAATAATAAGTTATACACACTAATCAAGTGTCTTTTTTTCGCATTTCATGCACCAATTTTTGCATTTCGTGCACACTTCACCAGATTGCACTTTTTTTATGATATATTTCACCCATAATAAAATTAAGGGGGTTTTGTAAGGTTATGAAGAACGCTCAAAAAACTAAGCGCAACAATATTTTTCAGAACGCGTTTATTATCTACAAGGCAATGTTCAAACGATATCCTACGGCTATTCCGCTTGTGATTGTGTACATCATCATTTCGGTGGCGCTACCTTTTGTAAATACGCTCATTCCTGCAATGGCAATTAAAGGCATTACAAGCCGCAGTGTAAAAATCTTTCTGGAGTACATTGGAATTGCTGTTGGCATTATGTGTGTTTTTTCGGGTATCAAAATGTTCTGCGAAAAGAAAATGCAGATGAAGCATACCTATACCAGAATCAGCGTGTTCATGATGAACTTTATTAAAAAGGCAATTAATACTGACTACCTGAATATTGAACCTCAGCCAAAGCAGAAAATTATGGGAAAGGGTGTTCAGGGTGTTAGCGGTAACTACGAAGGCGCCGAAGAAGTTTCTACTCTTTCAATTCATCTTGTAACAATTGTGCTTGGAATCTTCAGCTATGGAACTGTGATTTTTGTTCTTGACTGGAGGATTCTTGCAATTACTCTGGGAATGTTTGTGGCTGATGTTTTGATTCGTAATCATGCCGTAAAGTATGGGGACGACCACCGTGAAAGTTTTTCTGAGCCGTGGCGCAAGATGAATTATTATGAACGCAACAGCATGAACATAAGTGCCGGAAAAGATATAAGGATTTTTGGTCTTAAAAAACTTTTTGATTATCATTTTGATAAGATGATTAATACTTACAAAAAGTTCCGATATCACTACCAGCTTAAATGGTATTATCCGACAATTTCTGATACAGCTTTTAATGTTACCCGCGACTGGCTTGCCTATACTCTTTTGATTCATAAAGTTCTTACGGGGCAGATTGATGCTGCAACTTTTACGGTTTACCTTGGAATTATAGCAAGCTTTTCTCAGTACATTTACGATGTTTCAATGCACTTTGCAAACCTTCGAGATGCAAGTCATCAGTTTAATGATTATCATGCGTTTATGGAGCAGAAGGATGTGTTTGAACATAAAAATGTCATTTCTGAGAAAGATTGTCGGGTCAAGCCCGACAATGACACAATGCCGTCCGACAATGACACAATGCCGTCCGACAATGACAGTAGTGTCATTCCCGTGCTTGACACGGGAATCTCTGCCCCTTCTATCGAGTTCCGCAACGTGAGTTTTACTTACGAAGGCAGTGAAAAACCTGTTCTTACAAATGTTAGCTTCAAAATAAATGCCGATGAAAAGATTGCACTTGTTGGAAATAACGGTGCGGGTAAGACAACAATCGTTAAGCTTTTGTGCGGTCTTTACCCACCAACTAGCGGCGAGATTTTGATTGACGGAAAAAGCATAAACGACATTGGCGTAGAAAAATATCAGGATATGATAAGCGTACTTTTCCAGGATACTTCGCCTATTGCACTTTCTATTGCAGAAAATGTATGCGGCTGTGAGCCAAAAGATGTTGACCGAAAGAAGCTGCATGACTGTCTTGAAAAAGCAGGCCTTCTTGAAAAGGTAAACACTCTTACCAAAAAAGAAGAAACCTACATCACCCAGACACTTGATGAAAAGGGAGTTGTTCTTTCCGGTGGTGAAACACAAAAGCTGCTGCTTGCAAAAGCAATGTACAAGGACGGACCAATGCTCATTCTTGATGAACCGACAAGCGCCCTTGACCCGATTGCCGAAAGCCGCATTTACGAAGAATACAATCAGCTGGCAGACAAAAAAACTGCCGTGTTCATTTCGCACAGACTTGCAAGTACAAAGTTCTGTGACCGAATCCTTTTTCTTGACAACGGACAGATTGTTGAAGAAGGAAGCCACGACCAGCTTATGAAAAACGGCGGCAAGTATCGCGAGATTTTTGATATCCAAAGTCACTACTACAAAGAGGAGGTTTCAAATGAAGAATAAGGAAAATCGTGGAACTGTTAGTAAAGTTTTGAATCTTACTCACCGCATTGTTCCGGGTTATATAACCTTTGTTTTTATGGTTAAGATGATTGCTGCATTCCAGCCTTTTGTTTCAATTTATTTTTCAAGCCTCATTCTGGACGGACTTTTCAGGCTCGACCCATTTGAAACAATTTTCAAAAATGTTGTCATAATGCTTGTAATTGATTCTGTTCTGGTGCTTATCCGCTGGGGTCTTGAATTAATCAACTGGGTAAAAAAGCACGAGCTTACTCAAAAAATAAACAAGATGCTTGTAGACAAAACGATGGATCTTGATTTTGATATTCTTGAAAAGCACGAAACCCTTGATATGTATAAAAAGGCCAAGGACGGAATGACTGCCGGCGGCGATATCAGAAGCTTTATTGATAATCTTGCAGGTTTGATAGAAAAGATTTCTACAATTGTTTATTCGCTTGTGCTGCTTGTGCCTCTCTTTATTCCACGTGCAGCTTCGGAGACTGGTGCCTTGAACGGACTCGGTTATTTCTTGAACCAGTGGTACAGCTTTACAATTATGGTTGTTGTTCTTGCAGTTCATGTTTTCATGTCTTACAAGACAAACAAAAAAGCATCCCAGCTTCAGATGGAGTTTTTTGAAAAGAACGTTTCTTACAACCGCTACTTTGGCTACTGGTTCAATTTGATTTTTGACTACTCAATCGGTAAGTACATCCGTCTATACAAAATGCAAAAGCTCATGACAAAGCGCGTTCAGGAAACAAACGACAAGCTCGAAGCCGAAGGAAATGCCTGGATAAACAAGAGCCTTAAGATTTCTATAGTTCCAATTTTATCTCAGTGCTTTATGCAGCTTGCAAGCTATGTCTTTGTAGGTCTCAAGGCTGTGTTTGGTTTGATCAGTACAGGTAAATGTATTATGTATGTTTCAAGCTACACTAAGCTTGTAGAAAGCATTACAGGAATTTCTGATAACTTTGTCAGTCTTAAAATGGAAAGCCGTTATCTTTCGTTCTTCTATGATTATATGGAAATTAAGAACAAACGATACGACGGAACAATTCCAACCGAAAAGCGCGACGACAATGTTTTTGAAATTGAATTCCGCGATGTTTCGTTTAAGTATGCAAATGCCGACACCTGGGCACTGCGCCACGTTAATCAGAAAATTACGCTTGGAACAAAAAATGCAGTTGTTGGAAAAAACGGTGCGGGAAAGACAACCTTTATCAAACTCCTGTGCCGCCTGTATGAGCCTACCGAAGGACAGATTCTGCTCAACGGTGTAGATATCCACTATTACGATAACGAAGAATACGCAAGGCTTTTTGCAATTGTATTCCAGGATTTCAATTTGTTCAGCTTCCCTCTGGGCGAAAATGTTGCAGGCGATGTTGAGTATGACCGGGAGCGCGCAGTTAAATGTCTTGAATCTGCAGGATTTGGCGAGCGCCTTGGCAAAATGGAAAAAGGTCTGGATACTCCGCTTTATCAGTATGATGATGAAAACGGTGTTGAAATTAGTGGAGGCGAGGCTCAAAAAATTGCCATTGCACGTTCTCTTTACAAGGATGCACCTTTTGTTATCATGGACGAGCCAACGTCTGCCCTGGACCCTGTTGCCGAATATGAAATCTATCAGCGCTTTGACCAGATGGTAGAAGGAAAAACTTCGATTTACATAAGCCACCGAATGTCCAGCTGCCGCTTCTGCGACAATATAATTGTTTTTGATGAAGGCAAAATTATTGAACAGGGCAGCCACGACAAGCTCATGTCAAACAAAGGCTTATACAGCGAGCTTTGGAACGCCCAGGCACAGTATTATGCCTAATAAAGTGACAATACCTACTCTACCGGATAACAGTCATACCCGGCGCTGCGGAGCTTATCTGCAGTACCGGTACCGTCGTCTTTTACAAGGACTATATAATAGGTTGTTCCACTGGCTCTGGTTTCACTTGTAATGTTTGCGGTAAATCCTTTACCATTCAATTCCTTTGCAAGATTATCTGCATATTCTTTTTTAGCAAAAAATCCTACCTGCCATTTTGAAAACTTCTGCTTTTTTACATCCTGATTACCTGAAGATGATTTTAAGTCCGATTGTTTAACCTCTTCCTGTTCTGTTTTCGGTTCTTCGGGGAGTTCAGCAAAAGTTCCACTGCCTGCTTCTGCTTCACCGCTTTTTGGAATAAAGAACCAGAAAGGAGTCGGCAAAAGCTTTATATCTCCTGTAACAATAGAAGCTTCAGTAGAAAGAGGATATGATTTTTTTATCTGATTTGAATAAGTGTCTTCCCCTGTTACATACCATAACGTTAAAAGAATCTGAGGAAAAATCTGTTTCATCGACGGGACCTTTAGATATGCCTTTAAAATTTCAACAGGCTCCTTGATTTCTTCAGAATTATCTGCGTCAACAAGCGCACTCCATTGTGTATAAAGCTTTATGTAAAGCTGAATTTCTGCATTTTTTGAATTACGTACTGCAGAATTAAGATAACTGTTTGCAATATTGCTGTCACCCATACATAAAGCACATCGCACTGCGTCAAGAACAAGCTGTTCATTTGTTTTTTTAGGCATTCCTTCTGCATTTACCGCAGAAATTCCTGCCGCTGCCGCATACGATTTTACGGCATCCTCGTATAAAGAAAGCTGCTCCTGTAAACCGCCGAGAAATATGTACATTGAACGTTTTTCGGAAGCAACCGTCGTTTTAGAAATCTGAGTTTTGATGTAAGTTATTGATTCAGTAACCGATTCTTTTTTACATGCCGCATCCATTACCTGTCTGGCAGTAAGCTCGGCGGCAAACAGAGAATTAACTGAGAATAAAGTGATAATTATAAGAGCCGTTCGTTTGAAAAATCTATTTAAGTTTCTTTTTAGCATTAATCTTCTCATCAGAATCATTTTTTTGTACCGTATCTTCTTTATTTTCGGAAGATTCTGACTTAGCAAGAGATTTTTTTCCAAAAGTAAACTTTTTTTTCAAATCTTCTTTTACCGTAGAATTCTTTGGTTTATCTGAAAAACTATTCTTTCCTGAAGATGCAAATTTTCCAATGAGCATACAGATGATTGAAAAAACGATTCCTGCCGCAAATGCAATGAAAATAATCACTGCAACGTTTTTATCCTCGAACGATTTAAAAAACCATACAGGGCAGCTGTTTCCAAGATTTTTTCCTATAAAAAGTGCAATAAAAATTACGATGGCAAGAATAAGGATTAAAGATATAATCATTTATAAAAACCTCCAGATTATCATATTTAAGAGAGCAATTCTCCACGGAAAGTATTCCCATTCAATGATTTTATTATAACTTGAACAAAAGAACCTATCAATGATTTTTCACCTTTAAAAACAAGTTTTTCGTGCTGTTCCGTCTGTGCCAGAAGCTCATCAGGATTATCCCTGCTTACACCTTCTACAATAACAAGTGCTTTTTTACCGATACGTTCAATCATCCTTTCATGAGTATGTTCAAGCTGAAGATCTATTACCCGCTGAAGACGCTGTTTCCTTATTTCCTCAGGAATTTGTTCCATTTTTGCAGCAGGAGTTCCTTCGCGTTGATTGTAATAGTACATCATTGCAGATTCGTATTTTACCTGCTTCATAAGGTCCAGGGTTTGTTCAACATCTTCTTCAGTTTCGCCTGGGAAGCCCATCATAATATCTGTTGTAAGAGAAACCTCAGGAATTTTTGCTTTGATTTTTGCAACAAGCTCAAGATACTGCTCACGTGTGTAGCGGCGGTTCATTGCCTTTAAAACATTATTTGAACCATTCTGCACCGGAAGATGGATATGACGGCACAAAACCTTTTCTTCTGATATTACGTTGATTACATCATCGGTAAAATCTTTGGGATGAGATGACATAAAACGAACCCAGCGGATTGTAGATTCAATTTTACGAAGGTGTTCAGCGATGATACGCAAAAGCCCCGCAAAGTTTACAGTTGCACCATCAAACCCCTGGCCCTGATAGCTATTAACATTCTGACCAATAAGCGTAATTTCGCAGACTTTATGCTTTTTAAGAAAATCAAGCTCCTGAAGAATCTGTTCAACAGGACGGCTGATTTCGCGGCCACGGACATAAGGAACAATACAGTAAGTACAAAAGTTATTGCAGCCATGCATGATTGGAACAAAAGTAGAAAATGCACCAGGCTCTGCAGAAACAGCGGCAAACTGGTAGGCACCGGAATCATCTGGTACAGAAACAACCTCGCCTTGTCCAACGCGTCCTTCTTCCACTGCTTCAATTATCTTTCCAAAATGATGCTTTGCATAAGTTCCAACAACAAAATCAACAAAAGGCCAGCGCTCCTTAAAGGTTGGAAGAAGTCGCTCTGCCATACAGCCCGTAACAACAACAGTAAGAGGCTTTGCCCCGTCCTTTACATAATCAACAGCTTCTTCCAGAAACTTAGTTTTAGCGTTAGTCTTTTTTTCGCGTACAGCCTTGAGCCCGTTTATCCATCCAAGCCGGCCTTCAATTCTATCTTCTGCAGTTTTTCTGATTGAGCAGGTATTTATAACAATTAAATCTGCAGTCTGTGCCGACTCTGATTTTGTCCAGCCGCGCGCAATCAAAAGCTGCTCCATAGAAGCAGACTCAGCGATGTTCATCTCGCAGCCGTAGGTTTCGAAAAAGTAAGTCATATAATCAATTATACAGATAGGCAAATGTGTGGGCAAGGGATGATGAACAACGGGGACAACCCTCATTGTACTCTCATTGTACCCTCATTGTACTCATTGTAAGTAATTTCAATTTATTCTATATTATTATTATGCGAGATATTCAGAACGAAAAAGATACAAGAGAAATTCCATTACAGAAAGTCGGTGTAAAAGGTGTGCGCTATCCTGTATGTGTATTAGACAAGAACAAAAAAAATCAGAATACTACAGCAACTGTTGATCTTTTTGTCAATCTTCCACATAAATTCAAGGGTACACACATGTCCCGTTTTATTGAAGTTTTTCATAAACATCACAAAGATATTACGATGCTTCATTTTCTGGATATGCTTGAAGAAATCCGAACAAAACTGGAAGCGGAACAGGCCTTCGGCTCAATCACTTTTCCATATTACATTGAAAAAAATGCACCTGTTTCAAATGCACAGGGAATTATGGAATATACCTGTTCTTTCGAGGGTGAAGTAAGCGAAAAAGAAAGAAAATTCTTTATTACAATAAGGGTGCCGGTAACAACCCTTTGTCCGTGTTCTAAGGCAATAAGTGAATACGGAGCTCATAATCAGAGGGGAAATGTAACCGTAAAGCTTCTGTACAGTAAATTTTTCTGGATTGAAGATATAATAGATGTGATTGAAAAATGCGCTTCTTCTCCACTCTACTCTGTCTTAAAACGAGAGGATGAAAAAGCCGTTACCGAGCATGCCTACGATAATCCAAGATTTGTTGAAGATGTTGTACGTGAGGTTTATCTTGGATTAAAGAAGCTTGATTTTTCATGGTTCAGCGTTGAAGCCGAAAATGAAGAAAGTATACACTATCATAATGCATATGCATATACAGAATATAACAACTAACGGGATGCTGACAGCTGATCACAGGCCGCTTCTAATGTATTTACCATCAGCATAGCAATAGTCATTGGTCCTACTCCGCCCGGAACAGGTGTGATATATGAAGCCTTTTCCTTTAAATCATCAAAATCACAGTCTCCGATTAATCTGAAACCGCTTTTTTTAGACGAATCAGGAATTCGGTTTACTCCGACATCAATTACTACAGCACCATCCTTTACCATATCCTTCGTAAGCGTATGAGGGTGTCCTGAAGCAACTACGATTATATCTGCCTGTCTTGTAATATCGCTCATGTTTTTAGTACCGGTGTGACACATAGTAACAGTGCAGTTTACATCTTTTCTTGCAAGAAGAATGCTTACAGGTTTTCCGACTATATTAGAACGTCCTATTACGACAGCATGCTTACCGCTTGTTTCAATTCCCATCTTCTGTAAAAGAACAATGATTCCGTGCGGAGTACATGGCAAAAATCCCGGACGCCCAATCATCATATTACCGACACTCACCGGATGAAAACCGTCTACATCCTTTGAAGGATCTATTGCCATAATTACTTTATCTTCACTTATGTGCTTTGGAAGAGGCAGCTGTACAAGAATACCGTGAACCGATGAATCTTTATTTAACTGAGCTATTATCTTTAAAAGCTCTTCTTCAGAAATATCTTCAGGAAGCTCAAGGGAACGATCTGTCATTCCTGCTTCTGCAAGAGCCTTTCTTTTTCCCGTTACGTAACTTACAGATGCGGGATTCTGTCCCACCAGAATTACTGCCAGACATGGATTAATTCCTTTTTCCTTTAATTCTGTTGTTTTACATGCAACCTCTGCCCTTACATCAGCTGCTATCTGTTTTCCATCAATAATAACTGCACTCATTTATAACTCCATTAAATGTAACCATAACTGCATCTCATTTATTTTAATTGATAAAGACACAAAAAAACTATATATTAATAGAATAACTTATATTAAAAAATGGAGCAATATGAAACGCATTCTTTGTACAATACTTATTTTATTTTCATGTGCATCACTTTTTTTTGCTGAAGAAAACCAGGGTGATGAATATGATGATGGTTATGTTTATGAACAGAACGGAGCCGGAGATCAGTTCCTGAAAATTACAATAAACGGACTTTTTCCGCTGAATTTCGAAAAGCAGTTGAAAACAGGCGGATCAATCGAACTGGGATATTACAGATTTCTGAATAAATTTCTTGCACTCGGCGGTGAACTGGAGCTTTCTTATAATGTTTCTATAGGCGAAAAGCTTCTGGTCATGATTCCATTTACACTGGGAGTCCTTTATCAGCCGACTTATAATAAATTCGAATTTCCTATCTATCTTACTGCGGGAATCGGATACGAAACCTTCCAGAGCATCGATTACTTTCCATCTTTCGTAATGAAGCTCAACCCCGGTGCATTTTACAGGCTGAATGAAATCTGTTCATTCGGTGTAACAACAACGCTTCTCTGGGTTCCTCAATGGTATGAGGATTCAAGTCATAACCAGAACGGCTTTTTCCTTTCGGCAGGAATCGGTGCCAGATATCATTTCTAGGAATATAATATGAAAAAAACAATACGATTATTTTTTACTGCACTTTTAATTACACTTTTCTCAGGCTGTCATAATGAAGTTTTCTATAATATCATGAATGATGTTCCTCCTGAAAAAACAACGGTTTCGGGAGTTATTAATTCAATTGCACGCTATAAGGTCGGTTCAACGGAATTCCTTGTTCTTGCGGCAGATGGCGGATTAAGATATAAAAAAGCAGAGGATTATTCACACACAACCTGGAAAAAATATTCGAATCTTCCGTTTGAACTTCATAACTATGAATACTATGGAAGCGGTCATAAAGGTCAGCAGATTATAAAGGTACTTGCAGACCAAGATACTCTTTACATTATTTCGGTAAAATATAAAAGCGATGAATTAATAGGAACTTCTGCCCCTGAAAAATTCTATATCTGGGCAAAAACAATTGAACTGAATTCTGACTCAAGCTGGAAAAAAGACGGTTCGTGGACAGAAATTACAGGAACTCGTTCTGACGGCTCTGAACTCCTTCAGTTTTACAAATCAAATGATTATTACTACACAAGATTCAATGTATTTTCAACAAATTCACCAAATCCTTCTCACAGAAGGGTATTCATAAAGAGCAAATCTTCATCAGATACAGAATACTATGAACTCAATAACGGTACACTCAATTCAATAAACATGACTGCTTCTGATGGTTCTGACAATAAGGATATTGATGGTGCCGCATATATTGGAAACACCATTTATTTCTTTGATTCAAGTGCTGTCTGTTCAAATGAAACAAAAAGCTCAAACGGAACTATCATTTATTTCGGAAAGGAAAAATCAAGCGGTTTATTCTATTTCGACGGTTCTTCTGCTTCTGAACAGGTTTTATCTGCAGGCGAGCATATTTCATGTCTTGCCGTAACAAAAGATTATCTTTTAATCGGAAGAGCCCGAAAAGAAAAATCAACAACAACCTCAGGCGGAGTCGTAAAATGCGCAATTGAAGCAGACGGAAAACCTGAATCATCACTTTCTTCGTTTTCAAACAATGCACAGACACAGCTTTCTTCATCATATCTGATTTACACGCTTCTGAATGTGGATCCATCGCAGAACGAAAAAGACAGTGCGCTTTATTCATCAATCGGTTTTAAAGGAACGGGAACTTCGACCTCGGTAAACTTCAATAATATAGGTTTATGGTCATACTACCCTTCTCGAGGAAACTGGAACAGGGAATAACGGTAAACGACGATTATTTTTTAATATCAAAAAAAGCAATCTGCGAATACCAGGTAAAAATTGTTTTATCACACGCAGAAAGAAGAAGATTAACTATTTTCTGTAAATCGGCAGTACCTGTGCGTTCGAGCATTTTTGAACCGTAGGCTGAATTTTCCGTATTAAACCATTTTTCAATTTCTGAAGGCGTAATCCTTCGTTTTTCATGAACATCCATTGTTTCAACCTTTACCGTGAAGCTCTTTTTACGGAACATATTGGCAATAAAAACTGAATCCCATGAAAAAAGAGGGTTGTCCCTGTTGTTAAAGAATTCCTGTTCGGCAGCTTCCATTTTATCAAGAATTTCAACAAAAGCCGAAGAAGATTCTGCGGTAAGAATCTGTTCACGAACAAGCTTCGAAATATGCTGAGCTTTGCATGGAATTTTCTGCGAAATGATTATATGCCAATCGGATGCAAGCGGACACTCGTACGAATAACCTTCATCATTTTGTGAATCGTCCTCATGAGTTGAAGTTCCGGTAAACCTCTTTTCATCATAATCATAATTCTGCGGAGTAAGTGTTCCTTCAACGGAATCTGCAAGCGCAATTATTGACGGTTCTGAAATAAAAGGATCCGTAAAGAAAAGACGGTCAAACAAAGTTCCTTTATACTGAAAGCTCACAAGAACATCATAAAAATCCTTTGGTGTCAGAAAATCGGTTGAAAAATGATCTCCACGAAGCTTTAAGACCGGACGATCAAGATCACCTAAAGTTCTGCTATACTGCTCAAGAATCTGGCGGCCGTTTTCTGTCTTACATACACCGCATGTAACACCCTCAGGAGTCCTTCGTGCTATTTCCCAAAGAAGAAGTCCGTTATCTGCATTCCAGATTAAATTCCTGTGATGACGAACAAGATTTGCCATTGAAACCATTTTATCGCGGATATTTAAAAGAACCTCTGCCCGGTTTGAATCAAGTCTTTGACGCCAGAAACGGTCTGCACGGTCAAGTGCAATTTCCTTTGCATTATCTTTAGGGCTGAAGGTAAGGTTTTCATTATTCTTCAGATCACCGCTTTTAAAATGTTCATTTATCCACCATTCGCTTATAGGATTAACGCCAAATTCAGATTTTGCCCATTCACCGCTTAACTCCGAACCTGCAAGGGTTGTCCCCATTGTCCGGTTTATTGAACCTGTTTCTTCCGGTGATGTTGCAAGTTCAGCTGATGCAACAGTTTCTGAATCAGACTGTTTTTCAAGGATTGATGCAATCTGAAGCTCACGTCTCGAAAGAACCTCATCCCTGATTTTTCCCTCGTATCCCTGCTTTGACGGAGTATAAAAAACACGTCCCATTAATGAATCAGGAAGATACTGCTGTGCAACCCAGTGATCGCGGTAAGCATGAGGGTAAAGATAACCTGCTCCATGACCAAAGCCCTCTGCATCTCTTGAAGAATCCTTTAAATGATTAGGAACATCTGTATTTTCTTTTTCGACGGATGACAGTGCATCGAAAAATGCCATTGAACTGTTTGATTTAGGCGCTGTCGAAAGATAAAGTGCCGCATGTGCAAGAAAATACCTTCCTTCAGGCATTCCTACCCTGTCAAACGCCCTGGCACAGCTTTCTACAACTGTTATTGCATCCGGATCTGCAAGTCCCGTATCTTCACAGGCAGAAATCAGCATCCTTCGAAAAATAAAATGAGGATCTTCTCCGGCCGCAACCATTCGTGCAAGCCAGTAACACGCTGCATCAGGATCCCTTCCACGAAGACTTTTTATGAATGCACTTATAATATCATAATGATAATCCCCGTCGCGGTCATAAAGAACAACCTTTTTCTGAATCGATTCTTCAGCAGCTTCCTTACTGATGAAAATCTTTGTTCCATAAGCAGGCACCGGAGGATTATCATAAGGCTTCCAGATTTCAGGAGTTGTTTCTACTGCAAGCTCAAGCGCATTAAGAAGAGAACGTGCATCGCCTGCAGCAGTTTCAATAAGATGTTCAAGCGCACCCTCTTCAAATTCAACTTTATAATGTCCATAACCGCGTTCGCAGTCCGATAAAGCCATGTTTGCAGCCTTAAGTAAATCTTCGTTTGTAAGAGGCTTAAGCTGAAAAACACGTGAACGGCTTACAAGCGCCTTGTTAACCTCAAAAAATGGATTTTCTGTTGTAGCACCGATTAAAATAATCGTTCCGTTTTCTACCCATGGCAGAAGGGCATCCTGCTGACTCTTATTCCAGCGATGTACCTCGTCAACAAAAAGAATTGTACGCCGCTGATAAAGGGTTTTATATTCTTCTGCCTTTTTTATGGAATCACGAATATCAGCAACTCCTGTCAGAACTGCATTAAGCGTTATGAAATTTGATTTAGTATGATTTGCAATTACACGTGCAAGGGTTGTCTTTCCGCTTCCCGGAGGACCATAAAAAATGACTGATGTCAACTGATCTGCAGAAATCGCACGCCTTAAAAGACGCCCTTTTCCGACAATATGATCCTGACCAATGTATTCATCAAGATTACGCGGACGCATCCTTGCAGCGAGCGGTTCTGTTGATAATTGTATCTGAGCAAATAAATCGTCAGCCATACAACCCCTTATGATTTTCTATCTGATTGAATCAATGTTTGCCTTGCCGCCCGGAACAAACGGAAGAACTGATTCTTCAGGATCTACGCTTATCCGTACGAAACACGGTTTATTGTTTCTTTTCTCATCGAACGCTTTATTATACCACAAAGGATCCGAATCTGCATCTATTGATTCAATACCGAAGCCTTCTGCAATTGCGAGTAAATCAGGCTGGCGGTCAAAAACAGAGGCACTGTAATTTTTATCAAACAGATATTTCTGCTGCTGATAAACCATACCGAGAGTACCGTTCTGAAAAACAATGATTGTTACCGGGAGATTCAGTTCACAAAGAGTTGCAAGCTCCTGAACGTTCATCATTATTGAACCGTCCCCGCTGAAGCAGACAATCCTTTTATCTTTATTTGCCAATGCCGCACCAATTGCAGCAGGAAGTCCGAACCCCATTGTTCCAAGACTTCCTGAAGTAAGGAAAGTTTTAGGTGATTTTACAGGATAATACTGTGCGGCCCACATCTGATGCTGCCCTACATCTGTCGTTATAATCAGTTTATCTTCAGATATTCCGCATTGCCGTGCATATTCAGGGATTTTTGAAATAATTTCACGAGGATTTGCAAGCTTTTCACCAGACGGCCGGCCAAGTTCAATTGAATCATTTTTTTCTTTGATTGAGATGATTTTTTTGAGCCAGTCAGGATCTGCCTTTATTTTCTTTTCTGCAATAACCTCAGAAAGACCTGGCATTACCGATTCAACATCAGCAACTATTGAGACTGTACTTTCCATTATTTTGTCAATTTCCGCTGCATCTATATCAATATGAATGATTTTTGCCGACGGACAGAACTGATTTACAAGACCTGTTGCCCTGTCATCAAAACGAACTCCTGCCGCAATAACAAGATCTGCATCATGCATTGCAGAATTCGCCGCATAACTTCCATGCATTCCAAGCATGCCGATAAATTCTTTTCTGTCACGAGGGATGCAGCCAAGCCCCATAAGACTTGAAACAACCGGAACCGGATATTTTTCAAGGAAAGATAAAAGCCCCTCAGATGCCTGTTTTGAATTACATCCTCCGCCGCAGTAAAGCACAGCCCTTTTTGATTCCGAAATCAAAGCCGTCATCTTTTTGAGTTTGTCTATCATTTCTTCAGGATTTACATGAAATTTTACTACAGAATGTTCAGATACCGGTTTTTTCAATTCATCTTCCGATTCAATTTCTATTGTTTCAAGCTGAACGTTTCTGGGAACATCAATCAGAACAGGACCAGGACGACCGTTTTCTGCTATTTCAAAAGCAAGAGGAACTGCTTCAAGAAGCTCACGTGCAGATTTTACCATTACGGAATGCTTTGTTATCGGAAAAGAAAGTCCGAAAGTATCTGCTTCCTGAAAGGCATCTGTTCCGATTAAACTTGTATTAACCTGACCTGTTATTGCAATTATAGGAATTGAATCACAGCGGGCATCGGCAATGGCAGTTAAAA
Organism: Treponema sp.; assembly: GCA_017548565.1. GTDB lineage: Bacteria > Spirochaetota > Spirochaetia > Treponematales > Treponemataceae > Treponema_D. Next base: position 52,484 of record JAFYZU010000007.1, read on the forward strand.
GATTCATTGCACCCGGACCGCTTGTAGCCATGCAGACAGCGACAGAACCTGTAGAACGGGCAATTCCCTGTGCAATAAAACCGGCTGCCTGTTCCTGTCTTACGAGAATATGCCGGATGGAAGAGCGCTGAAGTTCATCATAAAGAGGTAAAATCGAACCGCCGGGAATACCAGAGACCATTTTAATTCCGTTGTTCTCCAAGATTTTTACGATAATCTGTGCACCTGTTAATTTCATACTTACCTCATAAAAAAATTTTCTGTTAAACAAAAAAGCTCCCCGGAAAAAACCAGAGAGCCTTCTTTATTTTGTCTTTTTAGCAAAATTTACAATGCCCCCGGTTATCAACTAATCACAACGACGAGTACTGTAAGAATTCTGACTAAAAAAGCTGTCTTCATGTTTTTTATAATGCAATTTTTAAGGATAATTGTCAAGATACCAGAAAAAATGATGATGCTTTTATTCGAGGAATTTATCGTAAAGCTTTTTTTTCATCTGAGGAGTTATATTTATTTTCTTTTCAAAAAAATTATCGATTGAGCCGAATTCCTCTTCTATTTTTTTAAATGCATTATCAAGGAATTCTTTTTCGGCAAGCATTGAACGCTGGATTTTACTTGAAAAACGTGGATTCCATCGCAATATGAAAATGCCGATATATGCAAAAAATGCTTTTATCCGGACGTTTTTATTTGTATAAAGATAATCATCCATTATTTTTTTACGATCGACTCCAAGAAATGCAAGAATCAGTGCCGCTACAATACCGGTCCTGTCCTTTCCTACCGAGCAGTGAAAAAATACGGAATATCGGTCATCGCTCAAAGTAAGGATTGTTTTCATGATTTTTGAAAGATTTTCCAGACATTCATCTGAAACAAGCTTCTGATACAGATCTTCCATCGGAGGCATCATCTTAAGGGTTTTTAATGTATGAACTTTTTTTTCATGGCTTATCCCCAGAACCGATTCTGTTGATAATGGCAGCTCGTAGTATTTTACACCGTCAATGATTACGTTTGGATTTTCATCAATTTCTTTTTTGCAGCGTAAATCTATAATTGTAGCCAGTCTGCACTTGTTTTTAAGGAAATCTATATCTTCCTTTGAAAGTTTAGAAAGAGTTGTTCCGCGGATGAAAAAATTTTTCTTTATTACCCTGCCGTCACAATTTTTTATACCGCCCAGATCACGGCAATTGTCGGCATATTTCAATTTCAGGTTGCTTAAAACATGGTTGTTCATATATCTACAGATTAATTATATCACTTTTGATATTAGTTTCAATAAAAAAACAAAGAGGGTTGTCCCCATTGTTCAAAAAGACAGCGAGGGTTGTCCCCATTGTTCACCCCCTTTTGCTCATAAAAAAACAATCTCTTTTTTTCATTTTTATAATGACGAATTTACAATAATAGTGTATAATAAAGTAGTGTATTTTAAAAATTTAGGCGAAATAAAAGCTGTAACTTTTGACATTGACGGAACTCTCTATCGGGAGCATAAGTTGAATCTCAGGATTATACCTCATTTTCTGCGGCATATTGTCTTTTTCAGCAAGTACGGAATAGCACGAAAAGAACTGCGGAAAACAGATTTTTATCCTGATTTTTCAAAAGCACAGGCCGAAGTTATGTCTGAAAAATTAAAATGCTCTCCTGAAAAAGCAATTGAAAAACTAAATCTCATTGTTTACACAGGGTTAAAAAAATATTTTCCAAGATTCAATGCCTGCAAAGGTGTTAAAGAACTTATTCAGAAATTGAAACAAAACGGCATAAAAATCGCTGTTCTTTCTGATTTTCCTCCTGAACAGAAAGGAGATATCTGGGGAATAAAAGATTATTGTGACTTAGTTCTAGGTTCTGAAGAAATTGGAGCTTTAAAACCATCTCCATATGTTTTTACTACCCTTGCAAAAAAATTGAACACCCCCGCAGAAGAAATTCTATACGTGGGTAATCATCACGAATATGATGTAATAGGACCAAAAAAAGCCGGAATGAAGGCAGCCTGGTTCATATCACCATTGAAGGGATGGTTCAATAAAAAATCTAAGGATGCAGATTTTACTTTTTATCATTACAACCAATTGGAAAAATATCTTTTTGATAATAAATTATAAACAGGTGGGGAAAAACTAAAGTGGAAATTATAATTTCTGTTACAGCATTATTAGCGGCAATCGTTATTCCATTGATTTTACATTATCTTGACAACAAGAATAATGCGATTGAAAAAGTCAGACGTTATGCAGACAAACGGCAGGAAGATCTTGCTGCATATTACAAAAACATTGAAGCAAAATGCAACATGCTTGTAACTGAGTTTGATTCACGCCAGAGTCAGGCAAATGCTGCAATTAAACTTCTTGCAAAAGAATACGATGAGTTTAATGAAAAAACTACGAACCTTGATCAGAGCATAAAAGCCGTTCAGAATATTGAAAAACAGATTGACGGTTATGCAAATGTTCTTACAGAATTGAACGACATGACAAACAAGGTTGAAGAAAACCTTTCACGCATTCAGAAAGAAAGCGGCATTGTTGATAAGCTTACAAACAAACTTAACCAGCAGATGCAGACTGTAGAAACACTTGACAAGAGGATCCCGCAGGTTTCTGAAAACTTTACAAAGCATAATGAACAGCAACTCAAGGAAATCGGTACTGTTTTACTTGATGAATATAAAACTTATGCAAACAATATTTCAGCAGAACTGAAAACAGCCCAGGCAGATGCAGAAGCAGCTCTTGAAAAAATCAAGCAGGATATAAATGCCGCATATGCAAATGCCGCACAGAAAGCAAATAATCTTGATGATACTGCATTCCAGAAGCTTGCAGAACAGACAAAGCTTCGTGCTGAAAAATATCTTAAAGAGCTTCATTCACAGGCTGCCCAGATGGATGCCCAGCTTACTGAAAAGGTTACCGAAGCTTCAAACAGAATTTCAGATAAATTCAACAAAGGAATGGAAGACATCGCATCTTCTTACAGCACAAAAGTTCAGAATCTCCACGAAAAATACAATCAGCAGCTTGAATCGTTTACAGATAAAAATGACGGTATCATTGCTAAAATAGAAGCACGATTCAACGAAGATTTTGCAAGAATCAGCCAGAAATACGATTCTCAGCTTGAAATCATCACTTCAAAAAATGACAAAGACTTTTCTGATCTCGAAACAAGATTTACAAACGAACATAATGTATTCGTTGAAAATTATACAAAGGCATTTGATACTGCAGTCGGATATACAGACAAAAAAATCAATGAATTCAACAAGGAATTCAATGATCAGCATCAGCGTCTTCAGGAAGAATTCGATTCGGCAATTTCATCTTTATCTGCTTCAAGCATTGATCAGATTGAATCACTCAAAGATCAGATTACTTCAGATATTTCACAGTTCGAAGAAAATTATACTACAAGAATCAATTCCCTCAATGCCAACTGCACTAATCAGATTGATACACTTCAGGAAGATTACAAGAATCAGTTTGCACACATACAGGATGAGCATGATAACGAAGTTGAAAGAATCGAAGGTGAATATGTTTCACGAATGAATAACTTTGAAGATACCTGGGGACGCAGAATCACAAATCTTGAATCAGAATATTCTGAAAAAACAATCAACATGGAAAAAGCACTCAAGGATATTTCTGACAGATATGACAATGAAGAAAGCGGACTCCAGAATATTTTTGGAGAAAGGATGCGCGAGCTTCAGGAAGATTTCAAGAAACGTATCGGTGAAGTACGAATGATTCTTGAACAGAGCATTCATGAATGCGAAGAAACAACTAAATTCCTTGAAAAAGATGTTGACGGTAACTCAAAGAACCTTCAGACAATCCGTGCAGAGCTCGATGATCAGATTGAAACAATGCAGAAACGATACACTACACTTTACAATCAGGCAATTGAAACTGCAAATCAGAAAGAAACAATGGCAATCGAAGATTACACGGAAAAGGCAGAAGCAAACATTGAAAAATACTGTCAGCGTGTTCAGGAAAAAATCAGCACAATGCAGAATTCTTTGCAGGAATCCTTGAAGAACATCGCATTCCAGACTACAACATCCGTTCAGGAAACTCAGGATGCCGTTGATTCGCTTCACAGGGAATGTACAGACGCTTCATCACGCGCTGCTCAATTCAGACCTGAAATTGAAACAAAAATCAGAAATGTTTCAAAGTTAATAGATGATTTCCGTTCGGAAGCAGAAATAAAGCTTTCAAATATGAACAAGATGATTACAGATTCTGTAAAACGTTCAGTTGCTGAAAGTGAAAACAGACATCTTTCTATTCTCGAAGGAATTGATGATCAGCTTAATTCTTACAAAAAGGAAATTGATTATAAAATTTCACAGATTGCTCATTCAGGAGAAGATATCGATAATCTTGACAAGAGCATCCGTTCGGCAATGCAGGAAATTGAAAACCGTGTTGCAGATGAATTCATGGTATTCGTAAACGACCAGCAGAACCGTCACGAGGAATTCAGCAAAACAATCAAACAGGATTCAGAAGCAGTAGAAATGAGGCTTCGTGATATTGATAAGGCAATCGAAGAGCTTAAAGAAACTGCAAACGGCAACATGAGTGCAAAGCTTCAGGAATTTGAAAATGCCTTCGACAGCAACCTCAAGACAAAGAACAACGAAATTGATACAAGTCTTTCTGCATGGAAGGATGAGCTTGATGCAAAGCTTTCTGAACTTACAAACACCTATGAAAATGAACGCCAGAAAGTTGAATCAAATTATCTTTCTGAACTCGAAAGTTCACTTTCATCTATACAGGTAAAGACTTCAAATAATTTCGAAGAGCTTGAAGTATCAATCAAGGAAACCTCTGATAATCTTGAAACTACCCTTTCTGACCTTTCAGGAAGACTTGCAAACTTCAAGGAAGAAACTGATTCAAAGATGAACAAGATTACTGAAAATGCAGAAAAAACACTTAAAGATGAAATTACGACAAATTCATCTTTAGTTCAGGCAAATCTTGCCAGAGTTGAATCAGAACTTCTTGCAGAAATCAAGGATTTTGAAACAAGCATTAACGACAGGCGCGATGCATCTGTTTCATCGATTGATGCGGCCGTACAGGATTTCAACAACTGGAAGGATCAGATTAAAAAGCAGTTCGATGAATCAAATGATGTATTCAATGATCAGCTTGACGGATTTAAAAACACAACGCAGTCAAAGATTGACGAAGCAGGTCAAAAGCTCATGCAGCACATGCAGAACTTTGCAGACAGCCTTAAACAGGAGCAGGACAATCTTACAGAACAGATTGCAAAGCTTGAAAGTCAGACAAATACATCTATCGAAGAATACGAAAACCGTTCTCAGCAGATTCTCAAACAGCTCAAGGATATGTATACCGAAATGCTCACAGATACGGAAGAACGTGTTAAAACTCAGAACCTTGATTCTGCAAAGAGCATTCAGGAGCTTAAGGATGAAATCCAGACGGCCTCTGAACAGAACAGGGCTAATCAATCTAAATTCGTACTTAAATGGCAGAATGATTCAAATGAGCTTCAGGCTAAGATGGGCGAAATTGCAAAAGAAATGCAGACTGTACGTTCAAACATCCAGCTTTACGAAAAAGCAGATACTATGAAACGTCAGCTTGATGATAATATCAAGGCGCTCAACGATTCGTTCAAGCGAGTTGAAGATTACAATGATGTTGCAAACCGCTTCCATACCGAATACGGTTCAATCTGTAAAATGAATGATGATATTTCGCGACAGATTTCTACATTCGAATCACAGAAGCAGAAGGTTATGGCACTAGAACAGAAATTCTCTCAGATGATTGCACTTTCAAATACAATTGATGAAAGGATTCAGTCACTTCATAATACGACAGATGATGTTCAGACGATGGAAGTTGCAATCCGCGATTACAGAGACAAGCTCGATCAGGTTTCTCAGCAATATGAACGTCTCGAAAAGAAGGATGAAGTTATTAACCGCGTAATGAAGGATGTCGACACATCATTTACTCATCTGAAGACTCTTGAGCAGCGTGTAACTGATTGTGCAAGACTCGTTACATCCCTCCCTAAAGAGATAAAAGATGTACAGACAAATGTAGACAGACTCCTTCAGAATGGTCCAAAAATTACAGATGCTGCAGCAAAGCTTCATGATCTTGATTCTGTCATCAAGGATACAGAAAAAAGAATTGATCAACTTCAGTCTTCGAATGCAGGTATCAAGAAAACAGAGCTTGCATTACAGGAGCTTAAACGGGAAATCAACAACAAATATGATATGCTCCAGAAGATTACGCAGCAGAACATTAAATCAGGTACAAGCAAACCGAAGGATAACGGTATTTCTCCGTCAGAAAGAGAAACAATCCGTACTTTGAAGCGCGAAGGATGGACAATTCAGGAGCTTGCATCAAGATTCAAGCGTACTACAGTAGAAATTGAACTTCTTCTTGATTTACCGGAATAGTATAAAAACTAATATTCAGATATGAATGAATAAACCCTGTAAGACATTTGATTTTACAGGGTTTTATTTACTTAAAAGACAGATGCATACTGCTTCTACTGCTTCACTTGTTCCGACAGGCGGAAGTTTTTCTCCCGTTTTAGCCTTTACAAAAATTCTTTCTTTTTCAATCTTCATGATGGAAGCAAGATTCTCAATAACTTTTTCGCGATAAGGAATAAATTTCGGTGACTGAAGCTTTACAACACAATCCAGGTTTTCAATTTTCCAACCATCTTCAGTAATCTTATTCATTACTTCCTCTAACAGAATTGATGAATCACAATCCTTCCATTTATTATCTTCAGGAGGGAAAAAAGTTCCTATATCGCCAAGAGCGGCTGCTCCTAAAAGTGAATCAATGATTGCATGAATAAGAACATCGCCGTCAGAATGACCGTCCTCTCCTTTATTAAAATCAAGCTGAATACCGCCGAGAAGAAGTTTCCTTCCTTCAACGAGTCTGTGTAAATCTGTTCCAAGTCCTGTCCTAAACATTAAATTTCTCCAGATCTTCAGGATAAGTGATTTTTATGTTTTTTTCATCACCGGGAATTACTTTTACCTTTCCGTAATAATTTGCGAAAATTTCAGTATCATCAGTATATTCTTTATTATCTATGGCTGCTTTTTTATGAGCATCGAGGATTTTTTCATAAACAAACCCCTGGGGAGTCTGAATGCATGTAAGCTGTTTACGCAAAAGATGTTCTTTAACAAAGGATTCAGAATCTAAAAGCTTGATTGTATCAACCGGAACAATTCCCGGAGCAGCTGCATCATTATGATTAAGCTCCTCAATAAGGGAAAGAATAATATCTGCGCTTACAAAGGGACGGGCTCCATCGTGAATGAGAACGAAGCGTGGTTTATCAGTTTCAAGAGCTTTAAGCGCATTAAAAACTGATTCCTGACGGGTTCTTCCGCCTTTTACAAGCTGGATTTTATTAAATAAAACAGGGGGGACAGCCCTCATTGCATTAAAAAAAATATTGTCATCAATACTTTCATGCGGGACAGAAATAATTATACGTGTGATGTGTATTTTATGCTCAACAAGAACCAGAAAAGCATTTACTGAAGCAGAAAGGACTGTTTTTCCTTCTTCAGTTTCTATTAATTCTTTTTTACGACCGCCCATCCTTGTAGAAGAACCGGCAGCCATTATTATGACTGCAGTTGAATTATAATTCTTCGTCATCGTCGAAATCGTCTGCTTCATCCATATCTTCGTCGGAGTCTAAATCATCATCTTCGTCGTCATTTTTTGATTTTTCGTTGATATCATCCATTAAATCGTCATCTTCATCATCATCAAGTGCGACAATATGCTTGATTTTAGAAACAGCTCCCGGCGGCTCAAGCTTTGTATGAATTTCCTGTTCAATTTCTTTTTCAGATTTACCTAAGGCAAAAGAAATTTCATCTTCAAGAAGTTTTTTTGCAGAATCATAAAGCTTTCTTTCAAGAATTGGAAGCTCTTTAATTTTACTTCTATTGTAAAGACAACGAACAATCTGCGCGATATCTTTTACAGATCCTTTTTTAAGAAGATCAAGATTCATCTGATAACGTAATTTCCAGTCTGATGTTATAGGTTCAAAATCCTCAGACAGAAGATTCAATGCTTCCTGAGCTTCCTTTGCACTTACAATCTGACGGATTCCAAGCTCTTCTGCTTTTGAAACAGGAACCATTACAACCATATCAGAAGCTTCAATATAGATTTCATAATAAGGAATCATTTCATCTTTGAATTGTTTTTCGAAGATTTTAGTGATTTTTCCAACCCCTTGACTAGGGTAAACAACCTTCTGGTTAATTTTAAATTTATTTGCCATATATATATTATATCACAAAATTAAGAAAGATTCAAACTTGTTATAAAATAAAAAAGCATCCGGATTAAAATGAAATATCCTTCACTTTTTCCAGATGCTCTATACAGATAAATCAAAGCCTTAGAAATAATAAGTTAAACCGATTGTTGAGAAACATAAAAGAACTAATCCGGTTGCATAAGGCTGTGATAAAATAGCATCACCCATGAAATATGGAGTACTGTTACTATCCGTCATATCAAAACAAACGATAGGAAATGATGTTGAATAATTAAATCGGATTTTTCCACCAAAATTATAATTTGCTTTGAATGTAGCAAGAAATGCTGAACCAAAGCATCCCTGAATATTTGAATCGTTTGTAAAAAGGAATACACCAGTTGCACCAAATGAACACTGCCATTTGCTGTCCTGCCTTGATAAATTATATCCAAGATAAATGCTCGGATAATAGATTGTATCTAAATAATGTGAATCCTCAATATCATCCTGATTTTCATAATCTTCATCAGAATCATAATCATCTGAACCGCTGAAGTAATCACTGGCAAAAAAAGAACTGCCGAGTTTTCCGAATCCAAGATCAAACTGAAACTTTGAATCAGAAGGTCTATATCTGAGTTCTAAAGCAGGACCAAGAATAGATAAAAAAATGCCTATTCCAGTTTCAGACGGCTGATAACCGTAATCTTCATTTTCTTCGACATTACGTGCTGATAATGCACCCGTAAATAAAACTGCTGATAAAATAATTGATAATAATTTTTTCATAGTTCACTCCTTATTTCTTTATTTTATAGGTTAATCATAATAGAAAAAAAATGAGTTGTAAAGAGAATTATTGAAAAATAAGAAAAGTCTTAAAGAAAGAAAAACGCGTGAAATATAAGGAAAACAAGGAGTAAGAAAACAAGGAGGGTTGTCCCCATTGTTTTTTTGTCCCCATTGTTTTTTTGTCACTTTTTATTTATACTTAATTAAGAGTTTTATGGAAAACAACATTGAGTTAGAAACAGAAAAAGAAGAAACTGTCTCATTCGAAGATTTAGGTCTTGATGAATACACTTTAAGGGCAGTTGAAAAAAAAGGTTTTTTAACTCCATCACCAATCCAGATACTTGCAATTCCGCGATTATTAAACGGCGAATCAAATCTTATAGCTAAAGCACGTACAGGAACAGGGAAAACAGCCGCTTTTTCACTTCCGATAATCCAATCTATAAAAAATAAGGCAGATAAAGTACAGGCACTCATTCTGGAACCAACACGAGAACTTGCAATACAAACCTGTACCGAAATTCAGTCTTTTTCAACAAATACAATACCAAGAACAACAGTTTTATATGGTGGTGCTGCTTATTCCAATCAAATCCGTGAACTGAAAAAGGGATGTGAAATAGTTGTCGGAACTCCAGGACGCATTAAGGATCATCTTGACCGGAAAACCCTTGATATAAGTCAAATCCAATATTTCATTCTTGATGAAGGAGATGAAATGCTGGATATGGGTTTCATCGATGATATCCGTGAAATATTTGCACATGCTAATCCAGATTCAAGAATCCTTCTTTTCAGTGCAACCATGCCGCCTGCCATTTTAAAAATCGCCGCTGACTTTATGGGTGAATATGACATAATCGAAGAAGCCAGGGTTGTAGATGAACCTTTGCTCATTGAACAGAAATACTATCTGTTAAAAGAAGCGGATAAGCTTGAAGCTCTTATAAGGATTATAGATATTTCACCTGATTTTTATGGTCTTATTTTTACGATGACCAAGGCGGAAGCTGATACTGTTGCTAAAGAACTGATTGTAAAAGGATATGAAGCCGCTGCTCTTCATGGAGATATAATGCAGCAACAGAGGGAAAAAATCCTGGAATTATTCCGCATAAAAAAGACTAAAATCCTTGTTGCTACCGATGTTGCAGCACGAGGAATTGACATCACCGGATTATCGCATGTAATAAATTATTCACTTCCCTATGATACAGCAACCTACGTTCATAGGATCGGACGAACCGGACGTGCAGGAACGACTGGAACTGCAATTACATTTGTTCGGCCTGAAGAAAAACGGAAACTCAGATTCTTCCTTCAGAATGCCCAGAAAGCAACAAAAGGTAAAATTCAGGAAGATAAAATTCCTTCTGTAAGTAAAGTCATCGAAATTAAAGAAGAACGATTAATAAATGAATTAAAACAAAAGCTTTTTAAGAAACAGAAGAAAATCGAAAACAATGGGGAAAACAATGGGGACAACCCTCCTGAGCAGAATGATCATAAAGAACTCAAATCTATCGATGAAAAATTTATAAATCTGGCGCAATCCCTTGCACAGGATAGTGACCCTATTCAGATTCTGGCAGGAGTTCTTTCTATTTTCTACAGCAGTAAACTCAGTTCAAAGAATTATGGAAAAATCACGAAAATTGAATCTGTTTCTAATGAAAACCAGACAAGAATCTTTGTATCACTTGGTAAAAAAGACGGATACAGGGCAAAAGAAATTGCTGATTTTTTCAGCAGGCTATGTTCTATTCCTCAGCGTCTTGTCGATGATATAGATGTAGCACAACAGTTTTCTATTGTATCTTTACCGAAAGATGCCGCAAAAAAAGCCCTGTCGTTATCAAAAAGAAGAAAAGACGTACCTCACATGCATATTGATACAAAAGATAATGGGAGAGGCAGCAGAAAAAACAGAATTCAGAATATCGAAAAAGATCAAAATCAGAAAAAAAATAAAGCAAAAAAGGCAGACAAACAGGACGATAAAAAAAGAAAATCAGATAAACAGAATCTAAAGAGTAAAAAAGCTGAACCAAAAAAGTCGAAAAAAGAGACAAAATCTTCAAGCGCACTGGCTTATAAAAAAAGATAAGCATTCAGCAGCCGTTCAATCAGATTTTGCTCATTCCAGAATTGATATGGAAAGGTGAACTATGAAATTTAGATTTTTCTTTTTATGTTTATTTATATCAATGGGTTTTCTATCCTGTGCCGATGAAATAAAGCCCCGGATACAGCTCGGTGAAATCATGAAAATTTCTGAGGATAAAACCACAAATGACAATGAAAAATATATTTATATAAATGCATCCTTTGAACTTCCGGAAGAATTGAAAAATAAAGACCTTGCTTTGTTTTCTTCATATATAAAATCAGCTGATAAAGTCTGGATAAACGGAACCTACATAGGAAGCAGCGGAAAATTTCCTCCTCATCCTTTTGGAAACGGAGTTCGTGCACATTATTATTTCATTCCGAAAGCTGCTCTGAATCAAAACAAAGAAAACAAGCTTCTTATAAAGGTATGGGTCTCGAATTACAAAATGATTTCATCTGACATGTTTATAGGTGAAGTGGAAGATGCCCTGAAAAAATATGCATATAAAACATTTTATACTTCAAAAGTGAACATGTTTTTTTCAGGACTGATGTTTGTAGTCTTCCTGATATACTGGACAATGTTCTTTTCGCTTAAAAAAAGCACTAAATGCAATGATTACATGATTTTTGCACTTCTGAATATTCATACGCTCATGTTCAATGTTCCATTTTACGCAATGGAATTACCCACAATATCGGCTTTGAATGTATCTTATTTATGGTTCCTGAAAATATTCTTCTGTTATGGAGCGATGGGTGCAGTGTATTTTGCAAATTCTTTCATTATCCATTTCATGAAGTATGATGTAAGCAGGAAAACATACCATTTGAGATACGGTATTACTTCGTTATGTACTCTATTTGTATTCTGCGCACCGTCAATGAAGGCTCTTACATTCATAGGGCCAATTGCCTTCTTAATTAATCTTTCACATTTTGCAATTACAATCCCATATCTATATAAAGGGCTGAAGGATCCGGAGCGTTTCCATAATGCCAGAAAAATCCTTAAGGGCTTTGCACCGGTAATCGTTTCCATTTTCTTTGATCTCATGCTAAGGCTTATCGTAAGGCAGAAAAATCTTCCTTTTTTCACTGTTTATGGATGGCAGATTACTATCCTTGTTTTCTTACAATACATTCTCACCGAATACAACAGGATGTACCTTAAAAACACAGAGCTCACAAACAGATTGTCAGAATTCAATGAAAATCTTGAAGAAATAGTAGCAATAAGAACAAAGGAATTACAGGATACAAATTACGTACTTTCAAAAGGAATTGAAGCCGTATCAAACGTTCAGAACAATTTCCTTCCACAGAAAACAAGCCAGTTCATCGGCTGGGATCTTGCTGTGACTTATACACCTATTTCGGATAACGTTTCCGGAGATTTATACGATTACTATACGAATAATCATAGACTTGAAGGAATGGGCATTTTTGATGTTTCCGGACATGGAATTACAGCAGGGCTGATGACAATCCTCGCGAAAGGAATCATCAGTCAGAATTTTGAAACAGGACTAGAACAGAACGCATCTCTTAATGACGTAATGCACAATATAAATGAAACATATATCAAGGAAAAACTGAATGTCGAAAACTATATTACAGGACTTCTGTTCAGATTCGGCACAATCAACAAAAAAGAAGAATGTACCGTTGAATGCGTAAATGCGGGACACCCCTATCCTCTTTTATATTCAGCAAAAACAAAAAAAATTACGGAAATAAAGCCCTCTGTTGCAAATGAACAGTACGGAATGATTGGTATTGAGGGATTAAATGTTTCTTTCTCGCCGACTGTATTCAAGATGAATAAAAATGATATCCTAATATGCTTTACTGATGGAATTACGGAAACAAAAAATGAACGAAACATGGAATTCGGTACAAATAAAATAAAGAAAATTGTCTGTGACAATGCTGATTTAAGTTCGCATAAAATCCTTGAGAAAATAGAAAAATCCTTCAGGAATTTTTCTGATATAGATCACCTGAAGGACGATACTACTTTAATTGTGCTTAAGCGTAATAATTCAAAGGACTATATTGAAGAATTATAGATACGAATGAATTTATCTCTGTATACGACCGCTTGAATTTCCTGCAGCAAGTTTTTCGACTTCTTCAACGCTAACCATGTTATAATCACCTTCGATGGAATGCTTAAGGCATGAAGCGGCAACTGCAAAATCTACGGATTCCTGAGTGGTTTTTGAGTTTAACAGAGAATAAATAAGAGCACCTGCAAAGCTGTCTCCACCGCCTACACGATCTACTATATACATTTCGTATTCTTTACTGAAACAATAATCCTTTCCATCATATAAAAGAGCTGCCCAGTTATTCCTGTTTGCATTTATTGATGTACGAAGTGTTATCGCAACCTTTTTGAAACCAAATTTATCTGCAAGCTGTTTTGCAACTGATTTGTATCCCTCTTTATTCAGCTTTCCGCCGGTTATATCAGTATTTTCGGCTTCTATACCAAAAACATCCTTTGCATCTTCTTCATTTGATATACATACATCAACATATCTGCATATTTCAGTCATTGCCTTGCGGGCCTGTTCTCTTGTCCAGAGTTTTCCGCGATAATTCAAATCACAACTTACAGTCGCACCAGCCTCTTTTGCGGCTTTACATGCAGTGATACAGATACCGGGAAGGCTGTCCCCAATGGCTGGAGTTATACCCGTAAGATGAAACCATTTACAATCTTTAAATATCATCTTCCAGTCAAAATCATCAGGACTGGCTTCAGAAATTGAAGAATGCGCCCTATCATAAATACATTTTGAACCTCGCTGACTTGCACCACGTTCATTATAATAAATTCCAAGCCTGTCTCCTCCTCGGGCAACAAAACTTGTATTTACACCGAATCTTCTTAAAGAGTTAATAGCAGCCTGTCCTATTTCATGTTCCGGTACCTTTGAAACATAATATGAATCAAGACCATAATTTGCCAGAGAAACTGAAACATTAGCCTCTCCTCCGCCAAAAGTCGATGTCATTTTATCTACCTGGACAAAACGATAATATCCTTCCGGTTCGAGTCTAAGCATTATTTCACCAAATGTAACTACTTTCATTTTTAACCTCTTATTTCTTTTACTATTTCGAATGCTTCCTTAGTAAGTTTTTCAATTTCATCATATTTTCCTGCTTCAATCAGTTCTTTTTTAACCATCCAGCTGCCGCCACATGCAAGAATTTTATCGCATGACAGATAATCCCTTAAATTTGAAGGAGAAATTCCACCGGTAGGCATGAATTTTACCATAGGATAAGGAGCACTTAATGCTTTTATCATTTTTAAGCCGCCGGCATTCTCTGCAGGAAAAAACTTAACTAATTCAAGACCAAAATCAAGTGCCATTTCAAGTTCGGTCGGAGTCATAATCCCGGGACAAACCGGATAATCATTTTTCATACAATATTCCACAACCTTAGGATTAAACCCCGGACTGACAATAAATCTGGCACCAGCACCTATGGCTTTATCTACTTGTTCAACAGAGAGGACTGTCCCTGCTCCTAAAATCATTTCAGGACAACGTCTGGATATCTCATATATGGATTCTTCAGCAGCTTCTGTCCTAAAAGTAACCTCTGCACAAGGTATACCTCCGTTTATAAGACTTAAAGCAATAGGGACAGCCTTATTTACATCATTCAAAACAACAACAGGGACAACCTTATTTAATTCAATTTGCGTAAAAACAGGATTCATATTAACCTCAAAGATATTATTATAGAATTGTAATTATAAAGTTATTATATATTATACACCATTTTCAGAAATATACTAGTATACCAGTTGTCAATAAATAATATCCCGAATTTTTGATTACATTATATCAATTACTCACCATATTTTTACGTATAAAACCTCGACTTATTCCGGTTAAGCGGGCTAATTGATTTTGCGAAATTGAAAATCCCTCAAGCAATTTTAATTTCTTTTTTAACTCTTTTATATCCATTCTTTTTAATTCTCCAGGGTCGTTTATTCTTAACCTTTTTTTTATCAAGCAACAACACTTTTTATCATTCATTCTATACTTTGATTCATAATCCATACAATTATCTGTTAATTGTTTTCTAATACATTCAATAAGATTATCAAATTCACCAAATAGTTCAATTACCTTTTTTACTCTTGTAAAATTCGATTCTTTTTCTTGAATTATCTCCTGAAAACTACTCCATATATATTCATCATAATTTCCAATTCCTGCTTTTTCAGGATTATTATATATATATACTATGATTTTTCTAAAACTGTCATCATTCTCAATCGGATTACTTAAAAAACGTCCCTGAAAAAGATGCCCGCAACGTTCATATTTTATATTAAATAATCTGGCATAACTAGTATTGAGCTTTAACATAAATTTGCTCAATTTTTCATTTGCCTCTCCTATCAGCATATGAACATGATTATTCATCAAACAATACGCATATACTTCAATTTGTAATTCAGATGAATATTTTTCGATCCGGTTTATTAAAAGCATTCTGTCTTCATCGTCTATAAAAATATTCTGACGATCATTACCTCTTATTATAATATGATATATTCCGGAATTTCCTATAATTCTTTTTCCACGACTCATTTTTAAACCTATACTAAATATATTGCCTAAAAAGATAAAAAAAGGAAACTTTTTAAAGAAAAAATAAAAAAACTATCAAAAAAAAACAATCAAGGCTGTCCCCATTGGCTGATGACGACAATGGGGACAGCCTTAGTCTTCCATTAGTCTTCCATTTTTCGAACTTTTCTTCTATAATTAATAATAGTTAATAAAATTTCAGGAGAAAAAACTACTATGCCTAAAGTCATAAAATTAAAAAGTTTTCCCCTTAGTATTAAGCTTGCAGTTATTATTGGTTTAATAATTATATCATCTCTTACTACAGTTACATTTCTGAACAGTTACTTTATCTCTGCGGATATTAAAACGACTGCGCAAAGTAATAATATGACAATAAATGCCCGCTCAGCATTATCTGTAAAAAATGAATTATCTTCTATAAGGGCAAATATTCTTCAGCTTTTAGATCTTATCAACTCAAGTGGTTATAATACAGGAATTGCAAAACAAGCTGAAGTTTTCTTTTTCGAACGAAATCAGGATATTGCAGAAATATCTTTAATCACTATCAATGAAAAAACAATGGGGACAACCCTCGATGTTCATCTCAAAAATTCACGCTTTTTTTCTTCAAACGAAATTGATCCTGATCTTTCATCTGTATTCATTGAACAGATAAAGAACAGCCTTCTCGCCTCGATAAACGGAGAAACAATCGTTCTGAATGCTTCTCCATATTTCAATCGTGAATTATTATCGCTGATCATTCCGTATAAAGAGAGCGGACTCAATCAATGCTGTCTTATTTTATTCAGCATGGAAAAAATATCCGGAATATTGACAACTACCGGTTCAAACGAAACATTTATAATAAATGTTTATGACGATCTACTGGTTCATCCTGATTCAGAAAAGATTATCTGTGGCATGAACATGAAAAACCACCCCTTTGTAAAAAAAATCCGTGATACAAATCAGAATAATGAAGAACCTCTTCAATTTACCTACGAAGAACACGATGAAAAAGGAAAAAAACATAAATATTTTGGTGCATATCAGAAAATAAACATAGCTGATATATGGATTCTTACTTCAATTCCTGTAAATCTGGTTATTGAAGGTGTCATAAAAACTAGAAACAATAATTTTTATTTAATGGGAGTAGTCCTTTTTATTTCCTTTATTCTGATTATCACATTTACACGGTTTGCAATTTCAAAACCTCTTCGTCATCTTACATCAGCAGCAGAAGAAATACAGAAAGGAAATTTCAATACAGAAATCATCTCTACCCTTAATACAAAACGTCTTGATGAAATAGGAATACTTAACAAGAGTACACAGGATGAACAGGAATTTTTGAATATCTTTGCAAAATTTACTAACCGTGGCGTTGCAAAGGCAATTGCAAGAAAAGAAATTGATTTTGAACCTCACTTAAAGGATGTTACAATCTTTTTCTCTGATATAAGGGGATTTACGGCAATTTCCGACGGTTTCAAAAATCGTTTTGGTGAAGAAAGTCCGAAACAGATTATATCCTTTCTGAACGATTATATGAGCCGTATGGTAAACTGCATTACAATTTCAGGCGGTACAATAGATAAATTCGAAGGAGATGCTATCATGGCTGTGTGGGGAATCCTGCGTGATGATGATTTAAGTTTCGAACAGCTTCCAGACTCAAATCCTTCGAAAAAACAAAAAGAAGCTTCTCACAATCTTCATGTAAAACAGGATGCGGTTAACGCAATCAAAGGAACAATAGCCATGCGCTATGCATTAATGCAGTATAACAAGGATGCCAGAAAATTTACCGAAGCCCATAAGAATGAATTAAAGGCAGAATATAAGCCTCATATAAGAATTGGATGCGGTTTAAACACTGGCCGGGCTACGTGCGGTATCATGGGAAGTGAGGATAAAATGGAATATACTGCAATCGGTGACAGCGTAAACTTCGCAAGCCGAACAGAAAGCTCAAACAAACCCTGCGGAACAGATATACTTATTACACAGGACACTTATAACCTTCTGAAAAATGATTATATCCGTTGTCCTGAAAATAATTTTACGATTCCCGATAATTGTAAAGAAAACGAAATCATAGTTGAACAGATTCCTGTTGAATTCGAAGTAAAAGGTAAAGGTTCCCAGCATTTCTATGGTGTAGTAAACATGCCTCAATTCAATATCAGGGAATTTTTCAGAAAAGCAGATAAAAATTTCAAGCTTGATTGTGATTGTGCAAAATGCGCAGGTCCAGGCGGTCCTGAAACTCTCAACGATGTCAGAAATCTGCTGGGAATTCAGGTTCCTGATTTTAAAACGGTAAATTTAAATGAAGAAGAAAACAAAATACAGGTTAAACAATAGTCTCACCATTCCGTACTGGATTGCAGTTTTTATATGTCTCATCTGCGCATGTTTGTGCTTACATCTTTTTCACAACAGTTTTTTCCGTGCACTTACAAAACTTAATGAAAAACCAATTGCCGAAATTGAATTTAAATACAGAACGGCACAACGGAAATTCCTCGAACGCATTGCATGGGACAGATTACAGCAGCATTCCCCTGTTTACAACGGCGATACGATAAATACCGCAGAACTTTCAGAAGCAACAATCAGATTTATCGACGGAACAATACTCGAACTTGCAGATAACTCTATGGCTCAGGTTTTTCTCCATGATGACGGTACTCTTGGTACAGAGTTAAAAAACGGCTTTGCAAATATCAATTCGGCAGAAAATTCATCAATGATATTAACATCTGATAATATAACGCTGAATGTGCAGGGGGGGACAACCCTGTCTGCCCAAAAAGCTGAAGGAACAAATGATATAAGCCTTTCGGTCCAGGACGGAAACATTCTTCTCTCAAATGGACGAAATATAACAGGGGGGACAGCCCTCCTTAATTCTCAAGGCATTACAGACTCATCATTCACTGTAAGCAGGCCCCTTGCAATGCAGAAAATATTAAATTTCTCTTCAGAAAACTATCCGGTCAATTTTGAATGGCAGAATTCCGATAAAAATGAACCATTGATTCTGCAAATTTCCACAGATAAAGGCTTTAATAACATCATTCAGACCTTGAGCGTTAAAAATCTTACTTCAGTCACAATAGATTTTCCGAAAGGAACTTATTACTGGAAGCTTTATTCAGAAACAAAATCATCACTTGAAAAAAACGGCCGTATTCAGATTATTCAGGCATTAAAACCTGTTCTTTTATCACCTTCATATGATTTTTCCTATAAATACAGAAAATCAACTCCACCAGTGCGTTTTATCTGGAGCGAATCTGAAGCCGCATCAGCTTATAATCTTGTAATCTCAAAGAATGCTGATTTATCAAATCCTTTAATCGAAAAACGATCTTCAAGTGCATCATATCTGATTTCTACACTGGAAAAAGGAATTTATTACTGGCAGATAACTCCATTTTATTCTATAAATAAAACCGGACTGGCAAATCCATCTGAAATAGGCACCTTCAGGATTGAACAGAACGCAGAATTAAAGAAACCTGCCGTCTTGTCTCCAAAAGAAAACGGATTCGTTAATAAAAACAACGAAAGCATCACTCTTTCCTGGAAAGCTGACAATGAGGCGGCTTTTTATAATCTGATTGTATCTGATAAGGAAGATCTTAGCAGCAATATAATCAGCATAAAAACTGAAAATAATTTCTATACAATTCCGAAAAAAGAAATGGGAAAGCTAAAGGAAGGAAAATACTATTGGACTGTAGCCCTTATCGATGAAGAAGGCAATATGTCGGAACGGTCGGAAGTTTGTTCATTTTATGTAACTGACGGGAAAATTGAACAGCGTACTATTTTCCCGCAGAATAATTATTCAATATGGCAGCCGTTATTGACTGATATCCGTTTTACATGGAAAACAAGGCTTCCTTTCAAGCAAAACCTTCAGATTTCAAAGGATTCCGATTTTAGAAATCTTGTACTTAACCTTGAAGTTAATTCTACATCATATTCAGGAGTTCAATTAAAAGAAGGAACATATTACTGGCGCATTTATGCAAAGGAAGGCTCTCTCGTAGTAAAAACAGATCCTAAACGACTTAATATTGTAGGAGAACTTGAAGCTCCGTCTCCGATAGAACCTTCGTTAACCAAAAAATGTGCAGTCCGCCCTGACAAAGACTGTATTTTCAACTGGAAACCGGTTCCCGGCGCCGATTATTACCGTTTTAGAATGTATAAAAACAATGGGGACAGCCCTCTTGAAAACAATGGGGACAGCCCTCTTATTGACAATAACTTCATAACAGGGACAACCCTCGCGGTAAACATGAAAGATTTTGAAGAAGGTTTCTACAAATACGAAATCCAGGCCTTCTGCTACGAATCAGATAATTCCTCCCGAAGAAGCAGTGCCCTTGGTAAAAGTAATTTTATCCTCAAGAAAATCAAACCTGTTGAACTTATTTCACCGGCCGATCGTACTGTTATAGACGGATGGACTGCAGTGGAAAAACCACTTACCATAACCTGGCAGACCGGAGAAATATTTGCAGATGCTCAATTAATTATCACAAAGAAAAACTCTTCGGGAAATAAAAAAACAGAATATGATGAAAAAATCTTTACGCTTACAGATACAAAATTCACTTTACCGGGACTTGCCGCAGGTGAATATGAATGGACTGTAAAAGCAACCACTTATGATGACCTTGATATTTCGGCAGCATACTCAAGAACATTCAGGATTGAAGAAATAAAACCTTTTGATCCTCCTGCTGAAGCACAAACTGACGGCGGTAATTTGTTCGATGCAGCCTATATCAGAAATAATCCTTCGATTACCTTCAGATGGCAGAGCGTTCCAAGAGCAAAAGCATATATTTTAACTGTCTATAAAGACAGAAAACAGATAATCAGTGAGACTCTTACCGGCAGCAATAATACATCGTTTGAATTCAAAAATCTTGCCCTCCTTTCCAGGGGAAATTTTACCTGGAAGGTAAAAGCAGTAATTCTGGGTGATGATAAAAAAGAAATCCTTATAGACGGTAAAGAAAGTGAAAATACATTTACTATTGATTTCAACTTAAATTCTACCGGTGCAAAACGAAAGGATACAGGAGCACTTTATGGTCAGTAAAAAAAGTTTTTTACCCTTCCTTATGCTGTTTTCCCTTATGATTTCTACAGAACTGACTGCCCAGCAGACTGATGATGAAGATCATGAAATAATGCTGAACGAAATCCAGTCGGAAAATGCCGCTGAAAATAAATTAAAACAGCCGTTCAGCTGGGAAAACATGGGGGACGTACTTAAATACGAAATTCTTATTGAACGCTATGATGAAAAATCTCAATCTTATGTTCAGCAGTTCTTTCATGAAACTACACCAGAAGAAACTGAAGCCTGCCTCATTTACATCAATCCTATTCTACCGCCGGGACAATACCGTTATCAGATAAAGACCTGGAACATCCTCGGTATTCTTGAAGAAGACCTTACAAGCTATGATGAATTCATTGTCCGAAAAGCATATAAGCCTGAAATAAACAGCGTAATCTATCCTCTTTACATGAGTTCAACGCTCTATCTTGATGATCTTGATAATGACGGAATTCTCGAAGTTACCGGTAAGAATCTTTTTAATAATGATCAAGACAATCAGTCTCTTGAAATAACAAATTATTTCTTAAAAAATGAAAAAAGAATTATCCGCCCGCAGCAGATTATGGAACATGATGATAAGGCCAATAAAAAAATCACCCTGAAGTTTGACATGAAAGCGATGGAAAGCGGTAAATACCATCTTATTGCACAGGATGCAAGCGGTCTTCATTCAGAAGAAAACAGCACGTCTGAATTTACAATCCGCTTCAAAAAATGGCTCGATTTCGACATTGAAGCAGGCTATGTCTGTCCGGTAATTGCTCATAATACTCAAAACATTGTAACAAATCAGCTCGGCTCTCCTGCCTTACCGATAAGCTTTCAGTTTAAGTTTACATTAATCCCGTCAAAACACAGCTGGGGATATCTTGGACTTGGAATAAATTCTTTTTACAGTCATTTTGAATATGAAAAAAATAAGACTATCTTTGACGGAAATATATTCAATTCAAACCTTGTTTTTGTATATCAGCTTTCGGCACTAAGAAGAAGACTGTTCCTTGATGCTCATGCAGGAATCGGAATCATAATATTCAATAACCTGCTTTTTTCTGCAGATATTCCCGATATAGGAATTGTTCCATATTCAAAGGAAGCTTTTAATACCTTAAGTTTTTCTTTTTCAGCAGGAGTAAGCGCAATGTACTATTTCAACAAAAGATTCTACTGTGAAGCAGGGCTTGATTATATTTTTGTAAACAATCACAAAGGTGATTTAATAATAGGATTTTTACTGCCCTTCCTCGGAGCAGGCTGGCAGTTTTAAATAAAAAAAGGAGTATTATATGAAACAATTATTGAAAAAGCATTTATAGTCTTAATCACTGCTGTATTTATTCTTACCGGATGTAAACACAAAGCAGAAAAAAAGCAGCCGGAAATTAAAGTTACAAAAGATAATGTTGTAGAAATAATTAAAAATCTGGAAAAGACTTCTACAATAATAGTTGAGGGTGAAATAGATTCTGACGTTATAATGGCGATGACAGAAGCCTTAAAAGAACTGTATGAGTCGAAGCCGTCTGTAAGGGTAGATCTTGATATGATAAAAGCAACGGGAGTAACTGTTTTTCCCAGAGATGCTTTCTGGGAATGCCAGAATTTAAGAAGTTTTGGAGTTCCGGAAGTGTTAGATGAAATAGGCGGTAAAGGAATTATTTATTTACGTGCGTGTTCTAATCTTGAAAAATTTATAACCGGTGAGAATAGTATTGGATATAAAACAATAGATGATATTCTATACTATGTAAGAAAAATAAGTGATAATCAGGAAGAAAAATATCTTGTCCTTTATCCTTCTGCTAAAAAAGATACTAAGGTTGTGATTCCTTCTGATATAATGGGTATTGCTGACGGAGCCTTTTATAAAAGTAATAATATTCAGACTGTAATAATATCAGAAGGTTGTACTATTATAGGTGACTGCTGTTTTCAGGAATGTATAAATCTTAAAACTGTTGTAGTTCCAAAAACTACAGAAAGGATTCGTGCAAAAGCTTTTTCCGGCTGTTCAAATCTTAAGACTATTTATTTCAGAGGAATCGAGGAAGAGTGGGATAATATTCAGCTTAGCTCTAACTGGAATATAAATTGCCCGGAAGATTTGGAAATTGTGTTTAATTACGACGGGGAATAGATATTAAATAGTTTGAGGTTATTCCCAAAGAAATATAACGATTTTTTGTGTTATTATTTCACTTGGGGTATTTGTATTCCTTTGATTAAATGTTTGCTCAAAATAGTTACTATTAGTATACATAAAAGACAAAGAATAACCAAGCGCTATATCTTGAAATGGGTCATTTGGTGAGCCGGTACCATCATCTTCTGTTATATAAGCATAATAGCATAATGTGTCAGAAGGTTGATTTAACTCTATATAATAATCCATTAAACTTACCTGTTTTTCAGTATCTTTATAATATTCTTCATCCTCAGAAAAAGTATGCAGTAATATTTTGGTACCATTGTTTTTAGCAATATATATAGTACTATCTGTAAATTCACTACCACCGGATTGATCGGTAAAATTGCATGTAAAAGATAAACTGAAAATCTTTGCAAATACCGGTTTTATAACTACATATATAGTCTTATTAGTTTCTTTTTTAATGCAGTTTTCACGTTCCTGAACAACTTTAACATTATAAATTCCATATTCAAGATTTGACAGGTTGTTTACCTGAGCATTATCCTTAAATATCGTAATTGAATTTCCTGGATTTCCTTTTGAAACCTCTAGATTCAATTTATTTTCATATAAATAACTGATTCTATAAACTTCATCGCTTTCTTTATTCCCATTTAGTGCTTTAAAAACCGGTTCGTCAAGTTCTCCCTGAACTTTATAATTTTTTGTAAAAGTTTTTGTCTTAAAATACTTTTTGCTTACTGTCCAGACAACAGTAGTACTTCCAAGTTCAATTTCATATGAATTACTATCTACTTTTTTACCATTCTTTTCTACAGTTATATCTGCATTTCCGTCGTCATACAAAAAATCACTTTTATTGGAAAGTTCAGCTTTAATGTATCCATTATCCGAGGTTTTATTAAGACTTGTAATAATATGTTTATAAATACCGGCAGGAGGAGTTTCATTTTTTATTCTCCCATTATATGGTGAAATATGAGAGTATTGAGGTTCCTGCAATTCTCGAACTACATTGATTTTTCTTTCAATAATTAAATCCTTACATTTATCCCTATGAACTTTTACAAAAAGTGTATGCTTCCCTCTGGAAAGATTTATATTGTTCAAATCATTGCTTTGAATACCATCCACAGTACAGGTTAATTCTGCTTTTTTATCTTTAGATGAAACAGCCAGTCTTATCTTTTCATCATTCAAATTGTTTTCTTTTTTAATTTCTATATATTCATAATCCTCAGAATCTTTTTCATCATTTGCGGTAACCAGTTTATTTTCGTTATTATAAAAACATAAAGTAGGAGAAACGTTCTCACTGTTTCCGGGTCCTCCAGGTGTAGCGAGAAGTTTTGACGTTAATTTATATT
This sequence comes from Treponema sp., assembly GCA_017548565.1. Lineage (GTDB taxonomy): Bacteria > Spirochaetota > Spirochaetia > Treponematales > Treponemataceae > Treponema_D. Next base: position 77,051 of record JAFYZU010000007.1, read on the forward strand.
GACCTATTACCCGAACTGTATAAGAATATTCAAGATTTTCTGTTTGTTTATCGGAATAATAGGTAAATATATCTGTCTGTGGGTCAATCATTTTATTATCATTAATGTCTACTGTAGCTGTTTCACCAACCTGTTTACCTTTATCATCATAGACTTTTATTTCAAATTTTACATTTTGATTTTTTGTTTTTCCATCAGTTGGAATTTTAAATGAAACGTAATGCCTGTGATCGGATGATACACCATCTGGTACAAAAAGATCTGTTACATAATCAGGCGGAGTATTCTGTATAAATGAAACATCTACAAAGCTGTCGGGATTCCTTTTTTTAAGTTCATCCTCCGATAACTCAAGAAAAGTAAAATTTTCAGGCCACAGGCAGCCGGAAAGATTAATCTTTTTACCTTCCATTTTTTCGTCTAAAGTTGCAGTGATTTTTATGATTCCGTCTTCATATCTTTCTTCAAGAGGAATTTCATCACCAGAACCTTCATAGGTCATTTGAAAACATTTATCACCACGATATTCCGGTTTTTGCAGCAGCTCATAATTTTTATGATTGATAGGATAAATATAAAAAACGACAGGCTCTTCGGCAGAAATATTTTCACCGGTTTCCAGCACATGATGCTCTGTCATTATCTGAATATCTGCAACCTTACAGGCATTCGTACAGTCTTCAATATATTTTTTGACAGATTTATCAAAAGTTATATTACAGGCAGTAATTAAAAGAGAACTGAATAAAACAAACAATAAAACTAACTTTTTCTTCATAGCATTTACATATAGATTTTATCATGTTTTTTATTTCATGTATATAATAAAATTGCAAAGCCGTAAAACCGTTAAATCTTTATTCCATCATTTTATGAGATATATCAAGTCTCTTTAATCTTTCCTTATCAGGTGTAATACAAAGATTCTTTTCCTGAGTCGGGAGGACTGTCCCCTTTGGTCCGTATTTTGCCCTTCGAAGATATTTTACATGTGTATAATATAAATCAACCTTAGTATTATTCCGTGCCTTTGAATAATATACAGCGAGATTTCCCGCATCAAGAAGAATATCAAGGGGGACAGTCTTGCCTTTTTTTGCCTTAATGAATACGTATCCTCCGTGATAATCCCTCACATGAAGCCATAAATCCTCTCCCCGAACAAAATGGCGCAGAAGCTCATCATTTTCATTTGTATCACGACCTGCATACAAGGTCCATCCGTCAACAGAGTATTCAAGTCCCGGATGTGTCTTTTTAAGCTTCTGTTTAGGCGTTGAGTTTTTTCTGAAAAGTTGTTCTATCTTGATAGGATTGGGCTCTTTTATCATCTGATTATAAGATTCAGTCAATTTTTCCAGCTGTGATCTGGCAATCTCAATATCATGCTTCAACTCTTCTTTACCGCTCACTGCTTTTTTGTATTTTTTATAATAATCGTTTGCATTTTCCTGAACAGATTTATCCGGATCTATTTTTATCCTGATTTTTTTACCAGTTTCATAATCATCACATTCCAAAAACAAGGAATCTTTGGCAATCTGATGTCCGAAAGAAAGAATTAAATCACCCTGATGCTTATAAAACGATGCATTTTCGAAAGAATGCAGTTTTTCTTCAAGATTTTGAAGTGCCACAGTACGTTTTGAATGATTTATGGCATACCATTTTTCAACCTTCTGAATCAGTGAATCGCGGCTGAGATTCTGGGCATATTCCGAATACCAGAAATCTATAAATTCATTGAAAGTTGAACAATGGGGACAACCCTCGCTGTTATTTTGAACAATGGGGACAGCCCTCCATTCCCGTATACTGAATTTTTCATGATCCGCTGCCGATTTTATTTCCGGAATGATATATTTCTGACCTTTAATTTCATTCTGTTTTGGCCGACGATACATCGATTCAAGAATCACATCGTTTTCATCACATAATAAAACATTTGCGGCATTATTCCAGAGCTTTATATACATGTTGAATTTAATCCGCCCTTCAGTTTCCGCATCTGTATGAGAAAGCTCCAGTTTTATTACGCGTTCAAATCCAATCTGTGCAATGCTTTCAATTCTGCTCCCCTTAATATGAGATTTAAGATATTCCATGAATCTCAGAGGCGTACTGTTTTTAGTTATTTTTCTGTTTGTCTGATTAATTCTTACAGAATTCTGTGCAGTACATATAAGGACAGTCTTTGCACATCCATTCTTATAAGTATAAAGGCAAAGCATGTCATATCCCGGCTGAATTATATCCTGAATATATGCACCGTCAATCGAAAGCTCTTTTAAAATCAGATTAATTTCATTACAATTTAAACTCAAAGAAATTTACTCCGTTTTTATAACAGATATCCTTTATCATACTTCCCAGAGTCTTTTCGTCCCATGGATACTCTCCGTTTTCAACAAGATTTCCGGCATAATTACAAAGGATTCTCCTGAAATATTCATGCCTTGGATAAGAAAGAAAACTTCTTGAATCTGTAAGCATTCCGACATATTTTCCAAGACAGGCTGTTCTTGAGTAAACGCGTATCTGCTCTTCTATTCCATCCTTATGATCATTGAACCACCATGCAGGTCCAAACTGACAGTTACGGAAATTAGCTGCCATAGTTGCAACTGTTTCACTATCCTTTGTATTAAGGTTATATAGAATTGTCCGTGCAGAAGGTTCTTCAGAATAAACTGCATTTAAAACTGCGCCGAGCTGTGAAGCAAAATTAAAATCGTTCAGGCTGTCTTCTCCAATATTTTTTCCACATGAATCAAGCATTGCCCGGTTATTGTCACGAAGGGCTCCGATATGAAGCTGCATCACAATTTTTTTCTGCGCATAAAGTTTTCCAAGCTCAATAAGAACAAAGCCTTTATATTTTGCAATCTCTTCTGCGTTCAGTTTTTTTCCAATCCATGCTTTTTCAAAGATATAGTTTACATCGTCAAAATCAGAAGGAATGTAAAAATCACTTTCAAGAGAATGATCGCTTACAAGGCATCCGTTTTCCTTAAAATAACACATCCTTCGTCCAAGAGCATTTATCATGTCTTTTACTGATTTGAATTTTGTTCCGTCAATTTCCTGAAGCTTTGAAATGTAATCTGCAAACATCGGATTTTCAGGACTCAAAACAGTATCAGGGCGGAACGAAGGACGTACTTTAAGCGGATATTTTTCTGTATGCGGATTAAGTTCATTTATTTTTTTGTGATATTCAAGACTATCCAGAGGATCATCTGTCGTACACAATTCTTTTACATTCATTTTTCCAAGAAGTGCGCGCGGCGTATAGTCTTCTGTCATTAAAAGTTCATTGCATTTTTCCCAAACCTTACGCGCATTATCTTTTGTCAAAGGCTCGTTTATTCCAAAATATCTTTTTAATTCAAGATGACTCCAGTGATACAAAGGATTCCCGATACAAAGTGCAAGCGTTTTTACAAAAGCAAGGTAACGTTCATAATCAGTTTTTTCTTCACCCTGCTTTACAGAGCCGTCTTTATTCAAATGCCCCGTAATCAGATTTTCATCAATGCCGCAGGATCTCATCGCACGCCATTTATAATGGTCATGATCCAGCCATGCATTTGCAAGATTTCCAAGAGGTTTGTTTTCGTATATTTCTTTTGGTGAAAGATGATTATGAAAATCAAAAACCGGTTCGTTTTCTGCATACTTATGAAAAAGAATTTCTGCAGTCTTTGTTTCCAGCAGAAAATCATCATCTAAAAAAGCTTTCATAAATGCAGAATATCAGTTCTTTGCCTTTTTTTCAACAATTACATTTTTTATTCAAAGCCAGCAGAGAAAAAGCAAAAAACCAGGTAATTCCAAAAATAAGAGGAATAACAATCCAGGTAAACTGCAATCCTCCGTCCAGAAAACCGTATAAATCATAAGTGCGCGAGGTTTTATTGTTTTTCAGATGCATAAAAATATTTGAAATATAAAATACGGAATATAAAAGCATTGGAATTATACCGGTAATACTCAAACGCTTTGAATTTTTTTTTGTCTTTTCAAAAAACACAAAGGATATTATGCACAAAAGAGGTGTAATCAAATGCATGATAAGACTTGCATTCATAAAAAGAGCAAAATATCCTTCATCTGATTTTGGACCAAGATAGAATACCGTAACCATCATTGTAAGGGTTACTCCTGTAGTGGCTGCAAGCTTCAATAAAAAAAGAGGTTTCGGAAGAATGCTTTCTTTATTTTTTTTCGTAAGATAATAAATAAGAAAAATTAAAGATACTATTCCTGCAAAAATATTTGAATCAACCGTAAAATATTTAAATATTTTAAAGTGCGGTGCATTCTCTGCAAAACCTGAATGACCCATAAATTCAAAGCTGTTAAATATTGCATACGAAGCAAAAACAGTAAGAATAACAATCAATGAATTTAATATTATGGAAAAAGTTTGATGAGTATTATTTTTCATTTCCTTCTCTCCTTAGATTTTTCATTCATTTTACATAGCATTTAAGCAAAAATCAAGTTATAATCAGATTATGAAAGCATTTTACTCAAAGACATTTTTATCGTTTATACGCATTACTTCGCTCATTTTCATAGGGATTCTTATTTATCTTACAGGGCATGCAGTTTATGATGTTTTTTTTCTTAAGGATTACGGATGTATTTTTGGCCTTATATCCGGTCCATTGAGCATTCTCATTTTAATTTTTGTTGTCATTAATCCGCAGAAGCTTTCTCTTTTTGTACCGCCGCTTATTTTTTACTCTGTTTCAAATTCCATTGCAAATGCAAATCCTGTTTTTCCGATTATTTTTCTTGAGCTTGCAGCAGTACTTCTGTGGGTACGCGGTTTTTTTAATAATCACAGACGAATTAAGATTTTTCTTCTGATTCTTGTTTATCTTATTCCATTACTTTTTCAATTAAAATTCAACCCGAAATTTTTTACAAATCAGCTTTTAGATATCCTTCAGATTATTCTTATAACATTCATTATAATCTTTTTAATTTATGAATACATGAAAACCCAGACAGTAAAAGATAAGGTTTTAAACCTTGCAGAATATTCTGAAACAACAGAGCGAGATGCAAAATGGCTCAGTCTTGTTCAGCAGGGAGTAAAATACGAAGCGATCGCCATTGATTATGAACTTACTTTGGGAACCGTCCAGAACAGACTCAACAAAATATATCATATTCTTCAGACCGGCGACCGCATCGGTTTTCTTTCATTCTACTCAAATGCAAAAATCATTTATAAAAAATGATTATTTTTTAATAATGATTATTTTTTATAAATCTGATGCCGTTTATAATTCCTGCCGCAAAAGAAATTACTGCACCTGATACAACCACCATAAATAAATCAGGAACAAAGAGCCGTACGACCCACAATGGAGTTTTAAAAAATAATGGTATAAAACAAAGAAGCAGTAACGGCCAGATGATATAACCTGTAATTCTGCAGATTATTTTTAATACTCTTTTTTCTGTGCCTCGTGATTTTGATTTTACAGCACGGAATAAAATGAAAACAGAAACAGAAAGAATAAAGACAAAAATAAAATCAAGAAGAACATGAAGTAAAACATACGAATTATGATTTATTTTACAAGTTTCTTCTCCGCGGATTATTGCAAGGCTGTCCCAGATGGCATTATCCATTAAAGAATTCATTACAAATTCATCGCTTGCATTGAGCATAAAACAAACTCCGAGCTTTTCCTTTGGAAGAATGAACATATAGGTAATACCGTTTTCAACACGTCCACCGTGAAAAACCATTTCCTGTCCGTGCCATTTCATGTAGTTCCATCCCATTCCGTAATAACCGTCATATTCATCAAGTCCATACGAAACATTTTCATACCACATACGGTTGATGCTTTGTTCACTGATAATCTGTTTTCCATTCTCTGTAATTCCACCGTTCAAATACATCTTAAGGTAATTTGCATAATCGTTCGGAGTAGAAGCAATATAACCTGCAGGCTCATGAAACCACGATTTTTCGACAGGATAATCAGCCTCGCCCTGCTTAAAGAATCCAAAATAATTGCGGTTACCGTCCAGCAGCTTTGAACTATCCTTTACCTTCCACGAATCGGCAGAAGAATCCTTCATATCAAGTGGTACAAAAATATTTTTCTGAACATAATCCTCATAACAAAGGCCACTCACCTTTTCGATTATTTTTCCAAGCAAATCATAATTGACGTTTGCATATTCATATTTTCCATAGGATTTTGTTATTTTTACATTATGAAGCTTTGCATGTGTATCAAAACCGCTTGTCTGATTTAATAGAGCACGTACTGTTATCTTTTTTTCAAACTTATAGTCAGGAAGATAAAAAGAAATATCTTCATCCAGATTGATAAGATTTTTTTCAACAAGCTGCATTATACTAAGGGCAGTAAATGACTTACTCATTGAACCAAGAAACATCTGCTGTTCCGGATTATAACACTGACCGTAAGTTCTTACCATCTGAGTTTTTTCCGGACTCACAAGAATAAAAGCCATTCCAGGAATGTGATATGCCTTTGTTATCTCATTCAGGTATTCATCAAACTTTCTGATTTTTGATTCCTCAAGACCCTCCTCTGCAAAGCATAAAAAGCTTAAGGAACACATCAATAAAATTAACATTCTTTTCATAAAAAACCTCATGAGCGAATCATAACGCATTACGAAAAGAAAACAATACAAAAATGAGGAACCTGATATGAGGTTTATGAGGTAGTTAACATCGTTACTTTAATAAAAATCAGTATTTATTAATCACAATAACAGAATAATGTGTAAAACAGAATGGTATTATATAATCTGTTTCTTATTTCATAATTGATGTTGATCTTTGAGAAATTCATATATACAGATACTACATAAATTTTTCCGGTTTCTTTTTTATACATGCAGGTAACAAAATCTCCGGCAGCGATTTCGCTCATAAAAGCATCAGGACCTGTTCCATATCCTATATAATAGTTATCTACTCCGCAGTTTGACAGAATACTGGTTTTATCCACTTCTATAAAAAACCAGTTATCTTTATATTTTTTTGAAATGTTTTCTATTTTGGCAAGCCTGATTATTTCTTCTTTTGATTTTGGTTTTACGTTTTGAATTTCTTTTACTTTTATTGAAATGGAGTTCGTATTTCCGCCTGCAATAAGTACGACTTCCTTATCATCAGTAAATTCATCAGTTTCCATGGATTTCCATCTGAGAATATCGTAATCATTTACAGATATTAACATTCCGAATTCATCATTAAACGGATGTATTTCATTAAAATCAAAAAGATTAATATTTTCATCAAATTCTAAATCTTTGTAAGAATACTGAATCATTTTTTTACCGCTTTGTTCATACTCTTTTTCAGTGGAATTATATTTTTTTAATAAAGCCTTCTCAAATGGATTTTCTGACAATTTCTTCTTTTGTATATACTTTTTTACCTGCTTCTGAATTTCTTTATTTTTTGTATTCCTGAAAAAGTTTTCAAAAAGCAAGGCCGTAAATGTGTTTTTTCCGATTTGATCTTCATACATTTCTGCTAATTCTTTATCAGAAACCTTGATTTCTCCTTTTTCCCAATTTTTAAGATAGGAATAACAATTATAAAAATACTTGAATTCTTCATAATCTAAAATATAAAGAAAATCATTTGATTCATTTGTTTTATCAGATTCATCTCCTGAATCTGCAAATAAATACACAGAGAAAAATAACAGAATAAATAACAAAAGCTTTTTTTTCATTACTTTCATTATATGCTCCTTATTTTCTTATAAAAAATTCATTTTTATATCTCCAAATTCAATTTTACTTTCGTCAAAGGATGTTAAAGAATGGAACGAACAACACGAAAACCAAGGTTGAAGAGCGGATTGTACAGTGTGTTGTAGAACCGGTTAGAAATAATGCAACAGTAACCACACCCTCCGATATCGTCGAAGAAGTAGAAACTACCACCACGGTTGACGCGGTTAGACGAAGAAACGCTGGTTTCCTTTATGGCTGCCGTATTGTTAATTTTACCATAGGTTTAAAATAAAAAAAAGAGAGATTCCCGCGTCAAGCGCGGGAATGACAAAGATCTTTCTATAAGATCCTTTTCAGCACTTTTCGGACAGAGCCTTTTTCTTCTATTAAGTCTACAAAATAATCAAGTACAGTTTTTGCAAGACCTGCTTCAAATAAATCTACGCCGAATATTTCCTTACGACGAAGAATTGCTGAAACTGCTGATACGGCTTTTTCTTTTTCAGAACCGAGTGAAAGGTCTGCGACATATTTCCTGCATTCATCCAAAAGAGGATCCGGGCTTAATTCAAACGTGTTGCCGTTATCATCTATTGCCATAAGGTATCTGAGCCATAAAGCAAAAACAAGGGGGACAACCTTAAGAGTATTAAGATCCAGATCTTTTCTTGCAAGATAGCCTTTGATTGTTTCTCCAAAACGGATGCTCAGTTTCTGTGATGTATCGCAGGCAATGCGCTGAGGAGTATCCGGCATAAAAGGATTTGGAATACGGATATTTACAACTTCGTCAATAAAGTCGCGTGGTTTTATAATTCCAGGATCCACTACTACAGGAAGTCCTTCTTCATAGCCAAGACGTTTTACAAGGCGCAGTAAATCTTCATCCTTCATTTCGTCTGCAATCAATGTGTATCCCAAAAGACAACCGCTAACAGCCAGGAAGGTATGAAGCGGATTAAGACATGTACAAACCTTCATCTTTTCTACCTTGTCTACTGTGGCACGGTCTGTAAAATAAAGTCCTGCTTTTTCTAGCTCAAGGCGGCCGTTAGGAAATGAATCTTCTATAACAAGATACTGGCACTCTTCTGCATTTACAAAAGGAGCAACATAAGTTTTCTTAGAAGTGATTACAGGTTCAAGCTCTTCAATTCCATCGTCGGCTAAAATCTTTTCGATCTTGGCATCAGGACGCGGTGTGATTTTATCTATCATTGTCCAAGGGAAAGTTACTTTAGAAGGATTATTTACATAAGAAAGAAATCCCGGTTTACAAACGCCGCGTTTTTCCCATTCAGAAGCAAACTCGTTTACCGCAGCATATAATTTGTCTCCGTTATGAGAGCAGTTATCCATACTAACCATTGCAACAGGAAGCTCTCCGTTTGCATAGCGTTCATGAAGAAGAGTTACAACCTTACCGATGTATGATTTTGGAAGAACAGGACCTGCATTAAAATCATCTTCTACACCCGGCATGAATACACCCGAGGCATTTTTTAAAAGATAGCCCTTTTCTGTGATTGTAAAAGTTACCATCTGAAGTGATGGAGAGCGGAAAATTTCAAGAAGGCGTGCCCAGTCTGCTTCGTTATCTGAATCAGCACAAAGCGCTTCCATAATCGAAGCAACAACAGTTTTTTCAACATTACCGCTTGATTTTAAAGTAACAAGAGCACCGATATTATCGTGAGGGCGGTACATCTTCTGAATGATTTCGTAATCATAGCCTTCTGCAACAACAAGCCCGCGGTCTAAAACACCTTTATTCAAAAGTTCCTGAACAACGTTTGACTGGAACGCACGGAAAATATTCCCTGCCCCAAAATGTATCCAGAACGGATTTTCTTTAGTAGCAGTTTCAACAGCAGCACGGTCAAACTTTGGAAGAGAATATCCTTTGCTCTCCCATTCTGATTTATTTTTTATTCCGTCGATTGAAAGCTTCATTGTAATACTCCTGTAAAGCAAGCAAATTATATGATTGATTATACACCAGTTTTCGCTAAAAAAACATTAACTTTACTACTAGTATTCTAGCATATTAGTTACGGGAATTCTAGTTACCCGATTCATACCCTTTTGGAATCTGTACTTTTGGCGCAGGATCCGGAGACAGATTATTGATACGATAATAATCTTCATTCCAGATATGAAAATCACAACCTTTGCCATTATCCAGATAATTTGTGCACCCTAAGAAAAATCTTCCGTCCTTCTGTTGTTTAGCAATCAGATAGCCATCGCATTTTTCACATTTCTGGATAGAAAGTTTCCCGGCTTCTATTTTATTTGTCATAAAATCACAGACTTCGGGATCGTTCATACAAATCCAGAGGTTTAAGCCGTAAGCTGGTTTAACTTTTCTCTGTAAAGGATATCCGCAGATCGGGCAGGCTTTTTTATAGGTTGTTTCATTAAATATCTCTTCTTTCCATTCTCCTTTAAGAACAACATTTTTATAATCATGTTTAATCTCCAAAAGAAATTCCGAAGGATTATTTTCGGGAGCTATAAAATAAACCCTGTTTTTTGTACGGGTCATTGCAACATAAAAAAGACGACGTTCTTCTGCCGCTTCAATTGCATTATCAGTTTTTACAACATAATTTAATACCGGGTCATTTTCGATTTTTGACGGAAATCCGAGTATTCCATTTTTCCCGTTTATTACAATTACATTATCATATCCAAGACCTTTAGAAGCATGCGCTGTCATAAAAGTGATTTTTAGATTTGGATATGCAAGGGATTTTACACGACTACCATAATTAATAAATTCAAACAAGCCTGAGCGTTCAAGATTTTTACCATCAAAACCATAGCGGCCAAGCAAAAGTATTTCCTGTTTCTTTATATCTTTTCCTTCAGCCTCATTATATTCAATAATCTGTTTAATTGCTTTTTCAACAGCTTTCGCCTGATTATGATATATAGTATCTCCATTCTGCTTCCATTTAGTATCATACGTATATATAATCACAGGATCTTTAATTGTCTTAGGTGATTTCAAAGTTTTTTTAATCTGTGCCTTATTTTTCTGAATAAAGTTTCCGGCTATATCGATTACTTCCTGAGAGTTTCTATAGGTTTTTGTGATTTTAAGACATTCTGCATATCCCATCATATCTGAAAATCTTGTAAATAAAGTAATATCCGAACCACTGAATGCATAAATTGACTGCCAGTCATCACCAACTGCAATGATTTTTGCAGATGTTACATCATGAAGGGTACCAACCAGATCAAAACGCTGACGGGAAATATCCTGATATTCATCAACAATAATATATTTAAAATTTATCTGTTCGCTTACTTCTTTCTTTTCTTTTAAAAGCCTTGCAGATTTATTAATCATATCTGCAAAATCGATTGCATTGTTTTCAGAAAGATAGCGTTCATATTCAAGAAAACATTCCTTACAGATTCCAAGGAAAAGTTTAGTCCGCACATTATCAGTTTTTAAAATCCATTCATCAAACTGTCCGACCATATAGCCGTTTGTTTTAAAGTTTGATATAAAGCGATCCACAAGATTTATCAGTTTTCGTACATATTGACTTCCATCCTGATTATTAATCTTCTGAAAAACTTCTTTATTATCGCGTGGAACTAAAACAAAGCCTGCACTTTCAAGCTGTTTTTTTAGATGCTCAAGCAAAGGTTTTCCATCATTAAATTCGGAGAAAGTATAGAGCAAAGTTGTTCCATGTTTTTTATGTAAATCAACTTTATTGTGAACTGCTTCCTTATACTTTTTTAATTCTGATTCAGAATAACGGGAATTTTTTCCTTCCTGTGTAATGCCAAAGTGTTCAATGTAAGCTTCTTTTTCTCCCTGACGAATTAAAAAATCCGGAGTATAGGGCTTTTTTGCTCCATCAATATTGTATTTATAACGAGGCTCATATACGTAATCAATGTTATTAAGATAAAGAAAATTTGCAATCTGAACTTCTTCCTGCGAACGAAGCACTTCATCCTGAATTGTACGATGCTCTTTGCTTCTGTTGTTCATTAATTCTACAGTAAATTTAACTTCACCTGCTTCGCTTTTAAGTGTGGAATAATTTGAGTTAGAAAGCTTTTCAAAAAGTTCATCTTTGTTTTTTACCTGAAGAGGCGGATCAAAATACGTTGCAAAAAATGTAATTAAATCATCAACAGCTTTAGGATTCTGCAATACAGTATCTCTAAAATAATCTTCCAGAACAAAATATAATTTTTCACTCTGAACAATATTCAATTTTTCTTCACTATCTTTATTTAAGATTGCATTACCGGTTGAATGGAAGGTTGCAATAGGACAATCAATCTTTAGCTGTTTTTGAATTCTGTCTTTAAGTTCACCTACAGCCTTGTTTGTAAAAGACACAACAAGAATATCCTGCGGATTGATATGCTGCTTTTCTACAAGATATTTTACCTTGGCCGCAACAGTCGTAGTTTTACCTGCCCCCGCGCCCGCAATAACAAGACAATAATCTTCATCAGTCAGAACAACCTTACGCTGATCTTCATCAAGAAGAATATCCGGATCACATTCTTTTAAAATTGAATCAAGATAATCTTTTTCACTTTCTAGCTTTCTGGAAACAAAATCTTTATTATGCTCTTCAACAAGATTTTTTACATCATCATATCTGTCTACAGCCGCAATAATCGCATCAGCAGGTATTTTATTTTTCTTACATAAATCGTTGAGTAAGCCATCGGCCTTTAACTGCGTAAAATATGCTACAGCGTCTTTACACTCTTCCTGTCTCTTAAGATATTGGCTTTTTGCAATATAAGAATCAGATTCCAGAAGAGAGTTCAGATAAGTATCAAATTCATAAACAATCATAATATTAGGATTTTGAGTAATAAAACTTTCGTTTTCTTTAGAATTGAAAAACTTATCAAGTAAAGACATAACACAAAATCCTCTTTCACCGGCTATAGAACTTCATCCTGGGAGTCTTCGACATCGGATTTATTGGTGAAGTCGTATTGAAGAACTAGACCATATGAACCTCCATATCTCGTTGCATATAAAGAGATACAAATTAAATCATCTTTTAATTCGTTATCCCATTTTTCACAATAATAATATGTACCTACATGCTCGTATTTTATATCTTTCAATGAAACATTAATATCTACTTTTTCTGACGCTCCATAAATTTTAGAAAGACTTCCACGTACTTCGACAAAAGTATTATTTATTATTTCTCTCGAACTATCTGATTTACTTAATGCAATAATAGAATAAAGACCTTGGGTCTTATCAATAAAAACTATATATTCATAAAATAAAGGATGATTTTTAACCGGAGTTATTCTATAACAATCATCTCCTTCACTTTTTGGCTTTTCACCCCCGCAAACCTCCGTTACCTCTTCCAGCGTCATTCCCATCTTTAAACCAAACGGTCCTGCAAAAATTGTGAAAGGAAGTAATGTAAATAAAATGATAAGAAAAAGTTTTTTCATAGAAAAACCTCCTGAAAAATTATAGCACATATTTAACAATAATCATCAAAAACAATTCCACCAGACCATTCTTTATCTTGTAAAACTGTATAGTATTTTTGAGAACTTAATTCCTCAAAACAAGAACTATACAATTCATGAACAAATGTATTATTTACAAGAGTTATTACAACCACATGATAAGGTTTCATAGTTTCTACAGCAGATTCTGTTCGAACAATCAATTTATCATTATGAATTACTGCTTCGACTACAAGAGATTTAGCATATTTCGTTTCAAAGAATAATGCACCTGGCTTTAAATTCTCCAAATATTCATCCAAAGAGTGTTCATGTTCTCCTTGTGGACAGCAAGGATATTTAGATGGTAATTTCATTCAATTTTTATCATGTACTGCATTCTCTGTTTCTGTATAAATTAAATGATTGTCCTTATTAATACTTGCAATAAATCTTCGTTGAAATATCCATTCTCCAATTTTACCTCTTTTTTCCGAAGGTTGTATTGTATCATCTTCTGCCCATTGAAGAAGATTTTCGTAACAATTCTTACTTTCCTGCTCAGTCACAGAACGCATCCATTTTAAATCTGATGACAATTCAATATTATGTAAAATCTCAATATTTTGTAAAACATAATCTATAGGTTTTCCTGTAAGATACATTATTTTTTTACAGGTTATTGGATTTAAAATAATATTTTCAAGTTTAGTTACCCATCGAAGATTATCTGGTCTATTATCCTGCTTATTGGTATTGATATGGTCAACTACATATTCTTTTCCTGGAGCAGCTCCCAAAAAAGCTGTAGTAACAATTCTATGAACCCTAACGCCAGCTAAAAATAAATAGCCATTAGCCTTATCTACATTACCAAATGTCCATACAGCATCTAATCTTCTTTTCATTCCATTCTCTCTCTCATGTCTCATGACTGCACCATTATCTCGAACAGAATATTTTTCATTTTCATAAATACAAGTTATTTCTCTTTTAAAATCATCAATTAAATTATTCATAGCAATCCTCCTTATTCATCTACACCTTTTATTTCTTTGATAATTAATTTTGCCTTATCTTTACCATTTTGGGTCACTAGATTTTCAGCTAATTTTTTCCATGTCCATTCAGGCTTATCATATTGATGGCCTATTAATGACAGAGCTGTTGCATTAGCCAGAGTTATAGGAATTTGACTTTCATTTACTAACTCTTTTGCAAGTCTACGCATTACTTCTGCAATAACTGCAATCTGATCACTTTTATTTAATTCTGTAAGTTTAAGGATAGATTTTATATTTTGGACTACCTCAGGAGCTTTAGAAATTACTCTCCTGCTTTCATTAACAGAAGATGGAGTAGGATTTGGATGTCCCCCATAAATATCATTATTCATTAAATGTGGATTATCATAAAACTCATTTTGTAGAGATTGTAATTTTTTTAAAGCAAAATTGTAATCATCATCTGTCCAACCGTTTGGAAGATTTATTATTGAATTAATTTCATCTCTAATCTCATCATCAGACTTCCTGGTAAATATATCTACAGACATTCCATGATACATAATCATTTGAATCATTACATCTTTTGCATAGTTTTTTAACTTTTCCATTTTTTTATATCTGATTTGTTTTTCATTATTTGTTAACGGCATTTTCACTCCTTAGTTACTAACTATCAATATAAAGTTACTAACCGTTAACAAATATAATCATCCTAAAGAAAAAAGTCAAATTTTATTTAAAAGATTTTCAGAAAAAAGTTTATCTACTCCAACCTCAAATCAAACGACTTTTTTATATCATTCTTAAAGCAGAAATTTTCGTAAGATTTATAAGTTGAGAGAGAGGTTTTAGCTATAAATTTCTAGTATTTTAATTTATTTCTTTATAACCTTGCTATAAGTTTTTGCTTTAAAAGTCTCGCTGTTATCAAGCTTTGAATATTCTGTATCTTCGTAGAAAGTGAGACCGAGCTTTTCCATTACGCGCTGAGAGCCTGTATTGCCAACTGCAAAGGTTCCGGCGATTACTTTTACGTCGAAGTTTTCGATGGCCCACGAAGTGATTTTTTTCATTGCTTCTGTTACAAGACCCTTGTTCCAGAATTCATAGCGAATGTTATAGCCGATAGACCACACATCTATATCAGGGTGAAAGTAAATGCCGCCGCTTCCGATGAGCTCGCCGGTTTCTTTATATACAAAGCCAAAATCTTTTTTATCATCATCCTCATATAAGGAATCAATCCATTCTTTACCGTCATCCATACTTTTATATAAAGGATAAATCATATATTTATTTACACGGGAATCGCCTGCCCACACATATACAGCCGGTAAATCATCTTTTGTAAGGGGACGTAAAATTAATCTTTCTGTTTCTAATACTGGTACTGCCATATAAACCTCCGGATAAATAAGTTTGTTTTATTTCATTCACTGTAGTATAATTAATAGACTGCAGGATAACGCAGAATAACACTTTAAGGAGAAATAATCAAATGCTTAAAAAATTTACACAAACCGTGATTCTTATCTTTGGACTTACTGTATTGTTTACATCATGTCCTAATGAAAAAAGTGAAGTAGTTGAAATTAATTACCCTACAAGAGATTACACAGTTCCAGCAACTAAGCTTACAGAAAATGATTATTACAATAAGCATGCGTTTGTTTATCTTCCTGCAGGATACGACAAAATGAATAAAAAGAAAAAATATCCTCTTTTGATTTTAATGCACGGAAGCGGCGAAAACGAATACATTTGGGGACTTAATGACCCGAATGGTGAATTAAGGGTTTATCTTGATAATAACATTAATATAAAAGAATTTATTGTTGTTACTCCATCGGGAGTTTCTGATAAAACCTGAAATGAAAAAAGAGAATGGTCGAGTGATGCGGGAGCCAACTGCTTTGGACAAGAGCTTCGTAACGATCTTTTACCTTACATCAGAAAGAATTTTAATGTTTCTGCAAAGCGCGAAGACAATGCGATGGCAGGACTTTCGATGGGTTCAAACCAGAGCATGACAATTGGAATTGGTGAATGTCTTGATTTATTTGCTTCTTTCGGATGCTTTGGTGCTACTCCTCGTGCAAACAGCATTATGACTTACATCCAGCCTGAAAAATACGAAAGTGATGTAGATAAAAAAGCTGATGATAATTTAAAGATTAAATACATGTTCATGACATGCGGAACCGAGGATGAAATCTTTTATCCGGGCTACTGCAGTTACGTACCTGTAATTTCCAAGTGGGACAGAATCCAGAAGTTTGAATGCAAGGAATACCCCGGCTTAAAGCACGAATGGGCCTGCTGGATACAAAGCTTTAGGGATTTTGCAGAAAGGCTTTTTAAGTATTAATGATTTCTGAATAAAAAAAGCACGAAATTAATTTCGTGCTTTTTTTTGCTATTTATATAATTTAACACTGCTTCGGTCTATTGTTTTTTCACAGGCTTCCCAAAGACCCTGCAAGTATGTAGCACCAAGGGCTCTGTCGTATAAGCCGTAACCAGGCATTGCTTTTTCATCCCAGATCATTCTTCCGTGGTCAGGGCGGATAACTCCGTCAAAGCCTGTTTCATACAAAGTACGGATAATCTTGAACATATCAAAAGTACCGCAGCTTGAAAGGTGTGCCGATTCCTGGAAGTCTAAAACAGGATCATCAATTGCTGTATTAAACTTAAGGTTACGTACATGTGCAAAATGAATGCGTCCCTGTGCAGCCTTTATGAATTCACAAAGATCGTTTTTACGGTTTGTACCATAGCTTCCTGTACAGAAGGTTAATCCGTTATGAGGATTATCTACAGCCTTAAGCATGCGGCAAACCTTATCCTGACTTGTGATGATACGCGGAAGCCCGAATACAGGCCAGGCAGGATCATCGGGGTGAATTGCCATATCAATATTGTATTTGTCGCAGACCGGCATAATTGCCTTAAGAAAGTAAACAAGGTTATTAAAAAGCTTTTCTTCGTCTACACTCTTGTACATTTCGAAAAGTTCCTTTACGCGTGCCATGCGCTCAGGTTCCCAGCCCGGAAGGATAAAGCCGTTTGAATCCTTGTCTATAGAAGCAAACATCTCTTCGGGTTTTACGCCGTCGATAGCTTTGGAATTATAGGCAAGAACAGTAGAACCGTCTTCGCAAACACGGGCAAGCTCACTTCTTGTCCAGTCAAAAACAGGCATAAAGTTATAGCACACCATGTGGATGTCTTCCTGGCCCAGTCTTTCCAGAGTTTTAATATAATTTTCGATATATTTATCGCGGTCGCCGCTTCCGATTTTTATGTCATCGTGAATGTTTACGCTTTCAATACCGGCAATCTTAAGACCTGCATCTTCTACTTCTTTTTTAATCTTCTGAATGGCAGAAAGTTCCCAGTCATCTCCCGGAACAGAATCGTATAAAGTTGTAATAACGCCGTGTACGCCCGGTACCTGTCTAATCTGTTTTAAAGTTACTGAATCAAAGCCGGTGCCATACCAGCGCAATGTCATCTGCATAAAAAACCTCTTGATTACTTTATAGCGTATTGTCTGAAATTTTGCAACTTGTATACTAGTATATTACAGTTTTGTAATGTTATAAATGAAGGTTGCCGAAGCATTTCCTTCACCAGGATCAAATTTCCATCGTGAAATATCGGATATTATCTTATCCCTTACTGCCTGTGAAAGAAGAGCATCGTTACTCATTTCTATTGATGAGCTGATGACAAAGCCGTTTGGATTTACAGTAAACGTAATTGAAATTCTATAGCTTCTGTCAATCAGTTTTTTTAAATCATCAGTGAGCGTTATAGATAAACCGCCGTTATAACCGCGTCCCTTTGAGTCTCCATCCCAGCTTAAAGAAATTTCACCGGTTTTTACGGCAGCACTCACGCTTTGTTCGCCTCGATCTGCACCGTTTCCGTTTCCATTCTGCCGTGCATTTTTAATTGCATCAAGATTTGATTGTGTTGCGGAAGATGCTTTTTCTGTTTGTGTATTATTTCCTGCAGAGGAATCTGATTTTACAGATACATTCTGTCCGCCGGAAGTTCCTGCAGTACCTGAGAATGAATTTGAACCTTCTACCTTTTTCTGAGGAACCTTTGAAGCTGATTCAGCAGAAGATGATTTTTCATCAAAGGATGACCAGTCGAATTCCTTTGCCGGTGCCCTCTTTGTTTTCTGCTGTTCTGCCATCTGTTCTTCAACACTTTTCTGAAGCGTATAGGTTTTCGGTGCCGAAGTATCAAGCTTTGGTGTTTCTACAGCTTTTGGAGCAGTTACCTGCTTTTGTTTTTCAAGACGTTTTGCTTCTTTTTTTTCAACCTTAGGCTGCTTTACCGGTTTTGCAGGCTTTGCTTTTGGTAAAGGCGTTTCATTTTTTTCAACAGCTGTTGAACTTGCAGACTGTTCGCCGCTTTTTGTCTGAGTTGTTTCCTGAGCAGTTGTTTTAATTTCAATAGGTTCTTCTTTTACCTCAAGCGGAGGAAGTACAATCTGAACTGTTTTAAATTTTTTATCTTTTATAAGAGGCTTGGAATACAGAAATCCAAGAAAACATAGCATCACAAGAACAAAAGTTGATACTGCACTTAAAAGCGTGCTTCCTGAACGAGGATTGCTGTCTTTTCCAAACAAAGGTCTTACAATCATTCTTCTGCGGTAGTCCTCAGATTAATTACAGAAAAACCATTTTCGCGGATTACATCAAACATTTTAACTATTGTTCCGTTCGTTACTTCTGAATCGGCTTCGAGGCTTACAGGAAATTCATCCTTCGAAACTTTACCCGTATCAAAACCGGCAAGACAGGATCCTAGATTTTCATATTCAATCTGTTCATCGTTAAAGAACATTTTTCCGTCTTCATCAATTGCAATCGTAATTCCAAGAACAGATGTGCCTTCTGCCGTATGACTCGTCGGTAAATTTAATTTTATTCCCGGAAGAACTGCAAAAGTCGTAGAAACAAGAAAGAACAGAATTAACTGAAAAACAATATCAATCATCGGAGTCATATCAACATTTGATTGAATCTGACCGCGTTTTGTCCTTAACCTCATTTATCGTACCCTTCCAGAAAGCTTTAATACAACAGTTGTGACCTGTGCATCCATTTCTACAATAAATTTATTTACACGCGAAATAAAGAAATTATGGAAAATCAAAGACGGGATTGAAACACAAAGTCCGGCAACTGTAGTTACAAGCGCTTCGGCAATTGCGGCTGCAAGTAATGCAGGGTCTCCCATTGAACCACCGGCTCCCAGTACACCGAATGCCTTGATGTTTCCTGTTACTGTTCCTAAAAGACCAAGCAGTGTGGCAATATTTGCAATGGTACCAAGTGGAGTCAGAAGATGCTCATATTTTGGAATTGCAAGATCCATTTCTGCTTCTACCATATCACGAAGGTCACGCTCATCATAATGACGGCAATCAAGTGCCCGGATTACGACCTGTGCAAGAGGTGTATCTGCCGAAGCACATTCCGAAGCACATCGTTCATAATCACCTACCGAAAGAGAATCTGTAATATCACGCACAAGCTGTTTATCTCTTTTACGAACAGTGAAAAAATAAATGCATCTTTCTATGATAATATAACATGAAAGAATTCCACATATAATGATTGGAATCATCAGGATTCCACCGGATTTTAATGTCTGTAACATCTTTTCTATAACTCCTGTCTATATATATTAAACAATCATCAGAACACAAAGTTAAAGGTAAGTTTTACATTACCACCTTCACCAATATACTGTCCCGCATAGATTCTTTCACTTGCACTGAACAGCTTGAGAACATCCTCAGCGCGAAGAACAAGCTTCATCGAATCTGAAACCTTAACGAAACATTCAAGATTCAATACCGGAGTTTTATCCTCACCGGCAAGTAAAATTAAAGTTCCGATATCTGCACCCCAAACTGCATCCTTGTCCTGTAACGAAAGATTAACATCGAGAGCATTTTCGTTTTTTAATGCAGGAACTTCAATCCAGCAGGTATTCCAGAGTGCAGTAACCGTAAAGATTTTATATTTATAGATACATTTTATGTTTGTGTCAAATTCATTTCTCTTGATTGATTTAAATCCGTATAAACCGGAAACAAGTGATGATGAAGTGTAATCAGGCTGAACGCAGTAATTGTCAAAGGCAGTAGCCCTGAATTCCATTCCTGTTTCGGCAGTAAAGCTTTCCATAATCGGGAACGATACATTCATTGCTCCAAACCAGTCAGTCTGTTCTGTAGAAAGTAAACTGCACGCAGTAAATTTATAATCCTTTTCTAACTGCGATTTAATGACTGCAGATGAATCAAGCCCTCCGCTCAGGCTTATTGAAACCGGTCTGTCGGCAAATTTAATCGGTATGTAAGAATCTAAAGAAACCTTAAACGGAAAAATATTTTTTGCCTGTGCATTTTTTGAAAAAACATAAGCAGCACTTGTATTTAAAAGAATCACGTCATTTTTATATGAAAAATCGAGCTGAACGCATGTTCTTACAAAATTTTCCGCAAAGCCTGCCGTAAAATCTATGCCAGCAGTAATTGAATCAGAAGCGAATGTTAACGAAGTAAAAGGATTCAAATTAAAATCAGATGAAAATTTTATCCAGTCATCTACGGTTACCGATGATGAAGCAATATCAACAAAGCGGAAATAATAATCAGCAGAAAGACCTGTTTCAAGGTTCCAGTCCTTCGTTAAACTCCAGTCAAACATGAAAGAAGCAGTAATAAAATCCTGATTCACACTTGCAATATTATCTGTTTTACTTTGAAGACCGTTTCCGTTATCCTCATAACCTCCCGATAAATTCAAACTAAACTTATTCCATTTAAATGTTTTATCTAAAGAAATCAGATTATTCCTGTGATTAAAAAGATTGCTCACACTTTTCGAGGCATAACCGTTTGCCGAATCGTGACTGAAAACAAGCTTAAACGGATTCTCTGTCGTTCCTGTTACACTAAAGCTTCCGGTAATTGAAGAAGGATATCCGCCACCGATCGTTCCCACAAGAAACAGATTCTTGTTTTTCTGATTATTGTCCGAAGACTTCTGACCGGACGCACCGTTATTTATTTCCGGAAGCTTTGGTACAAGTTCACCAGATCCTTCAGGAACCGATACAACATCATTAAAATCAGGGACAGGGACATTTTCTTCATCAACTGAATTTGTAGAAACAACTGTCGTTAACTCCGGCAGTTCGATTTTTTCATTCTGCGCAAAAACAAAATTAAAGATAAACAGAATAATGACTATCAAAAAAAATCTTTTCATATTTCAATCCTTTTATTTTATGAGTTTATTAACATTCTTTGCCTGTTTTGTCTGAGGATAAAGCTGAATCAGAAGCTTTGCAGTTTCACGGGCATCTGCTTTCATTCCTTCAAGAACAAATGAATCTGTTGCAGAATACAGACTTGCAGCAGCATCCGAATCCTTGCCGCTCAAACGATATAATTCTGCCGCCTTCAAAAACATCTGTGCTGCTTTCTTATTCTGCCCCTCTGATTTATTATAGCGTGCGATTATATCTGCATTCGAAGCCGCATATAAAAGCTCATCTGAATCCTTCTGTAAAGGAAGAAGCTCGTTAGCAAGACTATATGCATCCTTCATTGAACCGAATTCTGAATAGAGCTTTACAAGTTCAGTTCCAGCGATTCTTCCCTTCTTTGTTGATTTTTTACCAAGTTTTTCATACTGAGACTGTTTTTCAACAATACGCCGGTCAGTTCCAGTGGTAATCTTTTCAAGTTCAACAAGGCGTTTTATTGTTCCGTCACTTTCTGCCTGATCCTGATATTCATCTGCAAGAATACGTGCAATCCCAAGTGCCTCACCATAATTTTCAAGCGCATAGTATGCTTTAAGAAGATTAGAATAAGCTCCGTAAATGTAAATGCTCTTCGGATAATTTGCGATAAGGTATTTATTCTGCATTATCGACCGGTTGTACTGTTTTATGTAAAGATTACATTCGGCACAGAAATAATATGAAGCATCGCAATATTTACCGCTCGGATAATTCATAAGATACTGATTGAATCTTTCGCCTGCTTTTTCATATTCGCCGTTAAGATAAAACAGTTCACCCCGTCTGTAAAGTGCATCCTGTGCTTCCTTTGATTTAGGAAAAGCATTGTATGTCTTTTCATAATAAACATCTGCATTGTTATAATCCTTTGATTTTTCATAAATCTGGGCGGTCTTATATAAACATGTAAGATTAAAATCACTTTTTCCGTTAAGATATGGAGAAAGAACTTTAATTGCCTTGTCATAATTTTTACTGTCACTGTAAATTTCCGAACAGAAAAGAATTGCTTCATGCTTGTCATCCTCGTTATAAGAAATCTTTACAAGCTCCTCGGCATAAACTGCTGCCTGTGGATAATCATTGAGCATTACTGCACATTTTGCCGCAAGTGAATAAGCACGCCTGTTCAAAAGAGCATTTGAAGAAGAACGCGATACATAATTCTTAAACGATTTGTATGAAGTCTGATACTGTCCAAGCTTATACTGTGCAAAGGCCTTGTAAAAATACGATTCATCCTGATATCCGTAAGCAGATGCATAATTCTTGATATATGAATCAAAAGCGGTTATTGCTTCTTCCCATTTTCCAAGATTAATTGCACAAAGCGCACATAAATATCCGCTGACCGGCTGACCGGCTGTTTTCGAATGCTTGTAAGCTGCTTCCCATTTTTTCTGACAGTAAAGCACCTTGGCAAACTCAAACCGGTTTTTAGGATCAAGCTGTCCTTTAGAATTCAAGGCAACGTAAACAGCTGCCGACTCGTCATATTTACCCAGACGTGCAAGAACATTTGCATATAAAAGCTGCGATTTCGGTGAATCATATTTTTTCAGGATTTTTTCTGCTTCTTCATAATTTCCCGATTTATAATACGATGCAGCTCCGATATACGAGGAATGTTCATCCGGATTTTTAACTCTGTTAAAAGCTTTTAAAGCATCATTCCATTTTCCAGCAATCGCATAGCAGTTAGAAAGAGTCGCATAATAAGAATCCTTTATAGAAATATCCTTGGAAACAATCACTGAAGTTTCTATTGTCTTTAATTCTTCTGCAAACTGCTCTGCCTGACTTTGCGTAAGACAACCATCCACCTTAATTTTTGTTTCATAAATCCTGATGATATTCAGCGTATCGTCAGTAGCATTCTGTTTTGCATAAGAAAAACATTCCTTTGCTTTTATGTAATTCTGGAGATTATACGAATCAATTCCCATCCTCAGCCAGAAATCACTAAGAAGATATGTAAAATTTTCTGTATTAGTATCAAGCTTCTGAACTATTTGAGACGGATTAAAATCTATCCTGTTTCTATGAGAGACTGCATAGGCACCTTTGAGCGCATTTACTGCAAGCACTCCATCCTTTGATTCTATAAGGCTGCAGTAAATATCAAACGCCTTCAAGGGATTTTTATTTTTTTCATAGCAGGATGCAATCTTATATTGCAGAAGACTATAAGTCTCTTCAGAAAAATCACCGGGTGTAAGTTTTTCGAACAGTGAAACTGCTTTTTTATATTCCCGTAAATTTTCATAAGTATCGATTAATAGAAAAAGTGCTTCGTCATAATCAGCTTTTTCATAAACACTTCCATCGGCAATTACACTTTCAAGCGGTTTCTGTGCCTTTTTATATTCGTTTAATTCATTGAAAACCTTTCCTGCCCAGAAAACTGACTTTGCCCTGTACACATCCTCAGGTTTATTTACACCGGCAGACTCATGAAAATCATTCAAGGCAGTTTTTTTCAATCCAAGATTATAATCACAAAGTCCGAGTACAAAAAATGCCCTTGAATAATCATCGCTGTTTTTCTGAATAGAAGCAGCAGCCCTTAAAACACATGCTTTTGCATCATCATAATTCTTGAGGCTGTTCAACGCTTCTGCTTTATGAATAAGTGCAGAATTCAAAAAAACGGAATTCGGATACTGCTTTTCAAGATAATCTGCTTTTTCAATCACTCCGGGATAATAACTTACCGCTGAATATGAACAAAGGTCTTTATATACAGAAGTTTCTGAAGGAATGCCCTGAGAAAATACACTGATATTTGAAATCAGAAAAAAAGATAAAAATGTAAGGATTATTTTTTTCATAACAAACGCTTTCCATTACTCAGGATAAAATCTTTCGGTAGCCCTCACCCTTGTAAAATAAACATAATCCTGAGAATAATATAGAATAAAATCATCAAGAGATTTTGGCTTTCCGTTAATAAAAACATAACAGCCGAAAACACCCTTTTCATCAAAATACGGGAAGAAAGCGGCGCAGTCATTGAACACCTTTATTTCAGGAGAAACCGTCCTGTCTGTTTCGCGGATTGCACCAAAATAAAAGCTTCCTGATTCAGTTGCCGCAAGAACATAAAGAAGAGATTTTAATGCACTTACAGAATATCCTGTATTTTCAATAAAAGTTACCTGCGATTTTATTCCATCAGGAGTGTTGATTGCCGAAAAAAGATTTCTTGTAACATCAACACCTGAATTTTTAAAATTATAATTTTTTCCTGTATAAACAGAAATGATTTTTGACGAGAGATTCCTTACCCAGTCAAGTGAAAAATAAAGAGGATATCTTCGTGAAAATTTTCCCTGCCAGCTTGTATCATTTACTTTCACTGTTTCCACAATGAGAGAAGATCTGTTAAGCTGTGTACCAGTAATCGGTTTTACAATTCCATCTGCGATCCATTTTGCAAAACCGGCAGACGAAAGATAAAATCTGTCTTCCTTTGCATCTATCGGTAAAGGCTCACTTGTTGTGATTTTTATGAGGTTATTATTTTCGTCGTACATGGCGTCATCGGTATACAGAATTTTCGTACACTTCTGATTGATTACTGCCGCCATAGAATGAATGTTATCGTATATTTTATCCTTTACATCAATATAATTCCAAGGAATAGATTTCTGGGTAAGCTTTAATACTTCATCAAACGAAGCGGTATAGAATTTTTCAAAAGGAACACCTGTTGCCACTCCCTTTGCAGCGTAATTATTAAAAATGATTAAATCGGCTGTTGAAGTTTTACCCTTTGGTGAAAACTGAACGAACACCTGCGAATCTGCAGTACAGTAATATCTTATGCAAAGAGGTTTATCATCGGCTTTATTCTTTATTAAAACCCAGCTGCCTCTGCAGGTTCCTGTAAACGCTTCTTTTTCAGAATATTCAATTTTTGAAGCCGATATGAATTTATAACTTGTAAGTGTACTTGAAGAAACGATGATATTATAAGTTACATCTGTTTCTTCAAGAGATACCTGAAATTTTTCACCGGCAGGATTTGAAATTATTTCCGGCTGATTTAACCTTACGTTTATTAAAGGGGCATCGAACCATTTTTCAATAAGTGTTTTTCTTATTTCCGATGAATCCGGTACATTCCACGAATTGTAAGCGGCAAAGACAGGAAAAAACATCAGTATGCCAAGCATTACAAAAAATGACTTTTTCATATTTCAATTCCCCCTTAAAATCATTTTATAGAGAATATTCAGAAGCAGGATCTGTATCTACAGCGCCCTCTGCATATCTGATTTCGCCTTCAATCAGGGTTCCGTCTGCTAAGCGTATAAGTCCCTCTTTATCTTCATCAGGGTGCTTTCCGACCGGTGCATTCGATAAAAGAAGCTTAAGTCTGTTAAGCTGATTTACTTCAGATGAACCCGGATCATAATCAATTGCACTTATATTAGCCTGAGGGAATCTTCGTCTCAATTCCTTGATCATTCCTTTGCCGGTTACGTGGTTCGGAAGACAGGCAAACGGCTGTACACAGGCAATGCTTGGACAACCTTCGTTAATAAGTTCAACCATCTCTGCTGTTAAAAACCATCCTTCGCCCGTAATGTTACCAAGCTGAACGATATCATTAACACCTTTCATAAGGCTATATATAGATGATGGAGCTTCAAAACGATTACTCTTTTTAAGATATTTTTTCATCTTACGGCGATAAAGCTCAAGCCCCCATACTAAAAGCTTTGCATTACGCTTTGTTTTTTTAGGGAAAGCAAGCTCATCATGACGGAAAATACCTGTAGAGAATGAATAGAAGAAGAAATCTGCTAAATCAGGCATTACACATTCCGCACCTTCACGTTCAATTGTATCTACAATCTGATTGTTTGCCGTAGGATGGAATTTTACGAGGATTTCACCAACTACACCGACACGAGGCTTTTTAATAGGTTTTAATGCAAGAGTATCAAAATCATGAATAATGTTTTTCAAAAGCTTATGATATTTATGTCCGCTTACATGCTTCGTAAACATAGCTTCTGCTCTGGAAGTCCATTTTTCATAAAGCTGATTTGCACTTCCAGGGACTGCTTCATAAGGACGGGTTCTGTATAAAACACGCATAAGAACATCGCCGACCATCACTGCTTTTACAAGATTATCAACGAGCGGTAAAGTAAGCTTAAAGCCGGGATTACTTTCAAAGCCCTGTGCACTAAGCGAAAGAACCGGAATATGTCCCCAGCCCGCATCGTTCAGCGCACGACGGATAAAGCCGATGTAATTTGTTGCACGACAGCCGCCACCAGTCTGAGTTATTACAAGAGCAACCTTCTTAAGATCATAAAGACCACTTTCAAGTGCCGCAATCATCTGACCTGCAACAAGCAGCGACGGATAACAGGCATCGTTATTTACATATTTTAATCCCGCTTCTACTGCCTTAGGATCTACTGCATCAAGAACTACAAAATTGAAATCACCGCTCTTGAATGCACTTTGAAGAAGCTTGAAATGAATCGGTGACATCTGTGGTCCGATAATCGTATAATTTTTCTTCATCTCTTCCGTAAATACAACCCTGTTATAAGCAGAAGAATGAATTGTAAACTTTCGTTTGTTTCGTCTTCTTTCCTTAACCGCAGCAATCAGTGATCTTATTCGGATTCTGACGGCACCAAGATTAGAACCTTCATCAATCTTTATAAGAGTGTACATTCTGTTTTTTGCACGAAGGATTTCATCAACCTGATCAGCAGTAACCGCATCAAGACCGCAGCCGAAAGATGTAATCTGTACAAGCTCAAGGTTTGCCATTTCTGAAACAAAGCTTGCGGCTCGATACAATCTGTTGTGATAAGTCCACTGATCTATGATTCTAAGCGGCCGTTCGATATTTCCAAGATGAGCGACAGAATCTTCGGTAAACACGGCAAGTCCAAGTCCGTTAATCAGTTCCGGAATACCATGATTAATTTCAGGATCAAGGTGATATGGGCGTCCCGCAAGGACAATACCGCTTGCACCCTTTGTAATTATTTCTTCAAGAGCATCCTCTCCTGCCTTTCGTATTTCTTCCTTAAATTTTTCCTGCTCTTCCCATGCCTTGTCTACCGCCTTTTTAATCTGCGCTTTAGTCAATTGCGGAAAATGAGGAATAAGCTCTTCGCATAAACGTTCAGCAAGACGAGGTCTGTCGTAAATAGGCAGGAACGGATCCATATACAAAATAGATGAATCCTGACGAAGTGCATCAATATTGTTTCTTAAAACTTCCGGATAGCTTGTTACAATAGGACAGTTATAATGATTTCCAGCCCCCATATCCTCCTGTTTTTCGTAAGGAGCACAAGGATAAAATATAAACTTACATCCCCGCTGAATGAGGCTTTCTACATGACCATGACTGATTTTTCCAGGATAACATACAGATTCAGAAGGAATAGTTTCAAGACCCTTTTCGTAAACATTTCTTGAAGAACGCTGTGAAAGCACTACACGGAAACCAAGCTCATTGAAGAACGTAAACCACAAAGGATAATTTTCATACATGTTAAGTACACGAGGAATTCCTACATCACCCATAGGTGCATCCTCAGGTTTTCGTGGAGCATAGCGGAAGGTACGCTTATATTTCCAGTCAAAAAGATTAGGAAGAGGACCTGTATCATCCTCAAGCGCCTTGTTTTTATCACTTGCGGCTAGAACATTTTTACCTTCAATTTCGGCACCTTTTTCACACCGATTACCGGTTACAAAGGTTCTTACCTCACTGTCGGTTTTAAATGTATTGATAGTTAAAAGACAATTGTTCTGACATTTTCCGCATCTCTTTAAATCAAGGTCAACTTTAAAGCTGTCTAGATCCTTCAAAGTTGCAATGCCCGAACGCACATCATGAAAGGTACCCTCAGGCTCACCTGGTTTTGGTGCAGTTAAATCAAGCCATTGATCGTAAGCAATCAAGGCAGAACCATAAGCACCCATCAAACCTGCGACATCCGGTCTGTAAACATTTACACCCGCGATTTTTTCAAATGCCCGGAGAACTGCATCATTATTAAACGTTCCGCCCTGAACAACTACCTTTGTTCCTATTTCACTTGCTTTTCTTAATTTAATTACTTTAAAAAGCGCATTCTTGATTACTGAATAAGAAAGACCTGCTGAAATATCGGCAACAGATGAACCTTCTTTCTGAGCCTGCTTTACCCTTGAATTCATGAAAACAGTACAACGGCTTCCTAAATCTACAGGCTTTGGAGCCATAAGCGCAATCTTACTGAATTCCCTTACATCCATTCCCATTGTGTGAGCGAAATTATCGAGGAATGAACCGCAGCCCGAAGAACATGCTTCGTTCAACTGAATGGAAACTATTGCACCATCCTTCATCCGAAGACATTTCATGTCCTGTCCGCCGATATCAAGAAGGAATTCAACGCCGGGAACAAAGAAATCTGCAGCCCTGAAATGAGTGATTGTTTCAACTTCGCCCGCATCTACGTTAAAAGCAGACTGGAACAAAACCTCACCATACCCTGTAGAAACTGCACGTGCAATATAAACATCTTCGGGTAACTTTGAATATAATTCTTTTAAAACTTTAGTTGCAAGTTCAACAGGATTTCCCTGATTCGACGCATAAAAATCCCAGAGGATTCTTCCATCTTTATCTATTAAAATTGCCTTTGTGGTTGTAGAGCCCGCATCGAGTCCTAAGAAAACAGGTCCGTGCGTTTTACTTAAATCACCACGCTTTGCCTTCTGTTCACTGTGACGTACTTCAAATTCATCAAGCTCTGCCTGATCTTTAAAAAGCGGTTCAAGTCTCTGAACTTCAGATAATTCTGCACCGACAAGATTCTGAAGACTTGATTTGAATTCTGCAATAGTCGGAAACTTAAAATCATCCGGGAGCTTCCGTTCTGCACTGTATGCACATCCGCTTGCAACAAAAAGCTGTGAATTTTCAGGAACAATTATTTCATCTTCCTTTAGTTTCAGGGTTTCTACGAATCTGTATCTAAGCTGATCCATAAAATGAAGCGGGCCACCTAAGAATGCTACATTACCGCGGATTGGTTTACCGCAGGCAAGACCGGAAATTGTCTGTGAAACGACAGCCTGAAAAATTGAAGCGGCGATATCTTCCCTTCTTGCACCTTCATTTATAAGCGGCTGAATATCTGTCTTTGCAAAAACACCGCATCGGGCTGCAATTGAATAAATCTGCTGAGCACCTTTTGCAAGCTCATTCAAACCGGAAGCATCAGTTTCAAGCAGCGCAGCCATCTGATCTATAAACGCACCCGTACCGCCCGCACAGGTTCCATTCATACGCTGCTCGACACCGCCTTTAAAATATGTAATCTTAGCGTCTTCACCGCCAAGCTCAATTACAACATCTGTTCTTGGAATTAATTTCTTTACTGAAGTTGTAGCGGCTATTACTTCCTGAATAAAAGGAATTTCAAGCCACTGAGAAACAGAAAGACCACCGGAACCGGTTACTTTTACTGAAACACACTGATTGTCGCCTAAAGGACAATTCTTCGTTAATTCATCTAAAGCCTTTGTTACAACTTTAATAATTGTACTGCGTATATCTGCTCTATGGCGCTGATAGTCACCATAAACTAATTCATCATTATCATCAATTACAGCAACTTTAACTGTTGTTGAACCGACATCAATACCAATACGTACAGGTAAATTACTATATAATGCCATTTTTATATTTTATTGCTTAATGGCAAAATTTTCAATATGAGCAATACCCTATTCCTTCAGCTCAAATTTCTGATTTTCAACCGGTTGAAATATAGCCTTATAAAGATTTATTGTTTTTCCGGACCTTTCTTCAATTTCCTGTTTTGCTGCATCATAATTATCCTGGACAGTAATCTTTGATATTTTAAAATTTGGACCTTCAAGATAAAAATCAATATCACCAATATAAATATATTTTATATCTTTAGTAACCGGAATTTTAAACACAAGTGGGAGACTAACAAAAAATTTACCACTGCTGTAAAAATACCACATTATTAAAAGTTTTACATTAAGCTCTGTTTTTTTCTTAACTTTCTTTATTGTCTGTGTTGATAAAAAAAGCTCTTGCGGTAAACGAATATATAATTCATCTTCCGTATACTGAGGCTCCGGATATTTTCTGGTTTTCCTTTCATATATATCATTTATCAGCTGATAACAGTCAGGCGTAGAAAAATCTGTTATTCCGAAGGTTTTTGCATAAAATTCAAAATTCTCATTGTCGACATGAACTTTAATTCTACCTGAAACAACAACTTCCTTTGACATAGGATTAAAATTTACGCCTTCACTAAAAGTAAGAGAATGTGTTAAAAACAAAACTGTACAAAAAATAATTCTTTTTAAATTCTTACTGATTATCTGCATCTTTTTTATTCTTCTTTGCATCTTTATATTCTTTATATGCTTTATCAAGCTCTGTCTTATATGCTCCAACAAGTTCTTCAAATGAATCATACCATAAAGTTCCATAATATAATTTTTTAAATACCTTTAAATCAGATTTCATATGAGCCCACTTATTTAATTTATTACTAAAATCCCAACCGTTCTTAATAACAACAACTTCAGGTTTAAATGGCTTTTCTATATAAGGATTGTCTGCTTTATAAGGATAATTATCTGTTGTTCCAAACTTCTTAGACCTAAATGCCGGTCCACCAGAAACTTTTAACTCTGCTACATCTACAAATGTTGCAGCCAAATCATCATAATAATAAAACCCTGGTTTTTCAGGTACATCAATTATATAAAACTGCTCATTAACGCCCATTTCTATATCAATTTCATTTGTAATACAGTTTTTCATAGCAACAGAACCTGTAACGACCTGCCCTTTGATTTTTGTAAGCAGATATTTACTGCCTGGCTTACAAGGAAGAAAAATAACCATTTTATTTTTTGGTTCAATTATCTGTTCATCAACTCCCCTGGCAGAATCAATCTGTTTAAACGTAAACTCTCCTGAACCCCAAAGATGAAAACAAATGACACAGGAATTTTCATCATACAGCGTGATATTAGAACCGACCTTTGTAGAAGCACAGCCTGTAATACCAATAAAAAATAAAAACAATCCAAGAAATTTAAACAAGACAGCCTTTTTTTTCATATTTTTTTCCTCACTTAATTTAATAAAAATTTCTAAGGAAAATTATAACAGAAAAATCACCCCCCCCCCCCCGAATAGGTGAAATCCCCTATATATGAAAAAAAAACAATTTTATGTAAGCATTATCTTCTATTTTTGAAGTATCTTTACCTGTGCACCCGGTTTTACATTCGAAAGATTAAAATTTACAGGATTTCCTTCTGCATCAAGCTCAGGCATAAAAAGAAAATAATCCTGACCAAAAGGATATATTTTCCCGCGGACATTTTCCAGTCCGACGATTTCTACCGGCGTTCCATTTTCAGTTACAAGATAACGTGCTTTAGGTGCAACATAAATAGTAATATTATCTTTATCTGTTGCCGTTACGACTACTGCATTAAAAGGTGTATACAAAATCAGTTCCGATATACAATCGGTATAAATATCAAGCCGGTTTTTATAAGTTGTACCAAGACTCGCAATTCTCTGATTCAAAGCCTCTTTTTCCTGATTAAGATTTTTTACGTTTTCATTTAGTTTTGCAATTTCCGCCTTAAGATTCAGATTATCATTATTAAGTTCATTCAAAGTCGAAAGGAAAGTCTGGCTCATCTGATCAACAAGCATATCCATCGTGTTTACGTACTCAGGAATTGAGTTTTTCTGAGGAAGCGATGAAACAGGTTTTTTCAGATATTTATAATCATCATAAATTGCCTGATATTCACTAATATTCGAAATTACAGTTTCATTTGAAATATTATTGTCACCGGCAAAGGTTCTGGCATTCATCACTTGTGCATTCTTATTCTTAGCATTATCTATGATTGAATCTGCTTTTGAATCTTTAAGAACCGGATCAAGATTGTTCAATTCTGTTTTATATCTTCCTGCAACCTCACCAACCGCATTACGTACATTTTTTCCTTTGGCATTTCTGTCATTTGAAATAGTATTCTGAAGCTCAGTAATTCTGTCCTCATACATTTTAGTTATACGTTCAATTTCCATTTCCTGAACCTTACGCTGACTGTTCAGGGCCTGTTCCTGTTCCTTTGCAGATTCAAGCATTGCAGCATCATAGCTGTCAAGTTCCTTTTTATAATTATCTATCTCAAGCTCAAGCGTAGTAATTTTCTGTTCATACGAAGATTTTATTTCCCTTACCTTTTTATTATAAGCATTTTCTACCGCCCATTTTCTCTGATTAATCTGACTCTGAGAACGAAGATTAAGTGAATCTATGACAAAAAGCTCATTTTCCTTTTCTGCTTCTGCCTCCTGTATTTCCGACTGCATCTGCGATTCAAGAAGGATTTTTTCTTTCACTGCATTGTCATAGTTCACCTGAACCTTTGAAACGTTATTCAAAAGATCACGAAGATTAAGGTCTTCAAATTCCTCGAGATTAACTTCAATCTTTTCGTTATTCTTATTGATGATTACAGACATCAGATATGCTGCACCAAAAACTGCTGCGGCACAGACAATAAGAACAAGTGCGGCAAAAGGAGATTTGTGCTTTTTAGTTTTTGCATATTCCTTTTCCAGATCATAAGTATTAACAGAGGATGTTCTTGTCTGAATGTTATTCAACTCTTCGTTTAAGAATAACAGCACATCCTTATGACGCTGTGCAGGCGTTAAATCCTTTGCTATTTTGTTGCCATTGTCCATATTCCACTCCAGTCTGCAGGGGCACTTTTAAGTCCCATTCTTTCCAGAAATACCTGTGTAACTTCAAGATCACAATCCTTAAAATGTTTACGGGCTGTTTTCCAGTCACCCTTATAGTAAGCAGCAAGTCCCTGCTCAAATACCTTATATCGCTCAATATAATCAAAAGTAACTTCCGAACAGTCAAGCGGGAAATATACCTTTTTACCTTCTGTTTTTCCCTTTACCTGAACCGTATCAATCTCAAAGAACATAAAGCGTTCCGTTTCTTTTTCAACTTCTTCCTTAATATATTCAGATACAATTACCGGTACATGATAGATTCTCGTTAATCCTTCAAGACGAGAAGCTGAGTTAACATTATCACCGATAACCGTATTTGCCATATGTTCATTTGAACCGATATTTCCATAGAAAACCTTACCGCCATCAATTCCGACACCTACATCAAGCAATACTGCTTCAAAAACCCTTTCTTCAGATTCAGTAAGCTTTCTGGTCTTTTCAATTTCCTGTCGTCTTTCAATCATCGTCTGACGCAGATTTGCCGTTACATGAGTAATATCCCACGCAGCCCTGATTGAATTGTATGATTTAGAAAAATCTGAATTTAGTGTACCGTAAATTGCAAGAATTGCATCACCGATGATTGAACCTACTACACCGTTATTTTCATGTACGCTGTGAATTACCTTGTTATAGTGAACGTTCAGAACATCGATGATATCATTTCCAAGTGTTTCCGTTCTGTACGTAAAGCTTCTGATATCGGAAAAAAGAATCGTAAGCTCACGCTGTTTTCCTTCAAGAGATATTCCCTGTTCTGAATACGCTTTTGCAACAACGTCCTTTGATACGAATTTTTGGAATGTTCCAAGAAGATTATTTACCGAAGACGAAAGAGAGTTGAACGAAGCCGCAAGATATGTAATATCATCATTCGGTGCTTCACTTAAATCTATTAACTCAAGCTGCTTGTGCTTCTGCATTTCATAAAGGTCACGGGTTATCTGTCGTACAGTTCTGAATTCCCGTTTAAGAAGGATAAAACCAATTACGATAAAGAATGCCGTAAGAACAATTATGATGATTGAAATTACAAGAACAATACGTCCGGTGTTACGCGAAAGATCAGATCTGTTTTCTGCACGGATAAGGAACATATCCCAATCCGGCTGATATTTATAAACACCAAAATAATCACCTGTTCTGTTTGAAAAATGAATGGAACCTTCTGTCGTACCGTTTGCAAGATCTATGCAAAGCTTATCAACGATATTATCCTCGAGCTGAAAATAATTCCTGTATGTATCTTTATTGTATGAATAAAATAAAATTTCTTTGTTCTGAGAAACACCAAGCGCAACACTGTTTGTATTTGCAAAACCTGATTTTGCAGACTTTGCCATTGTTTCCATGCACTGCTCTTTGTCTTTTGAATAAAGATAAATCTGATACTGGTTTGCAGAATTCGTATATAATTCCTTAAGCTGTTCAACCATTACCGTATTATTCAGACTGATTATTTCCTTCTGCGATAACTGTATTGTAATGATGTTTGTAGCAAAGTTTGAAAGAAGAATTAACGCAATAAAAATGACGATAATCTTAAGGCCAAGCGGCACGATTCTTGTTTTACCTACTTTAGAAAATAAACCCATCGGTCATCTCCATACAAAAAATATTTTATACTTTTATATAGATAAAACTTTCTTATATTTTACTATTATAAAGCAATTGTCTATTTTTCTCAACTTTGATATTTTATATTTATGGAAAAAAACGAACTTACTCAACAGAAAAGCGCACCAAAATTTTCTCTTTTAAAATCAGGATTGATTCTTTCATTAATGACAGCGGCCTCACGTGTAATGGGACTTATACGACAGATGACAACAGCCGCATTTCTTGGAACCGGAATGTATGCAGATGCTTACAATGTTTCCTTTATGATTCCAAACCTCTTAAGAAGACTGTTTGCCGAAAATGCAATCTCCGTTGCTTTTATTCCTACCTTCAAGAAATACCTCGAAAAAGAAGATACACCCGAAAATAAAAAAGAAACTCAGGATTTTATTAACGCAACCTTTACTCTCGTTACTTTCTTAACTGTCATCGTTGTTATAATAGGAATTTTAATTACTCCTGCAATTGCACCATTATTCTGTAAGGCTCCGAAAAATCCATCGGCCGCAGATTATTCACAGCTGCTTGAACTTTACAATCTAAAAAAAGTTGAAGTTACCCTTCTTTCCAGAATAATGTTCCCTTATCTTTTCCTTATTTCTGTTGCTGCTTTTTTCCAGGGAGTTTTAAACGGCTGTAAAATTTTTGCTCCATCAGGCTTTACTCCTGTTCTTTTCAATGCGATCGTAATAATCACGACATACATACTTGCACCAAAAACAAAGGATCCGGCACTTGCAATGTCAATCGGTGTAATTCTGGGAGGAACGGTTCAAGCGCTGTTCCAATGGCCGTTCTTACATAAAACCGGATGGAAGGTCTGCTTTACGTCACTCAAAAAAACAGTAAAGAATCCCGGTACACGAAAGGTTCTGGCTCTCATTGCACCTACTGTAATAGGAATTGCAGCATACCAGCTTAATGATGTTGTGTGTACTTATCTTGCAAATCAGATAGATGTCGGCGTTACCTCAGGACTTCAGTATTCCTTACGATTGCAGGAGCTTGTACTCGGTATATTTGCCGTAACGATAGGAACCGTAATTCTCCCGGATTTAACTGGACTTGCAAACGAAAAAAAAGATGAAGAATTCAATACACTTTTGATTCAGGCAATCAAAATAATGACTGTCATCTCAATTCCGGTTTCCTTTTACTCTCTTGTAAACGGCCGCGAAATCATCTGCCTCTTGTACAAGGGAAAAGCCTTCGACGAAAATTCCGTGAATCTTACGGTAAGCATCTTTAACTATCATATAGCGGGATTACTTTTCATCGCTTTAAATAGAATAATCGCTCCTGCCTTTTATGCACAACAGAATACTAAGCTTCCGACTCTTGCAGGAATCTACAGCTTTATTGCAAACATAATAATAGCAGTTGCACTTTCGTTCCCGATGAGAGGACAGGGAATTGCCCTTGCACTAACCTTATCTACACTCATAAATACAATCTTTTTATTCATCTATATGAAAAAAATGGATGCAATGAATACAAAAAGAATCTTAAAGAGCACGCTTTTATATACAATCAGAGTTATAATTTATTCTATAATAGCAACAGTACCGGTGTATTTTTTACGGCCGGTTCTTTTAAAACTTTTCGAAGGCAGAGGAAAGCTTCTTTCTTATGGAATGCCTGTTTTAATTTCAATGCTTATCTTTGCAATAACCGGAATTCTTGAACTGATTATCACAAAAGATGAGATTATTATGGTAGTTATAAATAAATTCAGAAAGCGGAAATAAACAGCTGATTGTTACCAGAAGATTCCAAGACCAATCGAGAATTTATGATACTGACTTACCGGGAAAATATCCTTCTGATCTTCAGGAGTTTCATCGTTGAGTTTATTGTTATGATCAAATGCCCAGTTATAGCTGTATCCAAGATTAACTAAGAAAACATTGGCAATAGTAAAATCAAGTCCAGCGCCTGTCTGAATGATTCCATTGAGCTTTGTGTCAAAATCAAGGTTGAGCTTTATGTATGGTCTGAACAGATGAGTAATCTGACAGTTTACGCCGCCAAGAATTCCAAACTGCATGTCAAAAATTCCATGACCAAGAGGGAAATAAACACCTGCATCAAAACCCCAGAAGAAATATTTTCCGGCAGGAATACACAATTCAAGGTTCAGAACATCAATTCCGAAATCTGCAGAGCCTGACATTTCATCGCCTGAAACAAAAGGAGAAACAGAAATGACAAAAGCACCTCTTCCCTTCTGAATTACAGGAAGCTTGTTTGAGTTATTCTTTTCATTCTGATATGATTCAGAATACTGCTGATAAAGCTTATCTGCTTCGGTCTGATTTTCTCTTGCTTCCTTTGCGAGCTGCTTGTTGAATTTCAGTACATCTTCTTCAATTTCTTCTTTTGTTCTTATTTCTGCACCATCTTCAATCACGAAAAGGCGTGGCTTTACATCACCTTTTACGAAACGTCTGATGATTTTATTTTTTCTTGCAATATTAATAATTTCAATTCTTGAAGGAACATAACGATATTCAGAATTCTGCTTCCATCTTAAAACGTCATAATTGATTCTTACACAGAAAATATCAGGGCAAAGCTTGAACAGAGTGTCGTAACGTTCAACTTCTTTATTAAATGCATTCATCTGGCTTATTGACATTTTATCTGCAGGAATAAATTTTTCGCCGGTAACGTCTGCATAATCAAGATATGTTTCAAAATTTACGACTTCTTTTCCGCACAGATTCGAACTGATTCCTACAAGCCATGCGCCTTTTCCTCCGTCGAATTTTCCGATTGAAAGCTTTACGTTATCGGTATACGATGTAACAACATATTTACCGCTTTCAAGAACCTTGTAAGATGCAGCAAGATATGTCCTTTCTTTTTTTTCATCCTCAGCAATCAATGCACGCTGTTCTTCAGCATAAGCTTCTTTTTTTGCCCTTGCTTCATCACGGATGATATTACATCTTTCTTCACGACGTTTAATTGCATCATCAGACGGCTTGCCATCTGCTTCAAGTTCAACTGAAGTATATTCTTCGGCATAAATTGCCTTACATTCCGCTTCTGTCTGATTGTCAACATCCTTGTTAAAAGCTTCAACAAGTGAATTATAGGCAGAAAGGATTTTATAAAGACGCTTTTTACAGTCTTCAACTTCCTTTAAATTTGCTTCTGCAGTCGATGCCACAGTAAAAACAGGCTTTTCCTTTTCTACAAGATTAATGACATCTTTGAAAAACGGATCCGAAAAAGCAGTCTCTGCACTGTCACCGGCAGTATCTACAGAAAACTGTTCTGTTTCTTTTTCTTCGCTCTGACTGTCTTCCTGCTCCTGATTTACCTCAGTTGAATCACCGGCAACAGTAAACATATATTTTTTTGTATTTTCTTCCTGAGCAGAAATAAAAATACACACAAAAGAAATCATAAATAAAGAAAGGATGAATCGTTTCATAAAAAATACCTCATTTATAGAACAATATTATATCATAAAATAAACTTACTGTATATTAAGAACAGATAATTCTTATTAAGTTCTTATGAAATTTACATTCTGAAGCGGGATGTTTACCGCCCCTGCCTTTACGTTGATTTTATCGTTGAGAGAAATATCCTGGCATGACTTAAGTGTTGTCTGCATATCAAGCGATGGAATTAAAAACAGGGTATCATTCCCTTTTTTATCGATGCAGAACGCATCATAAATCTTATCAGGATTTTGAATAAGATACACAAGCTTCCAGTGAGTTTCACTTAAACGAGCGGCTTTCCGTGCGGCAATAGATGCGGCATCACCGGCGGCAATACGTTCAAGCATCTCATCCTTAT
Source organism: Treponema sp. (assembly GCA_017548565.1). Taxonomy (GTDB): domain Bacteria; phylum Spirochaetota; class Spirochaetia; order Treponematales; family Treponemataceae; genus Treponema_D. The sequence goes on from JAFYZU010000007.1 coordinate 115,958, forward strand.
CGATCAGTTTTCGTTTATCAATAAAGGCACGAAGCTGCTGATGTGCAATCAAATCTGAATAGCGGCGCAAAGGAGAAGTAACCTGACTGTAAAAGCTTAAACCAAGTCCGGCATGAGGAGCTGGTGTAATACCGACAGAACGTTTCCTCATGCATTTTACACGAGCAAATTCTCCTGCCCAGCCTTCAGGAATTTTATCCGGGAACGAAGGAGCTTCCTGACTGACAAACGGGAACGGTATTTTATTTTTAAAAGCAAATTTTGCCGCACCCTCACCTGCAAGAAGCATCATTTCCTGAATCATATCGTTCGATTCATAACGCTGCTCGGGTTCTACAGTTACTTTTTTAGTTTCTTTATCTACCTTGATTTTTACCTCAGGCATCTGAATCGTTACGGCATTGTTTTGATTTCTTCTTTTAAGATTTCTCCGTGCAATTTCAAAAAGCGGTTTTAATTCTGCACTATCCTTCTGTTCTTCTGCCTGAGCGTATGAAATCATCTTTACATGCACCAGAACCTTTTTTATATCAACCTCAGAAATCTGACTTTCATCGTCAAGCTTAATCTTAAATGCAAGGGCACATGATTTTATATCATCTTTGTTTCCGGAATGCTTTTCTTTAAGACCAAGCGCATAATCTTCAAGAGAGCTTTCACAAAGCATACGGCTTGCCCCCTCAGGAATATAAAGCGTAGTTCCCCTGTTTCGTGCCGCAATATCGATTGAAGAATCAGGCATTACAGTTGATGCAGGATCTGCAATACAAACCCACAGCCATTCTCCGTCATAACCGACCGCATCATCAGGATCCGACGCATCAGGAGAATCTATCGCATAACAGACACAGGGAACAACTTCGCGCTGCTCATCCTTCATTTTTCCAAGCTGTTCATGTGCAGAATCAAAGCTGAAACCAAAACGTGTAGGATAAGGATTTTTCGTATAATCCCAGATGCCCGTATCGATTAACAGCTGATGTGCTTTTTCGATCGATTGAGGAAGGCCTGCTTCTTCAAGAATTTTTGATTTTTCGGTTTTATTTAGAGCAAATGCTTCTACCTCACCCATGAATTTTGAATCGAGGGGAAGCTCAAGTTTTTTATTTTTCAGACGGTTTATGAATTCATTTTTAATTTCTGCTTCATGCTCTTTTTCGAATTTTTTCTGATTAAGCAGAGCAATTTCTTCTTTTGTACGAAGATTAAAAACTATCCTGGAATTTTTCAATTCATCCTGATTAAGGGAAAACTCACTTGTTTTTACGAGGGATGAATAAAACGCCCAGCACAAATCACCCTCGAATTTTCCAAGCGCATATTCCGAAAGATCTGATAAAGAAACACCTTCTTTTACAATCGATTCATCAGAAATCAAAAGCTCATACACTTCTTTAATCTCTTTTGAAAAATCAATTGAAGCATTTTCAAGAATCTTCTCAATACCGGAAACTGGACCTTCATGAAGAAGAATCACATCTTTTTCGCGCACCTTCTGTTCTGAATAAACCGGTTTTTTACCGCCCGATGAAGCCGCCTGCGTACAAAACTGAATGATATATTTATCACCATCACGATCCTTTACGACTGCCGGTTGATTTTTATAAAGCACAAGAGAATTCTTTGTCATACAATAATTTCCTGACGTCAACGCCTGCACTACAAGCGTTCAAATTCCTTACAGCTGATTATTCTGTTTTCTGAATCATATTCATAAATCCAGACAGTTTCATTTCCTTCTGAATCTATTTTATGAACACAGTTACCTTTATCATCATATGCCATCCAGCATTCACCTTTCGGCTCCTGACTCTCATGAATACAATTTCCTTTATCATCATATTCGAGCCAGGCTTGAAATCCCGCTGAAGTTTTCCAATAGATTTGATTTCCTTTTTCATCATATTCAAGCCATGTTTCAAGCCCGTAAGAATCTTTATAATAAATCAGATTTCCCTTATCGTCATAATCATAGTTAACTTCATATTTATCGGGATCCGAAATATCAATCATTTTAATTTCATTTCCTTTTTTATCGAAGAAATATTTATATTCAAATTCAAGATTATCCTTCATATAAATACAATTTCCTTTTTTATCATATTTATACCAGTGTTCAACGCCGTCAGAATCAGAAGTATGAATAAGCTGACCTTTTTTATCATATTCATATTCCGTAAACTTTGTATAAGTAAAAAGCTTCTGGACAATCCCATTCTCTGTATTAAGATTAATATAAACCCTGTCATTAATATTCTGCGAATAAATAAATGCACAAAAAATAAAGAAAGCTGCAGCTAATAATAATTTTTTGATTTTCATATTTGTTTTCTCCATTATTTTTTTATGATTAATAAAGTGATTTACATGAAACCATTATATCACAATTTTTGATATTTTAAAAATAAAAAAGAGCCGCTCATAAAGAACGACTCTTTGATAATGATAAAGTAATCTTATTAATTATAGTTTACCATTTTTTCTCAATCTGATCGCAGATATTCAATTCGTCTCCATCCATTGCGAAGAACTTAGCTTTTGTCATATCTGGAACAACGTTTACTGATTCACCTAAGCGAAAGTCAGCATTTGCAGTTGTTTTAGCGATGATTGACTGACCTTTGTTAGAAATAAGGTAAAGGTGTGTTTCTGCACCAAGAGGTTCCTTATTTGTAATCTTCATCTGCATATCATCTTTTGCAACCGGTTTTTCAACATAAGTAAGATTTTCAGGACGAATACCGAAAGATACTTCTTTACCTACATAAGCTTTAAGTGCTTTTGCCTGATCGTCTGTCGGATTGATTTCGAAAGAACCTTCGTCACAAACAATCTTTCCGTTCTTTTCAAGAACTTTTACTGTAAGGAAGTTCATTGGAGGTGTACCGATGAAGCCTGCTACGAACTTATTGATTGGATTGTTGTAAAGATAAAGAGGAGCACCAATCTGCTGGATAACACCGTCTTTCATTACAACGATTTTTGTACCAAGAGTCATAGCTTCGATCTGGTCGTGAGTTACGTAAATCATTGTAGCCTGAAGTCTGTTATGAAGGTCAGCAAGTTCAGAACGCATTGTTACACGAAGCTTAGCATCGAGGTTTGAAAGAGGTTCATCGAACAAGAATACCTTTGGATTACGAACGATAGCACGACCTACGGCAACACGCTGTCTCTGTCCACCAGAGAGTGCCTTTGGTTTTCTGTCAAGATACTGTGTAAGGTCAAGCTGTTTAGCTGCTTCACGAACACGGCGGTCAATTTCAGCCTTATCCATCTTGCGGATTTTAAGACCGAATGCCATGTTGTCATATACAGTCATATGTGGATAAAGAGCATAGTTCTGGAATACCATGGCGATATCACGATCCTTTGGAGGAACGTCGTTCATTTCTGTACCGTCAATGTACAGTTTACCGTCTGTAATGTCTTCCAAACCGGCAATCATACGTAATGTTGTTGATTTTCCACATCCTGAAGGACCTACGAATACGCAGAATTCCTTGTCTTCAATTGTGATATTAGCATTGTTTACAGCACGAACACCACCATCGTAAACTTTACCAATACCTTTAAGTTCTACTTTTGCCATTTTAAATGAGCCTCCTGAGTTAGTGATAGTAAATCCTTTGACTTACCACCTCTGGGTTATATTATTGTTCTATTCTACACCTAACTTCACCATAAGTCAAAGGAATTTAAGCAAAATTCGAATTATTTAAGCAACGACTCTATTTTTTCAGCCGCTTCCTTAAGATACGGGCATTCAAGACTTTCTACATCGCCTTCATCTACGGCACGGCTTGTTGCTTCTTCCATCGGAATTCTTGCAAGCACCGGAATATTAAAATTCTTTGCGATTTCTTCTATATTGCTTTTTCCGAAGACGGTAATTTCTTTTCCACAGTCAGGACATTTTACATAGCTCATGTTTTCTACAATGCCAAGGATCGGAATGTTCATCATGTTTGCCATATTTACGGCTTTTTCAACAATCACGCGGACAAGCTGCTGCGGAGACGAAACGATGATGATTCCATCAAGCGGTAAAGACTGAAAAACAGTGAGCGGAACATCACCCGTTCCCGGAGGCATGTCTACAAACATAAAATCAACGTCTTTCCATATTACATCAGACCAGAACTGTTTTACTGCACCCGCAATAACAGGACCCCGCCAGATTACAGGATCTGTCTCATTCTGCAGAAGAAAATTCATTGACATAAGCTGAATTCCAGAATCGGTTACCACAGGATTAAGTGCATCTTCACCTTCTACGGCAGTTGCCTTTTCATCACCGACACCAAAGCTTTCAGGAATGGAAGGCCCCGTAATATCTGCATCAAGAATTGCAGTTTTAAAACCATCTTTATTTACGCGGCTTGCAAGAAGACTTGTAACAAGTGATTTTCCGACCCCCCCCTTACCGCTTAAAATTCCGATTACCTTTTTGATTTTGCTGTCTTTGTGCGGAGCCACCTGAAAATCGCGCTTAGAACATTCTTCGCCGCAAGTCCCGCAGTCATGTGTACATTCTGCCATTTTATCCTCGCATACGTCATTGCCGGTCTAAAACCAACAACCTTTTCTTTTAAATATAATCACAAAATCATCAAATGGCAACTTATTATATTTATCAACTTGTAAATTCAAGCGAAAAAGAATATTTTTGCTCTCTGTTGCCCGCTGTACCTTTTTTATAAACTTTACTTCCATCTGAACACAAACAACGAATTGAAACAGGATAGCCGTAAACATCATCATATTCACAGATTATTTCAACATATTGACATTCCTTTGATTCAAGCATCTTAAAGGCATCCTCGTATTCCTGATAAATAAAATCAAAAACTGCTTCAATAGTATTCAGATAGAATTTATTATCCTGAGAAACAGGTGTTCTGTCTGAATCTGAATCATTAATATAAATTTCTGCACTCTCACAGGCTTTGTTTTTAACAGTTACATCACCAATTATATATTCAGGTCGATATGTTGAAATAGAATATGAAAAAGAATAATTCTCTAATCCGGAATTAAGCCATTTATCCTTATTCTCAACAAAAGAATATATATCAAAACACAAACCCTTTTTTGATTTATTAAAATCACAGGAAAAACAAATAAAACAAAAAATAACAAGCAATAATACTTTTTTCATGGGAACTCCTTTTCTAATGATTTGTTATTATTCAAAAAATATCCATCAGTAAATAATGTAAAAAGCGTCTTCTGAACTGAACTGGCTGAGTTGTTTTTTAGTTAAAGAATCAACATCTGTTACAGAGAAAAAATAAATATTGAACGGATACTGCCTGTCTTTCTTTATCGGTTCAAATATTTCATTGAGACGTTCTTTCAGACTTTCATCAGATTCTTCTTGAAGCTTTTCTATTGCGACATAAAAGTGTATTCCATAAGCAGATTTAAAAAATTCTGCAAATTCATATTTTTTTGCACTCAGAATACAATTATCCGGATTCGTTACATCAACATCTTTATACTTAAAACCTTTCAGCCATTTTTCAAACAGCAAATCTCCATTTCTTTGAACATCTTCTTCAAAGCGAATGTAATCGTAATTTGTTTTAAATTTTTCAAACCATCCCAATTCATAGCTGTCATAATATCCCTGACTGGCAATAATTCTTTTTTCCGGATATTTTGAACAGCTTAAATATACCGTTGTATATTTATCATCATCAAAATCGTTAAATATATAATCAACCAGTTTAAAGTCTTCGTTATAAACACGCTTCATATCCAGACAGATTTCTTCCGGAGTCTTTAACACAATGTCTTCAAGATTGTATCCACAGCCGGAAAACATAATACAGATAATAAAAGAGGATAATAAAAATACAGATGTGATGATAAATGATTTTAAATGTTTCATAAGCTTTCTCCTTTATCTTAAGCCTAACGGAGATTATCCATTATGTCAAATAAGAAAGTTCTTATAATTTGCTTGAATTTGCATCTGCATTACAAAAAACTGATTTTGGTATATTTATATTGAGAAGTACAGAAATTACAGTTATAATTATAGAAATTACATTTAAGAGGTTACGATAATGACATCACAAATGATCGCTATGATTATTGCTTTTGTGCTTTACCTGGGCCTTATGGTTTTTGTAGGTATTCGCAGTGCAAAAAGCAACAATTCGGCTTCGGACTTCTTCCTTGGCGGAAGAAAAGTTGGACCTTGGGTAACTGCC
>JAFYZU010000041.1 GCA_017548565.1 Treponema sp.
CCTTGTACCATGTACATATCGTTTTTTAATTGACATTGTCATCTCCTTTTACTTTTTTATACTTACTTATATTTAAATTATAAGGGGTTTTACCTGTGGTGTCAATAAAAACAACGAGGGCTGTCCCCATTGTTTCAATATACAGGATTAATCAATATTATTCATCAAAATATACTTCATTTCTTTTTTATTTCTACCGGTTCATATTCAATTCGAATTTCCGGAAGGGTTTTTATCTGTGTATAATAATTTTTCATCCAGTCTTCGCTGTCTTTCGTATTAATTCCATCCTTCGGCGGTGCAAAAAACCTCATCTTGTATTTTTCCGGTTTTTTTATTTCGTTATCAAAGAAATAGCTCATAAAATCTATTTTCCCGACTCCGCTTTTTTTATAAAACCAGTATCCGCCGAATTCAAAAATAAGATTCTGTTCTCTTAAATCATCATTAAAAAACACTTCTGCATAATGAGGATTCTTTTTTACTTCAACATCTATTTCAAAGCCTTCTGCATCCTCTGAATTCCCCCATCGCATTTTTACCGGCAATTGAATTTCTTCTGCACTTTCAAGCTTCTGACTGAAAAACGGTTTAAAAAGCTCATCCCTGTAAGTTTTCAAAAGCGGCTGTTCTATTCCAACCCCGCTGTTATTCGGATCTGTAATTTCAAGACCTAGCCGCCCGTCATCACGAAACTGATATGCCGTAAATCCCATGAGCCATTTATCCTTATCTTCCTGAAGCCTTTCCATAAAATGCTTCATCAGATTTGCCTGTTCATAAGGACCTGTTACATCCCCGTCGGCATTCAACTCAGAAAGTACCATCGGTTTATCCTGTCCGGTAATTTCTTTTAAGCGAAGCCAGGTATTTTTTGCTTTATCATAAACTTCATCTGTGTCATAACATGCATGATTCGGTGTTTTACAGGTAAGGTCTACAGGCCATCCCCAGTTTAACGCCAGATACTGATCTCCGGACCAGATATCAGCTTCTTTATGAGCCTGTAAAAAGATATCTTCCATTTCAAGCTTTCCCGTATCCTTCTGCCACATTCCCGCACATAATATCATAAGGACATTCGGTGCGTATTTATGCATTACCTTACAGACCATCACGAAAAATTCTGCAATCTTTTCATAACCGGCACGCTTCGTATAACAAAACCAGTCTCCAGTACATTCGTGATTTATACGCAGAAAAACACGTCCATAAGGAATCAGGTCTTTTGCAACCGGAATTATATCCTCTTCTGTAAGATTCGGATCCATTGTTATAGTTAAAACAACATCCATTCCGTGCTGACGGATTTCTTTCATATAATTAAAAGGTTCTTCATCTGTTCTGCCAAGAGTACCGCCCATATACGGAAAATAATTTTCATACGGATAACTCCATGGATCTACAGGTCCTTCTGTTTCAAATGCATTGCATGCTCTTTTCGGCCAGGTTTTGTCTTTAGGATAATAAGTATACATAAGACTTATTCCACGATGAATTTTTTTCATTTTCCCGAGGATATAATCCTGATTAACATAAAGTCCGCGTTCACTTCCATCGCCTATATCAAGCGCACATTCACATTTCTTTAAAAATACTCTGTTCATAAAAACCTCATTTTCATCTTATATGGTCTGCTGCAATTTATCAATTAAGGAAAATTCTGATATTTAAAAACTATGTCTTGATTACATAATTGACCATTATTTCGTTTATAGGTAAAATGATATACTATTTAAATGCAAAAAAATTTTTTAAATATGGAGTAAAATCAATGGCTAAAACAAAGTATGTTTACTTTTTTGGTAACGGCGATGCAGATGGTGATGAATCAATGCGCGCTGAACTCGGTGGTAAAGGTGCTAACCTTGCACAGATGGCAAAAAAACCTTTAAGTCTTCCAGTTCCTGCTGGTTTCACAATTTCTACAGACGTATGTCAGGAATTCTACAAATTGGGACGCAAATATCCTGCAGGCTTAGACAAGGAAGTAGATGAGTATCTCGCTCGTCTTGAAAAAACAATGGGCAAACAGCTCGGTGCTGATGATGACCCTCTCTTAGTATCAGTTCGTTCTGGTGCTGCAATTTCTATGCCTGGTATGATGGATACAATCCTTAACCTTGGTCTTAACGATAAATCAGTTATCGGTCTGGCTAACAAAACAGGTAATGAAAGATTTGCATGGGATGCTTACCGCCGCTTTATTCAGATGTTCGGTGATGTTGCAATGGGTGTTGAACACGCTAAATTCGAAGCAATCATCGATGAAGTAAAAGCCATCCGTGGTATCAAAGAAGATACAGAACTTAACACAGATGAATTAAAGAAAATTGTAGACAAATACAAGAAGCTCTACAAGAAAGAAAAGGGTGAAGATTTCCCACAGGATCCGAAAGTTCAGATGTGGGGAGCTATCGGTGCCGTATTCGGTTCATGGATGAATCCACGTGCCATTAAATACCGCCAGTTGAACAACATCAAGGAAGGTTCATTAAAAGGAACTGCCGTAACTGTAATGGCTATGGTATTCGGTAACAAAGGTGATACTTCTGGTACTGGTGTTTGTTTCTCACGCGACCCTTCTACAGGTAAAAATGAATTCATGGGTGAATACCTTATGAATGCTCAGGGAGAAGACGTTGTTGCCGGTATCCGTACACCACAGAAACTCTCTCAGCTCGCTAAAACAAATAAACCAATTTATGATGAACTCTGCAAAATCCGTGATCGTCTCGAAAAACACTATCACGATATGCAGGATATGGAATTCACTGTTGAAGAAGGAAAACTCTTCATGCTCCAGTGTCGTAACGGTAAACGTACAGGTGCCGCTGCAGTTAAAATGGCAGTTGATATGGTTGCTGAAAAACTCATCACAAAAGAACAGGCTCTTTTACGCGTTGAACCAGAACAGTTGAACCAGCTTCTTCTTCCACAGCTTGATCCTGCTGCAGTTAAAAAAGCTGTTGAAATTGCAAGCGGTTTGAACGCTTCTCCTGGTGCTGGATGCGGTCAGATTGTATTTACAGCAGAAGATGCAGAAGCCTGGGCAAAAGAAGGAAAGAAAGTTCTTCTCGTAAGAAAAGAAACTTCACCGGATGATATTGCCGGAATGGCAGTTGCTCAGGGTATCTTGACTTCTACTGGTGGACGTACATCACACGCTGCCGTTGTTGCCCGCGGTATGGGTACTCCTTGTGTTTGTGGTTGTGCTGCAATTACATTCCCTGGCGCTGATAAAATCAAAGTTGGAACAAAAACATACAAGAAAGGTGATTTCTTAACAATCGATGGTTCTACTGGTAAAGTTTATGAAGGTCAGGTTTCTGTAAAACCAGCTTCAATCTCTGGTGACCTCGAAAAATTCCTCAGCTGGGCAGATGATGTTAGAAACAGTTCAGTTAGAACAACTCCTTCTGGAAAGAAAGTTAAGGGATTCGATGTTTACGCAAACGGTGATACACCACAGAACGCAAAAGATGCATTCCGCTTCGGTGCTATGGGTATTGGTCTTTGCCGTACAGAACACATGTTCTTCGATGAACCAAAACTTACATCATTCCAGAAAATGATTGTATCAGAAGATACAGAAACACGTAAAAAGAATCTTAAGGCTATTCTTCCATTACAGGAAAAAGATTTCTACGAAATCATCAAAACTATGGAAGGACGCCCTGTAACAATCCGTCTTCTTGACCCTCCATTAAACGAATTCATCCAGGCAGAAGATAACAAGGCTCTTGATGAACTTTCTAAGAAACTTGGTATCGAAAAGAAGGCTCTTGCTGCTAAGGTTGCTGCTCTTGATGAACACAACCCTATGCTCGGTCACCGAGGATGTCGTCTCGCTATTACATATCCTGAAATTTACGAAATGCAGGTTGAAGCAATCGCTCTTGCTACTGCAAAATGTGAAAAAGCAGGTATTAAACACAAGGTTCAGATCATGATTCCTAACGTTGTTTCTTACCGCGAAGTTGAACAGATTCGTGCTCAGGCAGAAGCTAAGATTGCAGAAGTAAACAAGGCAAAAGGAACAAACCTTAAGTTCGAAATCGGATCTATGGTTGAATTCCCTCGTACAGCTCTTATAGCAGATAAAGTTGCACAGTATGCAGACTTCTTCTCATTCGGTACAAACGACTTGTCTCAGACAACATTCGGTTTCAGCCGTGATGATTACGGTAAGTTTATCGAATCTTACTTGAACCAGAGAATCCTCGAAGACGATCCATTTGCTACACTTGATCCGGATGGTCCTGGTGCTTTGATGGAAATTGCAGAAGCAAAAGGTCGTTCAGTAAAACCTGCCCTCCACTTAGGAATTTGTGGTGAACATGGTGGAGATCCTGCTTCTATCGCACTCTGCTACAAACTTGGCTTGAACTACGTATCTTGTTCTCCATTCCGTGTACCACTTGCTCGTCTTGCAGGAGCACAGGCTGTAATCAAAGCTAACAAATAAACAATCTTTTCCGTAATTTTTCGGAAAATTGTAAAAGGGTTGTCAGAAATGACAGCCCTTTTTTTATCTTTATTACTATAATATTGTGCTTTTTTAAACAAAGAATTTTGCTTTTTTTAACAACTCATTGTAAAATAATATAGATGCACTACATATATCAGTATGATTTCATAGCAATTTTTATTTCTCTTTCTGTATTAATTAACTTTTTTTATAAAAAAACCGTTTCTACAAAAGTAACGAGGAATTTTGCACTATGTATTATAATGCTTCTTATAAGCTCAACCTTTGATCTCATATCTGTATATACTCTTGCAAATTCACAGACAGTTCCCCTGATAGTCAATTACATTGTAAATCAGATTTTCTTTATAAGCCTTTATTGTATTCCACCACTTTATTTTTCATGCGTAATTTTCGGTATAGAAGAAAAAAGTCCTGTTTCCGTAATCATAAAACGAGCAATGTTTTTCCCATATCTTTTCTGTATGATTGCAATCCTTTCTACACCGTGGACCAGATGGGTTTTTTATTTTGACGAAGCGTTACAATATAAACACGGTTCTTTATTCCTTGTTCTACATACAATTTCTTTTATTTATCTTCTGCTGTGTCTTACTTTTACCTTCTTAAAAAACAAAATTCTTTCACGAAATCAGATAAGCACCATAAGCCTTTATGTTTTCTTTTCAATCGTAGCAGTAATCATTCAGCTTATATTACCTCAGTATTTAGTAACAAATTTCATTGCTTCCATTACGATTTTCATCACTTATTTTTCATTTGAAAATCCTTCGGTATACAAAGACACCGAAATGGGCATTTACAACATTTCTGCTTTTTACATAACAATTAATTCTCTTTTTAAGAAAAAGAAAAAAAATAAAATCCTTGCTTTCCAGATAATCGGTACAAAATATCTTGATGATACAATCGGCCTTGAAAATACATCACAGCTGATGAAAACAATTGCCCGATACCTTCAGCTTTCGGCTATCCGTCTGCCTTTATATCGTCTTTCAAGGACAAGATTTGTTTTTGTCCTTCCCGATGATTCAAATAAACTGAACCAGCTCGTAGACAGAATTAATGTTGCTTTTTCAGAACCGTTCAGAATCGGAGATTTCAAGCTTTCAATATCGGTAAGATTCGTAACTTTGAATTTACCGGAAGATGCCCGAAATCTTGACGATACAATTGATTTAATCGAAAAATCCTTAAAAACAATCACAGATAAACCATCGGGAACTATAATAAAAGCAGATAAAAACATCATCAAAGATAAAATCCGTAATGAAAAAATCCTCTCTATTCTTCAGACTGCCGTTAAAGAGCAGGATTTTTCTGTAGTTTATCAACCTGTATATTCAATCAAAAAAGGAAAATTTACAATCCTTGAAGCACTTGTCCGTTTAAATAACAATGAACTTGGTTACATCAGCCCGAAGGATTTTATCCCGCTTGCCGAACAGAACGGTTTGATAAATCAGATTGGAATGATAGTTATACGAAAAGTCTGTCAGTTTATAAGCATGAATAAAATATGGGAGCGGGGAATTGATTATGTACAGATAAATCTTTCGGTAATACAGTGCATGCAGAATAAGCTTTATAAAGATATGCTCAAGGTTATCGAAGAATTTGATCTTGATTACCGGTTAATTAATTTCGAAGTTACGGAAACAGCAATCCTCGCATCAAGCCAGGCTCTTTTAAATAATATGAACCAGTTGAAACAAAAACAGATTTTCTTCTCTCTCGATGATTTTGGAACTACTTTTAATAACATCAAGAGTCTGATTGATTATCCGTTCAAAACCATTAAACTTGAAAAAGAAATGGTGCGGATTTTCTTGAAAGATGAAAAAATTGCTAAAATCCTGACTAATATTGTAAAAATGGCAAACTCGCTGGATATTGAAGTTATTGCAGAAGGAGTCGAAACTGTAGAACAGTTTGAAAATATCGAAAAAATGGGATGCAGTTTTGTACAGGGATTTTACTATTCAAAGCCTGTTAAAGAAATTGATTTACTGGAGATTATAAGATGACATACAATTTTAGATACGAAATAGCAGCAGTAATAATTTCTATAACAGTTCTCATCAGTTTTTTTAAGAAAAAGACAATCAATACCAGGATGATAAAATCCTTCGAACATCTGATTATTCTTGTTCTTGTTTCAAGTCTTTTAGATTGCCTTGCCGTTTTATGTTTATATCACTCGGATGCTGTTCCAACCTGGGTTCAATATCTGACAAATATTATTTATCAACTTTCAATTAATACAATCCCTATAAACTTTTACTATTGTTTTTATTTTGTTAATGATAATAACGGGTTCCACACACGACCTAAAAAAACAATTCTTTCAATTCCGTATCTATATATTCTACTGCTCATTATAACGACTCCTTTCACAAAGCTTTTCTTCTATTTTGAAAATGGAATCTATCACCGCGGACTATTATTCTTTACACAATATATACCTGCAGTTTTCTATGTTGCTCTTTCTGTTTTCTATTATTTCAAAATCAGAAAAAAACTTTCTTTCATTCAAAGTTTAACTATCGTTTTTTATCTGCTGCTTTCTCTGATTGCAGTATTTATTCAGGTTATGTTCCCTTCATATCTTGTGATGGGCTTCTGTTTTGCCATTTCTACAATGCTTGCTTTTATTGTTCTCAACAATCCTCGCCAATACGAAGATTCAGAAACAGGTCTTTTAAATCGACGGGCTTTTATTACAGAGTTCAGTCAGGCATTAAAGCTTCGTCAGCCTAAAAAGCTTCTTGTAATTCAATTTGAAGGTACTGAAGTTATAAAACATACAATCGGCCGTATAAATAAAGCAAAATTTTTTAAAAACATATGTCTTTATTTCCTGCGTCTTTTCAACAAACTTAATGTTTTCAGAATATCAGATAACAAGCTTGTCGTAATCCTCAGTAACGATAATATTGTACGCACTGGTCAGATTAACGCTATAAAAAGCCGTTTTCTTGAACCGTTTTTCTATAATGATGTAGAACTTACAATTCCTGTCATATTAAATCTTATTTTCTGTCCTGAAGATGCCTGCACAATCGAAGAAACAATAGATTTAATCGATAATGTTAAAAACGGTATTTTGAATCACGATACAAAAGAGATTACCCGGGTAGATACAACCTTCCTTGAAAAACGAAGAAAAGATCATCTTATTCTTCAATACATGAAAAACTCTCTGTCCGAAAAAGACATTGAAGTTGTTTACCAGCCGATTCTAACTCTTGAAGATTCAAAATGTCATTGTGCCGAAGCTTTAATCCGTTTAAAAACCTCACAGCTTGGTTTCATTGAACCGGAAGTTTTCATTCCTCTTGCAGAAAAAAACGGCATGATTCAGAAAATTGGAAATTATGTGTTTAATTCTGTCTGCAAATTCCTTTCTGAAAACAATCTTGCTGATAAAGGAATTCATCATATTCATATAAATCTTTCAGTAATTCAGTGCATGCAGGAAAATTTATACTCACAGCTTTTTTCAATAATGGATGACTATCATTTAAATTATGAATTGATTAATTTTGAAATTACCGAAGAATCTGTCCTTACCGCAGAAAATACACTTAAAAATAATATGAACATCATGTATGCGCATCATTTAAGCTTTGCTCTTGATGATTACGGTCTTGGAACTTCAAATATTTCAAATCTTCTTGATTATCCTTTTGAAATTATTAAAATAGATCAGTCACTTATCTGGAAGGCAATGAAAGATAAAAAGGCAGAATCAATCCTTAAACAGACAATTTCTTTAATAAAAGATTTGAATATTCGTGTTCTTGCAGAAGGAATTGAAACTGCCGCACAAGCAAAAAAAGTTCAGGAAATGGGCGTTGAATATATCCAGGGATATCATTATTCTTACCCGCTTCCTGAAAAAGATTTCTTAACTTTCCTGAACTAGTCCAGGCTTACTACTACAAATGTATTGTCTCTTTCGTTGAAATATCCGTTTACAGTTATAATTTTGTTTTTGTATCGTGATATTACATTCTTTGAAAGAGCCTTAGGCTTTGTTTCCTGTGCCGGTTTTCTAAGTACAGGTGCTTTTTTTGGCGGAGTCTTTTTTGGAGCAGCAGAAGTCTTTGGTGTATTAACTTCTGTTGTTACAGTGACAGTTACGCTTGGTTTTTTTGGAGCATTATAATATTTTTTCCCATCGCTGTAATAATAATAATTTCTTATTGTTTTCTTTGTAGTTGTTTTTTTCGGAGCTTTTCTTACAGTTTCTTTTACCGGAGCTGATTCAAATTTTGGTTTTAATCTGAGATCAAGATCTTCCTGCAAGGCGAGATTATAAACCTTATTGTTTTTTGTTGTTATTTTATAAACTGTTTCGCCATATTCTTTTGCTGTAGTAATTTTTCCTGTAATTGAAGAAAGCTTTATTGTATTCTTTTTTGTTTTATAGTCCTGGAAATACCATTCATCCCAGTAATCCCATGATGAATCAAATCTGTCGTTTTCAGTCCATCCATCCCATCCAAAAAACCATTCATCAAAATTATATTCTTCGTACCATTCTCTTGAAGCTTTTCTTTCTGAGCCTGTTTTTTTAGGTTCAACCGGTTCTGTTACCAGAGTTTTTGGTTTCTTCGGAGATGGAAGAGAAAGTGTTTTGTTTTTATCCTTTGTTTCTGTTGTTTTAGGAACGGTAATCTCCGGCTGCTCTGCTTCAACAGTTGGTTTTTTTGGTGCAGCTGCAGATAAGCTGCCTGTAAGCATTGCTGCAATAAGAGCGACATTAATTGTCTTTTTAATCAAATGTTTCATGTTGTTTACCTCTCTATTCTTGAGCTTTTACTATAATAATCAAAATACTATAGTTTTGTAACATAATTATTCAGTATTTTTCATAAGTGTTTTCTTAGAAATACGAGATGCTGAAATCACCTGCTTCTATAAATCCCTGCCGTTTATATAAGCTTTTTGCACTTTCATTTTGTATTTTAACAAATAATGTTACTTTTTTTCTACTGAGAATAATTCTTTTTGCTATTTTATACATAAGATGCCAGGCATAATAATTTCTTCTGTAAAGAGGATGTGTATAAACGCCTCCAATCTGAATATAATTAAATCCGATTGCATTTGTATTTGCTTTGGCAACCGGTTCATCATCACTATAAAGCGCAAAACAAAGCTGATTTTTAAAAATCTGTTTTAAAGAAACGGATGCTTCAAGACTGCTGATTTGCTGACCGGGAATCGCAACCTCCTTCAAAAGATAATCCTTCTGTAAAGGAATCAGTTCTTCAAGATTATCTGTCGTACAACGCCGGATTTCATCATCAAGAGAAAGCTCTTCCGGCGGTGGATTCATCTCGTCATCAAGAATCATGCTTTTATATATATTAATTTTCTGGGGCTTATAATTCATCTGTTCAAGAATCTGAAGAAAAAATTCATTTGTCCTGTGTTCTCCTGTCAGACATTTTATGTTTTTACCTTCAAAAAAAGATATAAATAACTGCTTCAAATCTTCTTTATCAACTTTTTCAAACTGCTTTTCAAAAAATAAAGGAAAACAATGAAGAAAATTCTTATCAATATTAAAAATACCGGCAAAATCTTCTTTACCGTTCAAAGCCTGTCCCTTTATAACCACATACAAGTTTTCAGACGACTGACGGATGTTCTGTGCAAGAAGGCAGCAGCGGTATTCGAAGGGCTCTATAAAATCACGGGCATAATTTAAATGTTGTTTTTCCAGTCTGATAATCTTCACATGAATATTTTAACATTTAACCTTTATATTGAAAACATCTTATTAAACAGATATATTTCTATTATGGAAATTATCAGATTAATATTTATCGGAATTTTTATAGGAATGGCAAATGTTATTCCCGGTGTTTCAGGTGGTACTCTTGCCGTTGTTTTCGGAATTTATGAAAAATTTGTAAATGCAATTACATTTAACATAAAAAAACTCATCAAAAACTGGAAATTCATTATTCCTCTTCTTGGAAGCATGGCTTTGGGTGTTTTGATTTTCAGTAAACTGATTCAAAAATTATATGAACACTTTCCTGTTCAGACAAATTATGCTTTTACAGGTCTTATAATCGGTTCTATACCGATGCTCTTTAAATATATGATAAAAAAAGAAAATCCAGATGAAAAATTTTCAAAAGGAAAAATCGCCGGTATTATAATTGCCGCTCTTATAGGTTTTGCCGTTCTTATAACTTTTAATATTCTTGAACAAAAGATAGGCGGTTCGCGAAACGAGATAAATTTTTCCTTGCCTGAAATTACAATTCCCCTTTTGCTGAAGATATTCATCGGTGGAATTATCGGTGCAATTACAATGGTAATACCTGGTATTTCCGGTTCTCTTATAATGCTTATTGTAGGTGTTTATCCGATTGTTATTGGTGCCATTCCATGCCTTTTTGCAAAAGAGACCTTTTTACACGCTTTGTTCCTTCTTTTACCGAATGGTATAGGCGTTCTCATAGGATTAGTTTCAGGTGCAAAGTTAGTAAGCTGGCTTTTAAAGAAAGTTCCTAATATAACTTATGCTGTTATTTTTGGTCTTATTGTCGGATCGGCAGTTACTCTCTTTCCGGGCTTTTCAAAGATTACCGGTGTTGGAATGGGTATAGCATGCTTTTTCAGCTTATGTTTTGGAGCAGCTCTTGCATATTTCAGCTCAAGGCTTGCTCCTGATAAAGAAAAACCTGCAGAAAACGATTCAACCGGTTCTAATTTCTGAAGCTGTGAATAGGAGCAGGAATTCTTCCTCCTCTGTTGATAAAATCTGCACAGCTGAATTTATTAACAGGCATTACAGGACATCCGCCAAGTAAACCACCGAATTCAACCCAGTCACCGGCTTTTTTACCGGGAGCTGGAATTAAACGACAGGCTGTTGTCTTGTTATTTACCATTCCTATTGCAAATTCATCGGCTAAAATGCCGGAAACAGATGTTGCTGGTGTATCACCAGGAATTGCAATCATATCAAGACCAACAGAACATACAGTTGTCATTGCTTCAAGCTTTTCAAGACAGATAGAACCTTTTGTTGCTGCTTCAATCATTCCTTCATCTTCACTAACAGGAATAAAGGCTCCGCTTAAACCACCTACATTTGTACTTGCCATTACACCGCCTTTTTTTACCATATCAGTAAGCATTGCAAGAGCAGCAGTTGTTCCTGGAGCACCACAGGCTTCAAGTCCGATTTCTTCAAGAATTCTGGCAACAGAATCTCCAACAGCAGGTGTCGGCGCTAACGAAAGATCAAGTATTCCGAAATTTGTATTTAATCTTCGTGCTGCTTCTGAACCTACAAGCTGTCCCATTCTGGTAATTTTAAATGCCATCTTTTTTATACCGTCAGCAAGTTCATTTATAGGACGACCCTTATATTCTTTAGCAGCTGCGAGAATTACCCCGGGACCTGAAACTCCGACATTTATTACTGTATCTCCTTCTCCAGGACCATGAAATGCGCCTGCCATAAAAGGATTATCTTCCGGAGCGTTACAGAAAACTACAAGCTTTGCACAGCCGTTTACATCGCAGGATTTTGAACGATCTGCTGTTTTACAGATGATTTCACCCATAAGCTTAACAGCATCCATATTGATTCCATTTTTAGTTGTACCGACATTTACCGAAGAACACACATAGCTGGTTTCGGAAAGAGCTTCCGGTATTGATTCTATAAGAATTTTATCTGCAGGAGTAATACCTTTCTGAACAAGTGCACTGAAACCACCGATAAAATTTATTCCAAGTTCTTTTGCACATTTATCGAGGATTTTACAATAATCTGTGTAATTTGCTGCTTTACTTGCTCCGGCTACAAGAGAGATTGGAGTTACTGAAATACGTTTATTAATGATAGGAACACCAAATTCCTTTTCAATATCCTGTCCTGTTTTTACGAGATTTCCTGCTTTAGTCATGATTTTATCATATATTTTTTCACAGGCTCGTTTTGAATCTTCAGCGGCACAATCCAAAAGAGAGATACCCATTGTAATACAACGGATATCGAGCTTCTGCCTCATGAACATATTTACTGTTTCCTGAATTTCTACTGGTGAAAATAACATCTTTATTACTCCTGATGATGTTATTTTAGCTTATTTTTCTTTTATTTCCAACCACTTCCAGAAATCAGGATCTTCCTGACCTATACGCCAGAAACCAATGTTCTTTACGCCAACCTTTTCATACATCCGGCAAAGGGCAACTGCAGAATAAGCATCGTTGAAATATCCGGTTACCGTTACCTGAGTTTTATATGTAAAACGAGGAATTTCATCATCATAAATAACTTCAGATACATCGTTTTCTTTCATAATCCGGTTTGCACCTGAAAAATACCATGCTCCTGAAGTAGTTTTATTTGACCAGGTACGACCATAAAAAGGAATTCCCATTACAAGCTTTTTTTCCGGAACAACGCTTATTGCATAATCTACAACCTTACGGCTCCATTCCATAGAAGCAATTGCCCCCGGCTTACTTGTTGACCAGTGCTCATCATAACACATTACAAAAATCTTATCGCAGTAATCAGCAATTTTTGCATAAGGATACATATCCTCTTTTAAAAGCTTGAATCTTGCAGGAACACAAACAGAAAAAATTTTACCTTTAAGGCTGTATCTTAAATCTGCAATAAATTTAATGAAATTTTCACGATCACGCTTCGGTATATATTCAAAATCAAGCTGAACTCCGTCAAACATTTCTGCCGCTTTTACAATATCTTTAATCAGACGGTTTCGAACACCATATGTCGGATCAAGAATAAAATGAGTTAAAGAACGACTGTCACTATTTATAACAAGATGTGCCCTTGCATTTCCGATATCGATTTTATTTCTTGAAGGAATATCCGCAAGTTCACCATAAACATCAACACATCCGCCGAAAAAACACACGTCTGTGAGCGGCATGTTTTTATTATACTCATTGGCACGGGACATCATAACGTATCCCCAGCTTTCTTTAAATTCAACAGGTTTTCCTGTTACACTACGCAATTCATACTTTTTAGCATTTTCTTCAGAAAAAACACTTCCTGTAAAGAAAAAAAGCACGCAAACAAATAATAATAATTTTCTTTTCATATTTAAATTATCGGATTTTATACATCGGTTCTTTACCGGGTAATA
This sequence comes from Treponema sp., assembly GCA_017548565.1. Classification (GTDB taxonomy): domain Bacteria; phylum Spirochaetota; class Spirochaetia; order Treponematales; family Treponemataceae; genus Treponema_D. The sequence continues at coordinate 13,660 of JAFYZU010000041.1, forward strand.
ATTCCAGAACATGCTTTTCGCATTCAAGAATTTCTGTTTTATCATGAGTTACATGAAGCATAGTAGTTGTTCCGCCGTTTCCGATATAATTCATTAGATTCAGGATTTTTGTCCGGTTTTCATCATCAAGACCGTGGCAGGGTTCATCCAGTATAAGAATTTCGGGATTTTTGACAGTTGAACGAAGGATTAAAACCGCTCTCTGTTCGCCGTAACTCAAAGAAGAAAAAGTTTCTGTCTCACGACCAGTAAAACCTCCCAGATTAAGCCATTTTTTTGCAGCAGCAATTTCAAGATCTGTCGGAGCTCCATACAAACCGATAGAATCACGGAATCCTGAAATAATAACATCTCGAAGACTTGTATTACCAAGCATTCTATATTCAACATGCATTCTATAAGAAACAATTCCAAGCCGTTTTTTTATATCCCAGATTGTTTCACCGCTTCCACGTCGTTTTCCAAAAATACGGACATCATTCGAAAAAACCTGCATATTGTCTCCGGTAATCAATTCAAGAAATGTTGTTTTTCCAGAACCGTTTGGTCCCTGAATCAACCAGTGTTCTCCTTTTTTTAACTTCCAGTTTATGTGTTTAAGAACTTCATGACCGTCCCAGCCGACACAGACATCATTCATCTCTACAAGAAATTCACTGCCCGCATTTGTTTTATTCACAAGTTCATTATTTAAAACCTCGCTCAAATGTTTTTCAAGCTGATTTTTATTTTCCAGATTAATTTTATCTGCATTTTCTTTTTGCGCAGAAAGTTTTTTTTCATATTCATCTTTTGTTCCGCAAAAACTGATTTTATTATCTGAAAATTCCAGAACATTCGTAATAGCTTCAGGAATTTCTGTATATCGTTCCATAGCAATTATTAAATGAGGATATTCGCTGCCGGGATTTTCCTTAAGCTGATTTTTTACAATCGTATTAAAAAATTCAAGAAGAACAGCTCTGCTTTGAACATCAAGCCCCGCAAACGGATCAGACAAAATCAAAAGCTTTTTATTGGAAATCAACGCTCGTGCAAGTAAAAGTCGCCTTATTTCACCGGTAGAAAGATATTTTAAACCTCTGTCTAAAAAGGATTCAACCCCACATAGTTTTATTGCAGGATAAGTTTCTATTTTTTCAGCAAAATCCGGCAATTCTTCATTTTTATGAAGATTCTGACAAAGCGCCTGTGCAATAAAAAATCTTCCTGTTCTACCAATATCTACGCCACCTTCAATATAATCACTTTCATCATTTTCCCGCTCTTCCTGAATAAGATGAGCAGCCCGTTCAAGAGAAACTGTTTCTACACCCGAAACATTGTTTTCATAAACGCTTTGTGAATCATTTTTGATTATTTGATTGTTACCGGCAAGCGCATTCAGAAAATCTGCTTTTCCGCTTTTATTTTTTCCGATTATAAGCCAGGCCTCGTCGGAGTTTAACGACCAGTCTATTTGAGAAAGTATTGTTTTTGTTTTGTTTTCTATTCTACAGTTTTTTATGGTAATCAGATTAGACATAAAAATATCTTAGCACTTTATAAAAATATTTTTCAATAGAAAATATAATTTCAGCTTATCTGTTACTCTTGGTGTTATTACAAACCCTGCACAGCATCTGCAGATTCTCGTAAACAGTTTTACCGCCGCGGCTCCAAGGCACTATGTGGTCGCCTTCCATTTCGGTAATATCAAAATGCTTGTGGCAATGCGGACACACACCACCTTGCTCCTCGTACTTCTTGCGCTTCATCTTGTCGTCAAACTCGCGTAGACTCAAATGACTAACTTTGCGGTCAAAAAGATAATAATAAATCCCCTTGTGATTCGTAACCTCTTCATTGTCAATTAAATCTGCAATTTCTTCTTCAAGCTTATCAGGGTCATAATCGTTATCGTGATACTGATTATACAACTGACCCCATTCCACACCCTTCATCTCTTTACGATAAGTTGGAAAGAGCGCCTTTACCCACGCTATCACAAATTGAAAGTACACCCAAAGCTCATTCGCATTTGTATCATTCTGATGCTGCCCCATGTAATTGCAAATCAATTTATCGTCCTTGCCAACATACCAGCCAAGCACAGTTTCCAAAAGTTCCTGTCTGATTGGATTCCCATTCACATACTTATCGCCCAAAAGTTTTGCCGCACAATTAGACTTTGAAAAAATCTTTTTAGCTTCACCAGTCCAGGCCCCTGCAAAAACCGCATTACGAATTTCCTGAGCAGTCAGTTTTTCACCGGCAATATTTATAGTCTTAAACCATTCAAGCTTTTCGCTGGCAGTTCCTTCACAAAAATAAACCTGAAGCTGGTAATTCAAAATTGCTTCTTTTTCGTCGGGCTGAAGGTTTGTAAAGTAGCGCATGTTGTGGGAAAAAACTCCATTCACATAACGGCAAATAGAAATAGTCCTTTGCTGCCCATCCAGAACTTCATACCGCCCGTCATTCCGCACAACCCAGTACATAGTATTCAAAGGAAAGTTCTTAGTCACAGTATCCATAACCGCCTGCTGCTGAGCATCCGAATAACAAAACTCCCTCTGATACGGAGGCCGAATATCCAGCCGCCCATTGTATCCAGTCACGCCACCTTCATCATTATCCGAATAATTTTCCACCAGCTCGCGAATAGTTATTGTGTGAAGTGTAATTTTCATTTTCTTCTCCTTACGGTCCCGGTGGCTCCCCTCACTACGTTCGGGTCGGGCTTTCCGGGGTTCCGTGCTAACCGCACTCCATTGCTGCGCAACGCTACGCGCCCCTACAATCCCTAGCCTGAGTAAGCTCGCACGCGGGCGGTTATTTTTTGCGTTTGATTAAA
>JAFYZU010000042.1 GCA_017548565.1 Treponema sp.
CTATAACACAAAGCGAGTCACGACTGTAAATCCGGGCGGGCTACCTCCAGTGGCATACAGGGAAAAGACAGCATCTGTAAAGACTGCTGCTTAAATAAATTTGGGGTGTTTAGGCACTGAACGAATATTGACTATTCCAACAAATACTGTATGGGAAAAACAGGATGTTCCTTTCCTTTGGATAACAACTACCAGCGGTTCTTCTCTTGGCATTAATTCCGGTGTAACTTTAACAATAAAGGGAGGAACTTCTTCTGATCCAAATACATTATGTTTTGTTCATAAAGGAATCCTTGTAAAAAAGGACGGAACTCTTAATATCGAAGGATATGCAACCTTTACAAACAGTCCTATGTCTCCTGGTGTTATGTTTGATGGAATTAAATGCAAGAAAAGTATAAAATTCAAGAAAAACGGTTCCTCATCTTCAACAACAGTCAATGAAGTTTTATTAACTACAAGTACTGATTCAAAAATAAAGGTTTTGAATTTTGAAGGAACTGGTAATTATGCAGAAGATTATGAATACAGCGAGTATTATCGTCGACCGATACAGCAATCAAATTATTATGAAACTTTAGATTTTACTAACTAGTGCAGACTGGAAGATTCTAAATATTATGGAGTGTATATCTATGAAACAAATTAATAATCTTATGGCAGCAATCATTTTAAGTTTTATTGCCTGTGCAGTAACTGTCAGCTGTGATTTTATAGAAGAATTACAGCCAAAAGACAAACCAAACGCTGTAGGCGATATTGTTTTCTGTGATGGAACTGCTGCTTCATATAAAGTGATGAGTCAGCTTTCTAACAATCAGGAAAACAGGATGATTGCAATTATTTATAAAGTTGAAAACGGTAAATGCTGGGGTGTAAGCTTGAATGCAGGTAGCTGCAGCTGGGGCGGTGATACTGATATTACTACAATACGTTGTGTACCGGAAGGTACTCCCGGAAATTATACTTTCAGCGGTGATACAGACGGCAGCGATAATATTGAAGCGGTTAAACAATTTATGAATTTTGCTACTTATGATGATCTGGATGAAAGATATCCAGGTTTTAAAAGAGCAAGACACTATTCCGGCGGTCTTACGTTTGATAAGGATATAGCAGATTGCAAGGATGAATATAAGAGCGGATGGTATGTACCGTCTATTGCTGAATTATATGAAATCTATAAGATTAGAAATATTGTTAAAAAAGCAATAAGTTGTCCTGATGCATTTAAAACGGAACAGTTCTGGTCTTCTTCTCAGGTTACATCTAATAAAGAATGTGCTTATGCCATCAGTTTTAATGATGGAACTATTCAGGCAAAGAATAAGACAGAAAGCGGTCGTTTTTTCTACGTGCATCAGTTTTAATAGATCATATTAGAAATTAAACATCGTAATTCTCCTTTTTAAAGCTGGTTTTCGTAATGAAGGCCGGCTTTTTTTATATTATTTTTTATAAAATAAGAATTTTCTTATAATATTGTTGTTGACATTATATTATATATTGTATAATATAATATATATAAAGATATTATACAAAGTGAACCAAATATATAAGAGGTGCTTATGGCATTTACTATAAGTTCAGCACTTCTGGATGCAGTTGTTCTTTCCTGTGTTGCTTCGACAGAGGAAACTTACGGTTACAAGATTACGCAGGACGTACGGGGCGTAATGGATGTATCTGAAAGTACACTTTATCCTGTGTTAAGGCGTTTACAGAAGGACGGCTATCTGGAAACTTACGATGCTGAATTTCAGGGAAGGAACCGGCGTTATTATAAGGTAACGTCCAATGGTATGATTCTTTTGGATCAATACAGAAATGAATGGATTGATTATAAAAAGAACATAGATAAGATTTTATTAGGAGTTGACGGGGGCAATAAATGAAAAAAGAACAGTATTTGAAAAGAATAAAAAACGGAATCCAGTCGCTTACGATAGATGAGCAGAATGAAGCCCTTCAGTATTATTCTGATTATCTTGATGATGCAGATGATGTTGATAAAGCGATGGAAGAGCTTGGTTCACCGGAAGAAGTTGCAGAACAGATTAAAGAAAAATGTGCAAATTCACTTGTTTCGGCACAGAAAACAGCAAAGGATGAAGATAAGTCTTCGGGAAAATCTTTCGAAGCCTATGATGCCTTGTATTATTCTTTCAAGAAGGTTTCTTCTGTAAATCTTTCGCTTGGTGCCGCAGAGGTCGTTATGACAAGCGGAAAGGATTTTTCTGTAGAAACTCGCGGTTTGAATAAAAATGAAATTTCGTGTGATGTAGATTCAAACGGTATCCTTCATGTAAACAATGTGCGCAAGCTGAATTTTAATTTTTTCAGTCACAGCATGAACAGAAGGGTAGTGCCAAGAATCCTTATTACACTTCCTGAGGAAACAGAGCTTGAACGTTTTGAGCTTCGTGTAGATGCCGGATCTTTCATTACAAAGAATCTGTCTTTTTCATGTAAAAAAGGCGCTTTATCTGTAGGAGCTGGAAATCTTGTGCTTAATTCCTTCAGAGGAAATAATGTTTCGCTCAGATGCGGAATGGGTAATCTCAGTGTAAACGGAGCTCTTACCGGAAGAACAAACATTGACTGTGGAATGGGTTCTATCAGGCTGGAGTTAAAGGGCGATTCTTCTGAATATTCCTATGATTCAAAGGTTGGTCTTGGTTCTTTCAAATTCAATGATGAAAAACGTTCCGGCGTATGTCAGGGACAATCTGAATATCAGAAAGAAAATCATTTTTCGGTAAACTGCGGAATGGGAAGTGTTCTCATCAACGTACATAAATTTTAATTTATCTTTAAGGAGTATAAAATGAAAAAATTACAGCGTTCAAACAAAAATAAAATAATTGCCGGTGTATGCGGTGGTATTGCAGAATATTTTAATATCGATCCTGTTATCGTAAGACTGATATTTGTAGTTCTGGTGCTTTTCGGTTTCGGAACAGGAATCCTTGTTTATCTTATTGCAGCAATCATCATGCCGGTAAATGGTTCAGTATCAAATTATGATGATATTGAAAACATGAAGCGTGCTGAATCTCCTGATTCTGAAGAAAGAAAATCGAATGGAAAGGAAGGTCAGCCTCATTCAGACAAGGATTTTGACAGCTATTTCAAAAAATAATCTTTCGTAAAAAAATGATTTGTGTCAAAAATGAGTGTTTTTTCTTATGTATAAATTATTATCTTATGATAAAATAACTTATTATGGCACAAATCAGGATTAATAAAACTTTACGGAACTTTATAATAGGCGTGGCCGTTATTGTATTGATTTTCGTAGTTTCAAGTCTTATTCCAGAAAAGAGTTTTGAAAAAAAATATAAGGATCTTAATGATTCTGCCGTACAGGGTGCGGTTTCAATGTACAAAACCTATTCTGAATATCTGTCTGAACATTCCGATGCAAAAAATCCTAACGCAACTGTAGATCTTAATGTGTTTGATTATGATGTTGAAAAATCATCGAAGGTTTACGAAAAAAAGGATTATTACGGAAAAGATGTTCTTGTAACCGAAGACCGTTCGGAGGTTTTCTGGACGTTTGATGTTCCGGAAGAAGGCTTCTATAACATCCGAATGGAATATATAGGCATTCCTTCCAGAAGCATTACAATGGAAAGAATCCTTAAAATAAATGGTGAGATTCCGTTCTCGGGGGCAGACATTCTTGCCTTCTATCGCTTGTGGAAGGATGCATCTGAACCTGCTTTTGATAACCGGGGAAATGCAATCCGTCCGACACAGACAGAATTTTACGATTATCAGACTGTTTATTATAAGAGCGACCTTGGTTATGAGGTTGAACCATACCGTTTCTATTTTACGAAAGGTGAAAATTCAATTTCACTTACTTCTACTAATGAACCTATGGCTATAAGCTCAATTTCCCTTGTTCCTGTCCGTAAAACTTCATCTTATGAAGCTTATGTTTCTAAGCAGCCTTCAAGACCTGAAAGTTATTCGGGTAAAAATGTTCTTGTAAAGGTTCAGGGCGAAAGTGCTCCACGACGTTCTGATCAGTCACTTTTTGCGCGTTATGACCGCTCTTCTGCAATTACAGAGCCATATAATGTTAAAAATACAATCCTGAATTTTATAGGCGGCGATGCATGGAAAAATCCGGGACAATGGATTGAATGGGATGTTGAAATTCCTGAGGACGGCTGGTACACGGTTTCGGTAAAAGCAAGACAGTTTTATCAGCGAGGTTCAATTTCTTTCCGTTCTTTATATATCGATGGTGAAATACCGTTTGATGCACTTGAATCAATTCCTTTCTATTATTCATCAGACTGGAAAACACTCACACTTTCAGATAAAGACAACAATCCTTATAAATTTTATCTTTCTAAAGGAAAACATTCGTTACGTCTTGAAGCAACCCTTGGCGAAATAGGAAACGTAATCAGCAGACTTCAGGATTCTGTTTTCAGATTAAGTCAGATATATAGAACAATACTCGTATTAACAGGTAATAATCCTGATCAGTATCGTGATTACAGCATTAATACGGTATTTCCGGAAGAATATGAGCAGATGAATATTGAAAGCAAGCGTCTTTATAAAATGCTTGATGAGCTTATAAATATTACCGGTGAAAAATCAGATAAAATTGCCTCAATTGAAACTCTTGCAATTCAGCTTGAACAGTTTTATAAGCGTCCTGACAGAATTACACAGGCATTCCAGCGTTTCAGGGATAACATTACTTCTGTCAGTTCATCTATCCTTACATTAACTGAATCAAAGCTTGATGTAGATTACATTCTTGTTCAGAGTGCAAACGATAAGATTAAAAGAGATAAAACTAATTTCGTAAAGAACATTGTTCACGAAACAAAATCCTTTATTGCGTCATATCTTACTGATTCATCAAGTCTTGGTAATGTTTACAAAAAAGGTGAAAAGCATCTTATTGATGTATGGATTGTAGCAGGACGTGATCAGAGTCAGATTCTTAAAAACATGATTGATGATACCTTTACTGCAAAAACAGGAATAGGTGTAAACTTAAAGGTAATCATTGCGGATGCACTTTTGAATGCGGTTGTTGCAGGAAAAGGACCTGATGTTGTTGTAACGATAGATGTTTCAAAGCCTGTAAATTATGCAATGCGTCATGCAAACGTAGACCTCATGCAGTTCCCTGACTGTAAGGATGTATTGAAGCAGTTTACTCCAAGTGCTTACGAAGCATTTTCTTATAACGGCGGAGTTTATGCTCTTCCTGAAACAGAAACCTTCAATCTTCTTTTTTATAGAAAAGATATTCTTGAGCAGATCGGAATTGAAGTTCCACAAACCTGGGATGATCTTATAGATATTCTTCCTACGATTCAGGGAAACAATCTTAGCGTAGGTATTCCATTCCCGGTTCTACAGATGCCTGACATGACAACTCTTTATTCAATAGTATGTCAGAACGGAGGAAGCATCTATACTCCTTCGGGAACAAAATCTGCACTCGATTCTGAAGCAGGAATTAAAGCCTTTGAGCTTTATACAGACCTTTATGTAGATTATGGTCTTCCTGCTAACTTCGATGCGCTCGGACGATTCAGAACTGGAGAAATGCCTCTTCTTATAAACAGTTATGCAACCTATAACTCTATTATAGTCGGTGCTCCCGAAATCCGCGGCTTGTGGGATTTTGCATATCTTCCGGGAACAAAACGTGTTGATGAAAACGGAAATGAATATATAGACCGTACGGCAATCGGTACAGGTGCCGGCTGTATGATGATTGATAATCACGATGAAACAAGAAAACTCGATTCGTGGGAATTCATGAAGTGGTGGGTTTCTACAGAAACTCAGGTACGTTTCGGCCGTGAACTTGAATCGGTTCTTGGTCCTTCGGCTCGTTATCAGACTGCAAATCGTGAAGCTTTAAGACTTTTGTCTTGGAATTCTGCACAGCTTGAACTTCTTGAAAATACGCTTGATCAGACAAGAGGAATTCCTGAAGTCCCTGGAAGTTACTACACAGGTCGTCACGTGGCAAATGCAATCCGTAATGTAGTTTATATGAGTGAAGATGCACGGGAAATCCTTATTGAATATACAAGAAAAATCAATGAAGAGTTAAAACGTAAGAGGCAGGAATTCAATCTGCCGGTGGAGGACTAAACGATGGATAGTTTGCTTACCAGATATAAAAATAAAAAGAAACAGCAGCTCTCTGATTTAATGCGCAATATCCGGATTAACAAGACATGCTATCTTTTTTTGCTGCCTTTTGCAGTTCTTTTTATAACTTTCACGGTTCTGCCTGTAATCAATTCAATTTATTACAGCTTTACGAATTTCAACATTCTTGAAAAACCTCAGTTTATCGGCGCTACAAACTATGTGAATCTTTTCCTGCAGGACGAAGTTTTTCAGATTGCAATACGAAATACATTTTTAATTGCACTTATAACCGGTCCGATCGGCTATATAATTGCATTTATTTTTGCCTGGTTAATCAATGAGCTTCCGCGATGGATACGTACGCTCGTAACGTTCTTCTTTTATGTTCCATCCATTGCCGGTTCTGCATATATGGTTTTCCAGAAATTATTCAGTGATGATGCATACGGCTGGCTCAATGCCTGGCTTATGAAAATAGGATTTACATCATCTCCTATCGTATTTCTTACTGATCCGAGATATGCAATGAAGGTTCTTATTCCTGTAATTTTGTGGCAGTCGCTTGGTACCGGCTTCCTTTCGTTCATTGCGGGACTTAAAGGTATAGATCAGGCTCAGTACGAGGCAGGATATATCGATGGAATCAGAAACAGATGGCAGGAGTTGTGGTATATTACTCTTCCTAACATGAAGCCTATGCTTTTGTTCGGAGCAGTAATGTCAATTACAAACTCATTCAATGTATGTGATGTTCCAAGAAATCTTATAGGTTATCCAAGTACTGATTATTGTGTACGAACGATTGTTACGCATCTTTTTGACTATGGTTTTGAACGATTCGAAATGGGATACGCTTCTGCAATTGCAACCGTATTGTTCCTTACAATGATTATCTGTAACAAGATAATTCAGAAGCTTTTAAATAGAGTCGGACAATAGTGAGGTGAATAAATGAGCAGAAAAAATAAATATATAGATCAGAGTACAGTAATTCATCACTATAAGCACAGAAGAAAGCCAAACCGTTCGATAGGTGGAGATGTTTCGCTTTATATTTTTCTTCTTCTTTGTTCCATCGTAATGGTTTTTCCGCTGGCATTCCTTATAGGTCAGTCTTTGAAGCCTCTTGATGAAGTATTAAAGGTTCCTCCTACGTTGTTTCCGAGAAATCCGACCTTCAACAATTTTACGGATTTATTCATCACTTTAAGTACAAATGCATGGATTCCTTTTTCACGCTATGTATTTAATACACTTTTCATTACAATCTGCGGAACAGTCGGTCATGTAATAATTGCTTCAATGGCTGCGTATGTTCTTGCAAAATATACATTTCCCGGGAGCCGTGCATTCTTTAAGCTTGCCGTAACATCGCTTATGTTCACAGGATATGTTCTTGGTATTCCGAACTATCTTATCATGTGTAAGCTTCATATCGTTGATACTTACTGGGCTTTAATTTTACCTGCAATAGGTGGTTCTCTGGGACTATTCCTTATGAAGCAGTTTATGGATGGTTTTCCTATGTCAATTATTGAAGCGGCAAAAATAGACGGAGCAAAGGAATTTACGATTTTCTGGAAGCTAGTAATGCCTAATGTAAAACCGGCATGGCTTACAATTTCGATTTTTTCAATCCAGGCATTGTGGAATAACCCTCAGACTCAGTACATCTATACAGAAAACAAAAAAATGATTGGTTATGCATTGTCACAGATTCAGGCCGGTGGTATTGCCCGAATGGGTCAGGGAAATGCGGTTCAGGTTCTTATGATGGCAGTTCCGATTATTTTCTTTATTTTCTCGCAAAGTCAGATTCTTGAAACTATGGCAACATCAGGACTTAAGGATTAATGGTGGTAAATATGAAGAAACTTTTATTAACATTAATTATATTTCTTTCGGTATGTGTTTCTCTTTCTGCAAAGAATGATACATATATCTATGATTTCTGGGAGTCGGTTCAGAATTCTCCGGATACATACCGTGTTTCATCTGTTTTATATGCAGATGATCTGAAGCTTGAATCTCAGCTTAAGAATCCGTCGAGCATTTTCTGTTTTGATAATCTTGTTTTTCTTGTAGATACAGATAATAACAGAATCCTGGAATTTACTTATAACGAAAATAAAACGGTTCAGTTAAACAGAATCATCGAAAGCTTTAACTGTGAAGATCCGGAGGTTATCAATACCTTTAATTCTCCTCATGATATTTTCATCAATCAGGATAAAACAATGTTTGTTGCCGACACAAATAATAACCGTGTAGTAAAGCTTGATTTTGATTTGAATTACATCATGAGTTTTGTTGAACCTGATAATGTCATTTACGATAAGGAAAAATCATTTTTTCCTGAGAAGGTTGTTGCCGACAGAACAGGACGACTTTATGTGCTTGCAAAAAACGTGAACAAGGGTTTTGTAAAATATGAAGCAGACGGAAGCTTTACGAATTTCTTCGGTGCAACTAAGGTAACCTATAACTGGACTGATTATCTTTGGAAAAAATATTTTACTACAAAGGCACAGCGTGAACAGATGGTTGCTTTTGTTCCGACCGAATATTCAAATGCATACATCGATTCGGAAGGCTTTGTTTATTGTGTAACAAAAACCTTTGAAGAATGGGATCTGCGTTCGGGTAAGGCTCAGCCGTTAAGAAGATTGAATGCGCTTGGTGATGATATTCTTATAAAAGAGGATGAAGCATTGCCTATCGGGGACCTTCAGTTTGATCAGGGAGCAGGAATAAAAGGTCCTTCTCATTTTTCTGATGTTACGGTTTTAGACAATGAAGTTTATCTTGCAATGGATGAAACTCGTGGAAGGATTTTTGCTTACAATAATCAGGGAAATCTTTTGTTTGCATTCGGAAATAAAGGTAATATCGACGGATATTTCCGTTCACCTGCAGCGCTTGATCATGTAGGAAAAGATTTATTTGTAGTAGATTCAATAAATTCTTCGGTAACAATCTTTACGCCGACTGAATATGGAAATCTTATTTATGAAGCGACAGAATATTTTAACAGCGGTGAATACGATAAATCTGCCGAGGCCTGGAAAAAAGTTCTTGAATTAAACGGAAATTACGATCTTGCATATCTTGGATTAGGAAAAGCGGCCTACAGAAAAGAAAACTATAAAGAAGCAATGCATTATTTTAAGGTAAAACGATACCGCAGGAAATATTCAAAGGCTTTTGAGTATTACAGAAAAGAATGGGTAGAGCAGAATCTTTTTAAAATCGTACTTGTAATTCTTGCATTAATTTTAATTCCTTTAATAGTAAAGATTGTTAAAAGAGTAAAAAGTGAACTGGAGTCATTATGAGCTATATAACTAAGAAATTCAGAAAATTAGGTCAGAAAGAGACCTGGGCACGATATTTAAGTACTCTTAAATATGCTTTATATGTAATTTTTCATCCGGCAGACGGTTACTGGGATTTGATTCATGCAAATCGTGGCTCTTATGCTGCTGCAAATACAATCCTTATATTAACTCTCATTACAAGAATATGGCGCCTTCAGTTCTCAAGTTTTCTTGTTGTGCTTGTAAACTGGGACAGAACAAACATTTTTATTCAGATTGCGGCAGTTCTTCTTCCAATGCTTGTTTTCTGTCTTTGTAACTGGGGCGTTACGACTTTATTTGACGGAAAGGGAAGGCTTGGTCAGATATACATGGGAACCTGCTATGCATTTACTCCTTATGTATTGATTCAGATTCCTCTTATAATAATCAGTCATTTTCTGACAACGGATGAACTTGCCTTTTATAATACCTTCAGCATCATTTCGCTTTTGTGGTGCCTCATGCTTATTTTTATGGCAATGATGATGATTAATCAGTATTCCTTCGGAAAGACAATATTGTTTACGATATTTACGCTTTTTGGAATGGCAGTCTTTATTTTCATTATGCTGCTTTTCTTCAGCGTTATTTCGCAGGGTGTTGCATACTTCGTTTCTCTGGCAAGGGAAATAATGTTCAGGTTAGATTAGCGGAGGTTTATGAAGATGAAAGAAAAAATAAAGAAAGAAAAACCATCAAAGATAAAGAAATCAAAATATCCTGAATGGTACATCGGTCGTCCAAAGCCAATGAAAACAAAAAGCTTCAAATTTCAGAAGCCCGGTAAAAAGTTTTATATTGGTCTTGTATTCTTTCTGCTTATTGCCGCATTTATTACATATATAGTAATAAGGCTTGTAAATGTCAGTAAGGCAGTAGAACCTGATTTTAATTATTATGAATTTGACGAAAGCAAACAGCCGCAATCTTATGTTCTTGAAAACAATAGAATAAAATTTGAGCTTGATCCTTTAACGACTCAGTTTACAGTCCTTCAGAAAAATACAGGTCATATCTGGTATTCAAATAATCCAGAAACTCAGAATGATCCGATTGCACTTCCAAAGGAAAAGAATCTGATGCAGTCACCGGTATTGCTAAGATATTCTACCGAAAACGGTGTTGAAGAAATTTATGATGTCTATATGAACAGCGTTAAACGTAATTTCTATACTGTTTCAAAAAAGAACAACGTTGTTAGCGTTCAATATACAGTCGGACAGATGGATCGTGAATATATTATGCCTCTTGTAATCTACGGTAAAGAAATGGATGAATGGCTTTCAAAAATGTCAAAATCCGATGCCAATAAAATTTCAAGCTATTATCACAAATATATTTATGATGATTTGAATCAGCAGAAGAAAGAAGAACTTTCAGAAAAATATCCTCATATTAAAAATGATGAGCTTTATCTTGTTTTTGATAATTTGAAGGCATATCAGAAAGAAAGAACTGAAAAACTTTTCGAAAAAGCAGGCTACACGATGGAAGATTATAATGAATCCAAGGAAATGTACCGTGAAACTTCAATAAAAGATGTTCCTTCATTCAACATTACCGTAAATTATTCTTTAACTGACGATGGTCTTGCGGTAGAAATTCCGTTTGATGAAATATCATATAAAAATAAATATCCTCTGGTAAGGGTTTCTGTCCTTCCATATTTCGGTTGTGCGGGACCACAGGATAAGGGATTCATGCTTGTTCCTGAAGGCAGCGGATATCTGATTGATTTTAACAACGGAAAAACAAGACAGGCCAGTTATTATGCAGACTGCTACGGATGGGATTATGCTAAAGACCGAAAGGGTGTAATTACAGAAACAAGAGTTGCATTCCCGGTATTCGGTATGGCTTATGAAGATTCCTCGTTCATTTCGATTATGGAAGACGGAGATGCTTATGGCGGTGTAACAGCAGAAATTTCAGGAAAGCTTGGAAGCTATAACTATGTTCGTGCAGAATATAAGATGCTTCACAGCGAACAGTTTGAAGTTTCCGTGCGAAATATCAGTGCGCAGTATTCTTTTGAAAAGCATCTGCCGTATGGAGAAAAAATCCGTCAGGTTTATAAATTCATTGACAGTCCTGATTATGTAGATATGGCAAAGGGCTACAGAGATTATCTTTTTGCAAAAGATAGGAAAGTAAATAATAAACAGGTTCCTGTTGCAGTTGAAATTTTAGGTGCAATAGATAAAACACAGCACATTCTCGGTATTCCAAAGGTTAAGCCTTATAAGCTTACAGGTTACGCAGAAGCAAAGGATATCATCGGTAAACTTTCAGGCTTAGGTTTCAGTAATGCACAGGTAAAGCTTTCAGGATTTATTAATGAAGGAATGCGTCCTGTAAATTTAAATAAACTTCGTATTATCAAACAGCTTGGAAATAAAAAAGAGTTTAAGGCTTTGAGCAATGCGGCTGAAAATTCGGACATGAAGATTTATCTTGACGGAATGGTTCAGTTTGCATACCGCTCCGGAATTTTCAAGGGTGTAAACAGATTTTCAACTCCTGCGCGTTTTGCAAGCTCAGAAATATGTAAGTTAAGCGAATATTCTCCTTTGTGGTATGGAAAAGACAAGGAGCGCGATACATACTATCTTCTTAATCCTAAGGTAATCGACAGGAATACGGAAGTTTTCATTAACAAGGCTTCAAATAACGGATTCACAGGTCTTTCGTTCAGAGATAACGGTTATCTTCTTTCAGGTGACTATAACGATAAACTCATTGTTTCAAGAGAAGCAGCAAAAAATCAGCAGCTTGAGAGATTCAAGGAGGCAAAGGAAAAAGGTCTTTCGTTAATGATTAATGCCGGAAATGATTATGCCGTAAAATCTGCAGATATGATTACTAATATGGTATTCCATGGTAATGCCTATGCAATTCTTGACCGTCCTGTTCCTTTCTATCAGATTGCTATTCACGGTTACAGAAACTTTACCGGACCAGGCTATAATCTTTCGTACGAAGGAGAACAGGTTCTTCTTGAATCAGCCGAATGTGGTGCCGGTTTGAGTTTTACTTTCATGGCAGCAGATGAAGAAAAGATTCAGGAAACTCATTATACGGAATACTACTGTGCAGGCTTTGAAAGAAACAAGGATAAAATTGCCCGGGTTTACAAAGATTATAATCAGAAAATATCAAAGGTTGCCAATGCCCTTATAGAAGATCATGAATATCTTAATGAATCGGTAACAGTAACTTCTTTTGATAACGGCTTTAAGGTTTATGTAAATTTCGGATATGTTCCTTATGTGGCAGAAAACGGAATTACAGTAGCTCCGAGAAGCTTCATCGTTCAGGAGGAAAAATAATATGGCATTAAAAGCAAATAAGCATAAGAAAAATATTGGTCTTACAAGACGTCGTGGATTATACGGTTATATTTTCATTCTTCCTTTTATTCTGGGTTTTGTTTTCTTTATGATTAAACCTCTCTGCTCATCATTCAATATGAGTCTTAATGATGTAAATGTTTCTAAGGACGGTTTTGATTATGTCTGGAACAATTTTCAGAATTATAAAAGGGCGCTTACCTATGATCCTGATTTTAACAGAATGCTTGTTGAATCAATAGGGCAGATGTTCTTCCGTTCCCTTGCAACAATTGTATTCAGCTTTTTCGTGGCACTTCTTTTGAATCAGGAATTTAAAGGTCGTGCGCTTGCCAGATCTGTTTTCTTTCTTGCAGTTATTCTTTCGTCAGGAGTTCTTGTAGGACTTGAATACAGTAACATTACCATGCAGAGCTTAAAGGCAACTATTGAAGAAGCAGGTAATTCCAACAGTATTACAACGGTCATTGAGGATATTCTTAAGACAAGCTCCGGAACGCAAAGTTCAACGCTTACCAAGGCATTTGAAATCCTCTTTGAAATAATAGATTCTATTTATGATGTAGCAATGGCTTCGGGCATTCAGATTATCATCTTCCTTTCCGGTCTTCAGAATATTTCACCAAGTATGTTTGAAGCTGCCGATATGGAAGGGTGTACTGCCTGGGAAAAGCTGTGGAAAATTACAGTTCCGATGGTAACTCCTCTTCTTCTTGTATGCTGGATTTATACAATCGTTGATTTCTTTATGAAGACAGATAATGTAATCATGCAGAAAATAAATGAGCAGCTTGTAATTCAGATGAATTACGGATTCAGTTCTGCAATGTCATGGATTTATTTCATAGTCTGTATGTTATTGATTGCAGTTTCTTCATTCATTATTTCTAAGGTGGTATACAATTATGACTAATGATTCACGTTCTTTCTGGGAGCGTAATGAAGCTTCTAACGGTTTATTATTAAAAGAGACCTCTAAAAAATGGGCAATTTCAATCTTTCGTGGAATTCTGCTTTTCGGACTTTGCTTTATGATTCTTCAGCCTATCTTAAATAAAATATCCCTGAGTTTTATGTCTGAAAAAGATTTGTATGATACGACTATTATCGTTGTACCAAAGCATTTTTCGGTAAATAACTGGCGCATTGCAACTCTCCTCATGGATTATAAAAATACACTTTTCAATACAGTCTGGGTTTCGCTGCTTGTTTCTGTGATTGAAGTTTTTGTATGTTCATTTGTCGGTTATGGTTTTTCACGGTTTAATTTTCCTCTCAAAAGGTTCTGGTTTTTCTGTGTAATTTTAATTATCCTTATTCCGCCTCAGACAATTTCTACATCGCTTTATCTTCATTTCAGGTATTTCAAGATTTTCGGGATGGAATTCAATTTGCGCGGTACGCCTCTTCCATATATTCTCATGTGTCTCGGCTGTATGGGGTTAAAGAACGGTTTGTACATTTTCATGATACGTCAATATTTTCTTGGCTTTCCGTTTGAGCTTGAAGAAGCGGCTTATGTTGACGGTTGCGGACCATTCAAGACTTTTTTCAGGATCATGATTCCTGGTGCAAAACCTATTTTAACTTCATGCTTCCTTTTCAGCTTTGTATGGCAGTGGACCGACGGATTTTATGCTCAGCTCTTTCTTGGAAAAATCAAGCTTCTTGCAATTCAGATTTCCGGTATTGTTGAAAGATTCGGACAGTATCTTTCTAAGATTAACGGCGTAAATTCCCTTGCACCTGTAGGTTATTCGAATGCAATTCTTTCTACTGCAACACTGCTTTTAATAATTCCGGTAATCATTCTTTATCTGTTCTGCCAGAGATTATTCGTAGAAAGCCTTGCTTCAACGGGTGTAAAAGGTTAAAAAACAGTTAAAAAGGGTAGGGAAAAAATACTATCTTTTGTAAATTTAGTGTTTTTCTTTTGTCGCTTTAGTGTAAAAATGTTATAATTATAATTAAGAACGATTCCGTTGTATACGGATTATAATAGAAAGTTCTAAAAGGAGTAATTTTCGTATGAAAAAAATCGCAAGTATCGTGCTCGCAGTAGCAGCAGTTTCAATGCTCGCTATCGGTTGCAGCAAAAAAAGCGGTGGCGCTTCAGGAGCTTCTGGCAGCTCATCTTTTGCTAAACAGAAGAAACAGAAGGACCCTGCTACAAACAAAGTTTTTGACTTTGACAAAATGGAAATCGTAGTTCTTGACTGGTGGTCAGATCCAGATGCACCGGCTGCATCAAAACAGCAGGAAGACGAAAAAGCATGGAAACAGTGGGTATGTGATACATACAATGTTTCTATCGTTCAGAAATCAAGCGGCGGTTGGGGTGGACATCCTGAAATCGTTCAGAATTTCTGTACAACTGGTGGAGATGAAAACTACATTTTCGTAAATGATGGACGTTCATTCCCAACAGGTATGAAAAACAATCTTTTCTGGGATTTGTCACAGTTCAAGGTAGACTGGAATAAGGCAAAATGGAATCAGGGTGTTAAAAAACAGACAACTAAAGGTTCTGCTTTCTATGGTTTCAACCCTGCTATGCCTGAACCAAGAAACGGTGTATTCTTCAACAAGAGAATCCTCGAAGAAAACGGTTACACTGCAGATTATATCTATGATCTTCAGAAAGAAGGAAAATGGACATGGGATACATTCGAAGAAATCTGTAAAGCTTTAACAAAAGATACAGATAATGATGGTATTATCGATCAGTATGCTATGGCTGCTTTCAACTCAGAATTCTCATTCGTTGCACTTGATTCAAACAATGCTGCAATCATCCTTCCTGATGCTGAAGGTAAATATCAGAACGTAGCTAATTCAGAAAATGCTATGGAAGCATGGAACTGGATTCAGCACATGTTCAAGGAATATCAGATGCCACAGCCTGAAGGTTCTAACTGGGACTGGTTCTATGCTGCATATATCAATGGAGAAGCTGCATTTGCAGTTGACCAGGAATATCTTGCTATGCCAGGAAACAGATTCCATGACAACATGAAAGATGATTACGGATTTGTATGTTTCCCACTCGGACCAAAAGGTACAACATATAGAACAATCAACAATGATAACATCTTCACAATTCCGGCATGCTATGATCATGCACGTGCAGAAAAAATCATGCAGGCTTATGACCTCTGGTCAGATCCAGTTCCAGGATATAATGATCCTGAATCATGGAAAGCTGGTTACTATGCTGCATTCTCTGATGAAAGAGCTGTTGATGAAACACTTCAGCACATGGTTGACAATCCAAACCCACGTTTCGACGTTGTAGTTCCTGGACTTAACTCTTCAGAAATCACATGGGGAATTTGTGGTGGTTATCAGACACCTCAGGAAGCTTATGAAGCACTCGCTCCAAGCTGGCAGGCAATTCTTGATGACTGCAACAAATAGTTGATTGTAAACTATTGACTTTATAAAGACTGCTGACATTTAGCCGGCAGTCTTTTTTTTTATTGAACACGCCCTTTATTTTCTCTATAATATTTAATATGTCTACACATGGAACAATAACAAAAGATAATCACGCTGCACTCTGGCACGGACGTTTTGAAGAAGGTCCCGATGCTCAGGCTGTAGCTTTTGAAACTTCAATTTATGTTGATGAACGCATGGCACAGGATGATATAAAAGGAAGCATCGCACATGCAAAAATGCTTGGTAAAGCAAAAATAATATCGAAAGAAGAAGAACAGAAAATTACCGAAGGATTAAAATCAATTCAGGATGATTTATTAAGCGGGAAGCTTTTAATAGATTATTCTGCAGAAGATATACATTCTTTTATAGAAGCAACCTTGACCGACAGAATCGGTGAGGCGGGAAAAAAGGTTCATACAGGACGAAGCCGTAATGATCAGATTGCACTTGATGAAAGACTTTATCTTAAAAGATTTATTCCACAGCTTCAGGATAGTCTTGTAACTTTAATCAGTGGTCTTGAAAAAATTGCAGAAAATCATACAGATACAATAATTCCCGGATTTACTCATATGCAGCATGCTCAGCCTGTAACGCTTGCTCATCATCTTTGTGCCTGGGCGTGGATGTTTACGAGGGATTTTGACCGTTTGAATGATTGTCTAAAACGCATTGATATTTCTCCGATCGGTTCATGCGCACTTGCAGGAAGCGGACTTCCACTTGACAGAAAATATGAAGCAAAGGAACTGGGCTTTTCTTCAGTTACACAGAATTCTCTTGATAGTGTTTCAGACAGAGATTATTGTCTTGAAATTGCATCAGATCTTTCAATAACTCAAATGCATTTAAGCCGTGTCTGTGAAGAAATTGTTTTATGGGCAACACAGGAATTCTCATTTATAGATTTGAGTGAAAAATGGTCTACCGGAAGCTCAATCATGCCGCAGAAAAAGAATCCTGATTTTGCAGAATTAATCCGCGGAAGAACAGGTAAGGTTTACGGTGATTTAATTGCACTTTTAACTATGATGAAAGGACTTCCCCTTGCTTATGACAGGGATATGCAGGAAGATAAGGAAAGTCTTTTTGATGCCTGTGATACGGTTCTTTCATGCATTAAGGTTTTTACACAGATGATCTGCAGCGCAAAATGGAATACGGAAAAAATGAAAGAACAGTGCCGCGGCGGTTATCTTAATGCGACAGATGTTGCAGATTATCTTGTATGCAAGGGACTTCCGTTCCGTACTGCACATGGAGTTTCTGCAAAGCTTGTAAGGATTGCCATTGAAAATAATTGTGAACTTGAAAAGCTTCCGTTCTCAACTTTTAAGGATTGTTCAGAACTTTTTGAAGAAGATATATATTCATATATTACGATTGAAAACAGTGTCAATTCCCGAAAGACAGACGGTGGTCCCGCTGCATCGAAGGTAAAGGAACAGCTTGACGCTTTAAAGCAATTCGTAAAACAAAACAACAAATAATTAATATATGAGGTTATATAATGAAAAAAATTATTATTACACTTTTAATGTGTGCATCAGTTTTAACGGCATTCAGCTGTAAAAAATCAAATGATAAAAAATTTGTATTGGGTCTTGATGCATCTTTTCCACCGCTTGGTTTCACTCAGGCAGACGGTACAATCGCAGGATATGATATTGATCTTGCAAAAGAAGCAGCAAAGCGTCTTAATCTTGAATTTGTTGCAAAACCGATTAACTGGGAAGCAAAGGATATGGAGCTTTCTTCAGGAAGCATTGACTGTATCTGGAACGGATTCACAATCACAGAAGAAAGAACTAAAAAAATGGCTTTTACAAAAGCATATCTCGATAATGATCAGGTGCTTGTTGTAAGAAAAGACAGAAAAATCAGCTCACTTAAGGATGCAGCAGGAAAGGTTATTGCAGTTCAGGCCGGTTCAAGTGCCGAAGAAGCAATAAACGATAACAAGGATTTTGCCGCAAGCCTTAAAAAAATCGTTTACTATGAAGATAATCTTATTGCCCTTACAGATCTTCTTGCAGGTGGTGTAGATGGAGTTGTAATGGACAGTGTCGTTGCAAATTATCAGATTACGGTTTCAGGTGATCCTCTGACAGTTATTGATGAAAGCCTTGCAAAAGAAGGATATGGAATTGGTTTCAGAAATGATGAAAAAGGGAAGGCTTTGCGTGATAAAATCGCTGCAACATTAAAAGAAATGTCTGATGACGGAACTGTAGCAAAAATCTCAGAAAAATGGTTCGGAAAAGACATTTCGGTAATCGCTGCCTGGTAGTCTTGTGAAAGATTTTCTTGAAAACGTTTTCCATGCATCGCCGAAAGCAGCTGAAGATTTTTCTACCATGCTTTTGTCGATGCTCAAGGGAAGCGGAATTACTTTAAGCATTTTTATTCTGACTCTTGTTTTTGCAATTCCCCTTGCACTTTTTGTAGCGATGGGACGAATGTCGAAAAATAAAGTGCTTTCATCAGTTACAAACGTTTTTCTTCTGATAATCCGTGGAACTCCGCTTATGCTTCAGCTGCTTATTGTTTATTTTGTTCCAAAACTGATTGCCGTAAAATATTTTAATACTACAATTCTTTTTCCATCGTTTGCGGCATCAATTGTTGCATTTTCAATAAATTATGCGGCATATTTTGCAGAGATTTACCGCGGCGGAATTGAATCCATTCCAAAAGGTCAATATGAAGCATCAAAGGTTTTAGGCTATAGTAAAACTCAAGCCTTTTTCATAATCATTCTTCCTCAGGTAGTAAAACGTATTATTCCTGCAATGGGAAATGAAGTAATTACTCTTGTAAAGGATACATCGCTTGTTACGATTCTCAGCGTACAGGAATTAATGTTCTATGCCAAAAGCTCATCGAACAGACTGGTGTCTTTTACTCCGCTCCTTATTGCCGGTATATTTTATTTTGTAATGAATTATGTAGTTTCTGTTTCGTTCAGAAAAATGGAAAAGAAGCTTTCTTTTTATCAATAGGGTTTTGTTATGGAAGAAATAATCAGAGTTAATAACTTAAAAAAATCATTCGGGACTCTGCAGATATTAAAGGGAATTTCTTTTTCGGTTTCGCAGGGCGAGGTACTTTCCATAATCGGTCCGAGCGGTTCGGGAAAGTCAACGATTTTAAGATGCATTTCTCAACTTGAAGATGTAACTGACGGTACAATAGAGATCTGCGGACAGAGTCTTGTTGAAAACGGAAAATATGCAGATAAAAAAAGCCGCAGGAATGTTATTCTCAAAAGCGGACTGGTTTTTCAGAATTTTAATCTTTTTCCTCATTACAGTGTATTAAAAAATGTAATGGATCCGCAGATACGTGTCCTTAAAAAATCAAAGGAAGAAGCAGAGAAGACATCTCTTGCACTTTTACAAAGAATTGGTTTAATCGAAAAAATCAATAATTATCCTTTTGAGCTTTCAGGAGGGCAACAGCAGAGGGTTTCGATCGCCCGTGCACTTGCAATGAAGCCTGAAGTTCTTCTGTTTGACGAGCCGACGTCTGCACTTGATCCTGAGCTTACCGGAGAAATTCTGGAAGTAATCAGGGAGCTTGCAAAGGATAAAATGACGATGGTTGTTGTAACTCATGAAATGGCTTTTGCGAGGGATATTTCGACTCATGTTATCTTTATGGACGGTGGAGTGATAGTTGAACAGGGTAAGCCGGATAATGTAATTAATAATCCTAAAATGGAAAGAACAAAAAGCTTCCTTTCAAGATTCATAAATGTTTAATGTTTTGTGTTTTGATACGCTTTCTTAATCACTTGAATAAACGCATAAAATCATATAAAATATATATTCAATATACACAATAGGAATTATTGTGTCCGTAATGCAAAATCTGGTACTGGAAACAGTGCCATGGAGGAATAAATGGTCAAAATAAGACTTAAGAGATTTGGTACTCAGAAACGTCCATGTTATCGTGTAGTTGTTCAGGACTCACGTAAACCTCGTGACGGTGTTTGTATCGAAGAAATCGGAACTTATCAGCCAATTGCAAAGGAAGAGTCTCAGGTTTCTATTGATATGGACCGCGCTAAGTATTGGATCAGCGTAGGTGCTCAGCCAACTGACATCGTTAAAAAATTAATGAATGTTCAGTCTGCAAAAGCAGCAAAGTAATTTACAGAGGAAAGAAAAATGGAAAAAGACCTGATTGAATTCATCGCAAAATCATTAGTCGATGATCCGTCAGCTGTATCTGTAAATGAAACTGAAGGCGAAAAGGGCATGGTGCTCCAGCTTAAAGTAGCTGATGGTGATATCGGCAAGGTTATCGGAAAATACGGTAGAATTGCAAAAGCCATGAGAACTGTTTTAAGTGCTTCAGCTGTAAAAGACGGAAAACGTTACAGTCTTGATATTCTTGATAACTAACGGGAATATTGCTGATGGAAAAAGCACAGATGGTAGTCGGCTTCATTCGAGGTTCCCACGGGTATTCGGGTGAATGTAAGGTTGAGAGTGCTTCCGGTGAATATGAGCATCTGCTTAAGTTAAAGGAAGTTACTTTGAAATACGGCGATGAGCAGAAAGAAACAAAGGTTGAATCGGTTTCTTTAGGAAATGCTGTTGCGTATTTTAAGTTTGAAGGAATTAATTCTGATTCGGATGTAAAAAAATACAACCGCTGGCAGATTTTAGTTCCAAGACAGTATTGCAAGCCTTTGAAAAAAGACGAGTGGTACATTGAGGATTTACGAAATTGTTCCCTTGTATTTGGGGGAGACGATCCGGCAACGTTGGATGCGCCTGCAGTTGTAGGAACAATCACAGACGTTTTGGAAGGCGGAGGAGGTTACTTGTTAGAAGTTTCACTCTCCGAGAGTTGCACTTGTATTAGTGATGAACTTAAACATAATGCTGACGGTTCGGCAAGAGTTGTTCTTGTTCCTTTTAATAAAGAACATGTCGGTAAGGTTGATGTAAAACACGGTACGGTACAATTGATGCACCTCTGGATTCTGGAGTAATTCCATGAAATTTACTGTGCTGACCTTATTTCCTAAAATTGTAGAGGCTTTTTTTGAAAACTCAATCATGGCCAAAGCAGTTGAAAAGGGGATTATTGCTTACGATCTGGTGAACATCAGAGATTTTGCTCTTGATAAACACCATACCTGTGATGACGGAACGTACGGAGGTGGAGCAGGACAATTGCTTCTTGCTGAACCACTTTCAAAAGCACTTGATAGTGTAAATGCCCGCAAAAAGTATGTTATTTATGTAACACCAAGCGGAAAACCACTTACACAGAAAGTTGCACAAGAATTGAGTCATAAGGACGAACTTGTTTTTATCTGCGGAAGATACGAAGGTATTGACCAGAGGATAATTGATTCTTACGTTGATGCAGAAATCTCAATTGGAGATTATGTAATGTCATCGGGAGAAGTTGCTGCAACAGTTGTTATAGATACTGTTTACCGCCTTGTAGACGGAGTAATTTCTCATGAATCATTGGAAGAAGAAAGTTACTGTGACGGACTTCTGGAGTATCCGCAGTACACTCATCCTGAAACCTGGAAAGGAATGAAAGTTCCATCGGTTCTGTTGAGTGGAAATCATGAAGAAATCCGGAAGTGGCGGCTTAAAAAGAGGATTGAGAAAACTCTTGCATACCGGCCTGATTTAATCAGCAATGCAAGACTTACCGGTCAGCTTTCTGAAGAAGCCGAAAAGATGATTGAGGAAATTCTAAAGAGCAGGTAATACTGCGATTTAAACAGATTAAAGGAGATCAATATGGATCTTATTAAAACTATTGAAGAATCACAGAAACGTCCTGGTGCTCAGGATTTTAATGTAGGTGATACAGTAAAAGTTTACTTCAAGATTATTGAAGGTAAAACAGAACGTATTCAGGTTTATGAAGGCGTTGTTCTTTGTAAAAAGAATGAAGGAGCAAGAAGAACATTTACTGTTCGTAAAATTTCTTACGGCGTAGGTGTTGAACGTGTATTCCCTTATAACAGCCCTCGTATTCAGAAGGTAGAAGTCATCCGTCCTGGTAAAGTAAGACGTGCTAAGCTTTATTTCTTGCGTGATAAGATTGGTAAGGCAGCTAAGGTTAAGACACTTGTTGGTGCTAAAGTTACAGCAGCTATGGAAGCACGTAATGCAGCAGCAGCACAGGCAGCAGCAGCAAAAGAAGCAGCTAAAGCCGCAGAAACACCAGCTGAAAATACTGCAGAATAATCTTTAATTCTATAAATGATTGTTCAGAAAACAGGTCGTGATATATTACGGCCTGTTTTTTTATGCCTTCTATTTAAAAATGTTTTGTTTCGATATAAAATATTAAATATGAATAACATTGTAGCCTATTCACATATTCTCAATGCCGCCGGAATAAAAACAATTCCTCTTCGTGAAGGAAATACTGTTTTAGTAAGAATTATTGAAGCAAAGGGGAACGGTCTTTATGAAGGATCGGTTGCAGGAAACAGGGTTACAATCAGTTCTTCAAAAAATCATGTGCCGGGGTCAACTTTCCTTGCAACCCTATCTATGAAAGACGGAAGACCTGTTTTATCAAACATTGAAAGCAGTGGAATAAAAGAAACCTTTCAAAAATTCAACGTTACATCTTTTACATCTTTACAGGGAAATGTTTTTGAAACAATCACGGATCCGACACTTTCGGCATATTTAAATTCGCTTGGTCTTGCTGCAGATAATCTTTCGTATCATCTTTTACAGCAGATGAAAGCGCTAGGCTTGAAATTTGATTCACTTTTTATGAACCGTGTGTATAAAATGGCGGCAAGATTCAGTGGAAAGGAAAAAACTGCTGCATCACTTATGCTTGTGCTTAAACAGAAGGGAATTGACGCATCTTTTGACGAACTCCAGGAACTTTTGAATAATCTTGATCACGAAAACGATGAAGAAAATTTAAAACAGAATCAGCAGCAGTTAAAACCTGATGTTCCTGAGAAAAACGAAAATCTTTATTTTGAAAATATGTTAAAGGATTTTTTTAAGGGGCTGATGAATCTTAACGAAGAAAAGACAGGACTTTTAACAGTGATGAATCATTTAAGATCGAGTAAAAGCACGGTTTCAGACAGCAGCTGGATTTTCATTCCTTATGAGCTTGTGACCAGTAAGGATAAGGTCGGCGGCGGTAATCTTAAGCTTCTTTTAAATAATAATAATCAGCTTGAAATGGCATGTCTTTCGTGTTTATATCGGAATGAAAAATCTGATTTTGTCATAAATTACGATAAACATAAAATCAATAGAATTTCGATGTATAAGGAAAATGTTTCCAATAAAGATCAGGAAATAAGACTGCTTAAAGAAAGATTTAAGGATTTTAACGCTGATATTCAGGTAGAATGGATTGAAAAAGATAAGGCGCAGGGATTATGTGCTTCTTTTGAAGAATTGCAGAAAGTACAGGGAGATGTTTTATGATTAAAAAAGCAGTAGCCGTAAAATATCCGGAGGGTGCAGATGTCCCTTTTATAACTGCAAAGGGCAGCGGAATAATCGCCGAAAAGATTTTAAAGGAAGCAGAAAAAAACAATATCAGGATTGAAGAGAATCAGACGCTTGTAGATATCCTTTCGCTTCAGGAGGTTGGAGATGCTGTTTCTGAAGAGACATATCAGGCACTTGCAGTAATTTTTGCTCATATCCTTGGAGAAAGAAAATGACGAGCGGTTTTATCGGAAATAATGGTGAAGAAAGGGCATCTGAATATCTTATAAGCCGGGGATATGAAATTTTAGAGAGAAACTGGCGGACAAAAGACGGAGAAGTTGATATAATAGTAAAAAAAGATGATTATCTGGTGTTTGTTGAGGTAAAAACCCTTCCGAATGCCACAAAAGACATGCTTTTAGGCGTGTTAAATCAAAAGAAATTGTCAAGGATTGTAAAAAATTCTAAACGTTTTCTGATAAATCATCGACAATATAGTAACAGTTACATTCGTTTCGATGTAATTATTCTTGATATGCCGGGGTATCCCTGTGTGTATCATATTGAAAATGCTTTTACAGAATAAAGGTTTGGAGTCTTTATGATTCGTGGTGCAACAAAAAATGCAGGAACTTTAGTCCTTGAAAAAACTAAAGATGAAATCCTGCACGAGCGTATATTGGAATTACGCGAAAAAATACATAGTGAGGAATATCTCGACAGTGCAATTCAGCGGATTGCGTATGTAATCAGTACGAAATTAGTTGAAAATCCTGAAGAGTTGAAACTGCGCGAACAATAGCAGAGGAAAAAAATGGACAAGAATCGTCGTAACAAGAAAAAATGGAATAATCAGAGAAACAACCAGAAAAACAATCAGCAGACTGTAAATGAAACAAATAAATACGAAGATGAATCTGTCCGTTTAGAAAGACAAAAAGCTATTTCCGAAATAAAAGCACGTGAAGTTCTCTGTGCTAAATGCGGAAATCCTATTACAGAAATTACAAGCTGCATGTCAGATAAAGAAAGCGGAAAACCAATCCATTTTGAATGTGCAATCGGTGAAGTAGAAAAAAGTGAAAAGCTCCTTCCGAATGAGAAAATTGCCTATATAGGGCAGGGAAGATTCGGAATCCTTTCTTATGAAAATCCACGTGATCAGCGTCATTTTACAATCAAAAAAGTCATTGAATGGGATGATAAAGAAAAAAAATCTGAATGGCGCGAAGAAATAAGCGGACTTTACAGTAAAGTAAATTAAAATGATTATTACAATTCTCTGTAAGGTTGTAGATAATTTCGGCGATATCGGAGTTACATTCCGGATGGCCACTCGTCTTAAAAAAATAAATCCTTCGAATACAATCAATCTTATTGTTGATGATTTAAGCGCGTTTAAAAAAATATGCAGAAGCGTTGATATATCTCAAAAGCTTCAGGACTTAAACGGAATAAAGGTTTATGACTGGAATGCTTATGATTTTTGTTATGCTTCGTTTTCAAATGATAAAGAAAAAAACATATCTTCGGCTGATAAAACCGGTGTGATTTTAGAATGCTTCCAGTGCGGACGTCCATCCTGGCTTGAAAAAATTCTTTTTGAAGATGAGATGAATAAAACTATTCAGATTATAATGATTGATTATCTTACCGCTGAAGCATATGCAGAAGATTTTCATTGCCTTAAATCGCTTACAAGAAGTTCAAAGGTTCAGAAGGTGAATTTTATGCCCGGATTTACTTCAAAAACAGGCGGATTGATTATTGACGAAGGATGGGAAAAGGGTGTCAGTTACAGAAAGGATGGACCGGTTTTAATTTTTACTTACGATAAGAATTTCGATGGAATTATAAATGCAGTTAAAAAAAGCCGATTTAAAGAAATCCTTCTGGCGCAGGGAAAAGGATGTGCTTCTTTTGAAAATGCATGGAAAAAAAACAAAAAAGAATCTTTTGCTGAACTGAAAATCCTTGATTATCTTGATTTATATGAATGGGATGAAATGCTTAAGAAATGTTCAATTTTATTTATCCGCGGAGAAGAAACCATGAGTCGTGCATGTCTTTCCGGAATTCCTTTTGTGTGGCATGCGTATCCTCAGAGTGATGAATATCAGCTGGTAAAGGTGCAGGCTCTTTTGAACAGAATGAAGCAATTTTTTTCTGATGAAGAATTTCCGGTGATCGAAAACCTTATGCTTGCCTTTAACCGTAATGAAAGCGATGAAATTCTTGAAAAATATACAGATGATTTTTTGCAGAAGCTTGAAAGCTTAAGAAAAGGATATGAAAATTTTGCGATAGATTTAAGAAAAAACGGAGACCTTTGCTCTAACTTAATGACATTTATTGAAAAAATCACTATAATATAAAAATAATTTGAATTTATTTTTTGAGGTTTTATATTATGTTAATGACATCACAGTTAAAAGTTGGTACAGCTTTTATGTATGAAGGAAATCCTCTCATTGTTCAGAAAATGCTTGGACAAAGATCAGGACGTGCTGGTATGGTTACAAGTCTTCGAGTTAAGAACCTTGTTACCAATTCTACAATGGATCTTGGTATTGATGCCGGTGAAAAATTTGACGAGGTAGATCTTGAATCACATGTAACAAAGCTTTCTTACATCGATGGTGATACTTTTGTATTTATGGATCAGGATACTTATGAACAGTTTGAACTTGCAAAAGAAGATCTTGGAGACTATGCAGGTTATATTACTCCGGATGATGATCTTGAAGTAAACCTTACTTTCTACGAAGGAAAGCCTGTAGGTATTGATCTTCCTGTAAGAGTTACACGTACAGTTACATATTGTGAACCAGGTGTAAAGGGTGATACTTCAGGAAAATCAATGAAGCCTGCTACACTTGATACAGGAATTGAAGTTCGTGTTCCATTGTTTATTAATACAGATGATAAAATTGTAATTGATACAAGAGACGGTTCATTCCTCGAAAGAGCAAAATAATTTTTTATAACGTCATTCGTTTTTTATTTATCATAAGTTTTTTATGCTGAATGAAATTTCGGATGACGTTTTTTTTTTAACGAAACATTATGGAATGGAATTTTATCTTTTTTACTAACAGTATTCTCCTTGGCGTCGGACTTGCGATGGATGCTTTTTCAGTTTCTCTTGCTAACGGACTTAATGAGTCAGAAATGAAAAAAAGCCGGATGTGTTTTATTGCAGGTGTCTATGCCTTTTTCCAGTTTGCAATGCCTTTAATCGGCTGGTTCTGCGTTCATACGATTGTTGAATATTTCAATAAGTTCAATTATTTCGTTCCATGGATTGCCCTCATTCTTCTTCTTTACATCGGTGGAAAAATGATCTGGGAAGCATTTCATGAAAACAAAGGTGATGAATCAGAAAAAAAACTTCTTACTTTTCCGCTTCTTGCAGTTCAGGGAATTGCTACATCGATTGATGCGCTTTCGGTTGGTTTTACTATTGCTGACTACGGATTTTTAATGGCATTTACTTCATCGCTGATTATTGCCGCAGTTACGTTTATAATCTGCATGACAGGTCTGTTTATTGGAAAAAGGGCGGGAAGTCATTTAAGTTCAAAGGCTTCAATTTTTGGCGGAATTATATTGATTGGCATAGGAATAGAAATTTTTGTTAAAGGCGTTTTCTTTTCATGATTGTATTTTAAAAAATATGTTGTAAAATAAAGTGCATCATTTGAAATCTGTGGTATAATTAATCAGAGGCAATTATGAAAATCAAATATACGGCAATATCCAATTCAGAAACCTTTATAAAATGGGATCCTAAGTTTAAAATAGGAATTCCTGTTATAGATAAACAACATGAAACTCTTGTAAATTTATGTGATGAGTTTTATCAGAGTCTGCTGCGTACAAAGGATTCCGAAAACTATCATGAGCTTATAAAAGAAACTCTCGATAAATGCCTTAATTATGCCGCGACTCATTTTAAGGAAGAAGAACGACTTATGCTGGCTTCCGGTTTCGATGGATATAAAGAGCATAAAGCCTCACATGATGCATTTACCGAAAAATGCAAAATAAACAGTTTAAGGATAGATTCAATTTCAATTACAGAAGCAATAAAATTTGCACATTTTCTTTATGACTGGATTAATACTCATATTGCGCATGAGGATCGTCTTTACCTTCCGGCTTTAGTTGAATTTCTAAAAAAGCAGCAGTCTGCACAATAAAAACGATTTATAAAAGTATATTGTCCTTGATCCATTCTGCAACTCCATCTTCTTCATTTGAAAGACAAATTTCATCAGCAGAGTTTTTTACTTCTTTAATTGCATTCTGCATGGCAATTCCTTTCCCGCAGAATTTAAGCATGCCGATGTCATTAAAATCATCACCGAAAGCAGCAATATTTTCTGAAGAAAGGTTTAAATATCCGCATAAAGCTTCGATTGCTTTTTCTTTTGTAGCTCCTTTTTTGCTGAGTTTATACCATGGAATGTCAGAAAATGGGAGAAAATCAATTTTATCAGGTCCAAAGATAGAGGCAACAAGTGAAACTTTTTCTTTATCAAGAGATTCTATGCACATTTTCATGCACGGCTCGTTAAAGGCAGAAAAATCGTTGAAGGTCCAGAATCTGTCCGGAAGCTCTTCTTTTGAATTTGAATAAACACCGTTTTCATTGTCTGCGCTTAATACTACATCTTTCCCGAAAACTTCAAAGGCTTTTTTTATAAGTTCATTAGTTTCCTGTATGGAAAATGCACAGTTATAAATTTTTTTGCTTTTATAGAAAACCATGCCTCCGCCGTTTGTAATAAGAACATCCGGCTTTATTCCGTCAAGAAATTTCAGGGCATTTACTTTTGCCCGTGCAGTTGAAATACCGAAAAGGATTCCTTTTTTTTGAGCCTGTGCAATTGTTGCTTTTGAATAATCTGAAATAGACCTGTCGTTATGAAATAAAGTTCCGTCCAGATCTGAAAGAATTAAGGAGATTTTTCCCATAAAGCATTATGTAAAATAATTAAAATTTTGACAATAGATTTTTTTGTTGACAACCGTTTTTTTATTTTATCCTGAAACTTTTTGTATCGTCATATTCATAAATAATAAGACGATAGTCTCCGTAAATTTCATTATTTATTACGTAATAAAGTTTAAACATTAACTGAGAATCTTTGTCTTTTACAATTTCTTCACCATTATTATTCTTTCCCCTGAAATTGAATTTATCAGGAGAAAAGCCGAGATAATTCCAGCTCTGATATTTCCAGTCTATTGATTGAATTTCAAGACAATAATATTTTTCCCAGTTATTTTCTGCTGAAGGTTTTTCACGACCTATCTGTAGTACCGGAAGTGTATTGAAGGTTAAAACTCCGTCTGTAATTTTGTACGACGGTTTGTTTTTAACAAGGAATTCTCCCTGCCCGCCTGAGGCTGTAACGTTTATTTCTGCGGTTTCCGAAACACCATACCACCTGTTCAAATAGACAACCTTTAATTTGTAAGCTTTTCCATCTGTCGTATAAGGATAAACAAATTCTGTATTTAAAATCTTTGGTGATGCAACTGCTTTCCCATCCTTCCAGTCCGGAGATATTTCATTTACAAGTTTATCATTTAAGAAAATATGACGTGTTACGGCGTCTGACGGAATGTTTTTAATTTCAATTTTAATTCCACTTTGAGAATCATCCTTCAATTGTTTAATCTGAAGATAATTTCCGGCAAACCATTTTTTTATAGAATCTCTTGTCGCGTCAAAAATATTGTTTTCCTTGTTTATGACCGAATATCCGGCCGGCTGCCAGGTATAATCTTCAAATGATTTGACACCGAGACCTGTGAAATTTAAATCAGAAGAGTTGAGATATGGAGAAAGCATTTTTTTCCAGTTATTGAAAATACCGCTGCATCTTTTGTAATTCCACAAGGATTTTTCAGAAGTAAGATCAAGAAGATAGTTTTTAAATTTTTCTTTATATTCCGGTACGCTTAAAAGTCTGTCGATTAAAGGGCGGTTTTGTCCGCGTCCCCATTCAAGAGGATTCTGTTTAAAACCAGGCTCTGAAATACTGCAGCCGAGAGTATTGTCATAATCAAAGGGAATGAAATAAAGTTTGTTTGTAGCGTCTTCTGTGCCTGTATCAAAATAAAGATAGAAATTGTTTGTATTGTTCCAGTAATCATCATCCATACCGCAGATGATATTAATTGCATAGGTTTTTATGAAAAAATCAACATCAAACCATTTTTCATAAAAAACTTTTATTTCATTGATTGCTTTTTTATCAGAGTCATCTGAAGGAACCGGAAGATTGTTGAGCTCTTTAATAAATGAACAGAATTCTTTTTTTGCTGAATCAAATTCTTTTTTATTTGTCTTTAAATCTAAAGGATAATGTTTCCAGATTTTGTTTACAGGTTTTCCGTCTTTATTAAAAATAATCTTAACTTCTTCAACTCCCATGCCTTCTCCGGAACTGTCAGTTAATGCCGGTGCTTCACGATTTTTTATATCAGGAAGGTCATAATATCCGCATTTCCATAAATTACCCTTATTGTTTTTCCAGGCATTTTTGTTATTTGTTTCTTTTTGTGTTCTTGATTTAAGGGATTGTTTGTTTATTTCTTCAAACATTTCATAAACCCCGTAATTGATTGTTGTTACGGAATTGTCCTTTTTATCTTCGATTATATTAATTGTTAATCTTGTGTGACTTGCACGTGGAGCTGTCCAGATGCCGTTTTTTCTGAACAGATCATAGCAGAAAATTTCACGTCCGCATGAATGGTCAAGACGTTTTAAAGGCATTCCCTTTAAGCAGCCGGCCAGCAATTTATTGCTTTTATCTTTATCTTCTGAAAATTCACCGAACGATATTTTAAAATGAGACTGACGGTAATCGTTGTTTGATTTTTCGGCATAATCATAATAAGCAGGATTCCAGGTTGCATTTTTTTGTCCCTGCTTACGACCGTTATCTGTTCCTTGAGGAACATACCGGCTTGTGTTTCCGCGTAATCGTAAGCCTATATCTTTCATTGTCCAGGTTTTACCGTCTTTCTTATAAACATAACTTTCTGCATGAACTGAATTTTCATTCTTATAAAAAAAGCGGTAGTTATCACATAATTTTTCCCATTCAGAACGTTTGATTGTAATTGTAGTTTCACCAAGAGTCTGATTATTAAAAATAAAATCAAGAGTTTTGTTACTGTTTTCTCCTGCAGAAGATTTGCCTTTCTTTTGTCCTGCAGCAAAAAGAAGCACAGTAAAAATACTGAGCAGGGAAATTATAAATAATATTTTTTTCTTCATATTCTTCTCCCGATATAATCATTTACTGATAATTTTTATTATTATTTTTTATTTTTTATTTGTCAAATGGAAAAATTGATATTATGATATTTATTAGTAACAGATAAGGGAGTTTTTTTTTGGCAATTGAAATTTATAATCGTGTTGAATTAAAATATCTGCTTTTTCAGGATGATGTTGATTCTCTGCTTCCTCTTTTAAATGAACATATGGTTCCTGATATTTTTAATCCTGATGGAAAAACGTATCCTATATCGAATATTTATTTTGATACAGCTTCTGATGAGCTTATAATAAAAAGTCTGGAAAAACCTGTTTATAAAGAAAAGCTGCGCCTTCGAAGCTATGGACAGGTTCACAGTAAAAATGAAACGGTTTTTCTTGAAATCAAAAAAAAATATGACGGAGTTGTTTATAAAAGACGCACTTCGTTTACACTTGCACAGGCTGAGCAGTTTTTAAAAGAAGGGATAATACCATCTGATGAAAAAATTAACGCTCAGGTTCTTCTTGAAATAAAAGATTTGATGAAACGTTATTGTCTTATACCGAAAGTTTTTATTTCTTATGAATGGCTTGCTTTTTTTGAAAAAAATGATTCGGATTTCCGATTAACGCTTGATAAAAATATTATGTGTCGTCGTAATGATTTACAGCTTGACTCTCCTGTTTACGGGGATAAGCTTTTAGAAGAAGGTCAGTGGCTTATGGAAGCAAAGGCTTTTAAATCCTTCCCGTTATGGTTTGCGCATTTTCTTTCAAAAAGGAAAATATATCAAAGTTCATTTTCGAAATATGGAAATGAATTCAAAAAATATAAAAGAGGTGTGATAAAAATTTCATCCGTGTAATTTTTATCACTTCAGATTTTGTCGTTGGCAAAACTGCGATAC
This sequence comes from Treponema sp., assembly GCA_017548565.1. GTDB lineage: Bacteria > Spirochaetota > Spirochaetia > Treponematales > Treponemataceae > Treponema_D. Next base: position 31,966 of record JAFYZU010000042.1, read on the forward strand.
GATGCCTCCTGCATCACCGTTAACGCGGAGTTTATTAAGGAGATAAATAATTATGGAATTTTTTTTCAGAATGGAAAGTCAGGATAAAATGATTTTAATAAATATGTGTTTTGCACTTCTGGCAGGTCTTTTAATTGCAGCAGGATACTGCATATCTCAGAAACGAAGGACTTATTCGAAAAGCGTAGTTGCAACTATTTTTCTTTTACCGATAGTTGTTGCAGTTGTTATTCCGCTTATTGCAACAGACTTAAAAAAAGCACTTTCTCTTGCCGGTATTTTCGCTCTTGTCAGATTCCGATCTGTTCCCGGTGATGCGAAGAATATTTTCTATATATTCTTTACGCTTACAGTTGGTGTTGCAATTGCTTTAGGATATTATGTCGTAGGTTTTTCACTTCTGTTTATTGTTTCATTTTTTTATATTATTATGTGCCGTTTCATTAAGTTTTCTGAAGATCAGATATTAAGGATTACAATTCCGGAAGATATGAATTATAACGGTGTATTCGATGATATTTTTGATAAATATCTTACTAAATCAGAATTAACTGATGTAAAGACTTCAAATATGGGAACACTTTTTACTATCAGCTACAGTGTGCATTTAAAGGATGAATCGAAGGTTAAAGAGATGATTGATGAGCTTCGGACAAGAAATGGAAATCTTACGGTTGTATTGCAGATGGATCCTCAGATGTTTTTGAAGCTGTAAATAATCAGATAATAAAAAATTAATTGTCTGTCAGATTTTTATATTGTATAATAATTTATTATAATCGTTAGTAAAAGCAGATTCTTATGCGAATGATTCAGGAGGTTTATATGAAAAAATTATCTGGTGTTTTGCTTGCTGTAATGTGCTGTACATTAATGTTTGCGGAACCTAAAAGTTCAGGATTGACTGACAGCGACGTAAAGAACTGGGCAAAAAATCTTAGTACAATTCAAAAGGAATTTGATAAAGCCGGTTTAAACAGTGAAGAAATTGCAACTGCAGGTAAAAAAGATTATGCAAAGGCAGAGGCAATTCTTCAGAAATACGGTATTTCTGCACCTGATAGTGTTGAAAAATATGCAATGATAAATCAGTGTTCTACACTTCTTGTTGCTGAAGAAGAGATGGGCAGTGCAGATTCTAAGTCTATGGCAATGATGAAGGCAATGGGGCTTGATCCTCTGGCTCAGCTTAAGGAGACCGTTAATTCAAAAGATTACCAGATTGTTAAGGCAAATAAAAAGGCAGTTATCAGTGCTGTAAAAGGCTATTCTGATTCAATGCCTGTTGAAACTTCAAATGATAATTTTGATTATGATCCGTATGCAAAGCAGCGTGAATTGATAAAGAAACAGATTCAGCCTGAAATTGATGGAATAAATAAGGCCGCTGCTTCTATAAAACAGGTGTATGATTATCTTTCGACAGGTAAAAAAGCAGGAGCCGGAAAATTACTTAATCCTGTAAAAGATAAAAAGAATTCTTCAAAATACATTAAGCAGAAAATTGATGCAGCACAGTTACCGATAGAAATTAACTGTTACGACTTCTATTATGAATCAATTTCTGCATCAGATGAAAATGAGCAGCAGCAGGTCATTGCAACCATAAACCTCAAGAAAAATACTGCTGTATTTAAATTTTCATGGACAGAAGCTGAATTTGATGGAAGTGTTGATCCTGTTTATGGAAGTATTCGTGGTTTAAAAACAACAAAGTTCACCAAGACAGTAAAGACAACCATAAAAGCCTCAGAATTATATGTTTTTGAAAATAATTCAATGGGTGGAACTTCTAAAGAATTTGTTTTAACAACAAAAGAAGGTGCGGTAATTCATCTGTGGAATTCTATGAGCTTTGACGGAAATGCATATAGTTCTGTTGTTCAGTTCGGTGACATTATTCCGCCGGAGGATACAAACTGGTACGAGGATAATGGTTATTAAAAGGATGGATAACAGGATTTCCCCTTTGACAACGGGGCAAAAATCAGTATAATATAAATGTTGATGAAAGAACAGTTTTATGCAAAGGCTTATGCCAAGGTAAATTTTAATTTAAAAGTTTATCCTAAGGATGATAAAGACTGTTTTCATAACATTGAAAGTATTTTTCAGACTGTTGATTTATATGATGAATTAACGGTTACTTTAAAGCAGATAAAAGGCTGCAGTGTACAATGTCAGCAAGTTGTTCTGCCTGCGAAAAATACTCTTACATCAGCTTATGATGTTTTTTGTGAAGTTGCCGGAGTTGATGTTCCTGGTATTAATGTTGAATTAAAAAAAGGAATTCCTTCAGGCGGCGGATTGGGCGGTGGTTCTTCTGATGCCGCTGCTCTTGTCAGATTGCTTCAGAAAATATGCGGGTTATCATTATCAGAAAATCAGCTTGATTATATTGCTGATAAAACCGGTAGTGATGTTTTCTTTTTCATGCATTGTGATTCTGAAGGAAAAGGGGCAGCTCTTGTTTCAGGTCGCGGTCAGATAATAAAAAAGATTGCTTCCCGTGATGATTTGTTTTTGTTGTTGATATTTCCGAAGCTGTCAAGTTCTACTAAAGAAGCATATATGCTTGCAGATGATTTTTTAGCAGAAATGAATGTTTCGGATTATAAAGTAGATTATCCGTTATTCGAGGATCTTGAAGCAGTCTATCGTGCAGACGTCGAAAAATGGGTATTCAAAAACACTTTTACTATGCCGTTGTGCAGGAAATATTCAGAAATATCCTGTGCAATGGAGGATTTAAGAAAGTCTGGAGCTTTGTTTTCGGATATGTCCGGATCTGGTTCAACAGTATTTGGTGTTTTTACTTTGAGGCAACAGGCAATGAACTCTTGTAGTTTGCTTGCTGGAACTTGGAATTGTGTTGTCGTTCAGACAATATAGTTGTACAAAAAACTATTTGCGGAGGTCTTCTATGCAAATTACAGAATTAAGAATCAGAAAGGTTGAAGATGAAGGAAAGTTACGTGCTTATGTAACTGTAACATTTGACAATTGCTTTGTTGTTCATAATGTTAAAATCATCGAAGGTAAAAGCGGATTATTTATTGCAATGCCAAGCCGAAAGACAGCTAACGGAGAATACAAAGATGTAGCTCATCCGATAAGCCCTGAATTCAGAACAGAACTTCAGGAAAAAATTCTGGCAGAATTTAATGCAGGTCATGTAGAAGTTGGCGGTGAAGCTGACTGATTGAAAAAAAACATACATAGACTTTCTCCGCTGGTGTAATGGTAGCACACGAGCTTTTGGTGCTTAGAGTCCGGGTTCGAATCCTGGGTGGAGAATTATTCTCTGCGTAGCAGAGATTTACTATTTTAAAGGATATAAGGAGCTTTAAGAAAATGAGTAAGCAGACAATCAATGCTAAAACACGTACTGTTACTGGTAAAACAGCTGCTAAAAATCTTCGCAAAGAAGGACGTATCCCTGCTGTTGTTTATAATGCAAAAGGCGAGGCTACTAGTATTGATGTAAGCGAAGTGGAATTTAACAAGGTATGGAGATCTGTAACTCCAACTACTTCAGTTACATTAAATCTTGACGGTAAGGAATCACTTGCTTTGATTAAGGACGTTGAATATAACATCCGTACAGATAAAGCATTGCACGCAGATTTCTTTGTACCTGATGCAGACCAGAAACTGGTTATGCCTATTAAAATTCATTTTGAAGGAACTCCAGCCGGTGTTCTTCGTGGTGGTTTTAAGAAGGAAAGAAACAACAAAATTAAGATTAAGGCATGCATCGCAGATCTTCCTGAAACAATTGTTGCTGATATTTCAAAAATTAATGTCAGTGAAGCATTGCGTGTAAAAGATCTTAATCTCGACAAAAAGGTAGAAATTCTTACAGATATGGAACTTCCGCTGGTAACAGTTTCACCGGCTCGTTAATCTATCGAAAAGAATTATCTTTTGTTGTATAATAAAGACTGTCTGTAAAAGGGCAGTCTTTTTTTATGAAAAAATCCTTGTTTGAAGTTGAAGTTAAAAAAAATCTTCTCGCATGCGGAATCAATCCACAACAGCAGCAGAATATTGCAGTTGCAGTAAGCGGTGGTGCAGATTCCATCGCTCTTTTAACTTCCATTGTAAATATTTTCAGCGGTCAAACTGTAAAAGTAATAACAGTTAATCATAATATCCGTAAAAAAAAGGAAACAGAAGGTGATGTCCGGTTTGTCATTTCTTATTGTGAAAAACTCAATCGGATGGGAAAAAAAGTTGAATGTGTTTTTGAAGCAGTTGAGCGGGGAAAAATCAAAGAGATTTCAAATGAATTGAAATGCGGAACAGAGGATGCGGCCCGAAGAACAAGATATGAACTTTTCGAAAAATTCATCAAAGAGCATAAAACGGATTACCTTTGTCTTGCGCATAATTACAACGATCAGCTTGAAACTGCATTGATGAGATTTTTACAGGGCTCTTCATCTGAAGGTTCTTCCGGCATCCCAATGAAAAGAGGAAAATATATCAGGCCGCTTTTAACAATTTCCAGATCTGACATTGAACAATACCTTAAAGCGCAGAAAATAAAATGGCGTAACGATTCGACGAATAAAAAAAATCAGTTTTTGAGGAACAGAATCAGAAATAAGCTTATACCGTTTCTCGATAAAAATTTTACCGGCTGGAATAAATCAGTTTACGGTGCAATCAAAAAATCAGAAGAAGAAAGTCAGATTATAAACGATGTGGTAAATGCAATCCCTTTAAAAATGGAAAATGATTGTGCAGTTATTGCCCGGGAGGATTTTTCTTCTTCATCTGACGGAATTAAAAAACGGCTTTTATTAAAAGCATGCAATCTTGCCGGGTCAGAAAGCAGAATACCGTCGGTTTTTCTTGATGATGTAATAAAATGCTCGGATAAAGAATGTATGAAGCATTTTTCAAACTTAGATATAATCTTAAAAAAAGAAAAGATTTTTGTTAAAAAAAGTGAAAAAGAACATACTGATTTGTTTTTTTCTGATATAATAGAAGATAACAGGGAATACCTTTTTCCGTTCGGCACACTTGAGTGTATTTCAGCGGGAGATGGAAAAAGTGATTTTTTTATAAACGGTGAATTTTCGGGTTTCCGTTGTGAGCTGCCTGTTTTAGTCAGAAACTGCTCGACAGATGATTATATTCAGACTTCAGACGGGAAAATGAAGAAAATTGCCGATATTTATAGTAACTGGCATGTTTCAGAAAATGAACGTCAGTATATTCCTGTAATCCAGGAAATAAAGACAAAGGAACAGAGGATAATCTGTATCTTAGCAAAGCAATCGGGGTTTTATAATTGGATAGTATGAAAAAGTTCAGTTTTATTTTTATTTTCAATCTGTTTATTTTTACAGGTTCAATGGTTTTTGCTCAATCTGGTCAGCTTTTGCAGGCAAACAGAAAAACTGCAGAACGCTGTTTGAAGCTTGCCGAAAAATGTATTCTTGCACAGGAATATAAAAGTGCTTATAATCACGCGGAACTTGGACTTGCTTATGATGAATCTGTTTCTGATCTTCATTATATAAAGGCAAACTGTCAGAGTAAATTAAACTATAAACGTGCAGATATCCTTGAATCAATTTCAAAAGCGTTCAGCTATAACAACTGGGTAAACTATAATAAAAACAGTGCCAGAATTCTTTATGCAGATATTCTTTGTGACACACTTGATTTTCAGAAATCACTTGAAATTTTAAATTCTGAGCCTTTGATTTATTCAGCAGATGCTGAGTTTATAAGGATAAAGGATTATTACAGAATAGGAACAAAAGATTCAGTTGCACAGGCCCGTGCAAAAATCAATCAGTGCAGGAAGATTTATCCTAAGGATGAACGTTTCCCGAAATTATTCTTTATGTTTGAATCTGTATTCCTGATTAATGCGGAGCGTTCCGGTGTGAGTTATAAGATTCCTCAGGATGTTGTTGAAATTGCAAAGGATTATATTCTTCATTTTCCGGATTACAGGACAAACGACATAGAAATGGAAGTTATGGCTTCGATGTTTGTAACAGGCGAGGAGCAGCAGCGACTTCTTCGTGGAATCGGTGAAAAAACGAATAATCTTACGTTATATGCTTATGCGGCCCTGAAAGCAGGTGTAATATCTGAAGAAAAAGCATTCAATATCTTTTTTACTACAACAGAAAGCGGTCATTATCTTACGATTCTTGAAGCATTTTCAAATCTCATTAAGGATAAGGAATTAAAGAAAAATCTTTATGATACATTGAATTCTTACAGCGGAACCATCTATATAGATGAAAATCTGGATCTTCTTACCGAGCTTATCGTAAAATATGAGCGGGGAAGGGCTGTCAGTGTTTTATATGACGAAAACAATGATGAGCTTCTGGAAATTAATTCTGAATGTGATTTCGGAGTCCCAAAGTCCATAAGGTTTGAAAACGTAAATACCGATTTATCTTACGATATCTATCCGCGCGTAAAGCAGGTTGTGTTCAAGAATCAGTCGTCAACATTCAATTATCTTAGCAGTGATTTTGTCTATTCGCCTTTCAAAATGTCTGTTTCAATTCCTCTTAAAAAAGCAGGCGTTGATTTTTACATCCCTCTTATATCGTCAGATTTTTCGGCACCGGATGCACAGTTCCTTCTTAGAAAGGCATCGAGCATTCAGATAAAATCTGATGAACGTCCGGGTGCTGTCCTTGATTATACAATCTATAAGGGAAAGCCTGTTGCCGTTACTTTTACTGCAGATGAAGAAAAATATGCTTATGCTCAGATGCAGGGTGGATTTCCTTTTATCCGTTATGTAGATAATGACAGCGACGGGCAGTTTGAAACAGCAGAATTCTATAATCTTGATTCCAAGGGAATTTTCAATACAAAGGATGATATTGCTTTTATAAATAAAGTTTTCGGAAATACTCAGTTAATCGAAAATATTTATCTTGAAAAAATTGAGATTGACAGTGACCGTGATACTATCATTGATTTTCAGGAGGAGTACTTAGGTTTCGGCGGTAAATATTCACGCTGGGATGTAAACGGTGATGGCCGCTTTGATGAAGTTTATTACAGGAAGCCTCTAAAAGAAAATGAACCGCTAACGGAAGAGTATTCATTTTTCGATAAAAACGGTGCAAGGATTGTTACTGTCGTAAATCTTAATTCATTTCCGGAAAAGATTCATCTTTCTGATAATAAAACCGTCGATGTCATTCAGGGAAAGGCTTTTGATGTTTACTGGATCGGCACGAAGGGAACAGAAGAAATGGAAAATATAATTTTTACCAGAATAGGAAAGGAACTTACTCCAGGAAAGCTTTATTCAATAACTGACAAGGGGATATTTCTTACCGTAATCAAGGTTAATGATAAATATTTCTGTAAATATATGCTGGATAATTAATAAAATGAAAAAAATAAATGTGCTTTTTATAATGGTCTCTTTGTTTTTGATTTCTGCTTGTAAAACAATAAAGCAGCCTTCAGAAATTGCAAAACCTATTGATTATAGTGATTCAGAAATAGCATCCATTGAAAAAAATAAAATCCGTGATTTTCAAAAGGATAAGCCTCTTTACGCGCTTTACCGTTCGTATTTTCTCGATGATCCGGAGTTAAAAGAAGAATGCAAAAAAATCGTAATTGAAAAAACACAGAATGCGCTGGAACAGAAAAATTATATCGAGGCAAATAAATATTATAAATCACTTCAGGTATTCGGATATAGAAACGCTCAGTTTGAAAAAACAATAAATGATTTTTTGAACAAGGATGTTCCGGGGTTTACAAGCGATAAATCAAAGCTTCCGAAAACAATTCAGGATTGTATAAATGCGTCGGTAACAGTCTGGGTAGACAAGGGAATGAAGGTCGAGAACGGAAGCGGTAAAATGGATGTCGTAATCGGTTCAGGCTTTTTTATCGACAGGCGCGGATATGTAATTACGAATCATCATGTAATTGAAGCGAGCGTTAATCCGAAATACGAAGGATACTGTCGTGTCTATATAAAGCTTCTGTCAGATACAGAAACAAAAATTCCTGCAAAGGTAATTGGTTATGATCCTCTTTTAGATTTAGCACTTTTAAAAGTAGAGATTGAACCTGAATTTGTTTTTTCGCTTGGAAGTTCTGATGATTTGAATATCGGCGATAAAATTTCTGCTATCGGTGCACCTATCGGACTTGAAGGAACAGTTACTTCAGGAATTGTTTCGGCAGTAGACAGAAATATTACTACAATCCTCAGTGCTTTTCAGATAGATGCTGCAGTGAATTCAGGAAACTCAGGCGGACCGTTAATCGATCAGAATTTCAGGGTACAGGCAATTGTTTTTGCGGGTATGATTCAGTTTCAGGGATTGAATTTTGCAATTCCTGTTGAATATCTGAAACAGATTCTTCCGTATTTATACAAGGGCGACAAGGTTAGTCACAGCTGGATCGGTGCTTACGGACATACTTTTAAAGATAAAAACAAGGCATCAGGTGTTGAGCTTTATTATGTAATGCCCGGTTCAGTTGCACAATTTTCAAAGTTAAACAAGGATTTTATTATAAAGGAAATTGACGGTAAAAAAGTAAATTCACTTAAGGATTTTCATCTTCTTATGATGAACTATGATGTGTCTACGATTTTACCATGCAGATATATTGACGGTAACGGGGATTTAAAACAGACAGTCATTTATTTTGAAAAACGTCCTAAATATCCTGTAAAGAGTTTTTTTGAAAGTGATTTTATTGCAGATTCTTTTATTCCTATTTTCGGAATGAAGCTTCAGAATTCATCGACAGCATTCAAAAATTCTTATACAATAGTTGATGTTATAAGGGGATCAATTGCCGATAAAATGAATCTTTCGGAAATGGATCCTGTCACAGTTCAGAAGGTTCAGTTTGATTATAATCAGGAAGGATTTTTTGCACAGATTTATGTAAAAAGAAAAACAAAGGGTTATATAGACTGTTCGATTGTGATTGCCGCACCTTTAGACGGATTTAATTATTTTTAATTTCTGGAGTACTTACATGACTGAAATGAAATATAAGCGGAATTTTTGTATTGTCGCACATATTGACCATGGAAAATCTACTCTTGCCGACAGACTTATTCAAAAGGCAAAGATTGTCGATGACCGGAAGATGATGAATCAGATTCTCGATAATATGGATATTGAACGTGAACGTGGAATTACAATTAAAAGTCAGGCAGTAACTATTCCATATCATGCGAAGGATGGACATGATTATGAGCTTAATTTTGTAGATACTCCGGGACACGTTGATTTTTCCTACGAGGTTTCCCGGGCAATTGCTTCATGTGAAGGAGCACTGCTTTTAGTAGATGCAACTCAGGGTGTAGAAAGTCAGACTGTCTCAAATATGTACATGGCGCTTGAGCATGATCTTACAATGGTTCCTGTAATCAATAAAATAGATCTTGCTTCTGCCGATATTGAATCGTGTAAAAAACAGATAGACGGAGAGCTCGGACTTGATTCTTCTGAAGCAATGTGCGTTTCGGCTAAAACTGGTGAAGGCATTGATGATTTAATGGAAGCAATAGTAACAAAGTTTCCGCCGCCACAGGGAAATCCTGAAGGTAAGCTTGCTGCTTTAATTTTTGACTGTCATTATGATGTTTACCGTGGAGTTGTAGTTCATGTAAGGGTGATGGAAGGCCGTCTTAAAACCGGTGATTTAATCAAGATGATGAGCACTAATACCCAGTATAAGGTTGAACAGTGCGGTATTTTTAAAATCAATTATGAAGAAACCGGTGTGCTTGAAGCAGGCGATGTCGGTTATATCATTTCAGGATTAAAAACTGTAAGCGATGTAAAGGTCGGTGATACAATTACTTCGATGGAAAATCCAGTTGAACAACCGCTTCCTGGATTTAAAGAAGTAAAGCCTGTTGTTTATTCTTCGATCTATCCTATGGATTCAAACGATTATGAAGAATTAAAGGATTCGATGGAAAAACTAAAGCTTAATGATGCAAGTCTTATTTATGAAAAAGACAATTCGCTTGCTTTGGGAAACGGTTTCCGCTGCGGATTTCTTGGACTTCTTCATCTTGAAATAATTCAGGAACGTCTTGAGCGTGATTTTGATCAGTCGGTAATATTCACTGCTCCAAGCGTACGTTATCTTCTTCATCTTCAGAATGGCGAAGACATGTATATTGATAATCCATCGGAGTATCCGCAGGGAAGAATAAAGGATGCCGAAGAGCCTTACATCAAGGCAAGCATAATTACACCGGCAGAATATCTCGGTTCTATAATGGCTTTGTGTACCGAAAAACGAGGTGTTCAGACTAACATGCAGTATCTTGATACAAAACGTGTTGAGCTTTCTTATGAAATGCCTCTTTCGGAAGTTCTTTTTGATTTTTACGACAGATTAAAAAGCTACAGTCGTGGATATGCTTCTTTTGATTATGAGGTTACCGGTTACCGTCCTACAGATCTTGTAAAGGTTGATATCTTTATTAACAGTAAACCGGTCGATGCACTTTCACTTTTAACCTTTAAGGCAAATGCAGTTGAACGTTCCAGAAAGGTTTGTGAAAGGCTTAAGGGAGAAATTGCAAGACAGCAGTTCAAGGTTGCAATTCAGGGAGCAATCGGTGGTCAGATTATCGCAAGAGAAACAGTTAATCCTGTAAGAAAGGATGTTCTTGCAAAATGTTACGGCGGTGATATTACACGAAAGAGAAAGCTTCTTGAAAAACAGAAGGAAGGTAAAAAACGCATGAAGATGGTCGGCGATGTTGAGCTTCCTCAGAGCGCATTCCTTGCAGTTTTAAAAGAATCAGACGATTAATCAGTCTCTCAGGTATTTCAGAAAAAAATCAATTTCGCTTCGTATTCTTTTTAAAAAAGAAATTCCTGAGTTAAAGCTGTGGCCGTCAGGAAAATGAAGATACAGATATTCTCTTGGTTCTGCAAGTTCCTTTATTTTTTTTGAACGTATTTCTTCTTCCATCGGTTGTTTATTTGTCAATAAATCGGTAAGCTCCTCAAGCGCGTTTATTTCATCTTTAAAATAATTTTCAAGCTTTTGTTTGTTCCGGTAACCTGAAACAGCGAGGGTTGTCCCCATTGTTTCTGCCGGAACAGTTAGTTCCTGAACAGCGAGGGTTGTCCCCTTTGTATTCGTTATATCCTTATGTTCAATATTCAGTTTTAATCCGGTGTGTGAAATATCAAAAAGATTTTCCGTTTTTTCAAACAGATGATTAAAAAGATTTGCATAGGTTTTAAGTGTATGCGTAGTATAAACCGGTAGATTGTTTTTATCCTGAATCTGCTCTGAGCCTGGTCCGAATGAAGAGGCGTAATTGTTCAGAGATTTTAATCTGCTGCATTCAATCAGTGTGTTTATGACCGAAGGAGCATTTCTTGTGTGCGTAAGACCTTTTGAAAATGAAAAATCAAGGCCGGTAACAAAAACATTTACATCTTTATTTCTGCGGAATTTCAGCGCATACCAGACTACCGTTAATCCCACAGATCCGAAAGGATTGTTCGCAGGCGGAAGAAGGTTTTGATTAATAAGGTTTTCCAGAAATTCAGACTGTGTATAAACTGTCGTAAAAAAAGACACCCTGCATTTATCATATGCTGCCGGAATCTGAAAAAGAGATGAGAGTGATGCAAAAAGATGAATGTTTTTATTTAAAGTTCCGATGAAGGCCTTTGAAATGATATGTTGTGCTTCTTCAACAAAAACACCGTCCGGAATAATATTATATTTTAACAGAGGTTTTAAGGCTGTATCTGCACATAAAATATAAAAATCGTTTTTTCTTTCTATAATTTCCTGAATTGTTTTATCAAGGCTTTGTCCGGCTCCGCATACGAGAATCGGTTTTGAAATTGAATTAAAAAATGATTCAACCGGAACAGTTTGCGGAAGAAGCTTTAAATTCCTGAAAAAATTCATTGAATAGCGTCTTCCGAATTTAGTGAGGGTTACACGATTTGCCCAATATGTCAGGATTGAATTTACGCATGCTGAATAAAGCTCATCGTAAAATTCAGAATGAAACTGAACCCCCGCCGACATATCTATTCTTACAACGCGTTTATAAGTTCCGCTTTTTTTTAATTTTGTGCCGTCATTGAAAACGACATTGTTTTTTTGAAGCAGAAACGGAAGGTTTATGATTTCATCCTTAGTTAAAAATGCAATGCTGTTGTTTTTCGGAATGCTTTTGTTAATAACTTCAAAATCATACAGGGATTGTTCAAGCTCACAGCATAAAATGATGCTGTCTTCCTTCATCGATTCTAAAAGTTCATTAAAACCATAATCAAGAACAGGGGAGAGACAAAGAAAAATTGTACCTGGAAGATAGTTTAAGTTAGAAACCGTCTGTTTTATTGCTTTCGATGGATTGTATTTTGAATAAAGCAGACGGTTTTGATAAGATACTGTTAAACCTTGATTTGTCTGTTCAATTTCAGGTTTATTCAGCATCATACATCTGTTGATAGAATGTATTGAGGAAGTTATCCTTTAATTTAGGACTTTTCAGAATTGCCTGATTTACAGATGATCTGTCATATCCGTCGAGCTGAGCGTTGAATGTAAGATAAGCAGTTTCATCCTTTTCAACTGATTCTGTATTTGTAAATTTAAGGACAACAATATTATTTCCTACAACGACCGGTGAAGATATTTCTTCCATTTTCATAGAAAAGGCTGTCTTTAAGAAATTTTCATTGTTCTGTGCACCTTCGAGATCTTCTCCGGGACTGAAAGTACCTAATACAGAAACGTTTCCGTAGTTCAGGGCAAATGGAGCAATAGATTTTTTTGTAAGTCCATATTCTTCACATGCGGCATCGAAATCTGAATTCAGTGCTTTTGTAGTAAACTGAACTGCCTTTGCACTGAAATAATCTTCGATAAGACCTGATTCATAAGTAGAAACATACTGCCTGATTGCCTTGAAGTTTTCATCGTTTGTAATATCACAGTCAACAGGTGAGGCATTCTTTTTGAAAATAAGGAATTCATCGTTTAAAGATTCCAGAGGAAGTGAAAGTGAACCGACTGCAATATCTTTAAGCTGATTCATATCTTCTTTGTTTTTGAGCATGTTTTCAATCTGATATTCAAAATCGTTGAGAAGCTTTCCTTCTGTGCTGCTGTAATACATTGATGAATATTCAGGAACTGCATCCTCAAAAGTGATTTCTTCTTTTGTAATGCGGTTTAAAACCTTTTCTGCAGTTGTCTTAGAGTCACATACGATAAGTGAAAAATCATATTTTCTGAATTTGTCTTTATTTGAAGCAGCGAATTTATTGATTTCTTCATCAGGATAATCTGCTTTTGAATATGCAATATAATCAAAGCCGCGTTTTTCAGAAGCAAGATTTTCAAGGAATGCAGTTTCTGCATCTGATGATTTAATACCATAGATGCTTTCTTTTCCTAAAGTTTTTGATTCGCCGAAAATATCATCTGAAAATCTCTGTCCGATTAAATCACCGGCAAGCTGTTTTTTCCATTCTGCAATTGTAGAAGCTTCAACCTGGCGTGAAAGCTTTTTATCGTAGTTTCCGTTTTCATCTGTAAATACCTGTCGGATTGTACGATTGATTGCTTCTTCAGGTACCTTGTAGCCCGATGCATTTACGAAATCTTCGTAAGCATATTTTGTAACTGTATCATAGAACGCACTGTAATAGATTGTTCCTGTCTGAGTTTCTGTTCCGTTGTTCTTTGCGGAATTATAATGATTTGCGATTGCCTGTGTAAAATCAGAGCCCTGTTTTGTACTGATTTTTCTGCCGTTATACTCTCCGTATACTGTTCCATTCATTTCTGCAGCGCCGCCGAGTGATGATGGAAGAATAAATGCAATGAAGCTGATTACTAAAATTATGATTGAACCAACTGTGTAAAGAACACCTTTTTTCATATTTTTATCCTTATATAATTGTTTAAAATAATTAAATTATTTTAACATAGAAAGGCATTGAAGTCAATTTACACAAACAGCATTATGTTCATTAAAAAAATGTTTATTTTCACGAAAAATGAGATATAATTATTATGACATTATTTTTTAGGAGTGCATTTATGGCAAAAGGAAAAAAAGATTATTTTGGACTTGGCAGAATCGTAAGTATTCTTCTTTGTCTTTTTCTTGGCCCGATTATGGGAATTATTGCAAGATTCTCAGAGGGTAAAATCATAGCAGGACTTATCCGTCTTTTCTTCGGCTGGAATCTTTTGTGGGTTCTTGATTTTATCTTTATTATTCTGAACGGTAGTATTGTAAGAGTCTTAAACTGCTGATTTAATTTGTATGATATTGATAAGAAAAGCCGGTTGAACTTTTCTTATCAATTCATTTTATTTAACGGCTTGTATTAAGTTTATTTTTTGCTTCATATCTTGCAAGAGCCTGTTGTATTAAAAGCTCAACAAGATTTTCGAAATCCAATCCCGCTGCATTACACATTTTGGGAAACATACTGATCGGAGTAAAACCCGGGAGTGTATTTATTTCGTTCAGATATACTGCCTTTGTATCCCTGTCAATAAAGAAATCTACGCGTGAAAGACCAGTTGCATCAAGAACCTTGTACGCGGCACATGCAGTCTTCCTGATTTTTTCAAGATCGTTTTCATTAAGCTCTGCAGGAATAAGAAGATTAGCGCCGTCAGGATCGTTGTATTTTGCATCAAAATCATAAAAATCATGGTTAGGAACAATTTCTCCCGGGATATAGGCTGTAACCTGTTCTACTTCACTGTCGGGAGGGAAAGTAACGGAATTGCCTGTTACCGAGCATTCAATTTCACGGGCATTATTCAGTGATTTTTCTATAAGAATCTTGTCATCCCATTCAAACGCTTCCATAACTGCAAAATTAAGCTCCTTACGGTTGTTTGCTTTTGAAGCACCATTTGAACTTCCGGCACAACATGGTTTTACGAACATAGGATAAGAAAGCTCTTTTTCTGCTTCTTCAATAACTGAATCATAAACAATGCTGTCTAAGATTACGCTTCGTTTAACGCAGATATAAGGTACGACAGGAAGACCAACGCTTTGCCAGATCATCTTTGTTTTTTCTTTATCCATCGTAAGTGAAGAAGCAAGAGTAGTACAACCGACGTATGGAATATCTGCCATTTCAAAAAGTCCCTGGATAGTACCATCTTCACCGTAAGTTCCGTGAAGGGCAGGGAAAACTATGTCTATATCGAGAGGTTTGCCGCCTGCAAGAAAAGCGTGTTTTTTACCGGCCGGAACAATTGTAACTGCCTTAGATTCATCTTCCTTTATTGTAAGCACTGCTTTTGTATCTTTGCAGATTCTTTCGTATTCTGAATTGTCCTGAAGATACCATCTTCCTTCCTTTGTAATACCGATGAGTATAACCCTGTGTTCTTTTTTGATTCCGCCTGCTATTGCTGCTGCCGAAATAAGGCTTACTTCATGTTCACCGGAACGTCCGCCGTATATTACTGCTATATTCATATTAGAATTCTCCCATTTCTTTTAATGCTTTTTTTGCTTCTGATATTTCATCATAAGGCATTGTATAATCTTTGTAAATTATGCTGTTTTCATGAGATTTTCCCAAAAGAAGGACAATATCTCCTTTTTGTGCCATTTTAAAGACTGTACGGATTGCCTGAGGTCTGTCATGTATTATATACAGGTTGTCACCCATAATCTTTCCTTCTTTAACTGCACCTTCTGCAATCATCTGTAAAAGCTCAACAGGATCTTCACCGCGTGGATCTTCATCTGCAAGAACTATTACATCACAGAATCTTGCGGCAATCTGTCCCTGAAGCGGACGTTTTGTAAGATCCCGTTCCCCACCGCTTCCAAAAACTGCAAAAATCCTTCCGCTGCATCTTTTTCTTATAGGAGGGAAAATCGTTTCGAAGCTTGAAGGTGTATGTGCATAATCAATTATTACTTCAAACGGCTGGCCTTCATCAATAACTGTCATGCGTCCTTTTATAGGAGTAAGCATAGGAATTTTTTCTGCAAGCTCTTCAAAGTTCATGCCTGTAACACTGCTGACTGCTGTAATTGCGGCCATAAGATTATATGAATTGAAGGCACCAGGAAGTGATGCTTTTACCGAAAAATGAGTGTGGTTGCGCGGTTGAACCGGATCATAGTTTTCCGGATAAACTGCATTTTCACCGTCGGCATCTATATCAAACGAAAGACCATAGGTTGCAGAAGCGATGTTATGACCTGTCATATAGCGAAGGTTTGCTGGAATTGGTGGAAGAGGAATTGCATTTCCGCCTGTTTCCGCTGCCGCTTTTCCTGCTTTGCCTTCCGTTGTAAAACCGTATACCGGATGATTTGTTGAATCAATGAAATATTGTGCGGATGGATCTTCGAGATTTACAATACCGATTGAATTGATTTTCTTTTTTTCACCGGCAATTGTTTTTATGTGATTATGTCTGTCAAGAGACCGGAAAAGGTTTGCCTTATCTGAACGGTAGGTTTCGAAATTCTTGTGGAATTCAAGATGCTCAAGTGTTACGTTCATGAATACACCGCAGTCAAAAAGAATGTTTCCGCATCTGTTGAGTTTTGAAGAAAGTCCGTGAGAGGAGGCTTCTATAACTGCATATTCACAGCCGTTTTCAAGCATTTCATTCAGATGATGCTGTATAATCGGTGCTTCCGGAGTTGTCTGATGCTGCGGATTTGCAAGTGCTTCATCGCCAAAGGAATATTCAACGGTAGAGATAAAGCCTGCTTTTTTACCGCATGCCTTCAATAACTGCCATATAAAGCTTACCGTGCTTGATTTTCCTTCAGTTCCTGTTACTCCGATTATGATAAGTCTTTCACTCGGATTATCATAAAAGCGTGATGAAAGAGGCGCCATTGCAAAACGCGCATCTGAAACCTTTATTAATGCCGGAGCAAATTTTGGAAGGTCATTTGAAATTGCATTGTCTAAAGTCCGCTTTATGATAGCCTTCGATATTTTTTCTTTTTGTTGCGATGTAAAATCTCCCTGAAAAACAACGGCATTTGCACCTGCAAGGATTGCCTGTTCAATGAAATTATTACCGTCTGTGTGAGTTCCTGGAAGTGCGAAGAAAAGTGAATCCCTTGTAACTTCGCGTGAGTCAAATACGAGATTTGAAATTTGTATATTATTGATTTCTGATAAATCTGTAATTTTAGTTCCGTCTGCGGCAACGACTTCGTTCTGGAATGCAGGCAGAATCTGTGAAAGTTGTTTTGTCATGATGATATTATAACTGTTTGCTCAAAAATATAAAAGTGATATAATAAGAATTATGTTTGAAGTACGCGTAACGGCCGATTTTGCTGCGGCTCATTTTTTAAAAGATTACAACGGTAAGTGTGAAAATCTGCACGGTCATAATTATAAGGTTTATGCTCATGTTCGCGGCAGTGTGCTGAATGAAGGCGGAATGCTCATGGATTTTTCAAAACTTAAGGACGCCTTGAGGAAAATATGTAAAAAACTTGATCACACTAATCTTAATGATTTTGAGATTTTTGAACAGAATCCGAGTGCAGAACGTATAGCAATGTTTATCTACGAAGGGATTATAAGTGAGTTAAAAAATCAGGGTGAAGATCTGACCTTCACCCCGGGTAAAAAAACACCGTATCTTTCTGCCGTTGATGTTTTTGAAACAGAAACTTCCCGTGCGCGTTACAGGGTAGATGCCGCTTCAATTACAGAATAGAATGCCGGTTTTGGTGTATATTTTTTGTTCTTGAGTTCGAACAGAAGAGGAAATTGTTTTTTATTCTGATGCCATTTAATCTGATCCGGAGAATTGAGCCAGGTTGATTCGTCATTTAATCCCCAGATAGTAACACAACTTACACCTTTTTTAGAAACAGTCTTTCTGTTCTTAATGTAATTTTTAAAAACATTGCTGTAGACTTGTGCGAGTTCTTCCGGTTTATAGGCTTCTTCGGTGGCAATATCAAGCTCGGTAATGTGAACGTCAACATTCTTAGAAATAAAATCATTTATTGCCTTATCAATATCAGATATTTTTGTTTTTTTCGAGATATGAGACTGCATGCCCATTACGTCAATTCTTGCAGGAAGTTCACCGGTACTGTTTTTCTGGAGCTGAGTAATAAGATTCATAATGCCTTTTCGTTTAAGCGGATCAGTACAGTTATAATCATTGTAGCATAAAAGGACATCTTTCGGTGCATACTTATTTGCAAATCTGAACGCATTGATAATGAATTCATTGTTCTTATATATTTTATACCAGGAAGATTCCTTTCGTAACTCCGATGAGCCGTCTGCAACTGCTTCGTTTACTACATCCCATGCCCAGATAATATGCTTTCCATTGTTGTTTGCTTTTTCCCATTGTTTGATATGCTCTAAAACTGTTTTTATATACCATTCCTGTCTTGCAGTCATTTCTTCCTTTGAAACATATGGCTTTGATGTATTGTAATCTACATGAAAGAAAGCTTCCTCTGTCTGTGAATGCCATACAAGAACGTGTCCGCGCATTTTAAGGTTGTTTTTTCTGCATATTTCGAGAATTGCATCAATTGAAGCAAAACCGTTCAATACAGGTGTTTTTATTGTAACCTTGTTTGATGCCGTAAAGGTTTCTTTTGATACCAGAGGATTTTTTCCCCACCATGCCATTATGAACTGAGGTTTGAATTCATTTCCCATAGTTATAGTTGAGGCATGTTTTGAAAGTCCTTTTTGTACCTCTGGTGTTGCAAGTTCTTTTTCGCTCCATCCCTTGATTCCATATTCACAGGCAAAGCCTACATTTTCAAAAATGTTTTCATATGCTTCTTTGAATGATGGAACTGAACTGTCAAGCCATGTTTGTGCAAAAAGCGGAACTATCGAAAGAAAGAAAAGCGCTGACTTTAAAATTTTTTTGTTCATCTGAACCTCCTGAATAAGTTAAAAACTGTTTTCTTACTTTTGATAATTTTATTTTAAAATCTCACCGGGATGCCTGATTCTGAAAGCTCTTTTTTTATTTCACCGACTGTATAAGTACCGTTGTGTACCATGCTTGCAATGAGTGCTGCATCTGCTTTGCCTTGTGTAAGTATGTCGGCAAGATGTTCTGGAGTTCCGCCACCGCCGCTTGCAATTACAGGAACATTTACGTTTTCAGAAATCAGCCTTGTAAGTTCAATGTCATAGCCGTTTTTTGTACCGTCTGCATCCATCGAATTTAAAACAATTTCACCGGCTCCAAGTGACACCCCTTTTTTTGCCCATTCAAGAGCATCAAGACCTGTGTCTACACGACCGCCGTTTATCGTTGTTCCAAAGCCGCTTGGTTTTGTAGGATCCCGGCGGACATCCATTCCAAGAACAATGCTCTGGTTACCGAACACGCGTGCACCTTCTGTAATCAGACCAGGATTTTTTACAGCCTGACTGTTGAGAGAAACCTTTTCTGCACCTGCCAGAATTGTAGAACGGATATCTTCTATTGTACCGATACCCCCTCCGACACAAAACGGAATGAATACCTGTTGTGCAACTCGTGAAATCAAATCAAGAATAGGACCACGGCCGCGTGCAGAAGCTATGATGTCATAAAAAACAAGCTCGTCTACACCCTGGTGGTAATATTCAGCAGCCATCTCTACCGGGTCGCCGATATCTATATTATTCAAAAATTTTACACCTTTTGTTGTTCGTCCGTCCTTTACATCAAGACAGATAATAATTCGTTTTTTAAGCATATTTATATCTCACAAAAATTCTTAAGAATCTGTATTCCCATCACACCGCTTTTTTCGGGGTGGAACTGGGTTGCAAAAACATTTCCGCTTTGAATTACAGCGGGAACCTTTATCCCATAATCTGCACTTGCTTTAATCACGCCAGAATCGTTCGGGCAGATTACATAACTATGTACAAAATAAACATCAAAATCATTTTTGATTTCCTTAAGGATAGGGCAGTCACCGTTTTCAAAGGTAAGGTTGTTCCAGCCCATATGAGGAACTTTCATGTTCTGATTTTTGAGTTCAGGCTTAATTGAATAAAAATGTCTGATTTCGCCTTTTACAAGACCAAGACATTCTGTGTCGCCTTCTTCGGAATGATCAAAAATAATCTGTGAACCAACACAGATTCCAAAAAGAAGTTTGCCTGCCGCTACCTGTTCGCGAACAAAAACATCAAAGCCGCTTTTTTTCAGCTGACTCATAGCATAGGCATCGTCGCCGTCACCGGGGAACATAAAGCGGTCGCAGTTTGCCTTTGAAAGTTCTTCAGTTTTTTTAGAAGTGACATAAGGAATGTTTAAGATTTCCAGAGCACGTTCGAGACTTGTAATATTTCCTGCATTAAAATCAATGATTCCAACCATAGCTCCATTATAGCATTCTTGAATTCTTTTTAAAAGGGTTAATATAAATAATTAATTGACATATATATATATATATATA
>JAFYZU010000043.1 GCA_017548565.1 Treponema sp.
GAAAGTTATGTCATCTTCATTACAGAAAATGACATCTTTGGAAAAGGCTTACCGCTTTATCATATTGAACGTGTTGTAAAAGAATGCAATATACCATTTGACGATGAAAACCATATCATCTATGTTAATGGTAAATACGAAGGGAATGATCCTATTGGCGACCTTATGCATGACTTTCATTGCAAAAAGGCCGATGATATGAAGAATAAACTTCTGGCAGAAAGAGCCAGATACCTCAAGGAAGACGAAAAGGGGGTTAAACATATGTGTAGAATTATGGAAGACATGGAAAAAGAAGCAAAAGAAGAAAGAACAATTGAAATGGCCGCAAAAATTCTTGAAAGCGGTAAGATGACAGAAGAAGAACTTTCTGCAATGTTCAAACTCACTGCAAAGCAGAAACAGGCAATTAAAGAAAGGGTTGCTGTTCTGGCTTAACTTATTTGAATATTATTAACAGGGTTGGTTGAAACACCAGATCCATCTACGGCGAGGAAGTTCCTCGCCTTTTTATTTTAACCATTTTCCCCCATCTCCCCCATCTTCCGAATCTCCTCCCTATACATCTCCTTCAGCTCCGGCGGGTTCAAAATCTTCACAGCCGACCCAAAATGCAAAACCCAGTACAAGGTTTCCTGCAGCTGGTTGGACTCAAAGCTTAGGTGAACGCAGCCGTCCTTGTCCTGAAAGCATTTCTGGTTTTTGTGCCAGGTGCGCTCAAGAATGTAAGTGTTTATAGATTTATCAAAAACAAGCTCAAACTTAAACGAAGGCAGCTCGTTGTTCCAGATTCCAAAATTAGGGTCAATGTGAACCTTTTTTTCGTAATCCTTATCCGGCTCAAAATCGCCAAGCAGAACAATATCCTTCATGCGCGAAAGATTATAAGTGCTGTACTTATTGTGTTTATGACAAAAGCCCACAGCATACCAGTCGCCCTTCTGGCAGTAAACCTTATAAGGGTCAAGCGTGTGCGGAGTGTGGGTGGTACTTCTAATTGAACGATACCCGAACGAAACAGTCTTGTGCACGCGAATCGCTTCAAAAATCTTTGTAAAAACCTCGCTGTCAATAGCAGGCAGCGGATCCGAAATAAACTGAACATCATTCAAAAGCGAAGTCTGCACCTGCACCTGGTTTGGCAGCATCTGGCTGATTGTCTGATACACCTTGGTAATAGTATCTTTAAGCGGAGTGTTATCGTACCGTTCCAAAAGCGGCAGAATTCCCGCCATGGCAACAAGCTCACCTTCGCTAATCAGAACGTTTTTTACAAAAAAAGTTTCATCGGTATAGTAGTAGCCCTTGTGTAGCCTGTCATATTCAATAGGCGCATTATAGTAAAGCTTAAGCTCATCCAGGTCGCGTAAAATAGTCCTGCGCGAAACTTCCAGCTCCTTCATAAGCCGCTCAACGCTGGGGTAGGCAATAGACTGAATCGCCTTTTCCAGCTGCAAAAGCCTGAGCGACTTTACATGACTTTCTCTTTGTTTTTTAGGTTCACTCATAATTATATTTTATCACCAAATATTTTTTTTACAATGCCTTTTGTTGGCACTTTGACCCTTTATAATAAAACCCATAAAACGCAGATTATGGAGGACCCGTTTATGTTCGAAGTTATTATTGGTTGTACATTTGTGCTTTGGTGTGTGTTTGGCGGCATTCTGGTTAAGGTTGAAGGATAGGGCGTTCCCCTTCGTTCTGTCATTGCCGTGCTCCGACACGGCAATCCCATCACTCAGGGTCGCTACGTTCCGGGTTCCGCTACGCTCCAGCCGCTTCCCTCGCTCGTTGCACTCGCTCAGTCCAGTGGCCACTTCGTGCCCTGCACATCGCTAACGTTTAAAAGCATCAATTTTTATCATTAAAGCATTAGTTTAATGAATTTTTTTGTGTTTATGATATAATTGTCATAATTTACAGGAGGATAAAAATGAAAAACGAAATAGAAAAAATACAATATAAAGAATGGCTTTCCTCCATCAAAACTAAAATAAAATCAGCACAGATAAAAGCTAGTATAGCTGTTAATGAAGAAATGCTTGAGCTTTATTGGATTATTGGGAAAGATATTGCCGAAAAGCATTTAGATACACAGTATGGAACAAACTTTTTTGAGAACTTGAGTAAAGATCTAAAATCTGATTTTCCCGATACAGTTGGTTTTTCTTCTACAAACTTAAAGTATATGAAGCGCTTTTATCTGTTTTATAAAGAAATTCGTCACCAGCTTGGTGACGAATTTGAAAACGTCATTTTTACAATCCCATGGCGACATCATGTAGAAATATTTACTCGTTCAAAAACTGTTGAGGAAGCTTTGTTTTTTATTGGAAAAACAAAAGATAACGGATGGAGTCGTGCAATGCTCATTAATATGATGGATACAAAATTGTACGAAACAAGAGGTAATACCGTTAATAATTTTGCACTGACACTTCCCAAAACAGATAGTGAATGTGCAAAAGAAATTTTGAAAGATGAATACAAATTCGATTTTCTTACATTAAAGGAAAATTATGAAGAAAAAGATTTACATACTGCTTTAGAAAAAAATCTCATTTCGTTTTTGCTTGAACTTGGGTCTGGTTTTGCATTTGTTGGAACTCATGTACCATTTGTGGTTAATGGCGATGAATATGAGTGTGACTTACTCTTTTATCATTTAAAATTACATCGATATATTGTAGTTGAATTAAAAGTTGTTAAGTTTGAGCCAGAATTTGTAAGCAAATTAAATTTCTATTGTTCCGCAGTGAATAATCTTATAAAAGATGAAACAGATAAAGATTCCATAGGGCTTCTTATCTGTAAAGAAAAAAATGATGTCGTTGCTCAATGGACCGTAGAAAGAACAAGTGAGCCAATAGGTATTTCAACTTATAATTTACAAAATGTTCTTCCTAGTGAAAAAGAAATAGAAGAAAAGCTTTCAGATTAGTAACTCTTTGAAGTCAATAAAGGGCGTTTCACTTCGTGCCCTGCACATCGCTAACGTTTAAAACTACATTTAAAAAAATTGCGTATTTACGCAAAAATTCTAAAAGTAAATTTAAAGATCTGGCCCTTTTCTCAAATTCCTGATAAGCTGCAAGTATGACAAGTTTAGATTCTGAACAATTGTTACAAAGTTTACAGACGGGCTTTATTTCTAAAACATTTCATTCTGTAAATGAATTAGCTCCAACTCTTTTAGTAAACGATTATCATAAAGAAAAGAAAATATTATCTTCAATTGTTGAAGAACTTGAAACTTGTGAAGCTTTTGATTTTTCTGTTGCATTTATTAATCATGAAGGACTTGCTGCAATAAAACAAAAGCTAGATGAAATTGCTCAATATAGTTTAGCTCATCCAGAAAACCCAAGAAAAGGAAGAATCCTTACAACCAATTATCTTAATTTTACACAACCTTCTGCATTAAAAGAATTAATGCAATTTCCAAATATCGAAATTCGAGCTTATACAAAAGGTGGTTTTCATCCAAAAGGATACATCTTTAAGCAGAGTAATTATTATTCAATGATAATTGGAAGTGCAAATCTAACTGCCTCTGCGCTTACAATGAATCAGGAATGGAGTGTAAAATTTCTTTCTTGCACAGATGGCCAAATTGTTTCTACAGTACAAAACGAATTTGAACACGTTTGGAATGAAGCCGATGTTGTAAATGAAGAATGGCTCGAAAACTATTCTGGTAAATATGATGAAAAGAAATTAGCATTAAAGCTTGTAAGCAAACAAATAAAAGAACTTAGAAAGCAAGAAGGTGATACAAAAAAAGAAGAAGCGCAAACTCCAATCCTTCCAGTTTTTCAAGCAGAATTACAAGAAACTCAATTTGAACAATTTACAGAAGCTCCTTCCGATTTTGAATTTGAAGATGATGATGTTATAGAAATTGTTCCTAATTCAATGCAAAAAGAAGCAATGGTTGCGCTTCATAATTTAAGAGAAGAAAATCAAACCAGAGCACTTTTAATTGCAGCTACAGGAACCGGTAAAACATATCTTTCTATTTTTGATGTAAATCAAATGAAACCAAAAAAAGTTTTATATGTAGCACACCGAGATATGATTTTGGATAAAGCAGAAAAGAGCTTCAAAAATATTCTTCCAAATATAAAAACAGGCTTCTTAAAAGGAAGTACAAAAGAAATAAAAGCAGATTATCTATTTGCTTCAGTTTTTACACTAGCAAAAGAAGAAACTCTAAAATTATTTAAGAAAGATGAATTTGATTACATTATTGTTGATGAAGTTCATCATGCTGGTGCCGAAAGCTACAAAAAAGTTATTGAATATTTTGAACCAAAATTCCTTCTTGGACTTACTGCAACTCCAGAACGTACAGATGGGTTTGATATTTTCTCTATGTTTCATAATAACATTGCTTATGAAATTCGTTTACAAAAAGCAATGGAAGAAGATTTGCTTTGTCCTTTTCATTATTACGGACTTTCTGATTTAATTGTTGATGGCGAATTAATTGATGACAAAACCGACTTTAGAAGACTTGTTTGTGATGAACGAATAAAACATATAGAGCGAGCAATAAATCTTTATAGAAACTTTGAGTATCCTGTAAAAGGTTTAATCTTTTGTAGTCGTGTAGAAGAAGCAAAAGAGCTTTCTATCAAACTTAATAATGATGGCTATCATACAAAATGTTTAACAGGAGAAAATTCTGATTACGAACGAGAAGCTGTTATTCAGCAATTGGAATCTGATGAAGATCCGCTTCAATACATTATAAGTGTTGATATATTTAATGAGGGTGTTGATATTCCTTCTGTAAATCAAGTTGTAATGCTTAGACCAACACAGTCTGCAATTATTTTTGTTCAGCAGCTTGGTCGAGGTTTAAGAAAGTTAAAAGGGAAATCATATGTTTCTGTAATCGATTTTATTGGAAACTATGAAAATAACTTCTTTATTCCAATTGCTCTTTATGGAGATAATTCTTATAACAAGGATAATCTTCGAAAAGTAATGAGTACAGGTTCCGCTGGTTTGCCTGGAACTTCAACTGTTCAAATCACCGAAATAGCAAGACAAAGAATTTATCAAGCAATTAACGAGACTAATTTTACTCAATTAAAAATCTTGAAAGAAGAATACAATAAGCTTAAAATGCGCCTGGCAAGAATTCCAACTATGATGGATTTTATAAATAACGGATTTATTGATCCACATTTGTTCATAGACTATGCAGGTTCATATTATGAGTTTCTTAAAAAGATGGACAAGGATTATGTAGACATAGAATCAAAACATAGATTGTCCTTACAATTCATATCATGTGAATTTGCCCATGGTTATAGATTACATGAAGTTTTGTTATTAAAACTGTTATTATTAAATGGAACGATTAGTTTACAGAAATTTACAGAAGAACTTGCACAGCAAAAAGTAAAGTTCAATGGTAAAGTAAATCAGATTTTAAAAGTATTATCGAAAAATTATTATAGACAAGAAGATCAAAAGAAGTATGGTGAAATATCTTATGTAGAATTCAATAGCGCAACAAACGAATTTTCTAAAACAGAATATTTTAGCAATTTGCTTCAGAATCAAATTTATAAAGGACATCTTCTTGATATTTTGGATTATGCAATAAATAAAGCGAGTCTCAAAGCTAACGAAGTTGTTGGTGATGATGACTTAGTTTATTACAGAAAGTATTCACGCAAAGATGTATTTAAAATAATGAATTTTGATAAAGATCAGAATCCACAAAATGTTGGCGGTTATATTATTCAAGAAATTGATGGGCGTAAGAAATGTCCTGTGTTTGTAACATATGAGAAAAGTGAAGATATTTCTTCTTCAACAAAATATAAAGACTTTTTTATTGATAACACGCGTTTTAATTGGATGAGTAAAAACAAGAGATATCTAAATTCTCCCGATGTTGAAGCAATTGTTAATCAAGCAACAAACAATATTCAAATTGAGCTTTTTATTAAAAAAGATGATAATGAAGGTACAGATTTTTATTATATTGGTAAAATGAAAACCGATGCAGATTCAAAAGAGCAAACACAAATTCCTAATGAAAAAGGACAAATGCTCCCTGTAGTTAATTTGAAGTTTGATATTGAACCTGCTGTCCCACATAATTTATATACTTATTTAGAGGCATAAAATGAAACAAGTAACAGTTAGCGGTGCAGTAATACTAAGAACAAACCCAGATACAAATAAAAAAGAAATCTTCGCAACCCAGCGCGGATATGGTGACTATAAAGACGGTTGGGAAATCCCTGGCGGAAAGCTAGAACCAGGAGAAACTCCAGAGCAGTGTATCGAACGCGAAATAAGAGAAGAACTTGCAACAGAAGTAAAAGCAGAAAAAATCCTTGGGGTAGTGGACTACGATTATCCAAACTTTCATTTGACCATGCATTGTATTTTATGCACTATTGTTTCAGGTGAACTTAAACTTCTTGAACACGAAGCTGCTAAATGGGTAACAAAAGAAACCTTGCGTTCAGTTGATTGGTTGCCTGCGGACCAGTTGATTTTGGATAAGATTGAAGAGATTCTATAAAAAGGGTAAGCCACTATTCTAAAATGTATATTCATAATAAAATTATTTTCTAGAATATTTAATATTTCAATGATACAATTATACTAATTGCAGAAGAGGTGATATATGAATTTCAAAGATCAAATTTTAGAAGATATAAAGGAATACCAGAAAGATTGGAATAGTCAATATTCGTTCAGTGCCTAAACACCCCAAATTTATTTAAGCAGCAGTCTTTACAGATGCTGTCTTTTCCCTGTATGCCACTGGAGGTAGCCCGCCCGGATTTACAGTCGTGACTCGCTTTGTGTTATA
>JAFYZU010000008.1 GCA_017548565.1 Treponema sp.
ATCTTTCCAATCCTTTAATAAATCAAATGCCTTTCTTCTAAACTTGTCCATTTTGTGTCATTCCTTCAAGTTTATTTTAGCCCAAAAGTGCAGTTTCTTCAAGTTTTTTATTGCAAAAAAGTGCAGTTCCTTCAAGTTTTTGCTGTTTTCATCCATTCCCATGCAAAATACAAAGGAACATTTGTCATCCAATCCTGCTCACGGTAATCCGTCATGGAAAAACGGCAAGGCATTAATGAAGAATTCACATCATAGACAGTTTTCAAACTTTTGGACCGCAGGTTTTCTTCTGCCTTCACTTCAATCGGATAGACTTCTTCCTTTTGGATAATAAAATCTATTTCGAGCGAGGAATTTTCTTTTGAATAGTAATAAACATTTTTATTGAACGTAATCAGTTCCTGAAGAACATACTGTTCAGTAAAACTTCCCTTGTATTCTGTAAATGCATTGTTGTTTACAAGCACATCTTTTGGACTTGCCTGAACCATTGCTCCTAAAAGTCCTAAGTCTACGATGAACAATTTGAATGCATCAAAATCTTCGTAAAACTTAAGCGGTTTTTCGATTTTTGAAACTCTTGGGATTTTATATACAAGACCTGCATCCATAAGCCATTGTATTGCATTCTCAAATTCTTTTGCCCGACCGCCTTTTTTGATTGCACTGTAAATGAACTTTTTATTTTCTTTTGCAAGCTGAGAAGGAATGGCTTCCCACTGAATAAGTTCTTGAAATACAGTTCGTTCCATTATCCACTTCCTGTTAATATTTTACATTTTTATGAGGGAATTTTTAAGAAATTTTAACATTTTTTATAGCGAACTTTTGTTTTGTTAGCACACTTTTATGTGGGAATAATTATACCATAAACACAAAAAAAATCATTAAACTAATACTTTAATGACAAATGTTATTCCGCGTTAGGCTATGGAGCACCGCGAAGCGTCCTTTTTTACAATATTACAAATACTTCATCATTCCGCGCACGGTATCTTTCCATTCTTCTACAAACCATTTTGGTTCAAGCGGAATGATGTCTTCGCCATATGGGAAGAACTGGCGTTTGATTCCTATTGGCTGATTGCTGCGGAAAGACACAAGAACTGCGCCTTCTTTATGAAGAATGTCGCCTGTGTATGGCTCAACTGTTTTTGTATAGGCAAATTCAGCTTCGGAATAATAAAGAGCGGTTCCTTGAAAAATGAACTTGTAGGTTTCAATCTGTTCGGTAGCAAGGGCGCCAAAGTACCCTACGGCAAAAGTGTCTAACTGCCAGATTTTTTCTTCAGGTAAAGAAAAATGTGTTGGCAAAATCTTAAGGTTTTGCATGCGCGGAACAACAAAATTTCTTATATCTTTTCTAACCGATTTCCCATCCTGCGAAGCCAGGCCTCTTAAATACCACTGCTCGTTATCATAAATAAGCTGCCATGGTTCAATCGTGCGCGATTTTGTTTTTTTATCCGTTGTTACATTTTCATAATCGAACTCAAGCACCCGGTTATTTTTTAGGGCTTCAAGAATTATATCCCATTCTTCAATTCCAACTGCAGCAACATGCCGCGTTCCCATTACAATGCGGGTTTCAAACCAGGCTTTGTGTTCTGTTGGTTTTGCTGTTTTAAAATTTACATTTCTCCCGTCATTCATTTCTGATTCAAGGGGATTTTCAAAGGTCTGGAAAACTTTTAAAAGCGGCTCATAAAGAGGAGTGTTCTGAAACATTTTATAAAGCTTACGTGCCATTGCATAGGCTGGCATTTCTTCTTCGGTAACAAAAACATGCGGAAGCTTAAAGAACTGCGAGGTATAATGATATCCTCCGTTATCCCTGTCCCATTCAAGCGGAGCATGCCAGTCTTTACGCAGACGCTTTATGTCGCGGTCTACGGTTGGAATTGAAACCTTAAGCAAGTCTGCAAGCTGCTCTTTTGAATAATACTTATCGGTCTGAAAAAGTGCATCCAGTCGAAAAAGCCTGAGCACTTCTTTGCCGGATTCTCGTTTTTCTTCTTTAGCCATAGTTAGATTATATCACTAAATGATAATTTTACAATTTCTAACTTTCAGCGAGCTTACTTTTGTATCATATTTTTTAATTTCAATGCATTTCGAGCACCGTTCCCATTCGGATGATTATTAAAGAAAACCTGAACCCTTCTGTTTAATATTACTGCATTCTGGATTACAGGCACAAAGCTTTCCAATTCTGAATCTGAATAATCATAAAGATATCGTGAAGCCCCGTTATTTTTAGAATCAGCAGGGCTCACAATGTTTGAGTACCACGCATTCACATTCCGACCGTGCAGCCGGATATATGCATTGGGTCCGGGAAAAGGGAAAAAATCAGCACTTCCAGCAGGATTGATTACAGTGATTTTCGGAAGATTCTTCAAATCAGGCATGTCGCAAAATGCAAGAGAAACTTTTCTTTGAACAAGGCCTTGAAAAACTGATTCACGAATCCATTCTTTATGACGGAACTCTATTACAACAGGAAATCCTTCGAATGCGGCAATCAGCTTTGAAAGATATATGCGGTTTTCATCTGTATAATGAAAGCTCTCGGGAAACTGAAACAGCACTGCGCTTAAAACATCCTTCGCCAGCAGAGGATTCAATGCCTTCTTAAAATCATCTGCTGCAGTCTGCCACTGAAAATTAACCTCGTGTGTAAGGAGTCTGTTTGCCTTTATGCTGAACTGAAGCCGGCCTTCACTCCGCTCATAAAATGAAAGAATGCGTTCCTGCGTCGGCATGTTGTAAAATGTATTATTCAGCTCAACTGCATTAAACTTTGTCGAATAATAAAGTAGAAAATCTGCCCGTTTTACTTCCGGCGGATAAAACACACCCTTCCATTCAGGATAATCATATCCGCTGGTGCCGATAAGAATATCACTCATAATCTACCAGGTTCATCTTCGACTATTCTTCAAGTAGTCTTTTCAAATCACCATAAAAATCAGGATATATTTTTTCGGTAAACACAGGTTTTCCATTCAAATCTAAAAAGCAATGTGTACTGGTGCCTGTAAAAACAAGTTCACCGCCACAGGTAAACTCATAAGCAAGAGTGAGTTTTAATGCAGACAGTTTTGCAACTCTTACGATGCATTCAATAACATCAGCAAACTTTGTAGATTTCTTAAAAGTACAATCAAGTGACAGGACAGGTGAAGCAAGCCCCTTTGCCTCAAGCTTATCGAAGCTCCAGCCAATCTGATCAAGAAAATCAACGCGTGCCTCTTCCATAAAACGCACGTAATTAGAATGATGGGTAATTCCCATTTTATCTGTTTCGTAATAATTCACTTTATGTATATATGGTTTCATCTTCATATTGATATTATTAAAGGACTTCGAACGCTTTGTCAATGATGTGAAAAGTTCATATATGACTCACAAAAGAAATTTACAATTAGATAAACAACAAGAATAATGATATAATTATCAGAAAGAGGATTTTATGCGTGCAAAATTTTTTAAAATTCTGATTTTATTCTGGACTGCATTTATCGGTATAGGTGCATATGTCGGTGGAATTTCAATGCTGCTTGCCCCGGACGGAAGTATTCTTCATATGCAGACAATGCTTCCATATTTTCAGGTGCTGCCGTTTGCAGACTTACTTTTTCAGAATTACATTTTTTCGGGAATCGCACTTATTATCGTAAACGGAATCAGTAATACAATCGCATTTATACTGATTTTAAAAAACAAAAAGACAGGCTTTGTTCTTGGAACAGTTTTTGGTTTTACACTCATGCTCTGGATTATAATTCAGTTTGTGATTTTCCCTTCAAATCTTCTGGACAGACTTTATTTTACATTCGGTGTTCTCCAGCTCATCTGTGGCTACAACGCGCTTGTCTCATTTAACCAGAAGAACTTTAAATTCAACACAGATGATTACAAAAATATTGATAAAAACTCAAAAACTCTTGTTGTATTTTTTTCAAGACTGAACTATACAAAAAAGATTGCATATCAGAAGGCTGATTGTGAAAAAGCAGATATCGTAGAACTCAAAACAAAAGAAAGAACGGAAGGAACTCTTGGTTTCTGGTGGTGCGGACGATTCGGCATGCACAAATGGAGAATGGAGACTTTCCCTCTGGAGCTTGATTTATCGCGCTTTGAAAAAATTATTGTAGTAACTCCTATCTGGGTTTTTAAAATGTGTGCACCTGTACGCGATTTTCTTTATAAAAATCAGGAAATGCTGCAAAACAAAAAAATCGAGGTCATTTTCAATCACTTTAATCCGTGGTTACCAAAGGGTGCTGTTCGTGAACTGAAAAAACTTGTTCCTGCAGATTCCATTGAATCAAAAACTACAATGCTCGGACATACATTTAATTACACTTAAAAAATTAAACTAAAAACCTAAAACTGAATAAAAAATACCCCCTCCGTTTATAGAAAGGGGTACGTATCTGATTAGTAACAAATTATTCAATTACAGTTTATTTCAACAGCTTTCCTGCAAGTCCTGCTATTGTTGAAAGAGTGCTTGATTTTTTGGCAGCAGTCTTTTTCTTTGCAGTTGTTGTTTTAGTGGCAGTTGTCTTTTTTGCAGTTGTTTTAGCAGTTGTAGTTTTCTTTGCAACTGTTGTCTTTTTTGCGGCAGTTGTTTTTCCTGCTGCTTTTTTTGCTACAGAAGAAATAATTCCTGCTGTACCTGCTGTTCCAAGAATTCCTGTGATTAAACTCTTTGCATTTACACCCTTCATCAGACCAGTAATTGTACTTACGATAGATGAAGTAGTTTCAGAAGATGACGATGCATCTGTTGTTTTTCCAAGAAGTGACATGAACAAAGGAGCAACTCCGGAAAGGATTGAAGTTGTTGCTTTCTTTGATACACCTGCCTGTTCTGCGATGCTTGCTGTTTCTTCAGCGGCAGAATCACCAAGAAGATGCTTTACGATTTTTGCTCCGTCTTTCAAATCTACATTTTTGAAGAAGGTTGCAAGATTTGAAGTTCCGGTTTTTGCATGCTCTGCAAGTGCGTCTGTAAATCCTTCTGCTGCAGATTTACTTTTTGACTGTGACAAGGCACTTTTTAAGAAAACAGGTAATGCAGCTGAAACAACATTCTGAACATCTGATTTATCTGTTTCTGTTGCTTTTGCAAGATTAGTAATACTAGAAGCGCTTAACATTGTTGAAAGAATTGAAGATACATCCATTTTGATACCTCGAAATAATATATGTTAGTTTTATTATACATCTGTTTTTTTTAATCGTAAAGAAATATTCATTATATAAACAATTACTGTTCAATATAATTTGTACTGCTGGAATAAGAAGAAAGCTGGGATCGGACAGTTTCAAGTCTGCTTTTTAACTCACGGACTGAATGTATGTTATTATAAATCTTATGCGACATATATGCATCTGCCAGAAATCCGTCAAAAACAAAATCTGCAAATGTCGCAAAGGTTCCGATGTTTATACCGCATCCCTCGGGAACATTCATCTGCTTTAAAGACTGATTCAGGCTTCCCAGAAGATAATTTGCCCTGTCCATCAATTCTCTGGCTTTATTAATCTTTGAATGTTTTACTACATTTGTAACAAAACCTCCGCCCATAATATCAAAAAATCCCCAGGTTCTTGCACTTTTGAGTTTTTTTTCTGCTTCTTTAAGTATTTCTATTAATTCATCAATCTGTAAAATTATCTGTTCCATATAAAAAAATATATATCATCTTCCGGCAAAAATCAATTTATTTACAAAATGATGCTGATTTTATAAGCCTAATATCATTAAATGATAAAGTTAAGTTATAAAATCTGTGTTATAATAAAATAATCAGGAGTTTCTATGACTAATACTATCGAAAACTGTCTTCTGGCGAACATAAAAGACAAAAACAATTATTTTGTTTTTCCGACACAGCATTCTGCCGATTTATGGGCCGATGAAATCATTACAATTTCAGATGTAACTTCTGTTGCAATGGAACGATTTCTTGCATGGGATACCTTCAAGGCTAATTCAATCCGAAGTCAGCATCAGGATAAACGTTCTATTCCTTCTGTATTGCGTCAGATTTTTGCATCAAAGCTTCTTGAAGAAAACAAAGAATCTCCTTTTCTAACTTCCATCCTTCGCAAAGAATACGCAGAGTTCTCATCAAGCTTTTCATCGTGGATTGCAAAAATCCTTCCAGCCCTTCAAATGTGGAAAAACTATTCCGATAAATCAGCTTTACCAAAGGATGATGAAGACAAGGATTATGAGCAAATCTATGAACGATATTCCCAATTTCTGAAAAACAATTCACTTTTTGATCCGGCATGGGAAACTCCACCTTTCAAAGAAGATTCAAATCACTATTTTATTTTTTTCCCCGAAATCCTTTCTGATTATGCTGAATATAAGAACATCCTCGAGAAATCTCCTGCAAACATCACGCTTATTCATCTTGAACAACTCAATCTCTGTGGAAAAGTAAACTTTTTCGATAATTCGCGCACTGAACTGAACAGCATCGCTCTTTACCTGAGGACCCTTCATTCAGAAAAAAACATTCCGTGGGATAAAATTGCAATAAATGTTCCCGATCCCGACACTTACGAGCCTTACATCACCCGCGAACTGGAGCTTTATGAAATCCCGTATCTTACGCGCAACGCAAAACCTCTGTCATCAACTACTGCCGGTTCATTTTTTTCACAGCTTCTTGAATGTTATACGACAGATTTTAATTTCAACTCAATTAAAAATCTCCTTCTGAATAATGAGATTCCATGGCTTGATTCTTCGTGCGCAATGGATCTTATTGAATACGGACAAAAGAATAACTGTATCTGTAATTTTACATACAAGGATGTTAAATACAACGTATGGGAAGAGTCGTTCCGGCGTTCTCCATGCAGCGAAACAACAGTGAATTTTTACAAGTCGTTGAAAAACATCATTACCAAAATTGCACTTGCAGATTCGTTCGAAAGCATAAAAAATCATTACTTTGAATTCCGTACGAAATTCTTTGATTACAACAACTGTTCGGAAAAAGTCAACAATATTCTGAGCCGATGCATAAGTGAGTTAAGCGGTCTGATTGATATTGAACAGGAATTTCCGCATTGTTCTCTTTCGAATCCATTCAGTTTTTTTGTAGAGCAGTTATCATCAATAAATTATTTAAGTCAGGCAAAAGAAAACGGAGTTCAGATTCTCGGTTACAAAACAGCCGCCTGTTCTCCGTTCGATATTCATGTAATTCTTGATGCAAGCCAGCAGAATCTTTCGGTAATCTACAAGCCTCTTTCTTTTTTACGTGAAGACAAACGAAAGCTTCTTCTCGGCGGAAAAAACTATGAGGATCCGAATGTTACCAATGAATTCATTTCCCTTTATATTATGAATTCGCGCAAAGAAAACACATTCTTTACTGCTGCCTCTAAAACCTTCTATGGATATTCACAAAGTGTCAGCTGCCTTGAAGAAATTAATTATAAAGATAAAGAAAATCCATTCATTACCGGCGACCCTTACAAAAGCGAAAAAAACTGGTTTCTTGGAAAAACCGAACCCGATGCTTTTTTTGAGCATTCCGTAAAAGGATTTTCAAACTGGTCAGATAAATATCTGAATGAATCAAAAGAAGATGAACGTCCTCTGAAAATTATTGAACAGGAAATCAGAAATAAATCAAAGGATAATTATTTTTCTGTCAATTATTCCGATTTAAAAAAATTCCTTGAATGCCCGAGAAGCTGGCTCCTGCGCAAAATCACTAATCTTGAAGAGCAGGACAACGATGCACAGCTTATGGGACGTTTTAAAACCGGAAACCTTTATCATAAAATCCTAGAACTTGTTTTCAATGAATTTAAACAAAAAAATCTTCCGCTGAAGCTTTACGAAGATGGACTGCTTCCAAAAGATTATGAAAAAATAATAACTAAAAAAACGGATGAAGCCATAAATTATTACAACTATTCAAAACCCGATGATTCAGACAACAACAGTTTTCTTGAAGTTGAGCTATTAAAAACTACAAAGAATGATATTTTAAAGAAAATTAAAAATACAGTTTTGACTATTTCCAATGAATTCTGCAAAGATAGTGTTCAATACGTGGCTTTTATCGAGCAATGGTTTGATTATATAATTCCTGATACAAACATTAAATTCGGAGGCTTCGTAGACTGCATCTTAAAGGACAATAATTCGAATTACACGATAATTGATTATAAAAGCACGATGAGTGCAGTTCCAGGAAAATCTGTTTTAGATGAAAATGAAGATCCTTCAGTTATAGATTTCGAAGAACTTCCTGATTTTCAGATGCCTGCCTATTACTATCTTCTTTCAAAAAATAATCCGGATTATAACATAAAAAGGATTTCTTACTTTATAATAAATCCTTCAAAATCAGAAACAAAATCATTTAAAGACGTAAAGCTTGATAATATGAAACCTACAATTGAAAAAATGCTTGAATGCATAAATTATTATTATCAGAAAATTACGTCCAATGATTACACTAAGGATTACATTCCTTTTGATACCTGCAATAAATGTCAGAACAAGGCAATCTGTCGTAAATCTTTCAATATTGCAAAACGAAGCTAACGGAGAAATATATGGACAAATATCAAATAAATGCAGTTAAATCACAAATAAACACAGTCGTAAGCGCAGGTGCAGGTTCGGGTAAAACTACAGTTCTTTCCGAACGATTTAACGATTTAATTATAAATCGCGGATTAAAAGTCGATCAGATTCTTACGCTCACCTTTACGAAAAAAGCAACTGTCGAAATGTCATCTCGAATATATAATGTCTTAAAAAACAATGCAAAGGATGCAGCCGACGATTTTTATAAATCAAGCATAAAAACAATTGACAGTTACTGTAACAGCATTGCAAAAACAGGTGCGCATCTTTATGGGATAACTCCCGATTTCATTCAGGATGAAGATCTTCTCAAAGAAAAAATCAAAGCGCTTTCACTTCCATACATTCTGAAACACCGTGATAACGAAGCTGTCAAAGCGCTTATAGATATAAAAAATTATGAAGAACTGACTGAAAAACTTTTTGTTGACTCTATTTTTGAAAATTCAACTGTTGTTTCACCGATAGATTTTTATTCTTACATAGATCTTCAGATCGAAAACATCATTGATTCCTGGAAAGATTATACATCGAAAATATCAGCTTTATTACAGCAATACATAAATGCTTTCAATGATTTGCCCGCAGGAAAATCTAGTGCAGACTGGTACCTTCACATGCAGACTTGCGCTCTTGAATTAATTCCACAAATGTCGCATGCACCAATACTTACAAAAGAAGACATAATTAATTCAAATTATGAACCTTTTATAGACTATATCCGTAACATTGAATTTATTACATCTTACCTTCCACATAAAAAAACATGTCCAGAAGGCAATGAACTTACTTATGCATTACGAGATTTCGCCTCTAAAACTCAGGAAGGATGCTTATACCCAATTATAAATTTCATCTACGGTTATAAAACTTCAATTGCTGTGCTTCCACTGCTCGATGAATTTCAAAAAATGGTAAATGACCTCAAACGTACGTCCGGAATCCTTTCTTTTTCAGACATTGCAGATATTGCTTTAAAGACACTCATTGAGTATCCCCAAATCAGACTTGTAGAAAAGAAAAAATACAAGGCAATCATGATAGATGAATTCCAGGATAACAATAAAATGCAGCGTGATCTTTTATTCCTTCTTGCCGAAAAAGAAGAGCGGATGGAAAAGAGTGTCCCGACTGTTGATGAACTTTGCCCTGATAAATTATTTTTTGTCGGCGATGAAAAACAAAGCATCTATCGTTTCCGTAATGCCGATGTTACTGTTTTCCGTTCCCTTTCAAATGAATTTCCTGAAGGTAATCTCCCGATGACAAACAACTATCGTTCTAAACCTGCCTTAATCGCAGCGTTCAATACATTTTTCGGTGGTGTTTCCTATCCTCCTGAAAATGCAGATTATGAATCACTCGCACAAAATCAACCATCGGTTTTTTACAAAGAAAGCATGCCTTCCAAAGCGATTCCTGATTACGAAGCTGTTTACCATAATGTAACACTCGGAGATGACTTAAAAGAAAAAATATCAAATGAAAGTTTACAAAAGCTTTACCGTCCGCGAATTCATATTGCACGTTATGCAAAAGATCAGGCTGCACCGGAAAAATATCTGACAGGAAAAGAAGCTGAAGCAAAATGGATCGCCGATAAGATTATAGAACTTACGACAAAAGGCTTGAACGGAACTGTATATAAATATTCAGATATTGCAGTCATTTTTAAAACCTACGAGCCTCAGGTCCTTCTTGAAAGGATGTTCCTTACTCATTCAATTCCATACAATACAGATACAATCAAGTCTTTTTTTGCCGATGGTCCTGTAAATGACATCTTCAATTTTCTTACGTTATGCGTCTACAAAAATGATTCAAAAGCATATCTTCAGGTCTTATGTTCTCCGTTCGTAAACTTAACCTTTAACGAAGCTGATTCAATCCTTCTTTTAAACAAAAATCCTTTTGAAGCCGATGGATTACAGGTTTTGAGCACCGGCTCCCTTGTAAAATTCAATCATGCCCGTGATTTTTATAATCAGTTTAAAAATGAAATAAGCAGTAAAACGCTTCCTGAACTGATAACCTCGCTCTGGTACGAACAGGGCTATCGTTATGAAACAATGCTAGACACAGATGTTTCGATGTATGCAAAAATGTACGACCTTATCTTTGAAATGGCATGCAGGGCACAGAAAGATAATCTTTCACTATCTGCTTTTCTGGATGACTGGAAACAATATCACTCAGATTTAAAAAAGCTTGAAGGAATGGATATTCCCGTTGAACAGCAGGGTGGTGTACATCTTCTTTCAATCCACAAAAGCAAGGGGCTGGAATTCAAGGTTGTATTCATCATAGATTCAAATCACGGTGCTAAAAATGAAACAAATGATTCTCCGGTTTACTTTTCAAAAAAATTCGGCATCACAATAAATACTCCTGTTCATCCGGCTTTTCCAAAAAGCAGGGCTAATAAATTTTTTGAAGATGCGAGGGAACTGGAAACAAAAATGAGTGCCGCTGAGCTCCGCCGATTAACTTATGTAGCAGTTACACGGGCAATCGACGAAGTCTACATAACCCACAACAAATATTCTAAAGAAAAAGAATCATTTAAATATCTTCCCTATGACGATTCAGATAAACCTAAAACTCCGGATCAGATTTATCAGGTTCTTTCACCGGTAATTAATTTTTATGAAGATAATCAACAATTATCAACTGCCCCTTTTGATATAGAAGAAATCAAGCCTTATGAACCTCTTATTAAGGATAATTCAAAAGAGAATGAACTACAGAAGCGTCAGAAGGTTTATGAAAATGCAAGAATTATTACAAAAGAAATTGTTCCCCCAAAATATATAAATCCAAGCCAGCTTCATAAAACCGATGATGAAAGCTATCAGCACGCACAATTTAAAATTGTTGAAAACGCACCCTTCGAAGAAATCACACAGCTTGTTAATTCTTCAATTCCTTCAAATTCAAAAGATATGGAACCTGCGTTTACGTTTGCAAATTTCGGTACAATCGCACATGCCTATATGGAAGCGCTCATAAACAAAACAGATGTACGTTATTCGAATCGTGAAATTGCAGGTCTTGCCGACAATAAACAGAATATCAAAAAGATTGATGAAATATGCAAAAAAATGCAGCAGCAGTTTCTTTCAACCGGGCTCGGTAAAAAAGCAGCAGAATCAAAATGGCACAAAGCAGAATACAGCTTCAGAAGCAGAATAAACGGTAAAATAATAAACGGAACAATAGACCTTGTTTTTGAAAATGAAGACAACACATTTACGATTGTAGATTACAAGACAAATCAGACAATTGAACCGGAACTTTACTTTTCACAGCTTGCCTGCTACCGTCATTCAATTTCAAAAATGCTTGATATAAGACCGTCACAGATTAAATGTTACCTTTATTATCTGCGCTTTGGTAAAGAAGTAGACATTACCGAAGAATGTGATAAAACAGATATTGAGAATTTAACAATCAATGTTGACACAGAATAATTTATTGTGTAAATTCAATTTAATGGGTCAGATGCCCTGCACATAATTGTCAGAAAACCCCGTCAGAGGAGGAATCCAGCAGCGGTATCTTTCATATTATGGTGCCTGGGACTATCTGGCCCTTTTTTATAATCAGTTTTTTTATATTGAGAAATAAATGAAAACACTTTTTAACGACAACTGGTATTTTTCAGAACAGCCGGTTTCCCAGACACAGATGTATACAAACGGCACAAAAAATCTTCTTGAACCGGAGGATTTTTTCAATCTCTCGAAAACAATTAACTACTCGCCTGTTACACTCCCGCATGACTGGCAGATATATCACGTAAAGGATTT
This sequence comes from Treponema sp., assembly GCA_017548565.1. Taxonomy (GTDB): domain Bacteria; phylum Spirochaetota; class Spirochaetia; order Treponematales; family Treponemataceae; genus Treponema_D. The sequence continues at coordinate 12,457 of JAFYZU010000008.1, forward strand.
ATACAGAAATTCAATCGGCTTTTATAGAAAAAATTTTCCGATCACAAAACAACAGATTGAAAACAAAAATCTTTCGTTAAACTTCGAAGGCATTTATATGAACAGCGCAGTTTTTGTTAACGACAGACTCGCAGGAAAATGGAAAAACGGATACACAGGCTTTGAGTTCAACATCACGAAATTTCTGAAGGAAGGAAATAATGAAGTTATTGTAATTGCAGTATATCAGTCTCCAAATACAAGATGGTATTCTGGCGCCGGGATTTACAGGGATGTATGGCTTTACGAAACCGGAATAACCTTTCTTACAAGAGATGGAGTTTATGCATGTACAAAACCGCAGGATGATTATCTTACCGGAAAATGGGCTGTTACGATTGACGCAGAAATTTCCGGGAGCAATGACAATCATTATGTTATAAACATAATAAAAGATTTAAGCGGAAACACAATTTATAAATCATCACAAAAAAATCCAGTAAATGGTTTTATTTCTCACGAGGAATTTACGATAAACAATCCGAAATTATGGAGTCCGTCAAATCCTGATTACTATATTCTTACTACCTTTCTTTATGACAAAAAAAATAAAATTACAGACACTATTGAACAGAATATAGGTTTTAAAAAATGTGATTTTACAGCCGGCAACGGATTTTTCCTGAACGGCAATTATATGAAGCTTCAGGGAGCATGCATTCATCACGATCTGGGAGCGCTTGGAAGTGCCTTCAACATCAATGCGCTTAAACGACAGTTTATAAAAATGAAAGAAATGGGCATTAATGCAATCCGATGTTCTCATAATCCTGTTCCAAAAGCATTCTTAGATCTTGCCGACAAAATGGGTTTTCTGGTGATTTCGGAGCTTACCGATATGTGGCAGAAAAACAAAACAGAATTTGATTATGCCAACTGGTTCGATAAATGGATAGAAAAAGACACTGAATCGTGGGTAAAGAAAGACAGGAATCATCCAAGCCTTTTAATGTGGTCAATCGGTAACGAAATATACGATACTCATAACGGAAACGGAATTGAAATTACCACAAAGCTCATCGCTCTTGTACGAAAATATGATTATCTTACAAAAACACCGGTGACAATCGCTTCAAACTACATGTGGAGTGAAAATGCACAGAAATGCGCTGAACTTACAGATATTGCAGGCTACAATTATCTTGAACGCCTTTATGATGAACATCACAAAAAATATCCGTCGTGGAAAATATTCGGCTCTGAAACTGCTTCAACAATCCAGTCACGAGGCGTTTATCATTTACCGGTAGATTTAAATCTTGTGACTTTTCCTGACAATCAATGTTCATCACTCGGTAACTGCAGCACAGTATGGGGCGCCGAAAACACACAGAAGGTAATAACCAATGAACGCGATAATCCTTTCAGTCAGGGACAATTTATCTGGACCGCATGGGATTATATTGGAGAACCGACTCCGTATCATACTAAAAATTCATATTTCGGTCAGATTGATACGGCAGGATTCGAAAAAGATTCATTTTTCCTTTATAAATCACAATGGAACAAAAATGCACAACCGTTTGTTCATCTGCTTCCCTATTGGGATTTTAACGAAGGTCAGATGATTGATGTAAAAGCATATACAAATCAAAGATGGATTGAACTTTTCTTTAACGGAAAAACCCTCGGCAAACAATATATAAATCCTTCTGATGATAAAAATCCTTTCGGTCAATGGAAGCTGCCATACAGTGAAGGTGAACTACAGGCAGTTGCGTATGATAATGACGGAAGAATTACAGCGGAAGATGTAAAGCACAGTTTTTCTGACAGTTCCAGACTTATTCTTACTCCCGAAATGAATGATACAGATAATCTTTTTTTCATAGACATTCATACTACCGACAAAAACAATATTGAAGTTGAAAATGCAAATAACTATGTTACCGTTGAAGTTTGCGGTGATGCAAAGCTTGTTGGACTTGATAATGGAGACTCAACGGACTACGACGAATATAAATCAGATACAAGACGCCTGTTTAGAAATCACCTTATTGCAATCGTTGAAGCTTCATCAAAAGACAGTAATTTTACAGTTTCTGCTACAAGCAGTTGTCTTTGCGCAGATGCAATCAGACATGAAAACAACCGGTGGATTAAAACTGCACCGGAAAATCAGCGGTTACCGAAGCATGAAATTCCTGTAAGAAACATTAAGCTTAGTGTTGAAGGGAGCACAATCCTAAACCGCAAAAATCCTGAACTCATTGTCAATGCAAAAATTCTTCCTGAAAATGCATCAAATCAGGATATAAATTTCAGTGCCGTACTGAAAGAAAGTGTCCCGTGTGATTATTTTACGATTGAAAAAATCAAAACACAGGATAATGTTCAGACAATCCGCCTTAAAGCAAACTGTGACGGTGAATGTCTTTTACGTGTAACTGCTTCAAACGGCTCTGATTTTGAAGAAATAATAAGCGACCTTCAGATAAATGTTGAAGAAATGGGAAATCCGAAATTTAATCCTTATGAATTAATTCATGCTTGTCGTTTCACTAACTGGGATAAAACAAAGGATAAGCCGGTCATAAGTCTTGAAAGCGGAATTACAAACAAAAACTGTCCTGAAACCTGGATTTCATTTGAACAGGTAGATTTTGGTGATCAGGGTGCCGATACAATTCATATTCCGATTTTCAGTTTTGATGAATCACTTCCTATCGAAATATGTACGGCAAACGATGAATCGCTCGGTTCTTTTGTTTACAATCATAAATCGGTATATAATACATATAATGAAAATATTTTCACTCTAAACCGACGATTGTCCGGTATACAGACACTTTATTTTAAATTCAAGACAGAATTAAATTTCAAGGGATTTTATTTTGATAAAACACCTAAAGCCCTTGCAAAATTACGTGCCTGTGATGCTTCTTTAATAACCGGTGATTCATTTACAAAAACTTGTAATGCTGTAGAAAAAATCGGAAATAATGTAACTCTCGATTTTGACAATATGAACTTTGAAAATAACCCCTGTTCCAGAATCACTATCTGTGGACGTTCACTTAAACAGAACAATACCATAAACATTAAATTTTTTAATAACGATGGATCTTCAGAAACACAATCAGTGGAATTTAACGAAAGTTCAGATTATGAAGAACAGACTTTTGATTTAAATGAATTTAAATGCAATCAGAAGGTAAGCTTTATTTTCCTTCCCGGAAGTAATTTTGATTTTAAATGGTTTAAATTTTTATAAGAATAACCTTTACGCACGCTTTACATATAACACATATAAAGCATGTGTTACGGAAATTACATAAGTAATTCCCGCAACACATAAAATCCTAAACAAGACCCTGTGCGATCATTGCTTCAGCAACTTTTACGAAGCCTGCAATGTTTGCACCGGCAACATAGTTAACCCAGTTACCGTCTTTTGCACCAAAGCGAACTGCTGTGTTGTATGCGTTTTCATGAATATTAATCATGATGCTATGAAGTTTTTCATCAACTTCCGCACTTGACCATGAAAGTCTTTCTGAGTTCTGTGACATTTCAAGACCAGATGTTGCTACACCACCAGCGTTAGATGCTTTTCCTGGAGCATAAAGAATTTTTGCAGCAAGGAATTTGTTTACTGCATCGATGTTAGAAGGCATGTTTGCACCTTCTGCAACGAGTTTTACGCCGTTATCAAGAAGTTTCTGTGCATCTTCGCCAAGAAGTTCATTCTGTGTTGCACATGGGAATGCACAGTCACATTTAACTTCCCAAACCTTCTTTCCTTCAAAGTATTTTGCTGAAGGGAATTTATCTGCATATTCCTTGATTCTTCCGCGTTTAACTGTCTTGAGTTCCTTAACCCAGTCAAGTTTTTCCTGTGTAATACCATCTGCATCATAAATGTATCCGTTTGAATCAGAAAGTGTAACAACCTTTGCACCAAGTTGGATAAGTTTTTCTGCAGCATATTCAGCAACGTTTCCGGAACCAGAAACAACACATACCTTACCTTTGAAATCATCTCCAACTTTCTTGAGCATTTCCTGAGCAAAGTAAATAAGTCCATAACCGGTAGCTTCTGTACGGATTAATGAACCACCGAATGTAAGGCCTTTTCCTGTTAAAACTCCTGTATATTCGTCACGGATTCTCTTATACTGTCCGAAGAGATAACCGATTTCGCGTCCACCAACGTTTTTATCACCGGCAGGAACGTCTGTATCTGGACCAATATGACGATACAATTCTGTCATAAATGACTGGCAGAAGCGCATAACTTCTTTATCAGATTTTCCATGTGGATCAAAGTCAGAACCACCCTTACCACCACCCATTGGAAGTGTTGTAAGTGAGTTTTTCAAAACCTGTTCGAAACCAAGGAATTTCAAAACTGAAAGGTTTACTTCATTAGAAAAACGAAGTCCTCCTTTATATGGACCGATTGCACTGTTATACTGAACACGGAAACCACGATTTACATGATATTTACCTGCATCATCCATCCAGGGTACTCTGAACTGAATTACACGTTCAGGTTCAACAAGTCTTTCAAGAATTGCATTTGGTTCAAGTTCCGGCATCTGATCTACAACTGGATCAAGAGTTGTCAAAACTTCCTCTACTGCCTGTAAAAATTCAGGTTCATTTGCGTTCTTTTTACGAACGTCTTCCCATACACGATTAACATAAGCGTTTTTCATATATTTACCTCTTATTTAATTATTTTATATTTTATAAAAAAAATATATCACAAATAATATTACTATGAAAAGTAGTATTTAAAAAAATGGGATAGAAAATGATATTGCTATCAATTTCTACCCCATTGTAGAAAAAACTAACAGGTGTCTTTCTATATATTTTACTGCTTCAATAATAACTTAAACTGTACGCCATTGTACAAAATTATTAAAAGCTTTATGAAGGTGATTAGCCCCCATTCAACTATTATTCTTTTACACCACCAATTGTCATACCTGCTCTTATCTAATGTGCAACAGCACATTTTCCTATAAGCAGGGGGCAATGGGGGCGGTGTTTAGCCCCCATTCGACTGATTACTCTTTTACACCACCAATTGTCATACCTACTACGAAGTATTTCTGTACGAACGGATATACTACAAGAATTGGAAGTGTAGCAACGATTGTAATTGAAGATCTGATTGCTACAGGTGTTACCATAGAAGTTGAAGCACCAGAAGATGCAGCAACCGCCATTGAGTTGGCATCGGCAGCACTAGAACTCTGGTTCTGACTTGCCTGAAGGTATTCCATCAGTTTATACTGCAAAGAATGTAAATTCTTTTTGTTTGAACAATAAAGATATGTATCAAACCAGCTGTTCCATGCACCTACGGCAACGAACAAACAGATCATGGCGATTGAAGGTACAATCAAAGGCATGATAATCCGCATGAAGATTGTAAATTCGTTTGCACCGTCGATACGTGCAGATTCAACGAAGCTGTCCGGAAGACCATTAATGTAAGTTCTGACAAGGATGAAGTTGAATACATCAACAAGACAAGGAACAATATATACAGCGAATTTACCTAAAAGGTGAAGTCTCTTGATGAGCATGTATCCAGGGATAAGACCTGCATTTACATACATGGAAATTACGAGAATTGTAGTAAGAGGCTTCTTAATTACGAACTCTTTACGGCTTAATGCATAAGCAAGCATTGATGTACAGAATACGCTGAGGACAGTCTGTAATATTGTTCTTGTTACAGAAATACCGCCTGCACGTAAAATTGCATCTGTTACGAAAAGAGTTTTATAGTTCTGCCATGTAAATTTTCTAGGCCATAACTTGATTCCACCTTTTAAGGCATCAAGACCATCATTAAAAGAAACGGCAATTGTGTTCCAGAAAGGATAAACTGTAGCAACTACAACAAATCCAAGAACTATTGCAATTATAATATCGAAAATCAAATTTGAAATTGAAGTTCGGCGTTTTGCAGCAAGATAATTTACTTTATTTTCCATTATATCAAACGCTCCTCCCCAGCTTTCTTAGCAAACCAGTTTGCAAACAACAGCAGGAAGATGTTTACAACATTCTTAAAGATTCCGGCAGCAGTTGCCAGTGAGAAGTTGAACAACTTAAATCCGTACTTCAATACATAAAGATCTACTGTATTTGCAACATCGATATTCAAACCATTCTGTAAGAAGAACGGCATTTCGAAGTTTGCATCAAGAATATGTCCGGCAGACATAATCATCATAATAATAATTGTAGGCTTAATTCCAGGCAATGTAATATGCCAGATTTTTCTAAGACGTCCACAACCATCAATCTGTGCAGCTTCATACAAACATGGATCAATAGCAGTCATAGCACCAAGATATACGATTGTATTCCAACCTACTTCCTTCCATACATAAGTCCAACCAATGATATGCCAGAAGTATTTTGGAGTTGCAAGCCATTGAACCGGTTGTTTTACAAGATGAAGACCAGTCAATATATTATTTAAAATTCCGTCTTCAACGGAAAGAACATTCGCAACTAAACCTGTAACAATTACCCATGAAAGGAAGTGAGGCAAATAAGAAACAGTCTGAACAAATCTCTTAATACCAACATTTCTGACTTCATTAAGGAATACAGCAATCAAAATAGCTGTAATATAACCAAGAGCCGTAGAAATAAGACTCATTGCTACAGTATTTCTTAAAGCCAAAAGAAATTCTTTTTCTTTAAAAAGTTGAATAAACCATTTAAAACCAACGACTTCCTGTTCGTTAAGCTTAAGATTAGGCTTATATCTCTGGAAAGCCATTGTCCATCCCCAGAGCGGGATATATCTGAACAGAATAATATAAAGAACAAATGGTACAGACATTAAAATAAGCATTTTCTGCTTACCTAAAAGCTTCCATTTGCTTTTTCTGTTTGTAAGAACAGTCTCTGTCTGTTTTGCAGAAACATTAATTGTTTTTTGATTTTTCATTTAAAAAACACCCGTCAATAAATATTTTTTTATGTCAGAATTAAACTGACTGACTTTTTAAGTCAAAAAAAAGTCCACAGAAAACCCGTGGACTTTTAGCGGAAGAGCATTTCTGCCCTTCCGTATATTAAGCGACACACAGTGTTTATCACTCAGTGCCAAAACTTAAAACTAGTCCTGGAAACCACCGAATGCTTCTACACGGTTGTCAAGCTGCTGCTGCATGAACTTGTTGTATGTTTCTGTAAGAGGCTTGAGCAAGTCACAGTATGTCTTCCATGTTGCGTCGAAATCTTCTGGTTTACCCATGATCATCATAGGAAGATATTTTCTCTGAACTGTTTCGAAACCTGTCATAGCTACAGCTGCTTCTTCTTCGAATCCACCCTTTTCAGCAGATGGGTTACACTGCCACATTGGGTACCAGCCAGCGTTCTTTGGAGCGTTAGCATCGATAAGTTCTGCATAAGAACCTACACCGTAAGCTTTCCAGAGTTCGATATCAACAGCTTTCTGTGATACTTCATATTCCCAAGCAAGGTCGTCCATTGAACGAACATAACCTGAAGGAAGTTTTCCTTCCAGTTTTGGAGCTTCTTCTGCCCAGAGTGTAGCTCTGTTCTGCTGGATCCAGTTAGGATCTTTCTGCTGAGCTCTCTGTGCTTCAGTTCTTGATGGACGTCCTTCAGCATCTTTCTGCCAGTCTTCACCTTCAAATCCCCAGTAGAGAACTTTCTGGTTTTCTTCTTTAATCATTTCATCCATGAACTGGAGAATCCTTATAGCTTTTTCTTCACCACATTTTGTTGTGAAACCATAACCTCTCTGGAGGTTAGGAAGAGACTGATCACGATAGTGAGGTTTTACCTTTTCATCGAATACTACAGGAAGTGGACAATATGTTCTTTCATCTTTACCTGCTGTCCAGAGTGTCTGTTCTGGTTCACCCATGAACTGCCATCCCTGAATGAACATACCGAGTACACGACCCTGAGCGATCTTAGCATAGTACTGATCTCTGTTGTCTGTGAAAGAAGCAGGATCAATAAGACCTCTCTGGAAGTATCCGTTAGCAAGTTTGAACCATCTGTAAGCATTTTCATCAGTAAAGTTGTCTGTATAAACATATTTACCGTTTTCTAATGTTACGTGTCCGTTACCATCGTTAGGATATCCTGCAAGGAAGTTTGGAGGATTCCAAAGATCAAATGCTTCCCAGTCAGCTGTGATGATATTGAAAGGAATTGTTGGCATACCATCAATTGTCGGATATTTCTTGTAGTAAGCTTCAAGAAGATCGAAGTATTCATCGATGTACTTGATTTTTGGATACCCGAATTCTTTAAGAACAGCTTTCTGTACCCACCAACCATTCTGGTTGTAATATGTATCAGATGGAGCTCCATCAATTACACCATAGTTAGGAAGTGAATAGATGTGTTCTTTAATAATCTTACCGTTAGCATCTTTTTCTGAATCCTGGTCGATCATTTTCTTCCAAGCTGAAGAATAGTGCTTCATAAGATTTGGACAATATTTTTCAAGTAAAGGCTTGATATCGATAAGACATCCAGCTCCCTGGAATTTTTCTGAGTCAACTTCAACTAAGTCAGGAAGGTCTCCAGAAGCGATAAGTACACCAATTTTCTGGTCTTTATCACCAACTAAGATATCCCAAGAGAAAGTAACACCGAATTTTTCTTCGATCCACTTATAAGTCTTGTTATCCTCTGGAGGCTGCTGTCTCTGCTGAATTGTGAAAACAGAAATGTTAAGTGGAGCTTTTTTTCCACCTTTACAGCCAATAAGACTAAATGCCATCAATAATGACATACAAACTAATAATGACTTTTTCATCAAAGTCCTCCTTTTTTTGTTACCTTTTATTATAGGGTAAAGCGTTTAATAACGTTAATTTAGGTTACGACGAGATTTAATAAAAAAATACAACTAAAGTATCTTGTTTTTTATAAAATTGTCTCATTATCTTGAGATTGATGACATTTTGTATCAAAAACCATCTTATTCGGTGTTTTTGTACCGAAAACATCCCACTGAGGCAGTTTATTCTCTTCAAAGTCGATTCCGTTAGGATTACCGGTTTTTATAAAGTTACACAGGTAATTGCACATCTGTCGGGCAACATCATACTGCACTCCGGTAAAAGGACGCCAGCATTTTGCAAGAGTTTCAAACCAGAACCACAAATCTACCGAATGAAATTTTCCGGGATTATCCCAGCCTGGAATCGGTACGTCAAATTCATAATACCAGTTTGAAGAAGGAAGTCCTCTCTTTTCAAGAATCTTCTGATATTCCCACACGCCAAGCTTTATTACGCTGAGCGTACGGTCTGTATCAGGAATAGGAAATTTAAATTCATCTGTAGTCTGGCCGAGAAGCATCGGCACAGGTTCAAAGGATGACTCTTCTGCACAATCAAAAAAATCACCTTTAACGAATTTATCATCACGGAACGGCAACCAGTACTGGATTGATTTTTCAAATCCGCCGAAATCAGACCACTTCTGTCTTATGAAGGCAGTATCGAGTTTACGTGCTTCTGCAAGATTCTTTACTCCCATAAAATCAAAAAATTCAATTCCAAGCTTTTCCTGCTCCTCAAGATTTCTTGTTTTAAACATCTGAAAAAGAGGATTCTTTAAAATACCGCTGTGTACTGCAGCCCGTTTAAAAAGATTATTTTCACGTCCATAGGAAATCTGATGAAGGACGCTTCCTCCTCCTGCTGACTGACCACCGATCGTAATGTTTTCAGGATCACCACCAAAAGCAGCAATATTTTCCTTTACCCATCGCATTGCACAGCGCTGATCGAGCAATCCGAAATTTCCAGGTTCATCAGGATTTTCTTTTGTAATTTCAGGATGAGCGATAAAACCGAATACGTTCAATCTGTAGTTCATGGTTACAACTACTATTCCGCGGCGTGCAATTCGTTCACCGTCAAATTCCATTTCTGCACTGAATCCGGTCTGCCATCCGCCTCCATAAATCCATACATATACAGGAAGCTTTTCATCTGCCTTTTTTGCCGGAGTCCATACATTCAGATAAAGACAATCCTCACTCATCGGCTGGTCAGGATCCACAGACCATTCACGGCAGTACAAATCGTCAGGATTATAATATGGAGTCGGCTGAACTGCTATCGGTGAAAAATCAAAAGCTTTAAGTACACCTTCCCATTTATCGGCCGGCACAGGAGCATGAAAACGTAAATCTCCTACAGGCGGCTTTGCATAAGGGATGCCTTTAAATGCAGTTATTCTCGGATCTGCAGCGGCAATTCCCTGAACTATTCCTTGTTTAACAGTTACCTTTCTTAACATAACTTACCTCTGTTAAACAATTATAAATCATCCTCTTCAAAAAAACACAAAAAAGTACGCATTTTTTTTATAGAAAAGTCTTATAAGATTATTTTACGCTGGCAACGGTTGAAGGAACTATTATTGTCCGTCCGCGTTTCTGATACTGCTTTGGGGTTACGAGCATATAATGCTTGAAGATTTTTGAATAATACTGAATATTATTGAAGCCGTTCTCTGTTGCAATCTGAGTAATGTTCTTGTCGGAATAAATCAAATCAATGCAGGATTTTTCTATTCTATATTTATTTACATAATCGGTATAGTTCATACCGGTTGCATTTTTAAACATCCTGATGAAATGACTTTTACTGTATGCGGTCAGTTCCAGCAGATCTTCAAGGCTCAGGTTTTCACGATAATGTTCCTTTATATATAGAAGAGCACTTTCAATCACGGAATTAGGAGTCATCCTTTTTACAGCGTCAATCTCTGTTGAAATTTCTACAAACTGATTTGTCTGAATTATAAACGAAATGATTCTGAACAACACGGCTTTTATAAGAAACTGATATCCGAAGCCTGCATCTTTCTGCTTTTGTACGATGGATTCAATTTCTTTTTCAATCTCTTCTGAAAGCTCAAGAAAACGTTTTATCCGTAAATGCTCAAAAACCTGACGGGATGCATCACTTTCATCACCGAAAACAGAAGAATCAAAACAGATTGCATAATAATGAAACTGTTCTTCTTTTTTCACAGGCTTTACATAATGATTTGAGCCTGGTTCAAGGAAAATACAATCGCCAGCCTTTATCTGATATTCCTTTTCATCAATTCCGATGAGGCATTCACCCTTTGTTAAATAGAATATTTCGCATTCGATATGATGATGAGGTGTCGTAAAATAAATGTCCTGAGAAAAAATACCGATGGGAAAGTCAGTGGTTCCGTTAAAAATTATTTCTTTTTCCATTAGTTACCGTTCAAAAACCTTCCGGCCGTCGATGAACAAAGCGTGGACCTTTCCAATCAAGGTTTTTCCTTCAAAAGGAGTTGCACGTCCCTTACTGCAGAACACTCTCGAATCAACAGTCCATTCTTCATCGCAGTCAATCAAAGTCAGATCTGCATCATAACCCGGTTTTAAAAGTCCCTTCTGAAGGCCAAGTATTCGTGCGGGATTTGCAGACATAAGCTGAGACAATCTTCCCGGATTAAACTGATTCTGTTTTACAAGAACAGTATTACAGATTCCGAATGCAGTTTCCAGACCTGTAAAACCGGGACTTCCCATTGCCTTATCTTCGGCGGTATGCGGGGCATGATCGGTAGAAATTACATCTACAGTTCCGTCACGAAGCGCTTCGAGTAAAGCAATCCTGTCTTCTTCAGAACGAAGCGGTGGATTTACAAGGGCACGTATAAATGGCTCATCTGTTCCGCACAAAGCAAGATGATGCGGAGTTACCTCACAAGTGATTTCATACGAAAGCTTATTTGCAGGAGGATTATACTTTTTGTTTTCTTCAAACGAATTATATGCATCGTCTGCATTATCTGCTGCATTTTCCTGAAGCTCATTAAAAAGTTCATTTTTTGCATAATGAATTGCATCTATTGAATTTGCAGTGCTTACATGACAAAGATGAATCCTGCAGCCCGCCTGTTTTGCAAGCATTATATTTCTGACAGTTGCAATATCCTCTGCAAGCGCCAGATATTCGTTGGCTTTTTTCAAGGCTTCATCAATCTTAAAAAGAGAAGCTTCGTCTATATCATCATCGTCGTCAAGAGTTCCCCAGGCAGAAAGTCCGCAGGTCTTCATTATTTCAAGCGCTTCCTTTCTATAAGGATTTGCGGCAATTGCAAGAGTCGGATCTTCACAATGACAGCTTACTACAATTCCTTTTTCGGCCGCAATTCTCATTCCTTCAAGCATTACCGAAGAAGAAAGCACATCGCGACCATCCTCCGAAATAACCGGGATGTATTTTTTGTCTAGGTTCTTCAAATGAGATACATCTTCCCCGCTGAAATTTTTTGTAATGCTCACCGTCTGGAACAAATGGGTCAATCCTATTTTAGCGGCTGATTTTTCTATCTGTAATGCAGTATCAATTGATGAAATAACAGGATTCGTATTTGGCATTGCTACGACAGTTCCGTATCCTCCTGCCGCTGCTGCATGAAGTCCGCTTTCAAGATCTTCCTTCTGAGTCTGACCCGGATACCGCATATGAACATGCATGTCGATAAATGCAGGTGTAATTGTAAGACCCCGGGCATCATATAAATCTAATTTACAATTATCATCACAGCCGTCTTCCTTTAACACGGAATGAGCAAGAGCAGATGCAGTGTTCGGTGATGTAAAATATCCCTGAAAAACCGCACGGATCTGATTATCCTCTATGAGAAGAGCTCCCGGAGAATCGATTGATTCATCAAGTAACTGTGCATTGTAAATTAGAACTGCTTTAGTCATCTTCTGTTTACCTGTTAATTAGTTGCTCCTGCAAGATAAAGTGTATCACAATATTCACAACGGTAAAGTCCCTTTGCTTTATCTGCAAGAATAAATGTCGGATTAACATAATGCTCTGTCTGAGTTATGCATCGTGGATTTTTACAGTTGAAAACACCGCTGACTTTTGAAGGAAGCTCCATTGTTATTTTACGGACAATTTTTTCATCCTCAATAACATTTACGCAGATGTTCGGATCTATAAATCCAAGTACAGAATAATCTATATTGATGATATTATCAATTTTGATTATGTCTTTTTTACCCGATTTTTCTGAGTTTACATTCTGAATCAAACAAGATGTAAAAGGCGCTTTGTCCAGACCAAGCCACTGATATATTTTCCAGCCGGAACCAGCACGGATATGATCTATTACAAGACCATTCTTGATTGTATTTACGTTTAACATCTGAGCCTCCTATAACGAACCGGTAATTTTTGCGATAAGTGCCATACGCGCATACATTCCGTATTTTACCTGCTTGAAATATGCGGCCCTCGGATCATCATCTACTTCCGGTGTAATTTCATTTACCCTTGGAAGAGGATGAAGAACTATCATATTCTTTTTTGCCATCTTCATCTTTTCTTTATCGAGAATGTAACTGTCCTTCAGGCGGATGTAATCCTGTTCGTTGAAAAACCTTTCCTTCTGTACACGAGTCATATAAAGGATGTCGAGCTGATCTATTACAGTATCAAGACTTTCAACAATTTCGTATTTTATGTTGCAGGGTTCAAGAATGTTCGTAATTAAATAATCGGGAACTGTCAGTTCTTTAGGACTTATGAAAATAAATTTGTTTCCCTTAAAATGTCTGAGTGCCTCTGCAAGTGAATGAACCGTACGTCCGAATTTCAAATCACCGCAGAAACCAACAGTATGATTTTCAAGACTTCCTGTAAGCTGTCTGATTGTTACAAGATCAGTAAGTGTCTGCGTAGGATGGAAATGACCGCCGTCACCAGCATTAATGACAGGGCACGAAGAATATTTACTTGCAAGAAAAGCAGCACCTTCTTTTGGATTACGCATTGCTATTACATCTGCATAAGATGATACAACCCTGATTGTATCGGCAAGAGTTTCTCCTTTTACCGACGATGTATTGTCTGCATCTGAAAAGCCTTCTACAGAACCTCCGAGGCGAAGCATTGCGGCTTCAAACGAAAGACGTGTCCTGGTGCTCGGCTCAAAAAAAAGTGTCGCAAGAATTTTCCCGCGACACACCTCATTAAAAGATTTAGGATCTACAATAATCTGTTCTGCCAGTGAACAAATTTCTTCAATTTCAGAAACTGATAAATCATCAGGCTGAATTAAATGACGTCCTGCTAACATTCTTTTCTCCCGTTCTAGATTTTTTTGAGCATATCATAAAAGAATGATTTAGTGAATAGTACCTTTTTTAATAATTCACTATAATTACATTATGAAATCATCTTTTCTGGATAAAAAAAATACAATTTTTTTCCTTATAGTTTTCTGCGGAATCCTTCTTTTTATATCATTTCTGCAGAACAAACAGAAACAGAATCTGGAGGAAGCAAAAAAACTTCCTTTTTATAATACAAAACTTGAAGAAGTATCGGACGGGATCTTCAGCGGTAAAACAACGACCTCTTTCATGCACCTTCAGCTTGATGTAACGGTAAAAAACCATTCTATTACTGATATCAAAATAATTGAAAATAAGGGCTCTTATGGTCAGAAATCGGCTCAGATAATTCAAAGCATGATAAAAGAAAACAAGACAGTTGTTCCTCTGATAAAAGGAGATGAAACAGGAAGCCTTGTTTTTATAAGCTGTGTTGATGATGCTTTGCAAAAGGGATTAAACAGATAATGAAAAACACAAATTATCAGAAACAACTCGATAATCTTCTTGAACAGATAAAAAAAACAACGAGGTCTGTCCCCCCTGTCCCAAAACCATCGCTTCTGCTTCACGCATGCTGTGGTCCGTGCTCATCTTATGTCCTTGAATATTTGTGCAGTTATTTCAACATTACCGTTTATTACTATAATCCAAATATTTATCCGCAGAGTGAATATGAAAGGAGATTAAACGAACTCAAGGATTTCTATACAAAATTTCCGCCGGTTTTGAACAACAACATTGTTATAATAGAAGAAAACTATAATCCCGATGATTTTTATAATGCAATCAATATAAAAAAAGAACCGTTTCTTGCTGATGAAAAAGAAAAAGGTGAACGATGCCGTCGCTGCTATGAATTCCGTCTTAGAAAAGCATACGAATATGCAGTTAAACACAATTATGATTATTATTGCACGACACTCAGCATAAGTCCATTTAAAGATGCAGATAAAATCAATCTGGAAGGTATTAAAATTGCACAGGACAATAATCCCTCGTCAACCGTTAAATGGCTCATGTCAGATTTTAAAAAGAAAAATGGATTTAAACGAAGCCTTGAATTAAGCGAAGAATATAATCTTTACAGGCAGCAGTACTGCGGATGCATCTATTCATTAAAGCAAATCATCGGAAAATAAAAAACCTGTCCGCAGATTACAGACAGGCTTTTCGATTTATTAAATTATTTTGAAATTATTCTTAAATTATTTTGAAATTATTTTACAATAATTTTCTTAACTGCTTTAATAATACCACATATTCTGTAATTGTCCACAAAAAAATAACCGGAAATCAATTTTTTTTTCACTTGCACGGTATATTCATAAATATTATACTTAAACTTATGATTACAAACACCCCTAAAAAAGCACGCAGCATTCGAAGCGTAATCAGATATCTGCAGAAATTCAAGAATGCTCTTATTGTAATTTATCTTGATGATAAAACAATTACATCACCTCTTTATTCTTCTCATATAAAAGACATTGCACTTCTGCATCAGAGCGGAATAAAAGTCATAATAATACCGGGTGCTCGATCAAGAATAGATCAGATCTTAAAAGAAGCAGGCATTTCCTGGTCATATAACGACAACATAAGAATCACTTCTTCGGATGCAATGCCTTTAATAAAAATGGCAGCCTTTGATGTTTCGAACACAATCATGACAAGTCTTGCAGCCCACAACATCACGGCAATTATCGGAAACTGGGTTCGCTCAAGAAGTAAAGGAATCTTAAACGGCGTTGATTTTGGAACAGCCGGTGAAATTGATAAAATAGAAACGGAATCAATAAAAACTGTACTCAATGACGGATTCATTCCGATTTTTCCATGCATCGGATGGAATTCTGTCGGTCATCCCTACAATATTTCTTCGATTCATCTTGCACAGCAGGTTGCAGGAAGCCTTAAAGCCGATAAGCTCTTTTTTGTAATGCAGGACGGCGGAATCAGTTCTAAAAAATATATTTTTCCGGAAAATCAGGCCCTTTCTGAAAACGGGGACATTCCTGCCATGACGCTTGAAGAAACGGATGAATTTCTCGAAAAAATCCACGATAAGACAATCACTCTTAATCCAGCAAATAACTCAAACAGCATTGATTCAGACATTCTTCTTTTAAAAACTGCAAAAGCTGCGTGTCTGAACGGAGTATCAAGAGTTCATATTGTTGACGGAAAACTGGACGGTGTACTTCCATGCGAAATCTTCAGTGATTTAGGTTCCGGTACAATGATTTATACGAGCAATTACGGAAAAATCAGGAAAAGCACACAACAGGACATTCCTACAATCCTTTCAATTATGCGGCCGTTTATCGAAAGCGGAAAACTGCTTGAACGGAATGAAGCTTCCATCTCTTCTGCCCTCGATGATTATGTTGTTTATGAAATTGACGGCGGAATACACGGTTGTGCAAGCCTTCACCTTTATGATGATAATCAGGCAGAAATTGCGGCAGTGGCAGTTGATGAAAGCTTCTCAAATATGGGAATCGGTGTAAAGCTTGTTGAATATCTTACCGCAGAAGCAAAAAACAAAAAGGCAAAATCAATTTTCATAATGACAACTCAGGCTTCGGACTGGTTTGAAAAGCTTGGTTTCTTCAAGGATTCAATTGAAACACTTCCTGAAGAAAGAAAATCAATCTGGACACCTGAAAGAAATTCTCAGCTTTACCGGAAAACAAAATGGAATTAACTTTTAATGACCTTAACTGGTACGGACGCTATACAGATTACAACAAAATCCGATATTTTAACTATTCTTTAAGCGGCTTCAGCTTTGTCTTTACCGGAAAAAAAGCAGAAATAACTGTTTTAAGCGATGCAGATTCTTTCCCGGAAGAAAATCAGTGTGTTTTAGGAGTATATGTATCAACGGGGACAGACCTCACGTGGAAAAACCTTGCTCAAAAGCCGGCGGCTCGTTATCTGCTTACGAAAAATGAAACAAAAATCACACTTTTTGAATCTGATTGTGAAACAACAGCAGGAATTACAGTTTTTAAACTGAGTGAATGCGCTTTTGCATACGCAGGACTCAAAAACATTCAGATTGATGGTGTTTTAGAACAATCAGGTCCAGACCAATCTGGTCTGTCCCCGATGTCACGATTCTCCAAAAAGCTTGAATTCATCGGTGACAGTATAACCTGTGGCTATGGAATAGACGGAAAATGGGAAAAAGATACGTTTAATACCTGGCAGGAACGTCCAGATTCAGCATATTCGTTTTTAACTGCACGCAATCTTAACGCACAAATCTCGTGTGTTTCATGGAGCGGTATTGGAATTACATCAAATTACGTAGATCCGGAAACAGTAAATCTTCCTGACACACATCTTTTAATGCCTGCTTTATGGCCGTATACCGACAAAAATCTTTCGCAGAAATTCAACCTTGAACCGGAAGTCTGGGATGAATCAAAATATTCACCTGATATAATCATTGTTCACCTTGGAACAAACGATTTAAGCTGGGTGCGAAATATTGAAGAACGACGCTTGAATTTTGAAAGCTGCTACCGTCAGTTTCTTGAAGCAATTCACAGAAGAAGCCCGAAGGCAAAAATAATCTGCTGTCTTGGAGCAATGGGGACAGACCTCAATGAAACAATTCACCATGCAGTTGAGCTTTTTAAGAAAGATTTTAAATCTGTTGTCTGTAAAACAGTGGATTTTCCGCTTCAGAGGGATGAAGACGGGATTGGCGCAGACTGGCATCCTTCTGCAGAAACCCACCGTAAAATGGCAGCGATTCTGACAGAAGAATTAAAAAAGCTTTAAGCCGATTGATTAGAAATGAGCCCTGACTCCGATTCCGAAGCCATTTGAACGCATCTGCTCAAATCCATCCTGAACATATTCCCACGCAGCATATAATTCAAAGCGGTCCATCATATAGCCGACCATAAGACATGAATTCATGAGAAGTTCATCGGAAATTGTATCATCGCTCGAATAATATATATTTTTCGGAGTGCCTGAAAAACTATATCTCCATTCAAGATGAAGAGGACTTATCGGATATGAACGAAGGATTGTTTCAAAGCTGAAGGAATCATATTTATTTCGTCCATACATATGAAGCCAGTCCATATTAAACCCAAAACTTATCGGATCCCACTGGAAACACCAGATCTGTGCTCCAAGCTTGAACATTCCCTGGGCATTTTCCATTGATCCAAGATTCTGTTCACTGCTGTGAAGGTCGTTCGTAAACATCAGGTTTTCAAAATTAATGCCTGCGAACTTAAAACATATAAGTTCTGCACGTGTTCTGTTACCGATCAATCCGCTTGCAGGAAACATGAACAATGACGTATCAAGAAGAAGGCTGTAAAATTTTCCGTCTGTAACAGTATCATAATCATTTATGACAAAACCGCCGCCGTTTGCATAAGGATAATCTTCAAAGGTTACTCCGACACCATTTGCAATCATTAACGAACAGCAGATATCAAGAAGCGCATCCATACATGATTCTTCAATCGATGAATCTCCGCATGATGTCGAACTGCCTGAAGATGTAGTTTTACGTGACGTAGTTTTAGTTGTCGTAGTCTTCGGTAATTTTGAAGACGGTTTTTTAGGTGCCGCTGCACATAAGCCTGAAATCAAAAAACTTGAAACAAGCAAAACTAATATTATCTTTTTCATACCTATCATTCTAGCATTTTTTCAGAGTTTTTTAAACTAAGAATTTTCTTATACGAACCGGATACTATGCTGTCTTGAGCCTGCAGTTTTCACATGGATTTTCCTCACACTGCTTTTTATCAGATATACAGACTTCAACATTCCTTACGCAGATTATATCTTCAATGCTTACATTAAACATTCTTGCAAGTATCATCAGATTATCAACCGTAGGAACATTTCTTCCCTGCTCCCATGCATATATAGCCTGTGGAAAATCAAATCCAAACATCTGCTGCATGTCTTTTATAGAGTAACTGCTTCTTTTTCTCAATTCTTTGATTTTGCTGCCGGTTGCCTGTAAATCTATGACCGGTCTTATAAAAGTTCTATTTCCTTCCATTGGTTTTTTCTCCCTGTTATGTTGACAAAAATTTCATCTCCCTTATGCATCTGTAAATGATGGTTATGATGCACCGGATTATCTGCAAAAATAAAAGTATGACGCACTGTTCGAACTTTTAATGATGCTGAAACTGAATTAATGAAATTAAAAATGCCATTTGTGAACATAACGTCCTCCTTTATTTTTCTCAGATACTGCATGACACAGCATGAATTTCTGTCCATTGAAAAACCAATGAACTGTTTTAATAAACTATCACTTTTATAAAAAAATGTCACCTGTATTTTTTAAACTTGTAGTTTAAAAATAAAAAAATCCCGGTAACCGAAAAATATCAGTACCGGGAATTTCAGATTTAATTATATATAAATCTTTATTAACTATTCATTAACTGCGGCTGCAGCTTCCTGAGCGGCTTCAAGAAGTTCAGGCTGCTCCTGTTCAAAACGTTTTTCACAGAACTTACAGATAGTTCCCTTTCCGTTATCCATAGCTTCCTGAGCAGTTCCTGTATAAAGAACTTCAGTTTCCTTTTTCTGAAGAGACTGACAGTCATCATAAATATGGAATTTCTTACCATGCTCTGTCCAGTAAACAACCTGTCCGGCATTTGCAGCGGCAAGAGCTTCTGCAGAAATAGGATTCCAGTCATAGCTTGCAAGACCTGAAATTACAAGGAAAATACCTGCAACAGCTGTACCTATAATCTTTGTTTTTTTATCTGCTTCTTTATTTGTAAGGAGAAGAATAATGAACGGTATGAATGCGATTGCAGCAACAATAACTCCCATGTTGTTCCACAGCCAGAACTTAAATGCATTTTTCTGAGAAGCAGGATCAATATGGTTTGCTTTTTTCCATAACTGAGAACCGATGATTACGAAAATCAAATCAAGTACAAGAGCACCGATTGCCTTATAAAGCGGCTGAATTTTTGGAAGGATTGCAATTTTATCAAAAATAAAAGCAATTGCAAGAACTTCAAATACTAGTGCAAGAATCCAGAGGATTACTGCTCCGACGCGAAGACCTGTAGCGTTACCTGATTTTGCAGCAACTGCACCAGGACGTGGTCTGTTTGTTACTGTTTCGCCTGTTGAAGCGGATACAATTTTATGTGTTTTCTTTTCTGCCATAATAAACTCCTATGGGCTATAATATTATATTCATTTTATCAGATATCCAGTAGAAAATAAAGTAATTTTTTTCTATACTTAAAACGAAATTATTTTTCAAGGAGTAAACTATAATGAAAAAACTTATAGCACTTTTATTTGTCCTTTCAGCATTTATGATGGGAATTACAGCTCAATCTGATAGCAGCTATGCACCGGAAGATCTTTTACAGCAGATTGTTGAAATTACACAGCCACAGCTTCCAACAACATTCGATAATGATGACGGAAAGGTTGTTCTTTTTGGTGTTGAGGCACAGAAAAAGACTATCACTTATTCTTATGCATTTGGTGTAAAAAGTGATAAATCTAAAACAATGGATTATTACAATGCAATGAAACCTGCACATATCGAAGGATTAAAAGCAGATCCGACTATCGTAAATCTTCTGAATAACGGTGCAATTTTCGTTTACAGATATTACGGATTCGATGGAAAAATTGTTGTAGAAATTAAAATTTCCAAAAAAGATATCCAGTAATAACTGACAATAAGTTTCAGGCCTTGTTCAATTCTTCCTGAATCAAGGCTTCAACTTCATTTTTTTTAAGCGGGGTGTTCTGAACATACCCGCTTTTATTTTTTTCAATTTCTTCCTTTAACCAGAGCTTTCCTTTATTCATTCCAGGACAATCATGTGCACATTCATCCCAGGTCTGTTTATCTTTTAACATCCATGCCCAGAACGGATATGTTGAACACTGTACTGGTCTTGCTTCATACGCAGAACAGCCGTTTTCCCAGAGAATGCAGTCATAATTTCTTTTTTCGAGAAGTGCCAGAACCTTTTCGCCGTAATAATAGTCAGCCCAGCGGCAGTATTTTTCTACGAATTCCTTTACCGAAAGATTAAAAAATCCCCTCAATGCGTCAAGATCTCTCTTCGAAAGATAAACAAATCCCGGAGAATGCCCGCAGCAAAATGAACATCTCTGACATTCAAAATTCAATCCATTTTCATAAAACATCAGTCTGCATATCCTGTCATCAAAATTGTAAAGCCCTTTCCTTTTTCCGGTTTTATTTCTACCGTATGATTTTCTACTGTCTCTTCATCAATAAGAACCTTAAACAACGCATTATTCCACGAGCCGGCAGGCTGTCCGTCTATTGTTCCCCATAATGCGCCGTCAACATAAACACTTGCCATTCCGAATTTTTCAGTTTCCTTTGCACTCTGACATTTATAGACAATAATAAAAGAACTGCAGTTAAGAGTCACCTTAAAGCTTTTTCCTTCACTGACCGAAGGACAATACCAGTTTCCCCTGAATGCAATATCATTCGTCTTGAATAATTTCTGGCATTTATAATCTGTCTGCGTAAAATCACCTTTAACGATGCGTGGATCGTCATTAGAAAGCATTTTCATTTTTATAAAATTTTTATCGTTTTCTATAAGACATTTTGCAGGCAATGTATATCTTTCATCATAATTTGAACAATAGGTTTTCCAGCAAAGATTCAACAGACAGTCTGCCATAAACTTATGTCCGCTGTCGGAAGGATGAATGTAATCATAATAAAACTGGGATTTCGTAAAATATCCTTTTGAAACTGCAAGATTTACCGCATCCATTATGCTTACCTGCGGAATCTGATAATAATCGGCAATCTCTTCCATCTGCTGCTGGACATTGCCTTTATCATAAGCAGAATAAACTGCAATTACAGCCGTGTAAGAATTTGCAGAAAGAGCATTCCTTACAATCGCTTCAAACGCCCTCTCATAATTCTTTCCTTTCCCGTCATTAACTGCAAATTCAACGATAAGTAAATCAGGTGCTTTCGTGCTTACTTTAATAACATCCCTTTCATATCTTATCATGCCAAGGACAGATGGTGTCCCGCGAAGGCCTGCTCCGTTAAAATATAGATTGCTTCCGCCGTCCTGCGAATATCTTTTTAATCCCCTGAAAAACTGATACGCATATCCATTCTTGAAATCACCGGCACCTTCGCCCTCTGTAATAGAACCACCGATTGCCGCTACCCGAACCTCTTCACCGGCTGCTATTTTTTCAAGCACTTTTTTAAGACGATAATTATTTCCTCTGCTTACGAGAGATTCTTTATAAAGTTCGGAACGTTCCTTTTCTGAAAGCGATATTGCTTTTAACTCAAACCTGCATCCGAAAAAAATAAGAAAAAAGATAAAAAAGTTAAAAACAAAAAGATTCTTTTTCATTATTATAATCTAACAAAAAAGAATCTTTATGCCAAGAAAAAGATATTCTCTCTCCGGTTGTCTAATTCAAATATAAAAATACACTTTTTTAATTTAGACAACTCTCAGAATGTCCTCAAATTAAACGACAGATCAATCTATGTTTCTGTATATAATATCCAGTTGATATTTTCTTTTTATAGTAATTCTTCAAATAAATCAAGAAAAATGCAGTTAAATAAGGCGGTTTGAACCCAAAGGACCACTGAATTACACCAAGGTATAACGAAAAAGCTTATATTTCTTTACTTTTGAAACGTTTAACCTTATAATATCATTATGAAAAGTGATGATATCATCGAAAGTCTATTGATTAAACGCATCCTGATCTGTATCTGCTTTGCCGTTTTTTTATTCTACATCATACAATCAATCCTTCATAACAATTATTTCTGGGTATACGTCAATCTTGCAGGCATTGTTTTTTCAGTTCTTCTTTTCATTTTTCCGCGAAATCTCTGTTATCTTGCACTTCTCGGTTTCTATTACGGGTGTATTGTACTTATATTCTTCCCGGAAGAACACGGAGCCATCGCTTTTTTTGCAATAGGAATTCTTGCCTTCTGCATTCAGGGCTTTTATCATAATCATACGCTGTTAAAAATCATTCTTACGATTCTGCTTTATTTTGCCTGCATCGCTACAGAAATAAGATTCGGTTTTCAGGCTTTCCGGCCAATGCTCTTGAAAAAACTGATTTACTCAGCGGTTTTTGTCATCATCTTTTTTCTGGTTTATGCTTATGTTTCGCAGCTGATGGATCTCCATCCCAAGAAAACGCTCGACCTTTGTTCTGCAGGTTTAACCGATGAAGAACTGATAATATTCTATCTTCTTTCAAATAATTATAAATTTGATTATATCTCGAAAAAACTCAATATTTCCAATTCAACAATCAAAAGACGATGCAAAGAGATTTATAATTTTCTTGGCGTTCAGGACATTATATGTTTTCATGGAAAAGTCGGCCGTATGAACGTCATCTATCCCGAATACATCAAAAAAGAAATCAAAAAGCTTGAACTCTAGAACTATCTGTGAACAATTCCGCGGAATTCTTCAATCGATGAATATCCCTTGCGCTTCATGAATGCTTCCAGTCCGTCAATTACCTCAAGCATGACATTCGGATTTGAAAAAGTTGCTGTTCCTATTTCAACTGCAGATGCACCTGCCATTATGAATTCAACTGCATCTTCCCAGCATGATATACCACCTATTGCAATAACAGGAACTCTTTTTTCTTCCGGCAGCCTGTTGATTTCTTCGACAAGCTCATATACAAGACGAACTGCAATCGGTCGTACGGCAGGTCCGCCAAGTCCCGCCTTGATTTTGTCAAAAACAGGAACTCCACGTTCAATATCTATGGCAATTCCCTGGAAAGAATTACAAAGACTTATTCCATCTGCTCCCGCTTCTATACAGGCAAGTGCTACTTCATTCAACTCGTGCGACTGCGGTGTAAGTTTAACAATCAAAGGTTTTGATGTAGCCGCCCGGACAGCTTTTACAACATCCTTTGCCGCTGAACAGAACATTCCGAACGCAGCACCACCCGCACTAACATTCGGACAGCTGATGTTAAGCTCTATCATAGGAACAGGAGATTTATCTAAAAGCTCTGCACCTTTTACATAGCTTTCTAAATCTGAGCCCGAAAGATTTGCAATTGAAACAGGACGTAAGCTCATCATCAACGGAAGCTCGTTCTGAATAAAATGAGCAATACCCGGATTCTGAAGCCCGATGGAATTCATAAGTCCTGAAGGAGTTTCCCATATTCGTATGCCGTCATTTCCCTGCCGAGGTTCAAGTGTAAGCCCTTTGCTTGCAATACCGCCAAGCTTATTAACATTAAAAACAGTAGCATATTCCGAACCGAATCCAAAGGTTCCCGAGCAGGCAATTACAGGATTTGAAAATTTTACACCCGCAATCGTAACACTTAAATCAGGATTATCATCAAAAGGTTTATTCTGAACAGACGGCTTTACATCCTTATCATCATTATAAAGAATTCTTGAATCAAAAACAGGACCTTCCTTACAGCATCGTTTCTTACCCTCCGATGTATCGATAGTACATCCAAGACAACAGCCGACACCACATGCCATCCTTGCTTCCATACTTAGCCAGCATTTTACACCGCACGCTTCTGAAATCTTTTTTACATATTTAAGCATTGGAGCAGGACCGCACGCATATACCGCCCCATATTTTTCCTTTTTGATTACATCTTCCGTAAGAGCCACTGGAAGCATTCCCTTAATACCGACAGAGCCGTCATCTGTAGTAATGATAAGCTTTTCTGGTTTTATATAATCAAGGCCATAAGATCCGCTTTTAAACGATGCATAAAAATCATAAGATTTATCTGTTAAAGTTTCTGCAAAACCTGCAACAGGAGCAACACCAATTCCTCCGCCAACAATAAGCACCTTTTGCTCAGATGTTCTATTAAATTTATTTCCGCATGGTCCAAGAAGATTGATTTTATCGCCTTCGTTTAAATTACAAAGCTCTTTTGTTCCTTTTCCCTTTACAAGAATTAAAAACTGAATCTCAATTTCACCGAACAGACTCTTGTCTACATGATATACACTTACAGGTCTTCCAAGTAGAACATCGCTTCTAACTGCATGAAGCATGTAAAACTGTCCCGGGGCCGGTCGCTGAACAGGCTTCTCAATTCCATCAACACTTTTCTGAGGAATTACAACACACAACAGATAAACACTGCCCATCGGCTGTGCACCATAAACTGCCTTACAGCCCGAAACAATCCCTTCTGCAAAAACCGGATAAGGAAATCCTTCGCAATCAAACAACATAAAAACCTCTTATAATCATTTATATTATAACTATAAGGGGTTTTTAAAAAGAATTAAATAGCAGAAAATTAAATTTTAAATAACTTTTTGTAATGGTAAACCCTCAGCTTTTATGGTATTTTTCAATACCTGTCCATCTATGTAAATATATTAACAATAGTTCCTTTTTTTATTATTCTTACTGAATCGTATATGGTAAAACAGCAGATGTAAATACTTTTCAGGTAAAAAGAACCAGAGTTCTTTAAAAAAGAACTTTGGTTCTTTAAATAAACTTTAGCTTTTTTTAAATCTTTACACATCCTGATTGAATGTTTATAATTATTACAACAAAAAAGGATGATTTTTATGAAAAAGTTTTCACTAGATTCCTGGAGAAGGTTCATTCCACTTATCTGTTCCCTGATTTTTCTGTTTTACTTCATTTATTTTTTCAAAAATACCACCGAAAGCTTTCTTTCGACTGTAATAAGTATTTTCCTTGGAATTTCTTTCTGTATTTCATTCCTGCTTTTTCTTTTTCCAAAGCATTACAGCATTTACGGAATAGTTTCGTTCATCTATTCTTTCCTTTTCAGTTTTTTTGAACAGTACTACATCCTTATGATTTTCAGTTCCATAATCACGATTGTTTTTCTATGGAATCAGGGTTTTTTTACAAACAGAAAAGCCTACAAATACATCATCAGTGTCTTATATTTTTCAATACTATGCTTTATTAGAATCTATAAATTTTCATCAACCTTTGAAGAACATCTCCTTCAGTTCCTTCCATACATTATTTTTGTACTGATAATTACGCTGTTCGTAATCAATTCATATACCTTACGAGTCGGTCGGGAAAACAAACAGATTATTAATATCGATAAGCTTGAATTAACCGAAAGACAGAAGGATTTAATTCCCCACATTCTTTCAAACAAGGTCTATAAAGATTTTGCGGACTCGGTTTATGTTTCTGAATCTGTAGTAAAAAAGGATGCGGCTGAGATTTTCAAATATTTTGATGTCTGTTCACGATATGCCTTTATTGCAAAATTCTCTCATTTTACCTTCACATATAAAGGTAAAACCTATAACTTTAACAGTTAGACGAGAGATTTTGCATTCAACAAATCCTGTTTGGCAGCAATACATGCTTTTGCGGCAGAATCTGAAATGTCCTTTAATGTAATGCTCTTTTCATCCGGATTAAATTCTTTCTTCCATGCACAAAGAATTCCGCGGCTTGAATTAACTGTTCCGCCGGCCTTATCTAAAAGAACTGCTGCAATCCCTGCATCTCCTCCCTGAGCTCCGTAACCAGGAATAAGAAAAAATGTATCTTTGTATTTATCGCGAAGATAACGGGCATCTTTTTCCTGAGTAGCACCGACTACCGCTCCAAAAATTCCACAGGTCTGTCCCGGATAAAGAACTTTTACTTCATTACCGATGCGTGCAATTTCATCACCGACTCTTTCTAAAAGAAGTCCGCCGTTTTTAAGCTCCTGATGTTCTATATCTGTCATTCCAGGATTCGATGTGCACAAAAGGACAAATGCCCCTTTACCACCCTTATCCGTATCTGCATATTTCGTAAATGGAACAAGCGTATCAAAACCCATGTATGGATTTATCGTAATAATGTCTGTTTCAAAATCACCGGTAAAATGCGCTTTTGCATAGGCATCTGATGTTGCCCCTATATCACCGCGCTTTATATCTGAAATTGCAATTAATCCTGTTTTTTTGATTTCTTTCAAGGTCTGTGAATATACCTTAAGGCCTTCTATTCCCATCGCTTCATAATAGGCTATCTGTACTTTAAAACAGCATGCCGATTTATCATTTACTACCCTGCTGATTATTTCTTTATTATAAGCAAGAACAGCCTGAGCATCATTTTCAAAATTATTCTGGATAGACTCAGGAATATACGAAGGATCTGTATCAAGTCCGACACACAAAGGTCCGTTTTTTACCGCCAGCTCCTGTAAAAGCTGCATGTTATGTTTAGAGTTCATGTTTTCATTATACCGAATCTGAATCTAGTTTTAAATAGATAAAAATGATATATATAAAATTATAAAAAGGAGTATATTAAAATGAAAAAAATCCTATTCATTCTTTCTTTATGTCTTTTGCTCTGCTCTGAATTTTCTGCTTCCTCATATGCAATCAAATTTGAAAAGCTTCCGGAAGAAGAAAATATGTCTTTCTACTATTCACAGTTTACTAAAAACGAACAGTATTCTTCTTCATGGGTTTCTGAATGGAAACATCCTGTAGCTAAAGAACAGGTTATTGATGAGTTACAACAATGCGATGAATATTTTTCATCTCTTGCAAAATCAAATTATGAATCTATGCTCACAGACCTTACAATAAAAGCATATCTTTATAATCTTGATGCAATTAAATGGCAGGAGGTTGATGATTATGCTTCAATGCTCAAGAAAAAATATCCTAAAGAATACAGGACTTATTGGATAACTGCAAACTTCTATTTATCTTCTAAAATCGATTTGGCATATCCTGAATTCCAGAAAGCAATAAAGGTTCGCGGTGGATTAGAAAAAAAAGATGATTTTGGTCCTGACTTCCTAATTGATTATGCCGTATGTACAAGATCATGCAGAATGAAACAGACTGCAATGTACGCCCTTTCTTTACTGACAAAGATTTATAATATTCCTAAAGAGAACATAAATGCCTACAGATTTGTAGATCCTGTTAATGAACAGTCAGACATTAATTCAAAATATGATTATAAGAAAGTCTGGAATTACTCAGAAGTTTCAGATAAAGAAGTTGCCTTTAACAACAGCCTTATGGGATTTACAGCTACAATTCCATCCGACAGTACAGACCTTCAGCTTGATGGATATTCTGAAAAAACTTCTATTTTGATGTTTACAATGCCGGCAGAGCACACAGCAAGCGGTGAAGAAATAACTTCAACCTTTTTAACCCTGATGTATTGTGCCTCCTCAAGCGATGATTCTTTAACTGCTTATTCGAACAAGGTTATTGGTAATTTCTCAAAATATCCTTCGGCAAAAATCACTAAAAAGGCAAAAAAAATCAACGGATACAATGCAACTGTATACAACATCGATAATCCTGACCTTTATAATGATGAATTAAAAAAAGGTGCCCGTGGGATTGTCATTGTTCTTGAAGTTCCTTACAAGGAATTTGCCGGTAAAGACAAAGAAGTTCCGTTTATTTATGAAAATGCAGAAGGAAAAAAACAGGGAAATATGACTATATTCTCAAATCCTGGAAGACTCAACCGTTTAAAGGCACCGGTTTACTTTGTGTTCCTGCTCGACACCTGTAATGCAGTTTACAAAGAAGCAGAAAAACAATTCTACGATATTATATCAAAAATAAGCTTTGAGTAATTCATTATAACTATCATCAAAGGTTGCTCTTATTAACGGACGGGCCATAATAACCTGGTCTGCTCCGTAAAAAAGAGCGGCCTGAAGATCCTTCTTTGTACGGAGACCTCCGTCAACCCATATTTCATTACAATACTTCTTTAATTCCGCTGCATGCTCTGCAAGAAAATCTCCCGTACTGCCCTGTCTTGTTTCTACCCTTCCACCATGATTTGAAATATAAACTACATCAGGACGAAGCTGTTTTACAAGCTCAATATCCTGTTCAGTAAAAACACCCTTTACTACAAACGGAACTTTTGCAAACTGACGAAGCTCCTCCAGCTGTACCGCAGTCTTTCGTTCAAGATTCACAAGATTCCGCATAGTCAGAATATTATACGAATCAATATCTACTCCGGCATAACGAGCATAAGGCTTTATCCATTCAAGACGTTCAAACAATTTTTCCTGAGGATATGGTTTAAGGAAGAATGCTGCATCTACCGGCGTCTTTCCATTTTCTTCAGTGATTTTCTTTACTGCTTCAATTCCATATTTTAATTTTTCATCGGGACATCCATCGCCTATACACAATCCGAAACCAGCATTAAAGGCATTCTCAAGATAAGGAACATAAAAATCCTTTTCATTTTCAAAGCCGATGTTTTCCACTGCACCAGTTACCGGTCCACAACGGATTAATTGCGGTTTCAGAGGAATTTCATTAACTGCATCTGATGCTTTATCTGCAAGATCTTTCCATGCCTGATAATTTGCCTGAAAATTATGACCGTCCATCACGCCGCCAAGCCCCGGAAGCATATCTGGACAACCAAAACCGTCACATTCATCGCATCTATGACATTTTAATTCACCCGGAAACATTCTAATCTCCAAAGCAGATTCCAAGATCTCTTGCAGCCTTAAGAAGACCATTATCTGAAGGAATAGGTTTTACAACTCCGGCAACTGCACTCAACGGAACACTTACAATTTCTCCGCCTTTTAAAGCAACAAGCTTTCCAAAATCCTGTGCGGCAAGAAAATCTGCTGCAGCAACTCCGACCCGTGTTGCAAGAACAATATCATAAGGCTTAGGATTTCCACCGCGCTGTAAATATCCAAGGACAGAAGTTCTTGTTTCAAGACCTGTTTCTGCTTCAATTTCACGTGCGACTCTGTATCCTACAGATTCTGTCATTGATTCTCGTGCTTTTTTAAATTCTTTTTTACTAAGCTTTGATTCTGCCAGATCTATTGCGCCTTCTGAACAGGCAATTATTGAATATTCATTACCGTCTGCCCTGCGCTGCTGAAGGAATTTTGCAATCTTTTTAATATCATAAGGGATTTCAGGAAGAAGAATAACATCTGCATTAGCGGCAATTCCAGCATACAATCCCAGCCATCCAACCTTATGTCCCATAATTTCTACAACCATTACTCTATGATGACTTTTTGCAGTCGTACGTATTGCTTCAATTCCTTCTGCGGCAACCTGTATTGCTGTCTGAAAACCAAAGGATTCATCGGTACCGACAATATCATTATCAATTGTTTTAGGAAGTCCTATAACGTTAAAGCCTTCTTTATATAAAAGTGATGCAGTAGTATTCGTTCCATTACCGCCTAAACATACAAGCGCATCAAGCTTATTCTTTTTAAAGGTCTCCTTTATGCCTTCTACCGGTAAAAGTCCTGTTTTCGGATCTTTTACGGGATTTTTAAATGGCTTTACACGTGAGGTTCCAAGACAGGTTCCTCCTTCCTTTGCAAGATGCTCAAAATCAAGAGTGTCCATCTTAAAAGTATCATTGTCAATCAAACCACGGTAACCGTTTCTGATTCCGATAAATTTCATCCCATATTTCTTTTTACCGGCAATACAAAGCGCCCTGATTGCCGCATTAAGTCCAGGAGCGTCTCCCCCAGAAGTCAAAATTCCTACTGTACTAACTTTCATATTATAATTATAGCATTTTCCGGGAGAAAAGTTAAATATTTTAGAGTTAATATTTTTTTTCGGTTTCCGATAATAGAACTATGAAATCATCTAATAAATCAAGTCTGCTTACAGGTATTATACTTTTATCTTTATCAGCAGTGTTCACTATCTGTTTACTTATACAATTATTGAACTTCGGAGCTTCTGGTCCGGGTCAAAACATATTTTTTAACTTGGGATTGATGCTCGTTTCTGTTTACGGAATAAGCAGCTCTTTAATTCCTGTTTTTCTCTTTATAGCAGGATTATCATGCTTTGCAACAACCTGGACAAGTCAGAAGACAATGCGTCTTTTAACTGCCATCATTCCTTTTTTTACAATCGTGCTTACAGAAAAAATCGTGCGTTCAATTTTAAACCTCGATTATTCTTCTTCAACAATAATAAAGGTTGTTATCACAATCGTAACAGGAATAATCCTCTGTATCGTAGAAATTCTTGTCGTAAGCTTTATTGCTGAATCAATTAACCAGAGGATTTTCCATTCTGAACGCACAAAGACAACAGATTATTCAAATACTTCTAAATCATTAAAACGACCAAAATTAAAGTCACTTTCAAATAAATTCCTTACTGCAAAAAATCATAAATCAAAGCAGGAAGATGAATTTGTTTTTGTAGATGAAACTCCACAGGAAGAACAGACAATCCAGAAGGCAGAAAAAACTCCTCTTAAAGAAGAAATTGAAATCATCGAAGAAAAATCACAGGAAAAAGAAATTCCTGAATCAATTACTGAAGAAACAGCAAATCCATCGTCAATAATCACGCAGGAAGAATACAACGCTCTCATCAATCCAAAAAAAGAACCGGAAATTGAAGAGCTTGAATGGAATAATCTTCCGCCGGCACCCGAATCGCTTCCTCCTGAATACACGGAAGAAATTGATGAATCAGATCCAGCCCTTGAATTTCCTCCTCAGGAACAAAAATATCCGACAAGAATCATCCTTGATGAAGGTCCGGAACAGAAGAATATAACTAAAGAACCTGAAAACAAAGAACCTTCAATAGATCCTGATTTTTTCGATATTGATTTAAACTCAGATTTAGACGAGGAAACATCTGAAGACGAAGAAAGCGATGAAAGTGAAATAAAAGATCCTACAATCGGTTTTTCAACAGGCACTTCTTCTGTTTTTTCGCAGATGGATGATGATATTTTAAACAATCAGCTGGAAGATGAATCAGAAAATCCAAACAAGGGTGCTACAAATTTAACAAAGGATGATTTAACAGACTTTTTCAATGCACAGCAGAAGGAAAATACACCTTCGACAAAAGAAATCCACGCTAATCCTCCGAAAATCGGAAACAGGGCAACAAAAAAAGGACCCTATGTCATTCCTTCAGATCTTCTTACCGCTTACAAAGACGACCAGTACTGGATTATAGATGATGAAACAAAACAGGCATCGGTAAACTTAAAACAGACGCTATCTGAATTCAACATCGATGCAGAAATTATCGGAATTAAAAAAGGACCTGTAGTTACAATGTTTGAAATTCTTCCGGCTCCAGGCGTAAAATTAAGCAAGATTGTTGCATTACAGGATAACATTGCTTTATCGCTTGCTGCTCAGTCGGTTCGAATTGTTGCTCCAATACCTGGGAAACAGGCTGTAGGTATAGAAGTGCCGAATAAAAACCGTTCAGTCGTAGGTTTCCGTGAGATTATAGAAATGGATCTTCCTGAATGGAATAAAATGGCAGTTCCTGTAATTCTTGGAAAAGACATTCTCGGTAAAGCCCAATTAATTGATCTTGTAAAAACACCTCATATGCTTATTGCGGGTGCAACAGGTTCTGGAAAATCTGTCTGCGTAAACTCACTGATTCTTTCTATTCTTTACAAACGTTCATATCAGGATGTAAAGATGATTCTTGTAGATCCGAAGGTTGTTGAACTTAAGCTTTATAATAATATTCCACACCTTCTTACCCCCGTCATTACTGAACCGAAGAAAGCACTTCAGGCTCTTCAGTATTGTCTGTGCGAAATGGAACGACGCTATGCACTTTTAGATGGAATGGGAGTCCGTGATATTTCTACATATAATCAGAAAATTAAGGAAAAAAACATCTGTACCGAAAAGCTTCCGTATATTGTCGTAATCATCGATGAATTTGCAGATTTAATGGCAACAAGCGGTAAAGAACTAGAATCTGTAATTGCCCGATTAACTGCCATGAGCCGTGCAGTCGGTATTCATCTTGTACTTGCAACTCAGCGCCCGTCGGTAAATGTAATTACAGGTCTTATCAAGGCAAATATTCCTAGTAGAATAGCCTTTATGGTAGCCTCAAGAACCGATTCAAACATCATCA
Organism: Treponema sp.; assembly: GCA_017548565.1. GTDB lineage: Bacteria > Spirochaetota > Spirochaetia > Treponematales > Treponemataceae > Treponema_D. Next base: position 45,660 of record JAFYZU010000008.1, read on the forward strand.
TTGACAGTGTCGGGGCAGAAAAGCTTCTTGGCCGTGGTGATATGCTTTATGCTTCTGCCGTTGATCCATATCCTGTTCGAATTCAAGGTACCTTTGTAAGTGATCAGGAAGTAGAAAATGTCGTAAATGCCGTAAAAGAATATGGTGAGCCTGATTATATTGATGATGAAATCTTCATTGAAGACGATGATGATATTGAAGGCGGCGTAGATTTGTTCGGCAATTCTTACAGTGATGAAGATCCACTTTATGATCAGGCGCTCGAAATTGTCGTACAGGCAGGAAAAGCAAGTGCAAGTTATATTCAGCGAAGATTGAAAATAGGTTATAACCGTGCCGCAAGACTTGTAGAAGAAATGGAAGAAAGAGGCATTGTAGGACCTGCCAACGGAAGTAAACCACGCGAAATAATCCACATGCCATAAAAAAGGCCGGGCTAAAACCCGGCTCGTTTAGTGCTCCAAGTAACCTTTGTACTGGCACTCAATTTTTACTTCTGCATTACAGCTGCAGAAACGCTTTATTAATATTTGTAAGGAACTTTTTTAAGTCCGCATATCTACGTATTAATTTTGAGCGTCGTCCACGCTCTGTATTTTTGTCGGAAATTGCATTATTGCCTCCTCTACAAGCAGCCGGTCACTGTCCCCATCTCAGTTCCCTAACCACAATTAAATAATAACATTTTTAAACCATTTTTCAATAAAAATTTGTCTATATCTTTTTGAAATAAGATGTGGTATAATAATTATATTACACTCTTAAATAAAGTAATGGAGGCAAATTATGGAATTAAAGTTTTACAAATGTAATATCTGTGGAAAGATTATAATCATGCTGAATGAAGTTTCTACACCGACAATCTGCTGCGGCGAAATGATGTCACCAATTGTTCCGGGAACAACTGATGCCGCAGTAGAAAAACATGTTCCTGTAATCAGCAAAAACGGTAATCTTGTTGAAGTAACAGTCGGCGAAGTAGAACATCCGATGACCGGTGAACATTATATCCAGTGGATTGTTTTACAGACAAAGAATGGAATCCAAAGAAAAAATCTTTCACCAACAGATAAACCTTCTGCAGCCTTTGCACTCCTTGACAACGATGAAGTAATTGCCGCTTATGCTTACTGTAACTTACATGGTCTGTGGAAAAGCAACTAGTTTTTTTATAAATCCACTTTTCTATTAAACATTATTTCGATATAATTTTTTTATGTCACGTCAGAAAATAATTGTTTTAGATTTCGGAAGCCAGTATGCACATTTAATCGCTAAACGATTCCGCATGCTCGGCTACTACTCAGAAATTGCTCTTCCTTCTTCAGATTTATCTATATTTGAAGATTGCAAGGGCATTGTTTTTTCAGGCGGTCCTGCCTCTGTTTATGACGATAAAATACCCGAATTTAACAATAAAATTCTGGAGCTTGACATTCCGATTCTTGGACTCTGTTACGGTCACTATATAGTTCATCTGGGATACAACGGAAAAGTAGAAAAAGCACCTGTAGGAGAATTCGGTTTTGCCAGATTAATTTTAAATCCTCATGTAAAATGTCCGCTTTTTAAAGGGATTGAAGGTGAACAGCAGGTGTGGATGAGCCATCAGGATGGAGTTATAAAACCAGGTGACGGCTTTGAAGTTGTCGGTTCAACAAAGGACTGTCCTTATGCCGCAACACAGAATCTTGAAAAAAAACGATTCAGTCTTCAGTGTCACTGCGAAGTAAAAGATACTCCATGTGGAAATAAAATATTTGAAAATTTTGCCGAATACTGTGGAATGGAAAAAAACTGGGATCAGGACACTGTACTTCAGCTGATTCTGGAACAGATTAAAGTAGACGCAAAAGATAAAAATGTCCTTCTCTTCCTTTCCGGCGGCGTTGATTCAACAATTGTTTTTGCACTTTTAAATAAGGCTCTCGGTCAAGAAAGGGTTCTTGGTCTTCATATAGACAACGGTTTTATGCGTAAAGATGAATCCAAAAAGGTTGCAGCCGCATACAGACAGTTCGGATTCACAAATTTTATAGTTGAAGATGCATCAGAGTCATTCTTAAAGGCAATCTCCGGTTTAACAGATCCACAGAAAAAACGTCTTGCAGTCGGTGAAAATTTCATTACGGTAAGGAATGAAGTCGTAAAAAAACAGAATCTTGATGAAGAAAACTGGCTTCTTGCACAGGGAACCCTTTATCCGGACATCATTGAATCAGGAGGAACAAAAAACTCCAACGTCATTAAAACACATCATAACCGGGTAAAAGGCATTCAGGATTTAATCGAAAAAGGAATGATTATTGAGCCGATTAAGGATTTATACAAGGATGAAGTTCGCGCAATCGGTAAAAAACTTGGTCTTTCTGATGAACTTGTTATGCGCCATCCGTTCCCGGGCCCAGGTCTTTCCATCAACGTTCTTTGTTCAAACGGTACAATCAGCGGTAAAGACAAGGATGAACTTGATAAGGCACACAAAGAGCTTGAAGCATTAACCTTCGATATGTTCTGTGAAAAATGCAATGCACAATTAAAACGCTCAGTACTTCCAATCCGATCGGTAGGAGTTCAGGGAGATTTCAGGACTTACCGATTTCCGGCCGTGCTTACATTTAAAGAAGAAGAAAACGGATTCTATCATTTCCCGGATAAAAGAGAAAAAATCGAAGAATGCTCATCCCTGATTACAAACAGTGCACAATATTTAAACCGTACCTGCATCAAGCTGTATCAGAATCCTGAAATTAAAACTGAAGATTTGAAAATCCAGGAAGGATACTGCACTAAAGACAGACTTGATCAGCTTCGGGAGGTTGATAACATCGTTCTTACTGAATTACACAAATCGCAGTGGTATGATAAAATTTTCCAGCATTTAACGATAGATTTACCGTTTGCATCCTGTAAAAATCATGCAAGCTTTGTTCTCCGCCCTTTGTGTTCTGAAGATGTAATGACCGCCAGATTTGCAATGCTTCCGCCGGAGCTTTTAAATACGATAGTTAAAAAAATTGCAGGCCTTGATTTTGTCGATGCACTTTATTTTGATGCAACAAACAAACCGCCTGCAACATTCGGATGGGAATAACCTGAATTTCAGATTATTTTTTATAATTTCCATTACAGATTGATTTCTGCAGATCCCTTTTCAACGCCTTTTAATAAAGGTTTTACTTTATCGATAAGTTCGCTTACCTGCTCAGGACATCTTCCGATATAAAGCGATGGATCCAAAAGCTTAATCATCTCTTCTTCTGTAAGACCAAACTCTTTTTCCTGAGCAAGCAGTGAAAGAAGATTACATTCTTCGCCGTTCTTCATTCGGGCTGTTGCTTCCATTGAACATTTACGTATAATTTCATGAAGCTGCTGACGATCTCCTCCGCGTTTTACTGCTTCCATCATCAGATTTTCAGTAGCTATAAACGGAAGATATTCACGGCATGTTCTTTCTATGATCTTTTCATTGACATGAAGACCATCGGTAACATTCTGAGCAAGACGAAGAACTGCATCACAGCACAAAAATCCTTCCGGAAGCGAAATTCTTCTGTTTGCAGAATCATCAAGTGTGCGTTCAAGCCACTGTGTACATGCGGTCATCGGAGCATTCATTGCATCTGCCATTAAATAACGTGCAAGCGAACAGATTCTTTCACTTCTCATCGGATTTCGTTTATATGCCATTGCAGAAGATCCAATCTGATTTTTTTCAAAAGGTTCTTCTACCTGCCTGTCGTGCTGCAGAAGACGGATATCATTTGCCATACGATAACAGCTCTGAGCAACAGAGGAAAGTGCATTGAGAATGCGTGTATCAACCTTTCTCGGATATGTCTGTCCCTGAACGTCAAATACCTGGGTAAAACCAAATTCCTGTGCAATCATCTGATTAAGCCTGCCGCATTTTTCATGATCTCCTTCAAAAAGATCCATAAAGCTTGCTTCAGTACCGGTAGTACCACGGCACCCTAAAAATTTAATGTTCTGTATTGCAAAATCGATTTCATCAAGATCTGAAAGAAAATCCTGAAGCCACAAAGCGGCACGTTTACCGACTGTTACAAGCTGAGCCGGCTGATAATGAGTATAACCTAAGGTTGGAAGCGCCTTATATTTTTCTGCAAAATCACAAAGATTCGAAATCACTTTTAAAAGCTCACCGCGAAGATAACGAAGACCATCCCTGTAAATAATAAGATCCGCATTATCTGTAACATAACAGCTTGTTGCTCCAAGATGGATGATTCCTGCCGCAGAAGGAGCTGCTTTTCCGAATGCATAAACATGAGCCATTACATCATGACGAACTTCCTTTTCACGTGCAGCAACAACATCATAATCAATGTCTGTAATATGTTCTGAAAGCTCTTTTACCTGATCTTTTGTAATTGGTAAACCAAGTGAATTTTCAGCCTTTGCCAGAGCAACCCAAAGCTTTCTCCAGGTTTGATAACGTGTGTCTGAAGAAAAAAGCCTGAGCATATAATCTGAAGCATATCTTGAAGATAAAGGTGTTTCGTAAGTATCTTTCATTTTTGTTTCCTGATTTAATTGATTTATAATTTTTTACCAGTAAGCTTTTCAAAGCCTTCAAGATAGATGGCAATAGTTTTATCTACAACATCCTTTGGTAAAGTCCAGTCATCGTGCGGATTTGCCTTAAGCCAGTCCCTGGCAAACTGCTTGTCATAAGACGGCTGACCATGACCAACCTCATACTGATCCTTTGGCCAGAAGCGTGATGAATCCGGAGTAAGCATTTCATCGCCTACAACAATTTCTCCGTTTTCATCAAGACCAAATTCAAATTTTGTATCTGCAATAATAATGCCTTTTGTCAATGCATATTCAGAACATTTTTTATAAAGCGCAATTGAATAATCGCGGAGCTTTCCGGCATATTCTTTTCCTTTTCCTGGGAATCGTTTTTCAAGATAATCTATTGACTGTTCAAAAGAGATGTTTTCATCATGATCACCGATTTCTGCTTTTGTAGATGGAGTATAAATCGGTTCAGGAAGTTTTTCTGATTCTTTCAAACCCTGAGGAAGCTTTATTCCGCATACCGTTTGATTTTCCTGATAGCTTTTCCAGCCCGAACCGGTGATGTAACCTCGTACAATACATTCTACCGGGATCATTTCCAGTTTTTTTACAAGCATACTGTTTCCATTGAATTGATCCTGTCTGAAAAATTCAGGCATATCGTTCACATCCACAGAAATCATATGATTTTTAACAATATCCTTTGTAAAATCAAACCAGAATTTTGACATCTGAGTTAAAACCGTTCCTTTTTTAGTTACAATATTATTCAGAATAACGTCAAAACAGCTGATTCTGTCTGTTGCAACTAAAATAAGATTTTCGCCCACATCATAAATTTCACGGACTTTTCCTTCTTTGACTGGTAAAAACTTTTCCACTTTAAAGACTCCTTAACAAAAAAAGCAAAAGCACTTCGAGCGGAACTCTAAAGAAACCTTTGCCGTATCTACACTTTATTTTTTTTCTTACGCTTTGTCAATTATCTTAAGACTGTGAATTTCACAAAGCAGATTATAAATCCCGTCCTCCGAAAGAATCCCTCTCTTAAGATCAGAAGGAAGTCTTCCCTGTTCATCTGCTTCAAAATCCATTTTCCACAAACGACTGTTGTAGTATTTTTCAAGGATTTTGACTTTTTTAATAAGATTTTTTTCTGTTAAAAAACATTCTGAATCATGTTGCAGCTTAAAAGAAAGCTCATCAAATATTTTTTCATATTTTTTAATACGCTTTTCTATAAACATATCTTTTCTTCTATAAATTAAAATTCTTTATAGTTTCAATATATTTTTCCGGAAGACCAATGTCATAGCTTTTTCCGTCTACAACAAGACCAAGCATACCGTTCTGTTTACGGGTCTGTTCAAGTGCACTTGTAAGCTGATATTCACCTCGTTCACGCACATCATTTTTAATATTCTTTTCAAGCTGACTAAAAACATCCTTTGTAAGAATATACTGACCGAAAACTGCATAATAATTTTCAGAACTGTTTTTACTGGTTACCTTAAGATAGTCTTGTGCATAAGCAACCGATGGTTTTTCACAGATTCTATTCAAACGAAGGATTGTCTGTTCTTTATTTTCCCATTGACCTGACATAATTCCATAATGAACTACATCCTGTTCTGGAACCGCATGCATCGAAATAACAGGCATTCCTGTTTTTTCGTAAGCATCTATCATCTGTTCCATGCAGTTTTTATTCTGATTGCTTCTGTAAACCATATCACCAAGAAGAAGCAGCACCGGTTCATTCTGAGCAAATTTACGGCACTGATAGACTGCATGACCGAAACCAAGACGTTCCTTCTGAACGACATACGTAATTTTATTTTTCAAGGTTTCAAGCATATCTTCATAATACTTTTTATCGTCCGGTAATTTTTCATAATGCTCCGGAGAAAGAGGATTAAAAAAAGCCTCATACAGAGATTTTTCTCCTTCGCCAATAACAAGACAGATTTTTTCAATTCCCGCCTGAAGCAGCTGTTCAAGAAGAATAAGAATTGCAGGTTTTAATATTCCATCCGTATCCATTACAGGAAAAAAATCTTTTTTCAATGCCTTGGTAACCGGAAACAGCCTTGTCCCGAAGCCTGCAACCGGGATGATTGCTTTTGTTACTGCCTTCTTCGGATGAATAGTGAGGGAAAAACCTTTCATCTTTTTTACTTTTTTAAGATATTCAATAATCTTTAACTGACATTCGTGATTTTTTGCAAGCAGCTGAACGGTTCCATCACCCTGAGAGCCGACTCCCTTTGCACCGTAAATCCATTGAGAAAGAGTTTCATCCTTTAAAATTTCATGAAGTTTTAAAGCCGATAATTCATCTTTACATGAGGGAGCAACCTTTTTATCAAAGTTTTCCTGATATTCCTTCATAATCCGTCCATAACCTTCAAGATTTCCTTTTTCCAGATAATCACACGATTGTTTTATAAAAGCTTCATTGTCTTTTCCAAGAGCCTCCTGGACTTTTTTATCCTGTTCAGATTCGGCAAACGGGAATGCCTTGTTCAAATCAGAAAGGATCTTTACGGTATCTTTATGACCGTTTAAATCGGCTACTACAAAATAAAGAGGTTGTTTTATTTTGAGTGGTTTTACACTCATTTCATTGCCCGAAAAAGTCATGCACACAGGATTAACGCCATAAGCACATGCCTGATCGAGCCTTCCGCATCGTGAAGGAGTCCTTTGTTCTCCATAGTAGGCAATCGTCATTTCGCCCATGGTGTTAAGATTCAGGGCATAAAGAATATTGAATGCACGTGCTACAAGTACACATATTGCCGCAGAAGATGACAAACCGCTTTTTATCGGTAAATCCATCTTCGTAATCTTTATCCTGATGCCACCTACCGAATAATTTTCACAGACATAAGATGCGACTCCCGCAACGTATGAAAAAAATCCACCGGAATTTGCAATTCTGCGCAGTTTTTCTGAATCCATCGGACATACAAGCGATTCATTTTTATACACAGAAACTGAACTTTCGACAATAAAATCATCACTTTTAGAAACTGTCGCATAGATTCCCTGTTCAATGCCGGTAACAATCGCCTGCCCCGGAACAATTTCAGGATTAAATGCTTTATAAAGACCAGCCCAGTCAGAATGCTCACCGATAAGACAAAGCCTGCCCGGGACAAATAAATCAATAGAGTTTTTCATGGATTATATTCTGAGACTACAATTCTGTTTTTTTCAACTGAATGCATGTAATCATATCTGCATTAAGATAACGGATAGTTTTTTTATCTTCAATTTTTATGAAATTATCTTCAACCGAGAGAACTTTTGCGACATAACCGCCGAGTCCTCCTTCTGCATAAATTGTAACATCTTTTCCGATTAATTCCTGAAGCATCTTGGCTGCCATTAGTTTTTCTCCTTTCCTCATTCTTCTACGCTGTCTGATTCTTCTTTTCCTTCTGGATATCATTGGAAGATAAATGCATAGAAAAAATATGATAAAATACAAATACCATGTAGACATAAATCAATAATATATAAACAGCCTGATTTTTTCAAGTTTTGTTTTTATATTGCCGAGATTTCATCTATTTCCTTAAGTTCATCCTTCGTGAAAGAGGTGTTTTCTATGGCTTTAATGTTATCAAGAATCTGAGACGGTCTGGAAGCGCCTATAAGAACTGATGTTATTGGTTCATCCTTTAAAGTCCATGCAAGAGACATTTCTGCCAGTGTCTGACCTCGACGTTTTGCAAGCTCATTCAGGCGTCGGATTTTACCGAGGGTTTCGTCATTCAGATTTTCTTCCCTCAGAAAACGTCCGTCTGTTCTTACCCTGCTGTCCTCCGGAATTCCGTTAAGATATCTGTCGGTAAGCATTCCCTGAGCAAGCGGCGAAAAACATATAATTCCTTTTCCAAGCTTATAAGAAATTTCTTTTAATCCGTTTTTTTCTATGGTGCGGTTAAAAATATTATAACAGTTCTGATTGATGATAAACGGAACATGACGTTCTTCCAGAAGCTTTACTGCTTTTTCAAGCACAGGACCATCGTAATTCGAAAGCCCCGCATACAGTGCTTTTCCGCTTCTTACTGCCTGTTCAAGCGCACCCATTGTTTCTTCTAGAGGGGTGTCAGGATCCATTCTGTGATGATAAAAGATGTCTACATAATCAAGACCAAGACGTTTAAGCGACTGATCAAGACTCGCAAGAAGATATTTTCTGCTTCCGTTATCACCATAAGGTCCCGGCCACATTCCGTAACCTGCCTTTGTAGATATTATCATCTCGTCTCTGTAGGGCATAAAATGTTCTTTAAGGATTTTCCCGAAATTTGATTCAGCACTGCCACCCTTAGGTCCATAATTATTCGCTATATCAAAATGAGTAATTCCGTTATCAAAAGCAGTAAAACACATCTGTTCCATGTTTGAATAGACACCGTTGTCACCAAAATTATGCCATAATCCGAGCGATACTGCAGGAAGCATAAGACCGCTTTTTCCGCAACGATTGTATTTCATCTTTTCATAACGTTTATCATCTGCTATATACATATTCATACCCCCAAAAAAGACACTTTTACAGCTCTGCCTTTGCCGCTATACGATAAATCTGAGTTATATCGTCCGATGAAAGTTTTACAAAGCCTCCGGTCCTTCCATCTCCAAGTCCGAATTTATCTACAAGGGCCGGAATATCTTCTTCTTTTGCACCAAGTTCAGCAAAATTAATCGGCATTCCAATATCGTGTAAAAATCTTCTGAATGCTTTTATACCCGCCAATGCAGTAGTTTCAGGAGCATCATAGTTCATGTTACAGCCGAAAACTCTTACTGCCATCTGACAAAAGCGCATTACATCATGCTTATAAACGAATTCCATCCATGCCGGCATTATAACAGCAAGCCCCGCACCGTGAGCACAGTCATAAAGTGCAGAAAGCTCATGTTCAATTCCATGACTGTTCCAATCCTGCTCGCGACCGACACCAACAACATTGTTGTGAGCAACCATTCCGGCCCACATAATGTTTGCCCTTGCTTCGTAATCTAAAGGATTCTTTATTACACGAGGAACTTCCCTCACCATTGTTAAAAGAACTGCTTCGCACAATCTGTCGGTAATTTCAACTTCTTTTGTATTTGTAAAATATCGTTCGAAAACATGAGCCATGATATCTGTAGCACCGGCTGCCGTCTGAAAAGCAGGAAGAGTTTCCGTAAGCTCTGGATTCAAAATTGAAAACCTTGGTCTAAGTACATCCGATCCGGTTGCACGCTTGAGCATTCCTTCTTCCTTTGTTATTACTGAATCCCCCGAGCCTTCACTACCAGCCGCAGCAATTGTCAGAACGGTAGCAACAGGCACTGCTTTTTCAGGATGCTTCCCGCAGTAAAAATCCCAGAAATCTCCATCATAAGGAACACCTATTGCTATTGCCTTTGCGGAATCAATTACCGAACCGCCGCCCACAGCAAGAATAAAATCTATCTTTTCTGAACGAACAAGCTCTATTCCTTTATAAACAAGACCATCCCTCGGATTTGGCTGAACTCCACCAAGCTCAACATACGGAATTGATTCTTTATCAAGGGATGATTTTACCCTGTCGAGCAAACCTGATTTTTTTGCAGACTGTCCGCCAAAATGAATTAAAACCTTTGTTCCTCCGTATTTTTTAACATACATGCCGGTTTCATTTTCCCTTCCTTTTCCAAATACGAATTCTGTAGGACTATAAAAGTTAAAATTTTCCATGAATTAATCTCCTTGATATCTTTTGATTTTCTTTCGTTATTTCAGATTCCTTCTTGTAAAATATCACGAGTTATTTCATAAAGCAAACAAATAAAATGGATTTTAGAGATTTGTTCTATTATTTCGTACTACAGTAATATATTTACGTCATATAAAGATTAAAAATATTAAAAGAGGATTATTATGCAGAAAATCAAATGGGGAATTTTAGGAACAGCAAACATTGCTGCTTACGGTATGATTCCGGGAATGAAGTTTGCCGATAATTGTGAGCTCTATGCCATTGCAGGACGAAATCCAGCGAAGGTTCTGAATTTTAAAAATAAATACGGTTTTGAAAAAGCATACAACAGTTATGATGAGCTTCTTGCCGATGATGCTGTACAGGCTGTTTACATTCCGCTTCCGAATCATATTCATCTTGAATGGGTAACAAAGGCTCTTAAAGCAGGAAAACATGTTCTTTGCGAAAAACCTCTTGCACTAAATGAAGCCCAAGCCCGTGAAATGTTTCAGACTGCGCGTGACTGTAACAGAATCCTTATGGAAGCTTATGCGTATCTTCACAGTCCTTATATACAAAGCCTTAAGAATGACATCAAAAACGGGCTGATCGGCGAAGTAAATTATATTGAAACTGCTTTTGTTACCCAGGGTTATAAAGAGGATTTCAGACTTCACAAAGAATTCGGCGGTGGTGCAATGTATGATCTTGGCTGCTATTGTACAACAATGATTTTGAGCACAATTGAAAGTGAAATTGAACAGGTAAAGGCAGTTGCTGAATTTTCTGAGCCTGGAGTTGATTTTTTGACCAGTGCAATAATTAAGTTTAAAAACGGAGCACGTGCCTGTTTTGATGTCGGAATGATTCTCGGTGAAAATTCCAATTCACGTTTTGACAGGCTTTATATTCACGGAACAAAAGGAAACATAAAATCTGATGTAGAATACAACCAGTCCGGCGAACTTACATATTTTGTTACGACAACAGACGGCATTCAGAAACGAAAAATTTTTGCTCCTCAAAATTATACGCTCGAAGTTGAACAGCTTGGAAGATGTATTTTACAAGGAGAAAAACCACACATTTCACCAGAGTTTTCTATAAAAAATGCACGTCTCATTGATTCGGTTTTGAAGGAGATCGGGTGGTAACCGGCAACCCCTGCTTAAGCGATTTACACCCAAATGGATAGTTTTTATTGAAGAAATTTCAGATCTTTTTCTGGAACCATTTAAGATCATACCAGCGGTCAAACTTTTTTCCTATGCCTTTCATGTGTGCCACTTCGATATATCCCTGTCTCAAATGAAAGTTCTGACTGTCATGCGTAAGATATTCATCTTCCTTTTCGCAAAAGGCAACTCCGGCAAGAAGATTTACAATACCCATCTTTTTCAAACGATTTTCCAATTCTTTATAAAGCAAAGATCCAACACCCAAGCGGCGACAATCCTTATCTACATAAATCGAAGTATCAATAGTCCAGGAATAAGCTTCGCGGGAACTGTAGCTGCTGGCATAAACATAACCGACAATTTTTCCTTCCCTTTCGCAAACAAGATAAGGATATTTTTGAGTAATATTTCTGATGCGGTTTTCAAACTCTTCAACCGTAGGAACCGCATATTCAAAAGACACAGCAGTATTCAAAACATAATAACTGTAAATTTCAACCAGTCTTGTTGCGTCTTGAAGTTTAACATCTCGGATTTTTAGGTTTTCCATTTACTTTTCTCCATTAGCAATATTTTATTTGCTTTTCAATCCATCTCAAAATTTCAGAATTAGTTCCTTTTTCTACAATAAAACTTATGACATCCTTTTTGGATAAAACTTTTTGTATCATTTTTTTATCAAGATTATTTAACAGATCAATTATATTAACTTGAGAGTTTTTTCTAATCTGTTTTAAAAGTGCTGTGTCTTGTAACTTACGACTGCTTTCTGATTTAGGATAACCTTGTCCGAATGGTTCAGAAAAAAGACTTTTTATAGTTTGTTCAAAATTTTCTTCCCCGGCCCAGGTATATTCTTCGCCGAGTGGCAGCGATATAACATTTCCATTATTTATTTGAGCAAACAAATATGCATCTTTTGGAGTAGGAGCATACCCGCATAATACGCCAGGCATATTATTACAAGCAAGCATCATTCCCTGCCCTGATGAACAACCTGTTACTACAAAATCAACAGAATTACTAGCTATCAATAATCCAATCAAAACAGAAATTTCTATATAACTGAAAGTTTCAGCATCACTGGAAGTACATCCAAAATTGTAAACTTCCGAATCCAATGCATATTTTTTAGTTGTACAAAAGAGCAATTCATTTTTTATAATTTGTGATGTTGCCTGAATAACGGCTATTCGCATAAAAACTCCTTTATTTAAAACCTTTGAATTCTTTTTTCTGAATCGGTTTTAAAAACTGTTTCTTCAAATCTTTAGGATTATGAAATATCAGAAGCTCTGATTTTGAAAGTTCTTTCTTTTTGTGTTTTACATTTAAAAGCTGAAGAGTACAAATCAAATCGGCAACCTGAAACAGTTTATAATCCTTTGGAGAAACTTTACGGACATCATATTTTGAAAGCTCTGTAAAAAGAACTGAGTTCAAGATTCTATTCAGATTACGCTGACCATTATCATAATATAATATGACTTCATCAAAGGTTTGGAAGTATTCAATATTTTCGCGAATAAAAAGAGACATTTCTTTTGCCATGCGACCTTCGAGTCTTAATAAATCATCAAACTGGCGTTTCTCAAAAAGGAAGGTCTTATAGCTGATTTCAGATTTCATAACAAAATAAAAAAGCTTAGAAAGAATTGCACGGCGTTCGTTAGGATTCATGTTTTCATAGATTTCTTCACGGCGAATTATCGGTTCGGTGTGAATTGCAAAATCTTTCCCAAAGCCCATATTCTCTAAAGAATTATTGAGATGATTTATGTTTGCCTGGATGTCTTTGCTCTGGTCATGGAAAATCATAGTGATGATATAGTAAGGCGAGTGTGTGCTGTATTCTCCAAAATCGCCGCTTTCATCAACAAAGATACTTAATTGTCCCATGAAGGCTCCATAAAAAAGAAAATGGCGGGACAGTTTGCCCGCCGTTGTAGGTTAGACCAGGGTCTTTCGACCAGCCCAATTATGATTATAGGTTTTTTTGGGGATTTGTCAAGTTTAATATATGTTGATTATCTTCTTCACATCTCAACCAAATCCCCAGAATAAACATAGCTCAACTGTTCGCCCATGATTTTATTTCCTCACATTCCCAAAACAGAAGGTCATTGCGGCGGCATAAACCATATTCAGTTCGCTGCGATTTCTAAATATTTCGTTCAGTTTGATTTCTTTTTCCAGATATTCGGTTGCTTCTTCGCGAGAAAAGCCAAGTTCCATAAACCAGTTTATTTTTGCTGATTTTTGTTCGTCATTAAGTTCGGAGCCAAAACCATCAGATTGCAATGACGTGTAAATGGAATCCTGTTCTTCATTTTTCTCGTCTGCAAGAATAATCCTGACGGCGTCACTTATGCGGGCCTGAATATTTTTGATATTATTCCGAGCCATGATGACCGGCATTTTCATTCCGATATTTCCATCGGTTTTTGTTTTTTCGTGAACACGCTCAAATAAGATTTGAAGAAAACCAAGGTCGGTGATTTTGCTCTTTTTTATTCCGTCGATATACATCAGAGCATTTACCGCATTCCAGTTTGATTCGCAGGAAATAATCATGCCGTCATTTTTTGTGATGCGTTTCATTTCTGTGATTACTGTGTCAGGCTCCGGGATGTGCATCAAAACACTGTTACAGATTGCAATGTCAAAGGTATCATCTTTTTCTGGCACACTGTTTGCCGAAGAATGTATAAACTTGTAATTGAAAGAAACATTCTTAAAAATCTCGCGCCCCTTGTTAATCAGTTCTTCGGAAATATCAACTCCTGTGTATGTACTGCCCTCTGGAAGCAGTGGCATAAGCACAAGCCCAAGATAACCATACCCGCAGCCAAAATCAACAACATCTACTTTCGTTGTAATCTTCCAGACTTTTTCCACAAGAAACTGCAGGTAATCAATATTCAGATACAGAGAACGTGTTAGTTTTAAATAATCGAACTTATCATCCCAGTTAGTCATCTCTAACCACCTATAAAGTTTTCATATAAAGTACTTCATCTTCTACAACTTTGCCCATAACGGTTTTTGTAAAAGATTTCACAAAGGTCATGCCGTTTCGCTCGGCTACATGACGCGAAGGAAGATTGTCGGACTTCATATAGGAAATGATTTGCTTGACTCCCCTGCTCTTTGCAAAATCTGAACAGGCACGGGCGGCTTCTGTTGCGTAGCCTTTTCCGCGGTATTCTTTTCGCAAGTGGTAACCAATCTCGTGGAACAAATCATCTTCAACCTGCTGCATTGTTATTCCGCAGTCGCCTATAAACTCGCCGGAGTCTTTTTCAATCACAGCCCAAAGTCCAAAGCCATATTTTTTGTAATTTTCGATATTCCATTTAATCCAGAGTTCAACTTCTTCCTTCGAAAAAGGATGAGGATAAAACTTCATCGACTGAGAATCCGAAAGCACAAGAGCAAGCTTGTCGGTATCATCCAAAGTGAGTTCACGGAGTTTTAAGCGTTCGGTTTCGATTATGTATTCCATTTGACTCACAATTCCTTTATCAGATGAAACTTTTTGTTACCAGCCGGAATATCATTCAGCTCACTGATAATTTTATAACCGTGCTTTTTATAAAACTCGGGTGCCTGCCAGGACATTGTATCTACATGAACAGAATGGCAACCGCGCTTTTTTGCTTCAACTTCTACAGCTTCAAGCAGTTTACTTCCAAGTCCTTGCCTACGATATTTTTCATCAACCCAAAGAATGTCAATGTGCATCCAGCCCCAATAGGTTCCGCCAAGAATCCCGGCAATCACATTTTGATTTTCATCATACTCAACAATATTCAAAAGCTCATGATTATCAGGCCCCACCTTTTCATCATTGAACCTTGTGAGTGCGTTGTTTACAAAATTTATTTCTTCTTTGCTTGGATTAAAATTCATTGTATTTATTATTCTTCAAACAAGATTCTTGCAAAATCTCGCCTTGAATACATTATCCTAATTACTTTTACAATATCCTTTTCAATTCTATAAAAAATAGAATAGTTATTTGCAAGCACAAATTTATAATCTGTCGGAAAGGAAACATACCTGTCTACAGGAATTCCAACGTCCGGATCTTCTGCTAACTCTTCATAAGTTTCAACAATTGTTTCTATTGTGTTATGAGCTGCTATAGGATTTTGTAATTCATTTTCAATATAGAATTTAATTTCGAGTAAATCTTTTGCTGCCTGAGGAGAAACGTCTACCTGAAACACTATAGACCTACCATCGCACGAACATCTTTTGTACTAAGCCAGCCTTTTTCTTTTGCAGAATCTTCGCCTTTTTTGAGTTCGGCAAATAAAGTTTTTGTAGCGGTTAATTTTTCGTAATCTTTAATAGTGATTACAGCATAACTTCCTCTTCCGTTTTTTGTGAGAAAAACAGGAGATTCATCTGCTACATCCTGCAATACTTCGTTATAATTTCGTAAATCCGATACTGGTTTTATTGCAAACATATTTACCCCAATAAAGTTCGTAATATTTTACGAATAATATTATCTATTACAGGAGAGCTGTTGTCAAGAATAAAAAACACAACAGTGAAATTTTCAATGAAAAAAGCAGTGTGCATTTTTTTTCATAACTACGCGCTTAAACGGTGGCGGGCTTGACCCGACATCCGATTTGAAGCGCATGAAAATCATTAAGGCCCCAAGGTTTATCGTGCTAAGATAGATAAGCCCATCCGGGCACGATATCCTACTTTTTCTGGAGGGAACCTTAATGAGATTC
>JAFYZU010000002.1 GCA_017548565.1 Treponema sp.
CCCGCCATGCCCCAGTTTTCAAGAGGCGGTTCGTTGATGATTATAAACACATCTTCAGGGGCAATCGAAAGTGCTTTTACAAGCTTTGAGGTGATGATTTCTATGGCGGATTTTTTCTGTTCTTTGGTGCGGCTTGGGAAGATAGTGAGTTCTATAATCATAAAGTTGTCAGATTTTTCGGCAGGTGCTTCAAAATCGGAACGGTCAAATTCAATTATGCGCTGGAATCTGTCCCAGTCTGAAATTCCAAGAGCTTCAATAAGGCCTTGGTGAACACAGTCAAAAATCGTTTTCTTATATTCGTCAGTTTTTCCTTTAAGCAGGTTGATTTTTACTAATGGCATTTCTATCTTCCTTCTAATATTTTATCTACTTATGAATACCCATGGTGCCAGATGTTTAATATCGTCGTTTACTTCTTCAAAACTACAACCGCTGCCAGCACAAGTAAAATCCCCAGCGCAGAAAGAATGGTAAGCCCTTCGCCAAAGCATATAATTCCAATAATAGTTGCAACCACAGGTTCCAGCGTTGCAATGATTCCGGCCTTGCTTGCTTCTACGGTCCGCAGGCCCAGCGTGTAGGTCAAAAATGGAATTACCGCAGTTACCAAAGCTGTTAGAACACAAAAGCCCAGGAGCAGTGGAAGTTTTTCGGCCCCGGCAAATTTCAAAATCATATCGGCAGGGCGGCAGACACACCACGAACCACACGCGGCAAAAATAAAAGTCCAGGTTGTAACAGTATAAGGCGAGTAACGGCGGAGTGCAACAGTTCCTAAGATGCTGTAAAGACCGTATCCCAGACCAGAACCTAGTCCAAGCAGCAAACCCACCACAGTAATGACGTCTCCAGAAATTCCTGAAACAAGGACACAGCCTGCAAAAGCAAGCGCAAGTGCAATCAGCTTTTTGGCATTAAGTTTTTCATGAAAGAAAAGCGCAGCCATGAGCATAATCCAGATAGGCGAGGTGTATAAAAGAATTGCGGCCGTAGAAAGCGGCATAATCGTAATTGCAGAAAAATAGCAGATTGTAAAAAACAGAATGCTTCCAAGACCAAGTCCCAGAAAAAGCGGAATGTCGCGCAGAGCAATTTTAAATCCCGCGCGGTCAATAAAAATCTGAAGAATTGAAAAAAGCAAAGCGGCCAGTGTGAGACGGATAGACACAATCTGAATTGCAGTAAAGCCATAAGCTTCCAGGTGGCGGACAAAAATACCCATGCTGCCCCAAAAGCAGGCTGCAATAATTATGAGGATGGGACCGAAATTTGATTTTTGTTTTTCCATATTTACTGATTCCTGTTCCTTTGGGTATTGTAGCATAATTATGGGGGATTATAAAAGAAGTGTGATTTTTGGAAAGTATCAGAAGTTTACAATTTTTCTTCCAGATGATATGCTTGTTTTAGATTTTGAAGAATAAAAAAGTATATGACAGGTAAAAAAAATGACTTTTGACGGCTCGCAAAAAATTATAGGTAAAGGTGCTCAGGCAGAGGTTCTTCTGTATCATGGTTTTGCTTACAAGGTTTATAATCAGTCTTATCCTTCAGAATGGATTGCATTTGAAAAACAACAGCAGCAGGCCGTGAACAAGGCTGGACTTTGCCCTGTAAAATATTACGACACAGATGATCCTCATATAATCAAGATGGATTTAGTTGAAGGAGATCAGCTGGAAAAATCAGTTCCAAATGCCCCGGAAGAGGGTTTTAAACTTTTGGCAAAGGCGTTCCGTTTTGTCCATGAAGCAGAGGCCAGTGAAACAACAATTCCACCGCTTATCTCTACGGCTGGTTTTGTGCTTTCTGATGAAGAAAAATCTCAAGTGCTTCCTGTAATTAAGCGCCTGTCACAAAAATACAAAAGCTGTATCTGTCATCTTGATATGCATTTTTTAAATATCATGATTCCAAATAATGCCGAACTTATTGCAGATAAAATCAATTACACTGTCATCGATTGGATGAACACAAGAGTAGCTCCTCCAGTTTTTGATTATGCACGAACTTATGTGATTTTCAATGAGTTTGCCAAAGACGCCCTGGAGTTTTACAAGGCTGCAGTCTGGCCAGATATCCAGATGCTTGGAATTACCGAAGAAGATTTTTTTGAAGCCGTAAAGGTTTGTACAGTTTTACGTAGTAAGGAATAGAAAATGGCATCGACAAAAGAATATCTTGATTTTGTATTGGATCAGCTTTCGCAACTGGAAGACATTTCTTATAAAGCAATGATGGGCGAGTTCATCATTTACTATCGCGGAAAAATTGTTGGCGGCATTTACGATAACCGCTTTCTTGTAAAGAACGTAAAATCTGCCCGCAACAAAATGCCTGACGCCGAGCTGGAACTCCCATACGAAGGTTCCAAACAAATGCTTATGGTAGATGATATTGAAAACAAAGATTTCCTGCGCGAACTTTTTGATGCAATGTATGATGAACTTCCGGAGCCGAAGAAGAGATAAAAATATTTGGGCGTTCCCCCGCAGCTGTCTTCGCCACCTGCGGGGTCGGGCTTTTCGGGGTTCCGCCTTTCGGCTCCATTCCTCCGCATTGCTCCGGAACAGCTACGCTGCCCCTACAATCCCTAACGTTTTTATTGCATATTAGAAAAGAAGTGTGATTTTTTAAAAGTATGATATAATAGTTTTACATGGTTATTCGGGATAAGGGTAAATAATGTTATGCTGACGCCCGCATTGGGGCGCTTTTATAGGAAGGAAAAAAGATGAAAAGAAAAGTTTTAATTATTACATTATGTTTCCTTGGAATTTTTAATCTTTTTGGAAAAGATTTTAAAACAGAAGCAACTGAATTATTACAGAATGGTAATTTTGAACAATGTTTTACTCTTTTAAAAGAATGGGAAAAAGAAGAGCCTAAGAATTTAGAAATAAACATTTATTATTTCAATTATTATATGCAAAGAAATGCACAACATTTTCCTACCATGGGACAAATGAAAGATGGTCGGTATGGAATGTATGACAGAGTTGAATATAATTTAAAAGATGTAGCAATAGCTGTTTCCTATTTTGATAAAATATTAAAAAAACAACCAAATAGATTAGATGTTAGATCCAGCAAATGTACTGCATATATTTATTCTGAACAGTATGATCTGGCATGTAATACGCTCATAGAAATAATCGAATTATCTAAGAAAAATAAAAACAACTGGACATGGTCTGAGAACAAAAGTCCAAAGGAAATCGGAATGCCTAAAGAAGGCGAAGACCTTTTGTTTTCAGTAATAAATGAATGTTTTTATGGAATTTATTATCCATTTGAAAGTAATAAAGATCTTATAAGGAAAATAATAGAAAAAGAATTAGAATTGTATCCTGATAATACATGGGGCTTAAATCACGCAGCAAGATATTATCGTGAAATAGGTAATTATAAAAAAAGTATAGAAGTATTAAAACATGCTGTAGAACTTGATCCAAACGATTATATTGTTGTTGGAAATTTAGGATACACTTACGAATTGGATGAAGATTATTTAAATGCAAAAAAATGGTATGAATACATGCTAAAAATGGATAATCCTGATGCTGTTGAATATGGTAAACAAGGTTTGGAAATTATTAAAGGAAAATATTAACGTATAACATGCGCTTCAAATCCGCCAAACCGGTCAAGCCGGTTTGCGGTTTAAGCGCGTAGTTATGCTGACGCCCGCATTGGGGCGCTTTTATAGGAAGGAAAAAAAGATGGGAATTGTTTATGTTTTAACAAATGATGCAATGCCAGGAATTATTAAAATTGGTATTACGGAAGAATCTGTAGAAGCAAGAATTAAAAGTTTAGATAATACATCCCTTCCACTTCCTTTTAGATTCTATTTTGCAATTGAAAGTAAACGATACAAAGAAATTGAAAAACTTGCACATGATACATTTTCCGCATTCAGAATCAGAGAAAATCGCGAATTCTTTAAAATGGATCCAGAAAGAGCTGTTTCCGCATTAAAAATTTCCGGTGATAAAGAAATTAAAATTGCAAATAAAATGATTGATGAAGAAGGAACAGAAATTGAAGATAAAACAACTCCAAACAGAAGAACTGGAAAAAGATTCTCATTCTCATCAATCAATATTCCTGTTGGTACAGAATTAACATTTACAAGAAATGAAGAAATAAAATGTACCGTAATTCCTGATGATAAGGTTGAATATGAGAATAACCAGTATTCTCTTTCTGGTCTTGCAGATAAACTCCTAAGAGAATTAGGTTATGATTGGAAATCAGTACAAGGTTCAAATTTTTTCGAATACAATGGTAAAACGTTGTATCAGATAAAGAAAGATTTAGAAGATGATGAATCCGAAGAATCAGATGATGATATAGCATAAATAGGAATATTTTTTATTCGAGTCAAGCTCGAATAAAAAATGATATTAAACTTTGGGTAAAGCAAGGTAGCGGTAGTACGCGGCTTTACGCCGCTTGAAAAATACCTAATCGAAGCAGAATTACTTAAAAAAACTAGAAATTAAATTTTGTAAAAAACAAGAGTTAATATGAATTGGATTATTGAAGACGAAGGTTTTTCAAATGGTGATATTCTTCTTCCTGCATTAAAAAAATTAAATAAACAGTATTTTATATGGAAAGATGAATTCTGGACAACCAAAGAATATAACAAACTCCCAAAAGATTCTATTTTTCATGGGAGTTTAGAAAATGCTTCAAAAATAAAAAAAGAATTAGATCTTTATCCAGGTTCATTATGTGATGAAAAAGGTTTTTCATATTCGTACATTTATGAAACTTATAATAATTATATACTTACTAAAAATATTGTTTTTACAACGATAAACGAATTATTAAACAATAAAGAAATATTGGATAATCTTACAAAAAACAACAATTATTTTTTTACAAGACCGAACAGCCCTTTAAAAGAATTTAGTGGTAGAGTTTTAGATAAAAATAATATTACTCCAGCTCATTTTGACTATGGTTTTTATCATTCAAATATGGATTTAGAAATTGTAATTTCCGAATACAAAGAAATCGAAAAAGAATATAGTGGAGTGATACAATAAAAGTGCAGTGCCTAAATTGCCGAAAATCTAAGGAGAATGGCAATGAAAAGGTACGATCAAAATTTCAAGGACGAGGCTTTGAAGCTCTCGGACGACATTGGAATCAAGAAAGCTTGCGAGCAGC
>JAFYZU010000044.1 GCA_017548565.1 Treponema sp.
GCCCTTCTGAATTTTCTAATATCACAAGTCTTTTTGTAATGAATCCTAATAATGCTTCTCTTACAGATTGTTCTGTCTGGTATTATGCAAAACAGACAAACGGAAGGTTATTAACTGGCGATGGAAAACTTAGAAAGGCTGTAGAAAATGACAATGTAAAAGTTTCTGGTATTCTTTATATTTTTGATAATCTTATTGAATATGGAATTCTTTCTGAAAAAGACGCCGCTGATTTACTGGATAAGCTTTTACAAATAAATATACGTTTACCAAAAGATGAATGTAAAAAACGGATTTTAGCCTGGAGAAATTGTTAAGTTAGCAGTTTGGATGTATAATTAACCTTTAAGGAGTTTTGATTATATGTCCGCCGATTACAACGAAGAAGCCTATGAAAATGCTCTGATTGAGTTGTTCCAGAATATGGGATGGGAACATGTATATGGGCCGGACATTGAACGCGACTGGCATTCTCCACTTTATAATTCTGTTCTTGAAGATTCTATCCGCAGACTTAATCCAAAGGCGGCACCTGCTGCAATTGACGAAGCCCTCCTTAAACTCCGACATTTTGAAAATGCTGAACTAAAAAAGAAAAATGCTGTTTTTATGGAATATCTGCAGAATGGCATTGAAGTAAGCTACCATCAAAACGGCGAAACTAAATCTGAAATTATCTATATTGCAGACTTTGAAAATGCCGGAAAACCTGGCGACAAAAACTCTTACATTGTTGCAAATCAATGGACATTTATAGAAAACTCAAACAAGCGGCCGGATATCCTTCTTTTCTTAAACGGACTTCCTGTCTGTCTTTTTGAATTAAAATCCCCTAGCCGTGAACAGACTGATGCTAGCGAAGCGTACACACAGATCCGAAACTACATGCAGGAAATTCCTTCCATGTTCATTTACAACTGTATCTGTGTAATGAGCGACCAGCTTACAAGCAAGGCGGGAACCATCACAAGTGGTGAAGATCGCTTTATGGAGTGGAAGAGTAAAAACGGTGAAACAGAGACTTCGCAGGTCGGACGTTTCGATATTTTTCTGGAGGGCATTTTCCAGAAAGACCGCCTGCTCGATATCATCAAAAACTTTATCTGCTTTAATAATGATGGAATAAACTCCTATAAGATTCTTGCAGGTTACCATCAGTATTTTGCTGTTCGCAAAGCTGTTGAACGCACAAAACTTGCAGTGGGCGGAGACGGAAAAATCGGTGTCTTCTGGCATACTCAGGGTTCCGGAAAATCACTTTCTATGGTTTTCTATGCTCATCTTTTGCAGCAGGCAATTGATTCACCTACTATCGTTGTTATTACAGACCGCAATGATCTGGATAATCAGCTTTATGGGCAGTTCTGTAATTGTAAAGATTTCTTGCGTCAAGAACCTGTTCAAGCAGAAAGTCGCGAACATCTGAAGCAACTTCTTGAAGGACGTAAGGCTAATGGAATCATCTTTACAACAATGCAGAAGTTTGAGGAAGGCGATGGTCCTTTAAGTGATAGACGAAACATTATCGTAATGGCTGATGAAGCACATCGTGGGCAGTATGGTCTTACAGAAAAAATCAAAACAAGTTATGACAAAGACGGTGTTATGCATGCCAGAAAAACTATCGGAACCGCACGCATTATCCGCGACAGTCTTCCTAATGCAAGTTACATCGGCTTTACCGGTACTCCAATTTCCCGCGAAGACCGCAGCACAATCGAAGTTTTTGGTGACTACATCGATATCTATGATATGACTCAGGCTGTTGAAGATGGAGCAACCCGCCCTGTTTATTACGAAAGTCGTGTTATAAAACTTAAGCTTGACGACAAGGTTCTTGCCCAAATTGATGCAGAATACAGTGCTCTTGCCAATAATGCAGATGAAGAAGTAATCGAAAAGAGTAAACACGAGCTTGGCAAGATGGAAGAAATTCTTGGCCATGAAAAAACAATCAACTCTCTTGTTAATGATATTTTGAATCACTACGAAAACGATCGTCAGTATCTTTATACCGGAAAGGCAATGATTGTTGCTTATAACCGTTCTATCGCAATGAAGATTTTTAATCGCATTCTGGAACTACGGCCATCCTGGGCGGGAACAACTTCGCAGGTTACTGTTGGTTCAAAACAGATTACAGTCCCTGGCGATGATGCACGAATTGCCGTTGTAATGACAGAAAGTAACAAAGATCCGGAAGAGTGGCGTGCAATAATCGGAAACAAACACCGCAAGCAGGAACTTGCAACACGCTTCAAAGATAATGACAGTCCGCTCAAAATTGCAATCGTTGTTGATATGTGGCTCACAGGTTTTGATGTTCCTTCCCTTGCAACCATGTACGTTTACAAGCCGATGGAAAGCTACAATCTTATGCAGGCAATTGCCCGTGTAAACCGTGTCTTCAAAGATAAGGAAGGTGGCCTTGTTGTAGATTATGTTGGAATTGCAAGTGCTCTCAAACAGGCAATGAATGACTACACTGTCCGCGACCGCCAGAACTATGGCGAAATGGATGTAGCAAAACGCGCCTTCCCTAAGTTCCAGGAAAAACTCGAAATCTGCCGTGACCTTTTCTTTGGTTATGATTATACGCCGTTTTATGAAGGCTCAGACTTACAGCGCGGTATGACAATCAGCGGTGCTGTAAACTTTATTGTTGCTCCAGATAAAGAAGAGCAGAAACAGGTATTCATCAAAGAATCTTTAATGCTCAAGCAGGCACTTTCCCTTTGTTCTTCTATGGTAAAAGAGCACATGCGACTTGAGGCCGCTTTCTTTGAATCTGTTCGTGTTCTTGTAATGCGACTTTTGTATAATCCTACAGGAAAGAAATTCTCTCTCAAAGAAATCAACGAACGTATAAATGAACTTCTCAAACAGTCAGTAAAATCTGATGGTGTTATAAATCTGTTCTCTGATGTTGGTGAAAAAGTAAATCTTTTTGATCCGACCTTCCTTGAAAATATCTCAAAGATGAAAGAGAAAAACCTTGCTGTAGAAATGCTCAAGAAATTAATTGAAGAACAGGTAAGAGTTTACAAACGTACAAATCTTGTAAAGTCTCAAAGTTTTAGCGAATTGATTCAGCAGACTTTAAACCGCTATCTTAACGGCATGCTAACAAATGAAGAAGTTATTCAGGAACTTCTGAAACTTGCAAAAGAAATGATGCATGCAAAAGAAGAGGGAAACAAACTCGGTCTTACTGATGAAGAACTTGCATTTTACGATGCGCTTACAAAACCAGATGCTGTAAAAGATTTTTATAGTGACGAAGAACTCGTAGCACTTACAAAAGAACTTACAGATACCCTTCGCAAGAATAAAACAATCGACTGGCAGAAAAAAGAATCAGCCAGAGCGAAGATGCGCATGATTGTAAAAAAGCTTCTTAAGAAATACCGCTATCCGCCAGAAGGACAGGAAGACGCTCTCAAGACAGTTATCAGCCAGTGCGAGCTTTGGACAGATAATATGGTTGAATAATCTTTTTTGTATTAAAATATCTCTTTTTAAAAAAAATTCAGCTGCCTTTTTTCCGGGCAGCTGAAAATGCATTTTATATGAAAAATTAGTAATTATCTGCACTTACTTCGAAATATGCTTTCGGATGAGCGCATACAGGACATACATCAGGTGCTTTTGTACCTACAACGATGTGACCGCAGTTACGGCATTCCCATACTTTAACTTCGCTTTTTTCGAAAACAGAAGCTGTTTCAATGTTTTTAAGAAGAGCACGGTAGCGTTCTTCGTGATGTTTTTCAATAGCGGCAACTCCTCTGAATTTAGCGGCGAGTGCGGCAAAGCCTTCTGCTTCTGCTGTCTTTGCGAAACCTTCGTACATGTCTGTCCATTCGTAGTTTTCACCGTCTGCAGCGGCTTTTAAATTCTCCGGAGTATCATCGATACCACCTAATTCCTTGAACCACATCTTAGCATGTTCTTTTTCATTGTTTGCGGTAGCTTCAAAAATTGCTGCAATTTGTTCGAAGCCTTCTTTTTTGGCAGTAGAAGCAAAGTAAGTATATTTGTTTCTAGCCTGAGATTCACCGGCAAATGCTGCCTGCAAATTTTTTTCTGTTTGTGTTCCTGCGTACTTGTTCATTTTTTTACTCCTTAATTATTCTGTTTTGTTCTTTTTGTTTTATCATAAATAATAAGGGCTGCAAATACAGCAATTATAACTATAAGTGCAATTCTGCCCCGTTTATCTTTTTTGATTTCAAGTTTAAACATATCTTTTAATTTATTGATAGAATCTACTTTACCAGGGAAAACAAAGTAAACATTATTTTTTCCGATTTTATAAGGTGCGAAAGTTGAGCCGGTCTGTTTTGCCAGAACAGATAAATAATTGTTCTTACTTACGTTGAAATAATTATAATTAAGACTTACATCACCAGGTTCATCTTCATCATCATGTGTTGCATATTCAAGTCCGTTGTATTTTAAACCACAGATTTCTTTTGCTTCTTCGTATGATTCATCTGTCGGAACAAGGTCAAAACCATAATCATCTAAAAGAAAATCTCCGACATTAGGATTAATTTTTATCTCGCTTGAATAAAGGCTGTCAAGAAGTGAACCGTAAAGCATGGGTTCTTGTGTTCGTTCTTTCCATTCATAGTGAGTTTTACCGTCTTTTTCATAGGAAATAAAATCTTTTACGGTTCTTTTGATTTTAAAAGAATTTATCTGTGGATTCAATTCTTCAAAGCACAGAGTATCATCGCTTGTGTAAGAAATTTTTCCGCTGACTAAAACAAGTTTTTCGTTATTTGAAGGATTTATTTTTCCGTCTGTAACAAGAGTTACTTCCTTTATGATTTTATCATGGAGGCGTGATTCCTTTTTATTATTTTTGATGCCCAGTAAAACAACAGCTGCAATCAAAGCTGCAGTGATAATAATTCTCTTAGAAATTTTCATTTATACCTCTTAAAAAACATTATAACAGATATTTTTTAAAAAGTCTTTTTAAGAATTAAATAATTGAAAGATTAATTAAAAGTTTTTTTCGGGATTGAAATAATGTTTTTTACCGCGTCGTATATTTTTTTTGCAACAACCGGTTTGTTCATTGTGTAAAGATGAATTCCATCAACTCCATGGCTCACAAGATCTATAATCTGATTTACCGCATAAGCAATTCCGGCATCCATTATCGCATCATCGTTGTTTCCGTATTTGTCCAGCATAACTCTGTATTTTTCAGGAAGCACAACAGAGCAGCGGTTTACCATTCGTTCAATCTGGGCACGATTTGTTACCGGCATAATTCCAGCCTCGATAGGCGCGGTGATTCCGGCAAGCCGGCAGTTTTCGATGAATTTATAAAAAATCTGATTGTCGAAAAAAAGCTGTGAAATCAGGTGATTGCATCCACTGTCTACCTTAAATTTTAAATTGTGAATTTCTTTAAAAACATCCTCTGATTCAGGATGATTTTCAGGATAGCAGGCTGCAGAAAGATGGAAGGCAGAACCTGTCGATGATTTAATATAATTGCTCAAATCAGAAGCATGTAAAAAATCACCGGAAATAGTTCTGCCCTCGATTCTGTCGCCACGAAGAACAAGAATATTTTCTATGCTGTTTTCCTGAAATTCTTTAAGCATAGATGAGGCTTCATCTTTTGAAAGATAAAGACATGGAAGATGAACAACACTTTCGACATTACATGATTTTTTTATTCTTTTTGCAATTTCCAGAGTGTTAGAACAGTTTTCACTGCCACCTGCACCATAAGTTACGCTTATAAAATCCGGGCAAAGATCTGAAAGCTCATCCAGGGTATTGTAAATTATATCAATGGATGAATCTTTTTTCGGAGGAAATACTTCGAAGGAAAAAACTGTTTTTTTGTTGAAAATGCTGTTATCTATCATAAATTATTTCCTTGTCTGTCTTGCGGCTTCAACAAGATTTTTAAGACTTGCTACAGTTTCTGTTTCGCCACGTGTTTTTAATCCGCAGTCAGGATTAATCCACAGTTTACTTTCCGGAACATATTTCTTCATTTTTTCAACTGCATTGACAATTTCTTCAACAGACGGTACGCGTGGAGAATGAATGTCATAAACACCGGGTCCTACTTCTGTGCGGAAATTATTATCTTTAAGTGCTTTAAGAATTTCGAGATTTGAACGGCTTGCTTCGAAAGTAATAACGTCTGCATCCATTTCGTCAATATTTTTAATGATAGGAATGAATTCTGAATAGCACATGTGTGTATGAATCTGTGTCTGTGGTTTACATCCTGAGTGAACAAGATTAAAGGCAGGAATTGCCCAGTCAAGATATTCTGAATGCCAGTCTGCTTTTCTTAATGGAAGCTTTTCTTTTAATGCGGCTTCATCTATCTGAATAATTCTGATTCCTGCTTTTTCAAGATCCAACACTTCTTCGCGGATTGCAAGGGCAATCTGATAAGCGCTTTCTTTAAGACTGATGTCTTCGCGCGGGAAAGACCAGTTTAAGATAGTTACAGGGCCGGTAAGCATTCCTTTTACAGGTTTTTTTGAATTTTTGTCTGCACAGCTCTGTGCGAATTTTGACCATTCAACAGTAATAGGATTTCGGCGGCTTACATCTCCCCAGACTACAGGAGGTTTTACACAGCGTGTTCCATAAGACTGAACCCATGCATTTTGTGTAAAGATGTATCCGTCAAGATTTTCACCGAAGTATTCAACCATGTCGTTTCGTTCAAATTCTCCGTGAACAAGGACATCAAGACCAATTTCTTCCTGAAGAGCAATGCATTCGGCAATTTTGTTCTGATTGAATTTTATATAGTCTTCTTTTGAAACAGTTCCTTTTTTGAAGCCCGAACGGTTAGCACGAACATCCTGAGTCTGCGGGAAAGAACCGATTGTTGTTGTAGGGAACAATGGAAGGTTGAATTCTTTTTTCTGAATGGCTTCACGTTCTTCAAAAGCTGGTTTTCGGATAAAATCATCTTTCTTGAGATTTGCAACCTTAGCGGCAATTTCGGAATTTGGAGCAACGCGTTCTGCTTTGAAAAGCTGACTGTTTTTTTCAAAAGCAGCTGGATTTTTTGAAGCGATTTCGGAAAGCTCTGAAAGTTTTTCTTCTGCAAATGCAAAATACTTTAAGATATTCTGATCAAGCTTCTGCTCATTTTTTGTTGTATATGGAACGTGTAAAAGAGAGCATGATGTAGAAAGAACTAATTCACCTTTCCACTTTGCCTGGATTTTATCGAGGAGGGCAGATGTTTTTTCATAGTTATTTTTCCAGATGTTTTTACCGCAGAGAACACCGGCGAATAAAGAACAGTCAGGTCTGTCCCCGTTGTTCAGCAGTTCAAGAGATTGTTTACCTTCAACAAAATCAAGACCAATTCCATCAAAAGCAAAAGAAAGGAGCTCTTTATAAAAATCCCTTACATCTCCGAAATATGTCTGAAGAAGAACTTTTATTGTTTTTTTATCGAGGATTGTTTTATATAAGGCGTCAAACAGTTCTTTATCGTCTGAAGTCATATCTAAAACTAAAGCAGGTTCATCCAGCTGAATCCATTCTGCACCCCATTCCTTAGCGTTAGAAAGAAGCTGTTTATATGCCGAAGCAACATCAGAAATGTAATCTTTTAATTGTCTGTTACCGTTGAAATGACTTAATTTTAAGAAAGTATACGGACCAATTACATCAACTTTTGTCTGAACACCGTAAGATTTTGCTTCATTGTATTCTTCACGGGCTTTTGTGTCGTCAAGCTGAACAATGACAGAATCATCAAATTCCGGAACAATATAGTGATAATTTGTATTGAACCATTTTTTCATAGGAAGGGCTGTAACATCGCCTTTTTCTGACTGATAGCCGCGAGCCATAGCAAAGAAAGTATCGAGTTTTGAAAGACAAAGCTTTTTATATCGCTGAGGGATAACACCGAGCATAAAGCTTGTATCGAGCATGTTATCATAAAAAGAAAAATCATTTGAACTGATATAATCAATTCCTGCATCCTTCTGTAAAAGCCATGCAGTTTTTCTTAATTCTTTTGCAGTGTTCTGTAACTCTGAATCTGTGATTTTTCCTGCAAAATATTTTTCTGATGCAAATTTGAGTTCACGGTTAGCACCAACTCTTGGAAATCCTATTACTGATGTTTTCATATTTATACCTCAATTATTTGATTTTATGCCTATTAATATACTAGGTAATAGTTATCATATCAAATACTAAATTTTGTGTGTTTGCCATAGATTTTATCTATGGCAAGAAGTATAATGATTTTAAGGTGAAGATATGACGATTCAACAATTAAAATATGCCGTTGCAGTTGCGGAATGTGGAAATGTTACGGCAGCAAGTCAGAAGGTGTTTATTTCACAACCAAGTCTTACATCTGCAATACATGAGCTGGAACATGAGATAGGAATACAGATTTTTTCCAGAACTAATAAAGGCGTGATTGTTACCAATGAGGGCCGTGAATTTTTAGGATACGCCAGACAGGTTCTTGAACAGACATCGCTTCTTGAAGAAAGATACCTTGGTAATCCGCAGAAGCAGAAAAGGTTCAGTGTAACATGCCAGCATTATTCGTTTGCGGTCAATGCCTTTGTTGATGTAATAAAAAAGTACGGTGGTTCTGAATATGATTATACATTACGCGAGGGACAAACAAGTCAGATTATAGATGATGTTGCTAATCTTAACAGTGAAATAGGGATTTTATATCTTAATAAAACAAATACACAGATAATTTTAAAGCTTCTTAAAAAAAATGATCTTGTTTTCAAAGAGCTTTTTACGGCAAAACCGCATGTTTTTATTTCAAATACAAATCCACTTGCAGAAAAAGAAACTGTTTTCTTACAGGATCTTGAAAAATATCCTTATCTTACTTATGAACAGGGTGAATATAATTCTTTTTATTTTGGAGAAGAACCACTGCCGGCAATAGATCATAAACTGAATATAAAAGTAAGTGACCGCGCAACCCTTTTTAATCTTTTAATCGGTTTGAACGGATATACGGTGAGTTCTGGAGTGATTGACAGTAAACTGAACGGAAGCAGTATTATTTCTCGTCCTCTTGAGTATGATGATTATATGAAAATCGGTGTTGTAACTCACAAGAATGTTGTTCTTTCGCGATATGCAGCAGCATATTTACAGGCGATAAAAACATACATTCCTGTGTAATTAATAGTAATATGTCTTTATCGGAGGAAATCCGTTGAAAGCGACCGATGCATAGGTAGAAGTATAAGCACCTGTCGATAACCAGTAAAGTCTGTCGCCTGCTTTAAGTGAAACCGGAAGCTTGTATTGTGCAGTTTCATACATAATATCCATGCTGTCGCAGGTTGGTCCCGCAATAATAACGATTCCTTCTTTTTCTGTCGGAGAATCCTTGCTAGTTATAACAGGATATTTGATTGATTCATCGAGCGTTTCAATTAATCCGTTGAATTTTCCTGTATCTACATAAACCCATCGTGCAAGGGCAGTATTGTTTTTTCTTGAAGTTAAGATTACTTCACTTGTTAAAATTCCGCTGTCACCGACTAATGAACGTCCCGGTTCAAGGATTATTTCAGGAATATTATCTCCGAAGTCTTCCTGAATGTATCGTGAAATTTCAGAGGCATATTCGCTTAAATCATTTGTAGGATCTACATAGCTTGCAGGGAAACCGCCGCCCATGTTTATCATGGAAAGTTTGATGCCTTCTTCTTCCTCAAGTGAAGTAAACAGATATTTTACCTTTGCAATTGCATCGTTCCATTGACCGATATCCCGCTGCTGACTTCCTACATGGAAGCTTATTCCGTATGGAGTTAAGCCGAGTTTTTTTGCAAGCACCAGAAGATCGTATGCCATGTCGGGATGACATCCGAATTTTCGTGAAAGAGGCCAGTCAGCAGTAACAGAATTTTCAACAAGGATACGTACATAAATTCTTGAGCCGGGAGCCTGTTCTGCAATGTTTTTTAAATCATCCTTACTGTCGGTAGCAAACATTCTTACGCCTTTATCATAAAAATATTTGATATCCTTTGCTTTTTTTATTGTATTTCCGTAAGAAAGTCTGTCCGGACTGATATTGAATTTGTTGATTAAATCTAACTCATATCGTGAAGCAATATCAAAGCAGGAACCCATATCTGCAAGCATCTGTAAAACAGGTTCACCAGGATTTGCCTTGATTGCATAGAAAATTCTTGCATAAGGAAAAGAGTTTTTAAGCTTAATGAAATTTGCTTTTACTTTGTTCAGATTGATTGCAATATTCGGTGTTTCAAGATCCTTTGTAAAATCAAGAAAACGCTGCCATTCCTTATCACTTATATAATCACTTCTATTGAACATTCTTTACCACCTGGTTTTAATTTATAGAAACAATATAGTAACTTTAACCGAATAATACATAAATTAAAATAAAAAAACTAGATTTTAAGTATTGTTTTTTAAAGTTATGAATCAGTTAATGTGATTTCTTTTATTCCTTTGATTTTTGAAAGTTTTTCTGTCAGGATATTTGTATTTAAAGAGTCCGGGGCGTGCACGGAAATCGTGAGATGTGTTCTTTTTTCCTCGTACGAATAGCGGATATCCATATCGTGAATTATAAACCCACATTCTTTCAGTGTTTTTTTAAGGAAGATTTCATCATAATCCTTGTTTGCAATTGTAAGAAGGAGATTTTTTCTCTTTTCGGCAGGGAAAAGCTTTTTTTCAAGTCTTGAAACGATTGCGAGTGTCAGGATGCTGAAAATCATTACAAGAAGGGCCGGAATATAAAGCTTTGCACCACAGGCAATTCCGACAGATGCATCGGTAAAAATAATCGCAGCAGTTGTGAGTCCGCGTATATTTAAACCGTAATGGAAAATTGCACCTGCACCTAGAAATCCAATACCAGTTATAACTCCGGCCGCAATTCTCGTAGGATCTCCGGTAACCGAAAATTCAGAAGCAATGTAAACCGAAAGAATCGTTAAAAGACAACTGGACATACAGATAAAAATCAACGTTCTTATGCCGACAGAATGCTGATGGGCCTTTCGTTCAATACCGAAGCAGAGTCCGCACAGCAGGCTTGATGTCAATCGTATAAGATAATCAAGATGAATGTTTTGTAAAATAAAATCAGGCATAAAAACTCCCGGAAATTATTTTTCGTTTTATTTGAACAAAGAAAAACCTGAAATTTTTGAGCCGACTTTTACCCAGCTTGCTGCATTTTTTGCAGACTGTCTGTTTTTTGCATTTTTAAGTGACTCAATATTCTGGCTTATCCAGGAAGCAATATATTCTTCGTTATTGTAATATTCGTTGGAAGGATCACATCGTACGAGTGAAACAGAAAGATACTGTTTTTCCTGAACAAGAGTTGCAAAATTCTGAGCCAGTGCAATAAACGCTTCCTGTGCAGAATTTACAATGTTGCTTGCAGGTACAGTATTCAATGCTTTTGATCCTGCAAGAAGAATGTCATATTTCGAAGGATAGGTTTTTACCATAAAAGTAACCGTTACCGGATCTTTTCTTTGTTCCAGACGGAATAAAAGCTCATTGGCAAGGAACTGAAAGCTGTTTATCATTGTGTCGGAAGCCATAGAGATATTATCTGTACGGTCATATTCAAATTTACTTGCAAAATAAAGTGCATCGAAATAGAAAAGATAATTATCGAGATCCTTTACCTTTGATTCTCCCTGAATTAAAAAGGAACGTGCAGAAATTGCAGAACCCTTGTTCCACAGACAGGCATCTATCATATCTGAGGCTTCGAGAGTTGAAAGTTCACCATCTGTTCGTATTGAGGTAAACACACTTCTATTTTGTTTTGTAAAGCTTACAGCCAATTCAAGACTTTCCGGCAACTCTTTACCGGCAATTAAAATATCACCCATAGTTATATTATAACACACTATAGATTTGCTATCTAGTAGAATTGTAATCTTGTATATGATATAATTGATTTTATGAAAGTTTGGATAAAATATTTTATTGGTATTGTACTTGGCATTATCTGTGCGCTTTTTCTTCCGGCTTCAAGTGTAAAAGCCGCTGAAATCCTGTCATTTTTAACAGATTTATTTATCAGAATCGGACGTTATATTGTAGTTCCTCTTGTTTTTGCCAGCGGAATTGTAGCCGTAAACAAGCTTCGTTCTTCCAAAATGATTGGAAAAACAGTTTTGTGGACTTTTTTGATAATAGTAGTTTCATCTTTGTTTTTAACATTTATGGGAATTATTTCAATTGTTCTTTTCCGTCTTCCACGAATTCCTATCATAGGAGATACGACCTCTGAAGTTGTTTCGATAGATGTAAAATCACTGATTTTATCTTTGTTCCCGAACTCTGCCTATGAATCATTAGTTCAGGGAACATTTATAGGTGCCGCTTTTCTGTTTGCTTTTTTCGTAGGATGGAGCAGTGCGTCGATGAATGAAACGAATACTTTTAAGCCAATAACAATGCTTGTAGATTCTCTTTCTCAGCTTTTCTATAACATTGCATCATTTTTTACGGAAATTTTATCTGTTCTTTCGGTAGCAATCATGTGTTACTGGGCATTTACCTATAAATCAACTTTATCGTCAGGAACATATACTCCAATGATGATAATGTTTATGATAGATTTTATTGTCATAGCATGTATTATTTATCCTTTGATTGTACGATATGTCTGCCATGATCCTCATCCTTACAGAGTGCTTTATGCAAGTCTTGCGCCGTTCATGCTTTCGTTTATAAGCGGCGATTCAAATCTTGCCCTTGGAATAAGTACGCTTCATGGAAAAGAAAGTCTTGGTATACGACGACGCATTTCAGGATTTACATATCCTTTGTTTTCTATTTTTGCACGCGGCGGATCGGCTCTTGTTGCTTCCATCAGCTTTATAATCATCATGTATTCATATTCAAGTCTTGAATTGAAACTTGGACAGATAATGATAATTTTTCTGATTGCATTCGGAGCATCTTTCCTTCTCGGCGGACTTCCGACGGGTGGTGCTTTTGTTCTTTTAACTGTAATCTGTCAGAAATACGGTCAGGGCTTTGAATCAAGCTATCTGCTTTTAAAACCGACTGCATTTATCATCTGTTCATTTGCGACATTAATTGATACTGCTACAGCAATGTTCGGAAGTTATATAGTTGCATCAAAAACAAAAATGATAGAATATCATTCTATAAAAAATTTCATCTAAGGTATTACAATGGATTACACACAGGAATTTATTGACTCATTAAAAGTAAACGAAGTTGCAATTTTAAAAAGGATTGCAGAAGAATTGAGCATTCGTGAAACTCAGGTAAGTGCGGTTATCAGTCTTGTAGAGGAGGGATGTACAATTCCTTTTATCAGCCGATATCGTAAGGAAAGGCACGGCTCTCTTGATGAAGTTCAGGTCCGCGACTGCGACCATCTGTTCAAATCATATAAGAACATTGAAGAAAGACGTCTGGAAATTGTAAAGGGAATTTTTTCACAGGGAAAGCTTACAGATTCTCTTTATAATGCAGTCATGTCAGCAGTAACTATGACGGCCCTTGAAGATTTATGGGCTCCGTTCAAAAAGAAAAAGAAGACGAGAGGAATGCTTGCTGCAGAAAAAGGACTTGAACCTCTTGCAGATGCAATGCTCGTATTAAATGATGCAGAAATAGAAAAGAAAGCAGAAGAATTTGTAAAGGATAATACCGAAAATCCTGAGCTTTCTGTTGCAACCGTACAGGATGCGCTTGATGGAGCAAAGGATATCATTGCAGAACGAGTAAGTCAGGAAACCTCGAACCGTGAAGCAGTTCATGGTCTTTATCTTAAATCCGGTGATATTATTACCAAAGGGATTGTTCCTGAAGGAAAGGATGAAGAAACTGCGAAGAAGGAATCTACCTATCAGATGTATTGGGATTATAAAGAACCTCTTAATCAGTTAAAGCCGCATCGTATTCTTGCAATCAATCGAGCTGAACGGGAAGGAGCTCTTGAGGTTACAATTGACGTAGATGTTGATTCTGCTGTTAAGCTTTTACAGAAGGATGTAAAAATCAATAATAAATATCATTCTGAAGCAATTGAAGATGGCGTTGTAAGACTTCTTTCCCCGGCAGTCGTTAGAGAAATCCGCAGTGATGAAGCCGATGAAGCCGATGTTCATGGAATAGGAATTTTCAGTGAAAATCTTAAGAATCTTCTGATGACACAACCGATTAAGGGAAGCCGTGTTCTTGGTGTTGACCCTGGAATAAGAACGGGAACAAAATGTGCTGCTCTTGATGAAACAGGAAAATATCTCGGTTACTTTAAATTCTTTCAGGTTCAGGATCCACAGGATTCATACAATCAGATAAAAGATGCAATCGAAAAATATAAGATTCAGGTTGTAGCAGTAGGAAACGGAACAGGAAGTCAGGAAGTTCAGGAAATTGTAAGCAGGGTAATAAGTGAAAATTATAATGATGTAATGTATACCGTTGTCGATGAATCGGGAGCATCTGTTTATTCTGCGAGCGACATTGCACGTGAAGAATTTCCGGAGCTTGATTTGACAATCCGTGGGGCAATTTCAATGGGTCGCCGTCTTCAGGATCCTCTTTCAGAACTTGTAAAAATTGATCCTAAGGCAATAGGAGTAGGACTTTATCAGCATGATGTAAATCAGAAAAAGCTTGCAGAACAGCTTGATGAAGTCGTAGGCTCTGTTGTGAATAATGTAGGCGTTAATTTAAATACAGCGAGTTATTCGTTATTGAAATATGTATCGGGTATTAATTCCACAACTGCAAAAAAAATTGTCGCATATAGAGATGCAAACGGAAAAATCAAGAGTCGTGAAGAATTGAAAAATGTTCCGGGGCTTGGTCCAAAGGCTTATGAACAGTGCGCAGGATTTTTAAAAATAGCCGAAAGCTCAGATCCTCTTGATAATACATGGGTTCATCCGGAAAATTATGATGCGGCACGTGAAGTTTTACCGCTTGTCCGTAAGGGTGAAAAGGTAAACATTGATGAAATTGCCGCAAAATATAAAATCGGTATTACAACCGTAAAGGATATTGTAGAAGAGCTTCAGAAACCGAACCGTGATCCACGAGACGGATATCCTGCTCCAATCATGCAGAAGGGTGTCGTTCAGTTTGAAGATTTGAAGGAAGGAATGAAAGTTACCGGAAAAATAAAGAATGTAGTCGATTTTGGTGCTTTTGTTGATATTGGCCTTCATGAAACAGGATTAATCCACGTTTCGGAATTGAGCGACAGCTTTGTTAAAGATCCTATGGAAGTCGTAAAGGTTGGTGATGTTCACGAATTTACGATTATTGAGCTGGATCAGGTAAGAAGAAGAATAAGTCTTTCGTTAAAAAGCGATGCAGCCAGCCGGGCAGGAACAGGACAAAAATCTTCACCAAAGCGTGATTTTAATTCTCAGAAAAATCAGGGCGGAAAAAAGGTTGTTGTAGTTAAAAAATCACCGCAGAATTCAGACAGGGATAATAAAAAATATACACAGAATTCTGATGAGGGCATGAGCTACAATCCGTTTGCCGCGTTCTTTAATCAGAAGTAATTATGTTAAAAGACCGGTAAAATTGAATTTCTACCGATAATAAAAGTATAACTTCAAATTTGTTTTACTATAAAATATGTATTATACTGTTTTTGAGGTGATGCAATGAAAAGAAATTCAGTTTTATCTGGTCTCATTTTATTAACAATCTCATTTTTTTCGTGTGATCTTTATACTATTCCAAAAAAAATCAAAATATCTACAGAAGCCGATTATAATTTTAATGTATTGAATATAGATTATTCCCTTGATTCTGTTTTTTCACCTACACAACTCATCAAAAATTATACAGAAGGATCGGGTATGGAAGTTTATGATTATAATCCGGGCGAAAACAATACAGTACAGAAATATCTTTTAAGAATGCCTGTCCAGGAAATACCTATCGATTTCAAGCAGTACATCGAAAACGGAGCAATAGGTGACAGTTTTGATGCGATGAGTTTTAATCAGGAAATTGAAATTCCATCCATAGATTTTTCTCAGAATCAGAAGGTTGAGCTTGAACAGGTAAATACAATGATTAATTCCGGGCTTGTTTTTACTGGTGATACAGGAACTCTTGTAAACATCCAGTTTCAGCAGGGTGATTTTTCAACTATTGAATATAAAAGCGGACAGATGGAAGTTAATGCAGCAGGAGTAGAAGACGGAAAGGTTGTAAAAATCGTAGAGGTTGATGATATACATGCTGCAGATCCTCAGATAATTTCTGTTGTTTCTTCTGCTACCTTCAGCGGTGGAAAAGCAATAATTCCGCTTAATAACAAAACGCTCAAAAAAGATAATGCAATGATTCAGTTTGTCGATGAATCGGGACATTCTTTTGTTGCAACAATAAAGGAAGGGAGCAAAATTAAAAAATGTACCGGTGTAACGGTAAACGATCCTTCGTTAATGCCAGAACTTTCGTATAACTTTACAATTCCCGCACAGTCAGTTTCACAGCTTGAATCATGTAAATTTGTTGCAGGAAGCAGTCTTAAATACGGACTAGAGACAGCAGATTCCTGGTCAGGAGTTTCAATTCAGTTTACTTCAGAAATAACAGGAGGTCTGAATATTGCACAGGCAACGGAAACTGGTCCTGTAACAAAAGATTTAAGTAATAAGGATTATACTTTTGAAGCAATAGATATAGATATAAAAGCAAGAATCGGTTTGAATAATGCAACAATTGTTTTTGCCGATGAACCTTTAATTTCAGTTATAAGTCAGATAACCGGTTTTTCAAAGGTAACGGCACTACTCGATGACAGCGTTCAGACTGATATTTCCATAACAAAACCTTTGAGTGATGAAGCAAAAGAAATGCTTAAATCCATTAAATGGAAAACAGGCGGTGCAATAGAAGTAAAATATACGAACACATTTCCTTCGGGCAACGATTTTGAACTTGAAAATGTAAAATCTACTTTTTTGAATATAAATCAGAGCACAGAAACTCTGGAAGCGGGAAAAACAAATCAGACAATTCTTTTTAATCAAGCTTCGCAGGAAACCGATGTTGAAGCGCATCCTGTGGTTGATTTAACTGCAAAACTCAAGGTTCCCGGAAATACAGACGGGAAAATCATTCTAAATAATGTTGAATGTGGTAAAAAATATAAAATAGATATAAGCATTCAGGCAAAAATTGACTGGGATGAAGTTGAAATAAAAAACATAACGTCAGATTCTCAGCATGGTGTTAAATATTTTGATTTTAACTTAAAGGACATTTTCTCGGGTGCCGATTCAGCGCTTGGAACAAATCTTAAGGACAAAGTCATCTTACGTCCGGAAAATAAAACAAATATTTATCTTTATTGTGATTTTCCGAATTCATCAGGTTTTGAAAATCCGCATTTTGAAGGAACGATTCAATCTTACGTTGGAAAACAGAATGGAGATCACTTTGATCCAATCGGGGCAAATGGAAAAGAGTATAAGATTGGAAGTGCAGGAAATCCTGTTGAAATTCCACGAGAAGCAGAACCTTCGCTTATGATAAAGGATGAGGTTGTCATAAATCAGATAAACGGACAGACCGGATGGGATTTAACGCCTCTCATTAATGAAGCCGCAGAAACAACTGAACCGCAGACTCTTTTATGCGTTGAATACGATTTAAAATTCGTTACCGGTTCTTCAGAATCAACAATTAAAATTACAAAAGCAGATCTTCAGAATCAGGATTCTCCTTCTATAAAAATAACTGCAATGCTTTGTCTTTCCCTTGATTTTTATATAAAAGCAGAAGATTCAATCGATGTCATGGAAAAATTTGCAGGAAAAAGCAGTACAGGAACAGATCAGGAAAAGGATTTGTTCGGACGTTCTTCTGCATCGGATTCGGGAACAATAAAAGAATTTCTTTCAATCGTAGAAAAAGCACGCGTTAAGTTCAATACTTCAAAAAAACCTTTTATAACTTCCAATCCTCTTAATCTTGTTCTAGATATGGACGGTGACGGTACACGATTTGCTGAAAAAGAAATCGGGATAATGGATGGAGTTTTTGAAACTTCGCCGGTTGATTTAATAGAAACTTATCCATTATGTCCTTCGGTAAAGATGAACATTCCTACAGGAAGGTTTGCAATTGCCCGGGATATGTCCTTTGCCACAAAAATCAAGCTTGGATTAAAAACTAACGGAAAACCTCTGACGGTTTATCCTTTCGGAGGAGAATGATGAAGAAGGTTTGTTTTATAACTCTGATTTTCAGTCTTTGTTTTTCGTGTTTCTGTCAGGAAAATTTTACGAAAAGATTTTTTGAGTTTAAGATAGATTCTCCGTTGTTTTTAACAAATAATTCTTTTAAAACGCTAGATTATTTTAAAGAAGAAGCCGTGTTTGATTTAACACAGATTGCAAAAGATATGCCGGAAAACGGATTTGAGCTTATTGCAAAATATAATCCTTCGCTTGAACTCAGTTTTAATGCAGGAATAGCAATGTCAGTTATGCTTGGGTTTGATCTGTATTCTAAAATTAATTTAAGCAGGGATATTTTTGATTTTCTTGGTAATGGAAGTGAAGATTCAATTGATATAAAAGAAGAAGTAAATGGTTTTCTTGATTTGTTTGCTTATGTAGATGCTTCGTTCGGTTGGGATACCGACAAATTCAAGCTGAAACTAAGGGCATCGACTTTTAAATCTGTCGTTCATATTACAACAGAAGGGTCTACAATAACTGCATTTAATGATGAAGATTGTAATTTCGGCTATAAGCTTGAAGGCCGCGGGAAAATTTACAGCCTTATTCCGTTATCGAAGGATGTTTTTTCGCTTGATTTTTTACAGGATGTGAATAATTATCTGCCGGCACTTTTTGGTTTTGAAGGCTTTGGTCTTGATGCAGGTCTGGAAATAGGTTTTGATTTCGGAAGATATTTTCATTGTGACGCTCTTGTTTCAATCCCGATTATTCCAAGCCGCATTCATAACATGATTCCTGCTACGTGCGATTCTGAATATACGACAAATCTTTCTACTTTTTTAAGTAAGGATGATGAAGATAATAACAAGGCACCGTCATTTACCTATGAGCTTGGAGAATGCCGGGACGAAGATTATTATATTAACCGGCCGTTGAAGGTTTATGTTGATACAGTTTTTTCTCCGCATAACGGAATAATGGATTATAAGGCAGGACTAGGATTTACACTTTTACATCCGTTTACGGAAAATCCGGAAGAGTTGAGCTTTTACTTTGATTATTATATAGGAACTTCCTTCGGAGCATGGAATTTTTTCAGGATAACATTGTCTTCAGAAAGAACAGATCAGATATATATTCATAAGCTTCAGACAGATATTGATATAAGGCTTTTAAAGGTAGGAGTTGGTGTTTCCACCTCATCCTCTGATTTTGTGTCGAGCTTTAAATGTGCCGGACTTGGTGTGTTCATGAATTTTGCAATTGGAATGTAATTGAACCCTTATACGTTTGACGTAAGTTGTTACATATAGTAATATTTAATAATATTTAATTTTTTAAGAAGGATTAAAATGTTTAAAATTTTAGAAAAAAGACTTCTTTCTGCAGGTGTTTATTATATGAAAGTAAATGCACCTGAAATTGCTAAAAACAGAAAGGCTGGTCAGTTTGTTATTGTTCAGGTAGAAGAAGAATTCGGTGAAAGAATTCCATTGACTATTGCAGATGCAAATGCACAGGAAGGCTGGATAGTTCTTGTTTTTCAGGCCGTTGGTGCTACAACATATAAACTTTCATTAAAAGAAGCCGGTGATTCATTACCGACAGTTCTGGGACCTCTTGGTAATCCTTCAAAAATAGAAAAATATGATGCACCAGTTGTTATTGTCGGCGGAGGTTTTGGTGTTGCTCCATGTTATCCTATAGTTCAGGCACATAAAGCAATCGGCAATAAAGTAATAATGATTATCTGTGCGCGAAATAAAGATCTCTTGATTTTTGTTGATGAGATGAAGGCTATTTGTGATGAAGTAATTATTATGACAGATGACGGAAGTGCAGGAAGACAGGGTGTTTCTACAGTACCGGTAAAGGAACTTTGCGAAAGTCAGTGTCCTCCGGCAGAAGTAATTGCGATTGGTCCACCGATAATGATGAAATTCTGTGCTTTAACAACAAAGGAATATGGAATTAAAACAACAGTTTCGCTTAATACAATCATGATTGATGGAACCGGAATGTGCGGCGGCTGTCGTGTAAGCATCGGCGGTAAAACAAAGTTTGTATGTGTAGACGGACCGGAATTCAACGCACATGAAGTAGACTGGGACAACATGATGATGCGAATGAAATCATTTAAAGAGCGCGAAACAGAAGATTATCATAAATGTAAGCTTCAGGCAGAAGCAGACAAGCTTGCATAGGGGTGAAAAATGTCTATTAACGTAACCGAAGAATATAATAAAATACAGGAAAAAATAAAAAACGGTGGACTTACACCGAAAGATAGAAATGCAATTCCTCAGATGGAAATGCCTCACAGAGATGCAAAACAGCGTGCCAGAATGATGGACGAAGTTGCACTCGGATTTACGAAGGAACAGGCAATTGTTGAAGCAAACAGATGTTTACAATGTGCAAAGCCTTTCTGTATGGAAGGATGTCCGGTAAACATTGATATTCCGGGATTTATAAAGCAGATAGCAGACGGTGAATTTAAAGCAGCTGTTGATATTATCAAGAAAACAAGTCTTCTTCCTGCAATCTGTGGACGTGTCTGCCCTCAGGAAAAGCAGTGTCAGGGAAAATGTACTGTTGGAAAAATCTGGAAATCTCCGCAAAAAGCAGTATCTATCGGTCGACTTGAACGATTTGTTGCAGACTGGGAACGGGAGAATAATCTGGTAACAATGCCACAGATTGCTCCTTCAAGTGGAAAAAAAGTTGCCGTTATTGGTGCGGGTCCTGCAGGTCTTACGGTTGCCGCAGATTGTGCAAGAGCAGGTCATTCAGTTACGGTTTTTGAAGCATTTCATAAAGCCGGTGGCGTAATGATGTATGGTATTCCTGAATTCCGTCTTCCAAAAAAGATAGTTCAGGAAGAAATTGATAATCTAAAGAAAATGGGAGTTATTTTTCAGACAAACTTCCTTGTAGGACGAACAGATACTCTTGATCAGCTGCTTGGTGAGAAAGGTTTCGATGCTGCTTTTGTCGGAACCGGAGCAGGTCTTCCTAAATTCATGAATATCCCTGGTGAAAATTTAATAGGAGTATTTTCTGCAAATGAATATCTTACCCGTGCAAATCTGATGAAGGGTTATGATAAAGAGCATGCGGCTACACCAATTTATGATGCAAAGAAGGTTGTAGTATGCGGCGGTGGTAATGTTGCTATGGATGCGGCCAGAATGGCTTTACGTCTTGGTGCTGACCAGGTAATTGTAGTTTACCGAAGGACAAGAGCAGAGATGCCTGCACGAATAGAAGAAATTGCACATGCAGAAGAAGAAGGAATAATTTTCCACTTCCTTGAAAATCCGATAGAAATTTTAGGAAACGAGGACGGAAAGATTCGCGGTGTAAAATGCCTTTCTTATGAGCTTGGTGAACCGGATGAATCTGGACGAAGAAGTCCTGTAGCAATTGAAGGTTCTGAACATGAATTTGACTGTGATGCTTTGATTGTCGCTTTAGGAAATGGTTCGAATCCTCTGCTTGTATCGACAACACCTGGTCTTGATGCAGACTCAAAGGGACATATTAAGGTTGATGAAAAACAGGCAACGAGTCATGCAAAGGTATGGGCTGGTGGAGATATAGTTCTTGGAGCCGCAACAATCATTCTTGCAATGGGCGAAGGAAGAAAAGCAGCTGCTTCAATCAACGAATATCTTGCAAATCAGCATTAATTACTAAAAGGACATAAGATTTCTCAAAATTTTACCGATAATAAAGTATGGCAAAGAAAAAGAGTACCGGACTTGCAGCGGCAGTATGTGTTCTGCTTGTCCTTGTAATAGCAGTATTTATTTTAGTAAAAAAAGACACAATCATCACAAATCTCAAGGAAACCAATTTTTTTGGAAGGGTTTTCGGAAAGACACCGGAATTTGTAGAAAATCATGAATCTAAAAAAGATAAAAATGATGTAATTGAAGACGAAGAAATAACTATTAAGGTAGAAACTGTCGAAAAACCGGAACCTGTTGCTCAGCCAAAACCAAAAGATGATAAAAAAGAGCAGAAAACTGAAGCAAAGCCGGAAAATAAAGAAACAAAACCTCAACCAAAACCTGAAGAAAAAAAAGAAACAAAGAAGGATGCTGGAAAAAAAGAAGAACCTAAAAAAACTACAACAACAGTTACATATTCAGATGTTCAGCTTTGTTTTATAGAAATAGATGCAGACGGATCTTTAAATAGAAAAATAGTTAAACGTTCTGTACCGAAAAATGATTCTCCATTAACAAATGCAATCAATCTTCTTTTAGCAGGTCCTGATACTTCGAAAGCAGGAGAAAAAAATTGTGTATCGTTAATTCCTCCAGGCTCTAAGCTTTTAAGTGCAAAGGTCAGTAATGGTGTTGCTTATCTGAGCTTTAATGAAGCATTTGAAATGAATCCTGATGGTGTTGAAGGTTCTATAGGACAATTAATGCAGATTGTTTATACTGCGACATCTTATTCTACAGTGAACAGCGTGCAGTTTTTAATAGAAGGGCAGAAAAAAACATTCCTTGGAAGTGAAGGTCAGAGAATTGACGCTCCACTTTCAAGAAGTTCGTTTTAGTTACCGAAAGAACAGCTGTTTATAATTGCATCGTAATATGCTTTTTTCTTTGTATAAGCGTTTAAGTTTACAGAAATTGAAAATTGATTTATATCTTCAGAATTATTCTTTGCATTAATAAGTCTTGTCGTATAAATTATGTTTTTTGAATCCGGCAGATAAGATTTATAAGAAAGCTTTGTTATTGATTTATCATCATTTTTATTTATTAATTCAATTGAAGAAAAATCTGTATAAGTTTTA
Organism: Treponema sp.; assembly: GCA_017548565.1. GTDB lineage: Bacteria > Spirochaetota > Spirochaetia > Treponematales > Treponemataceae > Treponema_D. The sequence goes on from JAFYZU010000044.1 coordinate 23,041, forward strand.
TTGCTTCCTTCAAGATTGAAACGAAGAGTCTGCAAAAGATTATAATTAGTGTTTTTTCCTTTAAATGGAATTGCATAAGCAGTAACATTTGCTTCATCACCAAGGAAATAGATAAAATCATTAGCGGGTTTCCAGTTTGAATCAAGAGCAAGCTTTATATAACTGTTTGTATACGATAATTTTATTTTTGCAGGAACAGATTTTTTGAATTTCTGAACCTTACCTTTGTTCTGAAGATTACCGAAGCCCTTGAATTCATCGAAGGATTTATCATCGTTTGAGCTTAAACGTCCGAAAGTAACGCATTCAAAAAGAATTTTTCCGGTATAATCTACAATAGATTTAACGTTCCATAAAGGAATTAATACATCGTAAAGAGTAGTAACGGTACCGCCGAATTGATCATATTTTTCGGTTACCGCAAATCCGTTGTTTTTATATACTCCGGAAATGATATATCCTTTTGAAGAAGGCGTGATTTTTCCTGCTTTTATTCGTCGAGATGAAAATTCATAAAGAATATCGTGAAGATAATTTAAGATTTCAATATCTTCATCATTATTCTGTGGAGCCTGAAGGATTACTTCGCCTGTCATATCCCAGAAATTTGATTTTGGATTTACAGTTACTGCGAGCGCCAGATTTTTTTCCATCAGTTTATTTTTTGTATCAAAGGGAGCAAAATATTTTATCTGATATGTAGAATCGTCGTATTTTAATAAACCGATGTAGCTTTCACGGGCAAAAGAATAATCGCGGTAATAGACGAATTCTCCCGGAATGTCGGGAATGTAAGATTCAAAGCCAGGCATGGCGATGGCAGTTGAAAGAGCGATAAAAAATGTCGTTAAAATTACTAATAGTTTTTTCATTTATAATTCCTTCCTGATATTTATAAAAAAAGCAGACTTCTTTTTAGTTACTAAGAAAGTCTGCTTCAATTTTATGCATTTAATTCTGCAAGTTTTTCTTTTACAATCTGTACAACTTTTGATGCTGCCTGTTCAAGAGGAACAAGTTCAGGTGAATCAGAAGTCCTGAGTTTAAGCTCAACATTCGGAAGATTTTTATCACCGACAACGATTCGTATCGGATATCCGATTAAATCTGCATCCTTGAACTTAACGCCTGGACGTTCATCCCTGTCATCAAGAAGCACATCTATTCCTGCTGCAGTAAGCTCTTCATAAATTTTATCGGCTGCTTCCTTCATCTTATCTTTATACATTACAGGTACTACTGCAACCTGGAATGGTGCTGTACTCATTGTCCACTGGATTCCGTTTTCATCATGATGTGCTTCGATAATGCTTGCAAGTGTACGATCAACACCGATTCCGTAACATCCCATAATAGGAGTTGTAATTTTACCGTTTTCATCAAGATAAGTAACGTTCATTGACTTTGTATATTTATCTCCAAGCTTGAAGATATGACCAAGTTCATTTCCTTTTTTAGAATAGAACGTTCCGCCGCATTCAGGACAAATATCGCCTGGTTTTACGACTCGTACATCGGCTGTTATAAACGGAGTAAAATCGCGTCCGGGTTCAACGTGTATAAAGTGAACATCCTTTTTAAGTCCGCCTGTAACTGCATCGTGCATTGTCATAACGGTTTTGTCTGCAATTACCTGTGCTTTTTTAAGATTAACAGGTCCTGCAAATCCGACAGGTGCCTCAGTAATTTTAACGACGTCTTCTTCAGATGCAAGCTCTACAGAACCGGCTTTTAAGAGTGCGCAAAGTTTTGCTTCGTTTACGTCAAGGTCACCGCGGATACATACTGCTACAAAATCAGATTTAAGCTCTATACCGGCGTTTTCAACTTTATAGATGAGTGTTTTTATAAATGCCTGTGGTGTAGTTTTTAAGAATTCTGAAAGTTCTTCGATGGTTTTTACATCCGGGGTTGGAATTTCCTGAACTTTTTCGGAAGTTTCTGTCTGAGGTTTTCCATCTTTGTTTAAGGCAACATCCTCTTTGCATGATGCTTTTTCGACGTTTGCGGCATATTTGCATTCAGGACAAAGGATAAGTGTATCGTCTCCGACTTCGCTTTCTACCATAAACTCTTCTGAGCCGGAACCACCCATTGCACCTGTGTCGGCTTTTACCGAAATTGTATTAAGCCCCATCCTTTTAAATATTTTACGGTAAGCCTCTGCGGCATTATTGTATGAATTATCGAGATCGTTTTGATTTTTATCGAAAGAATAGGCGTCCATCATTGTAAATTCGCGGCCTCTCATGACACCGTAACGCGGACGGATTTCATCGCGATATTTTGTATTAATCTGATAGAGAGTAAATGGAAGCTGTTTGTAAGAATCAAGTCCATCGCGGACAAGAGCAGTAAAGGCTTCTTCTGCTGTCGGAGAAACAACCATGTCCTGACCACCACGGTTCTGCGGCTTGAGCATTTCAGGTCCCATTTTTTCCCATCTGCCCGATTCTTTCCAGATTTCTCCGGGCTGAATTACTGTTGGTTTCATTTCAAGCATACCGGCTTTATCAAGTTCTTGCCTTATGATATTTTCGATTTTTCGGAAGGCTTTGAGACCCATTGGCATATATGAATAAAGACCGTTTCCAAGTTTACGGATAAGACCGGCACGCATCATTAACTGATGACTTGAAATAACTGCGTCGTTTGGAGCTTCACGCAGCGTTGAAATTATAAATTTTGATGCTTTCATAATGATGATATTATAGTGGAAATATGGGGGATTGAAAATAGGGGATAGTTGTATAGGGGATAGGGGATAGCTATAAGCGGTTAACTATAGGTTATAAGCTACAAGCTATTTGCTATTTGTTATTAATTAATCTTCCACTTATTGTTATCTTTTACGAAACGTTTGGCATTTACTTCAAGCAGGCGCCCGTCTTCACCGGACATTTTTACCATGTTTGTAAGAGGATTTACTTCGGTAATCGTAAAATTTGTTCCGTCATAGTAAATATGGATTCCTTCTGACGGTAAATTTTTTCTTGCTTCGTTGTACCAGTCAAATTCGTACGAAAGACAGCATAAAAGTCGTCCGCATTGACCTGAAATTTTTGTGGAATTTAATGAGAGATTCTGATCTTTTGCCATTCTTATTGAAACAGAACGAAGCTTGTCTGAGATTCCATGGCAGCAGAAAGGTCGCCCGCATACACCTAGTCCGCCTGTAATCCTGCTTTCATCTCTGACACCAATCTGTCGCAATTCAATACGCATTTTGAATACGGAAACAAGATCCTTAACAAGCTCACGGAAATCTACTCGGTTATCTGAACTGAAGAAAAACAAGGCTTTCTGTTCTTCTAAAAGAAAATGTGTGTCTACAAGCTTCATATCAAGTTTATGAGCGGCAACTTTTTCTTTAAAGACCTTTACGGCATCTTTTTCCTTTTTGATGAGTTCTTCGCGTTTTTTCATGTCATCGGCAGTTGCTTTTCGGTCTATTGTTACAATATCATCGAATTTAATTCCAATCGGCTTTTTAGACTGACCTAGAACAAGAGCCATGTCTTTACCATAACGTGTAGGTGCAATTACATAATCTCCTGCTTTTAATTCAGTTTTTTCAGGAGCCTTTGCATATAAGGTTTCGCAGGAATATTCGAGCTTTATATGAAAAAGAGGAAAATCAATGACAAGATTTTCAACTTCTTCTACGTGTTCTTCGTTATCTTCAAGATTCGAAAGGTTTTCGTTTTCATCATCTATATCGCTTTCAAAAATATCACTCATATTAAATCCTATTGATATTATATTTTTATGCCTGCATTAAGTCTACAATTAATCCTTTTATTTCGTCAACTTGTGCCAGAATTTTAAGATTGTTCATCTGGTTGTTCAAGGTCATCCTTGTCAGTTCATCAAGCTTCTGGTTTATTGTTTCAATCTGTGTTCTGGGATCTTTTTTATGTGGAGGAAGCTGATAGTTTGAAAAACTTCCGCGTGGTATTTCGGTAGTCCTGAATTTTTTTGAATTAATCTTAAAGTTATGCATTACAACATAATAAATGAACTGCTGGACTTTTTCCTTGAAATTCTGAATGTTTTCGTTTGTGAGGTTTGAGGCAAGCTCGTTTCCTGCAAGATCTACCGCATCCTTTAAATAAACTGCAGCTTCTTCTAAAGACATTGTCCTGATTTGCGATGGAAGCTGGATTTCTGCGGTTTCTAAATTTTCATTTTGGGTATCTGATGTTTTGAATAACTGTGAAAACCTGATTTTTTTGTCAGATTCTACTTTTTCATTTTTTTTGGGAGTCTGCGAAGAAGCGTTCTGTACTCCGGCATAATAATTTGCAGCGCTGAGAGGATTTATATCACTCATGAAAGTAAAACCTTTTCTTTAATTGCTTTAGACTGAAGGTACTGTTCTGATTCTGTTTTATAAGTTTCTGAATCTTTAATTGAAATACATCGTCCATGGAATGTCGCTTTATCTTCAATCTGAACTTTTGGAGAAAGAATGTCGCCTATAACGATAGATTCCGATAAAAGAGAAACTCCTTCCGAAGCGTTGATATCACCCAGGACTATTCCGCCGGTAATAAGGATTGATTTTCCCTTGATGTTTCCCCTGATTCTTGCACTTTCACCGATGATGATGTTTCCATCTGTGTCTAAATTTCCATCGATATCTCCATCAAGCCTTACAAAACCGTTAATGTGGATGTTTCCGGAAATTGCAGTTCCTTTTCCTATAAGAGTATTGATTGAAATATCATCGAAAATGCTTGCCATAAAAAGAAAACCTATTTCTTAGAAAGTTTGATGTTTACGTATTTTGCAGGATCTACTACATCTGATCCGATATGAACTTCGTAATGAAGGTGCGGACCAGTTACAAGACCAGTACTTCCGCAAGTACCGATTACATCACCCTGATTAACAATCTGTCCTTTGCTTATTCTGAAGGAATTTAAGTGGGCATAACGTGTATAAAATCCGTGATTATGTTTAAGAATGATATAGCTTCCATAACCGCTGTCATAACCGACTGTAACAACCTGTCCTGATGCTGCAGCAAGAACAGGGTCTCCGCTTCTGTAAGTAGAGAAGTCAATTCCTTTATGAATGTACCAGTTTCCTTTTGTAGGATGAATATTTGGTCCGAAAGACATTGAAACATGAAGATTTGGTCCAACAAGCGGACAGATACTTGGAATCTCGGTAAAGAGAGACTGTTGGGTTTTAAGCATCTTTCCAATCTGTTCTATAGGTTCAATTGCTCCTTCAAGATAAGATGTAAGTTCACGTATATCGGCAATTTCTCTTGAAGAACCGGTTGTAATGTCTTTTGTGCTGAAAAGTGATGAAAGATCGCTTGTAGAAGCATTATTGTTTGTTTTTGTCGAGCCTTTATTGATACCTAAAAGAGAAAGACTCTGTGATAAAGAAGTCTGGAATCGTTTTGCGGCCTGAAAAAGGTTTGTATTTTCATCACGGAGAAGATCAAGGCTTGCAAGAGCTTCTTTGTTCTGTGTTTCGAGATTTGAAATAGTCATATTTGCAGAAATAGATCTGCTGTTGAAATAAAAAAATGAAAAGAAAATACCGATTGTCAGGAAAATTGTCAAAAATAAAGCAAAAACATTAGTCTGAAAGTTGATAACCTTGCTTTTTGAATGAGGAACAATCATTATTGTGAGTTTATTATCTAAAAATTTGAATATACGTACAAAAAGAGTACCTATTTTTTTAAATAGGGAACCAAAGCCTTTGGAAACATTATTGGCGAATCTTTTTTCAAATTTTTTAACTTGTTTTTGTGTTCTAGACAATTTATAGCTCCCTGAAAATTGTGCCAAGTGTGTTCTTACAGTATAGCACAGTACGTTTATTTTATCAATTATTATTCATTAATATAGTAAAATATTACAGAAATAATTTGACATAAGTACAAACCTATATTATCATTATCGGTAAGAACAGACGTTTTTATAACACATCTTTTTAAGGATAAAAGCCATGAAGTTTTTTGATACTCATGCCCACATCGGGCTTATTTACGATGATAATATTGAACAATTACGCGTTATACAGCAGGCAAAACAGGCTGGGGTTACCCGTATTGTAAGCATAAATAACAGTTTGTTAGATTTTCCTAAGGTTTATAATAACTTAAAGTCTATGTCTGGAGTTTATCATGCAGTCGGAATAGCTCCATCAGAGGTTACTAATCCTGGGCCTGACTGGATAAATACGATTGAAAAAAATCTTGAGCTTCCGAATGTAATTGCTGTAGGTGAAACAGGTCTGGATTATTACAAACAGTTCGGAGATAAACGCTCACAGATTGAACTTTTCATTACTCAGCTTGAAATAGCACAGAAGCATAATCTTCCGGTAATCATTCATAACAGAGATGCCGGAAAGGATGTTTATGATGTTTTAACGGAGCGTCTTCCGGATGCAGGAGCAATTCTTCACTGTTATTCAGAAGATGCAGAATATGCAAAAAAATGCCTCGATAAAAATATCTGGTTCAGTTTTGCAGGAAATTTAACTTACAGAAATGCAAGAAATCTTCACGATACGGTAATGAGTATTCCTGTAGAGCGGATTCTTATAGAAACAGAAAGTCCGTTTATGATTCCTGCAGAATACCGTGAACGAAAACGAACGATGCCGGCATATCTTCCGTCTACTGCTAAATTCCTTGCAGAAATGCTTGAGATGGATCTTGAAGAATTAAGTGAAATCTTATGGAAAAACAGCTGCAAGGCATTTAATCTGCCGGAATAATGAAAAAGCTTTATCATCCGGTAAAAATCGGTAATTTAGAATTAAAAGGAAATCTCTTTCTGGCGCCTGTTGCAGGTTATAGTGACAGTGCGTTTCGTTCCGTGTGCATTGAAAACGGTGCGTGCTTTACTTATACAGAGATGGTAAGTGCCGAAGCGCTTGTAAGAAAAAATTTTAAGACAGAAATCCTGATGAAACGTGCCTGCAATGAAAAGGTTTATGCAGTACAGCTTTTCGGTGGTGCAGAGGATGTAATGGCAGAGGCTGCACGTATCGTTCGCGAAAAAACCGGTTGTGAAGTAATAGACATAAACTGTGGATGTCCTGTTCCAAAAATCATAAGGAGCGGAGCGGGTTCGGTTTTAACAAAAGAGCCGGAAAAGCTTTATAAAATTGCATCTGCGGTTGTAAAAGCAGTTGATGTTCCTGTAACAGTTAAAATCCGTTCGGGATGGGATAAACAGACAATTACCTGGAAAGAAGCGGCTCAGGCGGCGATAGATGCAGGTGTAAAAGCAATTACAATTCATCCACGAACTAAAGCGCAGGGGTACGAGGGTCATTCTGACTGGAATATAATGAAAGAGCTTGTTGTTTTTGCGGATGGAAGAATACCTGTTTTTGGAAGCGGAGATCTGTTTAAGCCGGAAGATGCACAGAAAATGATTGAGCAGACCGGTGCAGATGCTGTGATGTTTGCCAGAGGTGCAATGGGTAATCCGTTTATATTCCGCGATGCAGTTTCGTTATTGAAAAACGGCAGTTATGAGCCTGTACCGGCCGAAGAAAGAATAAAGACAGGTTTTGAAGAACTCGAAAGGCTTGTTTCCGAAACGAATGAAAAGCATGCATGTCTTGAAATGCGCAAAAGATTTTCTGCATATTCTAAGGGAATCTGTAATGGAGCTGCCTTGAGGGCAAAAATCGTTCATGCAGCGACAGTTAAGGATTATCGCGATATTTTCGAAGGGTTTATTTAAAAATCGACAAAACACTGTTCTTCTGATAGAATATAATGAATAAAAATGAGTATTATTCAGGCAATCGCAGAAATTTTTGATTCTATTTTTAAAAGATCGTCTCCCGAGGTTCAGAAAAGAATGCTTCTTAAAAAGCTCGATTCTGAAATCAGACTTTTTACACCGGTTCTTTGTGTAGAAGGTAAACTCCAGCCAAATTTTGCCGAAGCGTTATATTCTTTGTACAAGCTTACAAGATCTTTTGATGATTTATTTTCTGTTACGGTAAGTCCGCTTGATGTTCAGCGCCAGCATAGATTTGAATCTCAGTTGATTTTTACAGCCTATTCTTCTGAGGATCAGGCTATTTTTGAAGCCTTGTCTTATGAAAATCGTAAGCGTGAAATTCTTGAATCGAATGAACCGGCAGAAAAAATTTATTACAAGCAGCGTAAGAATTTTGATAAATTAATCCGCGATCTTAATGATGAACCCTTTGAAAAAATGGATATGGAAATTCTTGAGCTTCGTCATTTTGTAGAATTCTGCCATTACAGTTTTGTGCCGTTCATGCAGATTTTTGACAACGGTTTTATTGCCGGAGATTTTTCATATAAACCAACATATACAGAAGTAAGCGTTCATAAGGCAATCAATCTTCTTGAAGATTTTTATTATCTTACCGAGGGATTAAAGATAACGACAGTACTTGCAGATCAGGTGCTTGCCCTTGCACAGCTTCGAAAAGGTGTTGCCCTTGAAAACACAGAAATTAACAGTTATGTCGGTAATTTAAAGAAAATAAATTATATTATTTCAAAAATAATTCCAGCGAACAGAATAAAGGCACTTATACGATATGTAAAGGCGGACGGTACTTATGAGCCTAAAATAGCACTTTATTCGGGCTCACCGCGTAAGGAATTTGCTGCGATTTTAAAAACTGAATTTGATTCAAATGAACTGAGGGTAAAATCAGAAATCCAGGATGAGCAGATATCGAGCGATGTTACAGATTTGTTTAAAAATGTTCCTCTTGAGCAGCTTTTCGGCTATAATGATGAATATAACAGGATTTTTCAGAAAAATACGTCGTTTGCCTTTAAGTGGATAAAACCAATGCAGGTTTTAAAAACTTTCGTAAAAGTTTACATCAGTAGTGGAATTAAAAGCCTTTTAAATGATATTGTTATAGAAGGTTTTTTCAGCAGTCCTACTTACAAATCAAATTTTTCGGGAACAGTTTATTCTGTTATAAATGCCGATTCACAGATTTCTGAATTTGAAGATTCGTTTGGACAGGATAAACGGAACAGTATTGCAGTTATGCAGGGATATGTTCACGACAGTCATAAAGACAAGGATTTTTACAGAAGACTTGAAAAAATGGTTGTAAGTGCGAACGATGAATGTCATAAAATAATGCAGGAAATCTGTACGGCGCTGGAAGTCCTTTATAAAAATCTGATAGAATTGATAGCTGATGCAAAAAAGCCGTCAAGTGAGATTATTTCGAATCTAAAAATGCTGATGATGTCTTCCAGGAACAGAGAGCATTCAAACCTTCTTGAAGAACAGATTCAGAACTGGACGATTTTTTTTGATATTATGAAAAACTATGTTATTATTAATAATGTTAATGGAGACGTATAGTAAAAAATGGCAGCTGCGAAGAAAAAAACAGTTGATGATTCTCAGGAACAGGTAAAGCAGAATGATGCAGTTACTCAGGCTGTTGTTTCAGAAAAACGCATTTATGACCTTGAACAGCTTCTTGATATAGCCAAATCTTTCTGTTCTACGCTCGATTATAAAAATCTTCTGGAATCTATTGTTTATATCTGTATGGCTCAGATGCACGTTCTTGGGGCTGAAATTTTTGTACGAGATTTAATGATAAATGAATCGTTCGTACTGGAGACAAACAAAAATCTTGAACACAACGAAGAGGAAATTTCAATACCGGTAGATTCTCCTGCAGCAATAAAGCTTCTTGAATTACAGAAACCGGTTTCTTTTGCAGAACTTAAATCTGAAGTAAAAAATAAAAAAAGCCTGTTAATTTTCGAACGCTTTAATCCATCGTTAATCGTTCCGCTTGTTCAGAAAAATCACCTTAACGGTATTCTTATACTTCAGGAAAGAATTGCAATCGACGACGATTCTTCGTATACCGAATATGAAAAGAATCAGATGATGGAAATTGCAGCCCTTGCGTCTGTTGCCATTAATAACGCATATCTTCTTGAACGTTCATCAACCGATATGATGACTCATCTTAAGTTAAAGTATTATTTCTTTACACTTCTTGCAGATGCAATGGATCAGGCTTTGATGAAAAAGGAAAATCTTTCGGTTCTGATGTTCGACATAGATTTTTTCAAAAAGTTCAATGATACTTATGGTCATGAATGCGGAGATTTTGTACTTATTTCAGTTGCAGATATAATCAGGAAAAATCTTCGTGATACAGATGTCGCAAGCCGTTATGGTGGAGAAGAATTTACTGTAATGCTTGATAAAACTGCGAAGGATGAAGCAATGCTTGTTGCCGAAAGAATCCGTCAGTCAATCGCTGATTATGATTTTGTCTATAACGACCAGCATCTTCATGTTACGATTTCGGTTGGTGTTTCGGTTCTTGATGATGAAGAAAATGTTGTGAATTCACCGAACGATTTTGTAAATCAGGCAGATAAAGCACTTTATGTGTCGAAAAACAACGGAAGAAACTGCGTCCATTGTTATGACCCTAAACGTAAATACGATTAAAACAGATAAAAATGAAAAATCCGATTCGCCGTCCTTTTAAATACTGTTATTTTAATGCATCTTTGATTCTTGTTATCCTTAATGTTCTTGTATATTTTGTAACGCGTATAAATTATAGATTCATTTCGTTTTTCGGAATGTGTCCGATTTATGTCATAAAAGCTCATACTTACTGGCAGTTTGTGACATATATGTTTATTCATGGAAATTTCTGGCACATCTTTTTTAATATGTTATGCCTTTTTATGTTCGGACATTCGCTCGAAAAGGCTATCGGCTCAAAAGAATTTCTTATGATATATTTTATCTGCGGAATATTTTCTGCATTCTTTTCGTTTCTGATTTATTGTGTAACCGGCAGTTTTTATGTTTGTTTAATTGGTGCCAGTGGAGCAATCTATGCATTGATGTTCATCTTTGCGGTTGTCTATCCGACTGCTGTAATTTCTTTCTGGGGAATTATACCGATGCGTGCACCGATAGCAGTTTTAGTTTTTTCAGTAATAGAAATTGTCAGTCAGTTTATAGATCAGGGTAACGTTGCTCATATGGCACATTTATTCGGATTTTTAGCAGCATGGCTTTATCTGTTAATAAGAATGGGTGTTAATTCGATAAAAATATGGAAGAATTCATTATAATTTGAACATGAAAAGACATGCAGTGATTTTTTTGATGGCGTTTGTTACTTTATTGCTAAGTGCGCAGGTTCCATCTATCGAAGAAAAAATACGTTTTCCTCTCTGGGCAGATATAGATGCATATCCTGAATTTAAGGAATTTGCACAAGCCTCAGAAAGTTCGGAAACAGAATATTCTTATGCAGTAAAGCAGATAAAAAGCATATCCTCATTAATCGTCAACGGAATGGTTTATGGCTGGGAATTTACTGTTGTTCCTTCAGATAAAACAAGAAAAATTCAGGAATTTGTTGAAGTAAAACCTATAGAACCGCTTGATGAAGTTGAAAAAAAGATTATCTATTCTTCGCCATGGGTAGAAGATAACCGTTTGAACTGCTGGATAGATTACAACCGTTCGGAATATCAGATAAGGAATTATCAGCTCTGGACGACTATAAAAAATCCGTCGATTCAGGGAAAAGGCTTTGGTCCTATAGAAGAAGGGTTTGACGGTATACAAAAGGCATGTGAAGATGCTTTGAAAAATGCAGTCCTGAATTATTATAAAAAAATAATCAGGAATAAACCGCGTGAAATTCGTGGAAAAGTCCTTATAAAAAAACCTCTTATTTTGGGAATAGATTCGGGACGTTATGCAGTTACACTTGATTTTTTTCTAGAAAGCAGTACAATTATAGAATATAAACAGTTTTAGTGGGAGAAACGATATGAAAAAAATCGTCTTTATTTTACTAAGTATTATTTGTATTAATCTCGTATTGCTGGCTCAGAGTTCAAATGGTAAAACAGGCTCTGTAACAACTATGCCGAAAAGCTCTTCTATACCGAACACTGAAGATTTTGAAGAAATTAAAACAAAGGTAGAAGTTATTGTTCCTAAAGATCAGCATATTGTTGATGAAACAGCAACCGTAAAAATCGAATATATGCCGTTATATGATGAAGCAAGGATTTATTATGAATGCATGTATGTAACATATAACCGTGGCGAAGCAATGAATACTGTTTTACAGTGCCTTGAAGATTTCAAATCAGATCATAAATATTATTCATATAAATACATAAAGGATGACAAAGAAAGATTCTTCAAAGACGATAAGGGAAGAAGAAAGACACAGTATATTTCTACTGTAAAATTTTCAAGATAACCTATTCATATTTTGTTTTAAATATAGTACAATAGTAACCGGTGTGAATTATTCATGCCGGTTTATTTTTTTGCAGGAAAAGTAAAATGGACGTTAAAAACATTATTAAAAATCTTCATCCGCTTGAAATCAAAGTTTTGTTAAAATATTCAAACAAGGATGAACTTACTTCAGAAAAGCTTCAGAACGAATTGGATTATAAAGAAGGACATGCAAACCAGGCATTTTCATGGCTTTCGGGAAAAGATTTATTAAAGGAAATCCGCCGAACACCTTATACATATTTTGAAATTACAGATTACGGTCGTTCAATTTATAAAACGGGAACAGTTGAAGAAAGAATGATAAATTTTCTTAAGGATAACGGACCTCATCTTATGCCTGAAATTGCAGCCGGAATTGCTCTTGAACAGAAGGATGTAGGTTCTGCGTTCGGACCTCTCGTAAAAGAAGGCGTCCTTAAGATGAATGCAGAAAAAAAAGTTGAATATACCGGTGCACCTCTTCCGGAACGAATTGTAACAACTTCAGCACTTCTTAAAAAAGCATGTGATTCTGAAAATGGTCTTTTAAATAAACAGGATCTTACACCTGCAGAAGCAGCCGTAATGGAAGGGCTTGCTAAAAAACGTGGAGTTTCTGATTCTCCATTTAAAGTAATTGAAAGAGAAACTGTATTTTATAAATTAGCTGACGGTTTTGAAAAGGTTGTTGCAGAGTTAAAAAATGCAGGAATTACCGGTAATGAAATCGGTGAAATTACACCAAAGATGCTCGCCACAGGTGAATGGAAAAACGGTACCTTCCGCGGTTATAACATTGCCATTCCTCCTGCAAGAATCATTCCGGGAAGAACAAATCCGTATGTTCAGTTTCTTGAAAGCGTAAAGGACAAGCTTGTAAGTCTTGGTTTCCAGGAATTTGACGGTCCTCTCGTAGAAACAGAATTCTGGAACGGTGACGCTTTGTTCATGCCTCAATTCCATGCAGCCCGTGATATTCACGATGTTTACCGCTTAAAGAATCCTACACATGCTAAATTTATCGAAGAACCTTATCTTAGTAATGTTAAGGCAGTCCATGAAAACGGTGGAAATACAGGAAGCCGCGGATGGAATTATACATTTGACAATGAATTCACCAGACGTCTTATCCTTCGTTCGCAGGGAACTGTTCTTTCGGCACATCAGCTTCATAAGGCAGAGGTTCCGGGAAAATATTTTGGTATTGCACGATGTTTCCGTTATGATAAAGTAGATGCTACTCATCTGAGTGATTTTTATCAGACAGAAGGTATTATTGCAGGAAATGATGTTACTTTACGTGATTTACTCGGAATGCTTAAGATGTTTGCTACAGAAATTGCCGGTGCAGAAGAAGTAAAATATGTACCGGGATATTTCCCGTTTACAGAGCCTTCAATCGAAGTTCACATCAAGCACCCGGTTTTAGGATGGTTTGAGCTTGGGGGTTCAGGAATATTCAGACCTGAAGTTACAAAAGCAATGGGTCTTGATTGTCCTGTTCTTGCCTGGGGTATCGGAATTGACCGTATGGCTCTTATGGCTCTCGGACTTAATGATCTTCGTGAACTTTTCTGTGAAGATATTGAAAAGGTACGCTTACGAAAAGCTGAATTCTAGAATCAGTCTTTTTTAAGATTATTGTTTACTACAAAACCATCGATGGCAACATTGATGGTTTTTTTTAAGTCATTAAGGTTATCCTGATTAAGAATTGCGAGCCTGAATATTGCAGATTCAATCAATCCATAAAGAAGATCGTTCATGTCTTTTACGATAAGATGATAAAAAACACCCTGTTTAATTCCACGTATAATGATTGTACTTAGAATGTGGCGAAGCCTGATGACTCTTCTCTGGATTCTTTCTTCAATATCAATGCCTGCTTTTTTAAGCTGAATGAAATAACTTAAAAGAACGACGAGAAGCTTTTTATTCTGTTCAATCTTAACAAAAATAATATTTACAACCTGACGTAGGATTTCTTCCTGACTGATATCCTGATTGAGCCTTTTTTTTATTTCAAGTTCCATGGAACCAAGCATTTCCTTAATGCTTTCAATGAAAATGTCATATTTATTGTGAAAATAAATATAAAGTGTTGTTCTTGTAATTCCACAGCGGTCTGCAATCTTCTGGAAAGTAACATCCTCATAGCCTTCTTCTACAAAAACATCAAGAGATTTCTGGAGAATTTCTTTTCTTCGTTTTTCATGTTCTACAATAATTGCCATATAAAAATCCTATTTAGTTCTTTGGTAAATATAAAAGCTTGTATCAAGGTTGCCCGCTTTGATTTTTTTTATTTTATTTGCATTGTGATTAAAGCTTTTCATAAAATTTTCGTTTGAAGTTATGATTCCCAGATTCCAGTCCGGAAATTCCTGCCATAAACAATCCATCTTTTTATAAAGCTTATCGGCTTCTTCTTCGTTTCCAAGACGTTCGCCATAAGGAGGATTCATCAAAAGAAGACCGGTGTCGTATGGTGCAGAAAGTTCTGAAAAATCAGACTGGATGAAATCCGGGCGAGGGATGTGCTTACTTATACCGATAGATTTTAGTGCACGACCGGCAGTAACACACGCATATTCAGCATTCTTTTTTGAACGTTCAATTGCTTTCGGGTCTATGTCTGAACCTGTAATCCTGACTTCTACGTCCGTACGGATTTTCTCTGCTTCCTGTTTTTTAATTTCTTCAGCACGTTTTTCATTGTAAAAAGGAAGATTTTCAAGTGCAAATCTTCTGCCGAACCCTGGAGCTACATTAAAAGCATATAGGGTTGCTTCAATGGGAATTGTTCCCGAACCGCAGAACGGATCATGCAAAGGTGTTTTTCTGCGCCACATCATCTCCTGTAAAAGAACAGCAGCTGTTGTTTCACGAAGAGGAGCCGTTCCGCCGTCGACTCTGTAGCCTCGTTTATGAAGAGGAAGTCCCGATAAATCAAGAAGAATAAGAACCTTGTCAGAATCTACATAAACACGGATGTCGCTCTGGAAACCTGTTTCAGGCATTGTTTTCATGTGCCAGACATCGCCGAGTTTGGAATAGATTGCTTTATGAATAATTCCCTGTATTGAATGTTCTGAATTTAATTTGCTTTTGTAAGAACGAACCTTGTCAACAACGACTTTTGAATCTTTTTTGAGAAAATCCTGCCAGGCAATGGAATAGGCCCCATCATAAAGAGAATCAAAATCTAATGCGTCGTATTCGGCTAACTGAAGATAAAGACGATCGGCTGTTCTTAAACAGAGATTGCATTTAAAAAGAGCATCGTCATCACCGAAAAAAGAAACTCTGCCTGGTGCGTTACTGTGTAATTTATAACCTGAATGCTTGATTTCGTTGCCAAGAATCTTTTCAGCGCCAACTGCACAAAGTGCAACAAGAATATTCATTGTAATAAATTAACATTTTCTCATATTTTGTGCAATTGTCATTGATTTTTATTGTTTATAAGGAGTGTAATCCAGACCGTTTCCTGCCGTACTTGTGATGATTTTGATTTTGTTGTCGGTTACAGAAGAACCGCCGGTTGTTAAAGTAATGGCTGTCGGTTGTGTAAAACTACATTCCTGAATAATCGGATCTGTACCGGAAGTCTTTTTTATTTTCTGCCCGATGATTCCTGTTATGAAAATATCACAGTCAAAGAAATCTGTCGGTAAAATATTTGTCAGACTTATTGGAGCATTGAATTTTACCGGGAAAAGCTGTGTTTTATCGGCTTTTTTAACAAGAAGACATGTTTCGTAAGAAGAAGCATTTGAAATTTTAGTAGGATTTACAGGTGATGAACTTGCAGTTATTGTGTTTGAATCTTCATCATATTCAAAAGTGATTCCGCTTACATCAAAGCCCAGTTCAGAATCAAGAGGATTATCAGAATCGCTGACTGCAGCTCCATGTCCTGTAGTAATTTCAAAACCATCTTTTTTATCTGTCCAGTTTGTCAAAAAATATTCACCCTCTGCAAAAAGTCGTGCGGCGTACGCATATTTTCGTCCGACAACTGCATTAAGGTCTTCAAAGGAATAAGTCTGATTTTCTTTATCAAAAGCAGCGGGAAAAATAATTCCGATATTCTGTGCATCTGCTTCATCCGGATCTGAGCCTGTTACATCAAGACGGAAAATGTTGATGTATTCAGTTTTTGAATTAACATATTTTGCACTTATGATAACTCCGGATGCCGATTCCTTTAAATCAGGACGATTTAAACGAGGATCTGTCTTTATATTCAGATTGCAGCTTAAAGTTAAACAAGCGATGAAAAAAAGTAAAATTCCGGATAATCCTGTTTTTTTCATAAAAACTCCTTGAGAATTATTGTTGTTTTTCCTTTTTAGATTTTCGGTATAAAAGCACTGCAACAATAACAGAACCTGCAATCATAAGGAAACAAAGAATCTGTCCTGTAGAAAAATTCAAAAGAGATGTTCTTTCGTAAACATTTGCTGTTTTATCACCGATTCTGAAGCCTAAATCTGCATCGGGCTGACGGAAATATTCAATTATAAAGCGGAAAAGTCCGTAGCCGCCGGTATAAATGCATGCAAGCATACCGTCGAATTTTTTGTGCTTTCTGAGAAGCCATATAATGAGCCAGAGAACAATTCCTTCGAAAAATGCTTCGTATAACTGACTAGGGTGCCGCGGCAGATTTACAAGTCCACCGTTAGAAATATCCATGCCGATTTTTTGTGCAATTGTTTTTACCCAGTCGAGTGAAGAAGAGAATTTTTCTGCAAGAGGGAAGGTCATACCCCATGGCATGGTAGTTATACGGCCGAAAAGTTCACCGTTTAAGAAATTTCCGATTCTTCCGAAGGTAAAGCCGAGTGGAATTGCACATACCATTGCGTCTACCCATCTGGCGACAGGTTGTTTGTGTTTTTTGCACCAGAAAATCATTCCAAGTAAACCGCCGACGAATCCTCCGTGATACGACATTCCTGCAAAACCGGTGAATTTTTTGCCCTCGAAAGGCCAGAAGATTAACCATGGATGTGTCCAGTAATTTATGGAATATGGATTTTCAGGATCATATTTATTGTAAATTAAAGTAGAAGCAAGACGTGCTCCGATTAAAAGGAAAATAATACCGGTAATGATGAAATTGAAAATATCATCTTCGTTTGCTTTGTAGCTTTTTGAATCTAAAGCACCTTCTTTTGCAACTTTTTTAAGCAGTAACCAGGCTGTTACAAATGCACAGACATACATAAGTCCGTACCAGCGGAAAATACCTAAAAATTTTATTCCCGGGAAAATTTCGGGATGAATCCATGAAGGATAATTAATATATAAAAACATTTTTCTGTCCTTTCTTTAATATTTATATTTTAAATCCTGCTTGAGCTGCCTTAACAAGTTTTGACTTAAGCAGATTGTTTTCTTTTTTTAACTGGATTAATTCGTACTGCTGTGTTTTTATCATTTCTGCAAGTTCACCGATAGAAAGCTCTCCTCCGGCAACAAGATCATCGATGCCCGATAGTTTGAAGTCATAATCACTGTTAGCCTCTTCTTCTGCAGAATTAAAGGAATCAGAAGAGAAGGAAGCAGGATCAAAATCAGCATCAAAGTTTCTCGGTGGAGTTTCAATCACTTTATCTGCAATTCTATAGATTGCCTGACCTAAAACAGAGCGTGGTTTATAAACAACAAGAGGAAGCTGTGAGCTTAATGCTTTGTCCTGAAGCATATCGCGGTACATCAATCCTAAAAAGTCAATTTCTAGTCCCAGATACTGATTACATGAGGTTTTTATCCTTTGTGCTTTTTCTGCATCGGAAGGAGAGTCAATCATATTCATTACGAGACGTGGACGGAACTGCTGCATTCGTGATTTAAAAAGATCTGTTGTTTCTGCATCAACCTGTTCCAAAGCCTGAACCAGTTGAGGAATATAAAGCTTCTGCATTGAAGCGGAATTCTTTTTTAAGTTATCAAGGAGAGTTCGTCCCGGTGTATTTCTTTTAAATGTCGTATAAAGAAGTCTGAAAACTGCATTTTTCAGGAAAAGATAGCCGTTTAAGGTTGCAGTAACGGCCGGGGCAGAAACAACAATTCCCTGAGGAGAAAGAAGGAACATATCAAGAATAAACTGATGCGTACCGGCTCCTAAATCTAAAATAAGATAATCACAGTCAATATTCTTAAGATTACGGATTAATTTGATTTTCTGGGCATATTTTAACTGGGTTAAATCGGGAATCTGACTGTCACCGGCAATAAAACTTACATTCTGATAGTCAGTCGGTTGAATAATATCTTTAAACTGAGTTTTTTCAGTAAACCATGAACCAAGACTTGCTGTTCCCGGGTGCTGTCCTATTACAAGATGAAGATTACTTGCCCCAAGATCAAGGTCTGTTAAAACTACGCGTTTTCCCTGCTGTCCTAAAGTTATTGCAAGATTGGCAGAAAGAAGAGATTTTCCGACTCCACCTTTGCCGCTTGCTATTGGAATTATTTGTGCCATACAAACTATTATATCATAATCAATAGATTTTTTGAATAATGTGTTATAATATAATAGATAAAGGGTGAAAAAAAATGAAAAGATTTAGAGTTTTCAGATTAGTTTTATCATTATTATTGATTTTTACAGCATCTTCATGCTTCGGACAGAATTCTCAATCAAAGGTCAGCAGTTTTCAATATCTTAAAAAACTGAATGCACTTTTTGATTTTATTCAGCAGTATTATGTTGATGAAGTAGACCCAAAGGTTATTTACGAAGGAGCAGTTAAAGGACTTCTTGATTCTCTTGAAGATCCATATACTACATATCTTGATGTAGATTATCTTCGTGATCTTTCAGATACAACGGAAGGAACCTTCGGCGGCGTAGGACTTTCCATTACAAAACCTACATCTAATTCTGCAGAAAAACCGGCTTATGTCGAGGTTGCTTATCCTCTGGCAACTTCTCCCGGAGCAAAAGCAGGAATACAGTCCGGTGATTTTATTATTGCAGTTGATGACAAGCCTACAGATGTCATGACTATGAACGAGGTTCTTCAGAATCTTCGTGGACCGGTAGGAACTAATGTTAAAGTAACAATCCTTCGTGGAACTAACACTAAATTTGAAGTAACTTTAACCCGTGCGCTTATTGAAGTTCCGACTGCAAAATACGGAATGATTGAAAATACGACAATAGGATATGTTCGTCTTATTGAATTTACACCGGAAACACCGAAACGTCTTCAGGATGCGCTTGATTTGTTTGCGTCAAAAAAATATACGGGACTTATTATAGATCTCAGGGATAATCCTGGTGGATTAATTTCAAGTGTTGTTGATGTTGCAGATAAATTTATAGATTCTGGTGTAATTGTTTCTACAAAGAGCAGGATTGCCCGTGAAAATTTTGAATATAAGGCAACAAAAGAAAAAACTGTCATTAAAAAGAAAATGCCGATTATTGTTTTAATCAACAGGGGGTCTGCAAGTGCTTCAGAAATTCTTTCCGGGGCTTTGAAAGATTATCATCTTGCATATCTTGTCGGCGAGAATACTTATGGCAAAGGTTCAGTTCAGCAGGTACGTCAGCTCAGCGAGCAGGATGGATTTAAATATACTGTCGCACGATATTATACACCGAGCGATGTTAATATAGACAAGGTTGGAATTCCGCCTGATCTTGAAATAATCAACTTTAAGGAATTTAATGAAGAAGAATCTAAAATCTTTGTTTCGTTGAATGAAGACAAGGTGATTGAAAATATTGCGAAAGAAAATCCTAACATGACCGAAGAGCAGATTGCTTCAAAGGCAAAGGAGCTTTCTAAAAAATATCCGCTTGAAGAAAGAATAATCCGTCGTTTAATCCGCAATGCAGTCTACAGAAATAAAGAAGATGCCTTGTATGATCTGGATTACGATTTACAGTTGAATGCAGCAATAGATATCATTAAAAAGGGGACTTTCAACAAGCTCATGAACAGTACAAAAACTTTAAAGGAACTTCAGGCTGCGTCAAAAAAGGATGTTAACGCTAAAAAATGAGGCAGTTTATTCTAGATAAAAATCCAGATAAATCGGGTCTCGTTGTTCTTGATGCAAAGGATTATAAGTATTTACATCAGGTTCTGCGTTCTAAAGTCGGAGATATGATAAGTCTTCGATTAACGGACGGTTCGCTGAAAAATGCAACAGTCGTTAAAATTAACGAATCGTCAAAGAAAATAACAATTCAGGTTTGTGCAGACACAGATTTTCCGCATAAGAATCTTGCACGCGGAGTTTCTGCCCGACAGCTTGAAGAAAATAATGTAAAGGTAGAATACTGGCTTTTTCAGTTTATTCCGAAGATGCAGAAATTTGAACAGATTGTACGACAGGCAACAGAATGTGGAGTCCACAAAATCATTCCCTTAATTGGTGATTATACTGAAAAAAACAGTATTCTTGCCCTGCAGAATTCCAAAAAAGAACGGATTGAACGTATAATTAAGGAAGCAAGGCAGCAGAGCGGGTCGCCCGTTGAAACAGTCGTTGAAAAAGCATGTTCAGTTGCAGAGGCGGTGGAACTCTGGAATAAAAATGAAAATAAACAGGGTTTTGTTCTTTGTGAACGTGATGATTTAAGTGAAAATCTGCACAAGGTTTTATCTGAATGCAGGGATATACAAAAAATAGGAATTGTAGTTGGAAACGAGGGTGGGATCAGTAAGGAAGAAGTTAATTTTTTAAAGGAAAAAGGCTTTTTTCATATTGTTCATTTTTCTGTTAATATATTAAGATGTGAAACAGCGGCATTGTATGGAATTGCTGCAGTTCAAACGGCGGTGTAACTATGGCTATTGATCGTATTACTTTACTAGGCGTACCAGTGGATATTTGTACTCCAGACAAACTGGAAGATGAAATTCTTGAACTTCTGGCAAAACCGGGTACAAAACAGATTGTGTTTCTTTCTGTATGGGATTTATTAAGGGCCCGAAGAAAGGGTGATTTTGCTGAATGTGTAAAGAATGCAAGTCTTGTTCTTCCTGTTTCAAAGAGTATTATTAGTGGGGCAAGATTTCTCCGAAAACCGGTTCCAGAAAGATATAATCCTTTTTCTGCGGTAATACAGATTCTTTCAATTCTCGAAAATCATTACAAGACACTTTATATGCTCGGTTCAACTAAAAAGATTTTAATGAAAGCAGAGGAAAACGTAAGGGCAACATTTCCGAATCTTCGTGTAATCGGACGATATGTGGGTTATTATTCGAAGAATATGGAAGACAGTATTATAGCGGCAATTTTTAAAGCACAGCCATCTCTCGTTTTACTTAGCGACGGAGTTAAAGAAAAAAATCTATGGGCATACAGACGACGAAACAGATTTTCTTCTTCAATCTTCCTGTATTACAAAGAGGCCTTTGGAATCTTTTCTGAAAAAATAAAGAAAATAAACGAAAAAACCTTCGCAAAAGGACACGAGGTTTACAGAGAAGTTCTGCATAATCCTTTTAAGATTTTCCTTTTATTTTCTTACATGAAATATAAGATTCTTCTTGTTATTTATAAAATCATGAAAAACTAAAAAGAAATAAAAACAATGGAAGGTATTAAAATGGACATAATGAAATTACAGAACGGCAGTGATATACGTGGAATTGCTCTTGAAGGAGTAGAAGGTGAGCATGTAAACCTTACGGAAGATATTTCCCTGAAAATTGGAGCCGCATTCGTTAAATGGCTTTCTAAAAAAACAGGAAAAGCATGCAGTGAGCTTAAAATAGGAGTTGGCCGGGATTCACGTTTAACAGGACCATCTCTCGTAAATGCGCTCATCAGGGGAATTTCAAGTGAAGGCGCAAAGGTTGTAAACTGTAATCTTGCTACAACTCCTGCAATGTTTATGTCGATTGTTTTTAATCAGACAAAATATGATGGTTCTGCAATGGTTACTGCAAGTCATCTTCCGTTTAACAGAAACGGCATTAAATTTTTTGATGCAGATGGTGGTCTTGAGCATGATGATATTACGGATATTTTAAAGCTTGCATCGGATGTAAGTGAGGAATATGTTCAGAACGCAAAGAAAATAAGTACGGATGCTGAAAGCTATGGGCTTCTTGAGATTTATGCAGAACATCTTAAGAATAAAATTAAAGAAGGAATATCTTTATCACAGGAAAAACCTTTGAGCGGACTTCATATTGTTGTAGACAGCGGAAACGGTGCATCAGGATTTTTTGTAGATAAGATTTTACAGCCTCTTGGGGCAGATACTTCTGGAAGTCAGTTTCTTAATCCCGATGGAAATTTCCCGAATCATATACCGAATCCTGAAAATAAAGAAGCAATGGAAGCAATCCGCAGCGCAGTTTTGAATAATAAGGCAGATTTAGGATTGATTTTCGATACAGACGTAGACCGTATGTCTGCAGTTTTATCTGATGGCAGTGAAATCAACAGGGATTCAATCATCGCAATGATATCGGCAATCCTTGCACCGGAATATCCTGGCTCTACCATTATTACAGATTCTGTTACTTCTGATCGTCTTACTTATTTTCTTGAGGATGTGCTCGGATTAAAGCATCTTTGTTATATGCGCGGATATAAAAACGTAATCAACAAGCAGAAGGAATTGAATTCAAAGGGAATCGTTTCTCCGCTTGCAATGGAAACTTCGGGACATGGTGCGTTAAAGGACAATTATTTCCTTGATGACGGAGCATTTCTTGCCGTAAAGCTTGTAATCGCTCTTGCAAAAGCCGCAAAGGACGGTAAAAAACTCGACAGTCTTATAGAAAAGCTTCCTCCGCTAGTAGAAGAAGGAGAATACCGCTTTAAAATTAATTGTGAAAATTTCAAGGAATATGGAAATAAAGTGCTTGAAGAATTTAAAAAACGTGCTTCTTCAAAAGGATATGTGATGCCCGCGTCTTATGAAGGAATCAGGCTTTCATTTAAATCAGATGAAGTTCAGGGATGGATTTTACTGAGAATGAGTCTTCATGATCCTGTAATGCCGATGAATATTGAAGGTGGACGTAAAGGAGACCTTGAAAAACTGAAAAAGATTGCCCGGGAATTGACAGACGGTTTTGATCAGCTTGACAGAAGCAGTCTTGGGGCATAAATATGGATGAACAGATTTCTCTTTTACAGAAAATTATAGACAGTTCTTCTAACATTGTATTTTTTGGCGGGGCAGGTGTTTCTACTGAATCCGGAATTCCTGATTTTCGAAGTGTTGACGGATTATATAATCAGCAATGGAAATATCCTCCTGAGACAATAATAAGTCATACGTTTTTTTATAATGACACAAAGGAATTTTACAGGTTTTACAGGGAAAAAATGCTTCCTGTAGGAATTGAACCTAATTCTGCACATTATAAGCTTGCTGAACTTGAAAAATGCGGAAAATTAAAGGCTGTAATTACACAGAATATTGACGGCCTTCATCAGAAAGCAGGAAGTAAAACAGTTTATGAGCTTCACGGAAGTACTTTGAGGAATTATTGTCTTGAATGCGGCGAATTTTATGATGAAAATTTCATAAAGGAAAGTGAAAACTCAGAAGATAAGCTCCCTCACTGTAAAAAATGCGGTGGACTTGTAAAACCGGATGTTGTTCTTTATGAAGAAGGATTAAATCAGGATTTAATAGAAAAATCGATAGATGCCATTGCAAACGCAGATACATTAATCATTGGTGGAACATCACTCGTCGTTTATCCTGCCGCTGGTTTTGTACGATATTTCCGCGGAGAGCATCTAGTACTTTTGAATAAATCTGAAACTTCAATGGATTCTTCTGCAGAGCTTGTAATTCATGATTCAATCGGTAAGGTTTTAAGTCAGATAAAAGTGAATTAAATTTTTACTTTGTGATGACGAACAGATTTTTTTATATTATAATTAACTTATGTCTTATGAAGTAACAGCTACCAGACGTCGTCCTCAAAAATTCGATGATTTAATTGGTCAGGAATTTGTTGCGGAGACTCTTAAAAATTCAATCAAATCTAATAAAATTGCACACGCGTTTTTATTTTCCGGTCCCCGCGGATGTGGAAAAACATCTACTGCCAGGATTCTTGCCAAAGCCTTGAACTGTCAGAATGGTCCTACAGATACTCCGTGCGGTCAATGTCCAAATTGTCAGGAAATTACAAAGGGTGCCTCTTTAGATGTAATAGAAATAGACGGTGCTTCAAATACATCGGTTGATAATATCCGTCAGATAAAGGATGAAGTTCTTTTTCCACCGAACAGCTGTCGTTATAAGATTTATATTATTGATGAAGTTCATATGCTTTCTACATCTGCTTTTAACGCACTGTTAAAGACAATCGAAGAGCCTCCGGAGTATGTAATTTTCATTTTTGCAACTACAGAGCTTCAGAAGGTTCCTGCTACAATTAAATCCCGATGTCAGCAGTATAATTTCAGACTTGTTCCAATAGAAAAAATCAAGCAGTGTCTTGCAGAAGCAGCCGCAGAATTGAATGTTCAGGCAGATGATGAAGCCTTGTTCTGGATTGCACGCGAATCGACAGGTTCAATGCGTGATGCATATACACTTTTTGATCAGGTTGTGGCATTCAGTGACGGACATATCACTTATGAAAAAATACGCGATAAGCTTGGACTTGTTGGAATTGAAAAGCTTAATCTTGTTTTTGAATCGTGTGCTTACAGCCGTACCGATGAGGTATTAAATTCTCTTGATGAGTTTTTACAGAATGGAATTTCAATAGAACAGCTTATTTCAAATTGTGCAGATTATTTAAGAAGCATCCTTTTAATAAAAAACGGAATTACGAAGGAATCACTTTTAGGAAATTCAAGTGAACGTTACAGTAAGGTTGTGCTTGGTGCATGGAATTGCGTACAGGTTGAACGGGCATTGTCTATTTTTTTGAATTTATACAGGGATGTACGGTATTCTCTTTCTCCGAGAAGTGAACTTGAGCTTGCTTTCAGCAGGATGTGCTGGCTTGGACAATATGTTTCACAGATGGAAGTTAAAAAGGCAATTGATGCGGCTCAGTCTTTACTATCCCAGGCAGCAGGAGTTCCGGAAAATTCAGTTCAGAATAAGATAAATCAGACTGCGCAGGAAATAATCAGGCAGGCACAGGATAATGTCCAGAATGAAGTAAAGGTTCCCGATGGACTTCCGCGTTTTTCAATGCTTGATAAAAAAGAAAATGCCGGAGAAGAACAGACGCCCCCTTTTCCTGATGGCGGACCACTGCCGCCAGAACAATCAGTGGAACAGCAGGCAGAACCTGTTGTAAATGAACAGCTGATAATTCATGGTGTGGCAGTAGAAAGTGAACAGAAAGTACAGAGAGTTTACAGTTATGAACCTCCTGTTACAGAAGCACAGACAGATTCCTTTGATGACGACGGATGGACTAATATCGATGAACCTCCGATAGATTACGATTCGTATGAAGAAGATGAATCACCGGCATCCTTTGTTCCAGATAACACAGAGCAGGTTTTAAAAGGTAAAGTTATCGCGGCAGCTGAAGTGAACGACAGTTTTTTTGCGGCGACACTTGAAAAAACAGGTAACTGGGCTATCTTAGAGGATAGAATTCAGATTCTAGTGAATACGGAATATGATAAATCGCTTCTTGAAAAAAAACTTCCTGAATTAAATGCAACTGTTTCGGAATTATGTGGACGTGCAATGAAAATTGAATTAATTTTAAAACAGGAAGAAAAAAAAGAACAGAAGGAAACTGTTGAAATTCCAAAGCAGGTACAGATTATATGTGATACTTTTCGTGGAAAAATCATAACGGGAAAACAATAAAAAGAGGAAAAAAATGAATCCATTTGAATTATTCAAAAATGCAGGTGCAATTAAAGAACAGTCGGAAAAGCTTCAGCAGGAATTACTTGATATAAGGGTAGAAGGTTCTTCCGGCGGAAAAATGGTAACAGTAACCTTGAACGGTAAATTTGAAATGCAGGATATTAAACTTGATCCTATCTGTGTAGATAACCGTGATGTTAAAATGCTTGAGGATCTTATTGTTGCCGCACATAAAAATGCCTGTGATAATGTTCAGGAAGCGATAAAAGAAAAATCTTCATCTCTTTTAGGCGGTCTTGATTTAAGTAAATTCGGATTATAACGATGAATACCTTTGATGAACTGACAAATAATTTTTCAAGGCTTCCGGGAATCGGTAAAAAAAGTGCAATCCGCATGGTAAACTGGCTTTTAAAACAGGATTCATTGTATGTAAACAGATTTGCTCAGAATCTTGGACAGCTTCAGGAAAAAATCAAGCCGTGTCCGGTATGCGGTGCGTGGACTGAAACCGAACCTTGTTCTATATGTTCAGATTCCCTGCGTAATAAGAATCAGATTTGCGTTGTAGAAGAATCGCAGGATGTTTCTACAATCGAAGCATACGGTGAATATAAAGGGCAGTATCATGTTCTCGGTGGATTAATCAAGCCTCTTGAAGGAATAGGACCGGCACAGCTTTCAATAACACCTCTTTTAAATAGATTAAGGGAAATTAAGCCTGAAGAAGAAGGGATAGAAGTTATAATTGCGACAAATCCTACTGTTGAAGGAGATTCAACGGCCCTTTATCTTAATAAGGTGATTTTGGAGCTCAATTTAACACCATCTCCAAAGGTTACTCGTCTTGCTACAGGAATACCGGTCGGCGGTGATCTTGAATATATCGATAAACGAACTTTGTCGCTCAGTTTCCGTGGGAGATCAGAATTGTAAAATGAAAAAGGTTTTATTTTTTTTAATATGTTGTTTTTTTACAGCATGTAAAAGCAGTTTTGACATTATTCCCTGTTCTGATTACCGCAAGGCTATGCGCGATTTTGTTATAAGAATTTCGCAGCTTGGACGTCAGACTGATTCATCTTTTATTGTAATTCCTCAAAACGGTCAGAATGTTGCCTGGGAGGATGATGATGACCCGATAGTGCCTGATGCTGATTATTTTGCTGCAATTGATGGCTGCGGAAGAGAAGATACTTTTTATGGGATGAATGCTTCTTATGATATTGCAGATGGTCATTCGACACCTGAGTATATTTCAAAAGAAATTCAGGATATGTGTGACATTTACAAAAATGCCGATAAAGTAGTCCTTTCTACTGATTACACAACAAATGATGAGGATAAAATTGCAGATTCTTTTAGTAAAAACAATCAGAAGGGCTATATTTCTTTTGCAGCGACCAAGCGTAATTTAACAGAAATCCCTTTCTATGAGCCTTATCAGAAAAATTCAAATAATATTACAAGCCTGAGTAATGCAAAAAACTTTCTCTACTTAATAAATCCAGAATATTCTTCAAAACAGACTTTGATTACTACTTTGAAGCAGACTGATTATGATGCTTTTATAATTGATTTGTTTTGCGGTGATGAAATACTGACAGCTTCTGATTTACGAGAGCTTAAAACCAAGAAAAGCGGCGGTTCAAGGCTTGTAATCTGTTATATGAGCATTGGTGAAGCCGAAAATTACCGCTGGTACTGGAAATCCTCCTGGAATAAAAAAGCCCCTGATTTTATATGTCCGGAAAATCCTGAATGGGAAGGAAATTTTAAAGTAAAATACTGGTATCCTCAATGGCAGGAAATAATCTGCGGTGAAAACGGTTATCTTTCAAAAATCCTTGAGGCTGGCTTTGATGGAGTTTACCTGGACATTATAGATGCCTTTGAATACTTTGAAGATCAGCAGGCAACCTTGAGGAAACCTTGAGGAAACACAATTCTATCGACTTTTACTATAGAATGATATATAATTGAGACGCGTTTTTATAAAAAAGATTGCCGGGTTAAGCCCGACAATGACATTTGTCGTTTTCGAAAATGACACATAGGAGCACTTTTATGCCACAGAGCGGTAAATCCGTGTTTTCTGCTGATCTTCTTAAGTTTATAGAAGACTGGAAAGATAAACCGGGAAATCTCATCATGATTTTACACCGTGTTCAGGAAGAACAGGGGTACATTTCTAACGAAGCAGCAATGGAAGTAGCAGAACGAACTGGAATTCCTGCTGCACGCGTATTTGGAGTAGTTTCTTTCTATCATTTCTTTAAAACCGAAAAACCTGGAAAGAATCAGATCAGTGTTTGTCTTGGAACAGCCTGCTACCTTAAGGGCGGTCAGGATTTGTTTGATGAGCTTGCTAATATTCTTAAGCTCAAAGCTGGTCAGTCTACAACAGATGACGGAGAATTTTCACTCGAAGGCGTACGCTGCATTGGTTGCTGCGGTCTTGCTCCTGTTATTTCTGTTAATGGCGAAGTTTATGGAAATCTTACAAAAGATCAGCTTGCCGGCATTGTAGATAAATATCGTAAATAGGAACTGGAGGAAAA
>JAFYZU010000045.1 GCA_017548565.1 Treponema sp.
AACGTTTTCATCGTAAGGAAGTGCAGAACCATCAATCATAACAGAAGAGAATCCGTTATCAATACAGTCCTTAGCAACTTCAAAGTTTGGACCGTGGTCAAGGTGAAGTACGATTGGAATATCACATCCAAGTTCGTGAGCGTATTCTACAGCACCGCGAACCATGTTGCGCAAAATGTATTTGTCTGCATAAGCGCGAGCACCCTTAGAAACCTGCAAGATTACAGGAGACTTTGTTTCAACACAAGCCTGAATAATAGCCTGCATCTGTTCCATATTATTGAAGTTATATGCAGGAATTGCATATCCACCCTTAATAGCCTTTGCAAACATATCGCGTGTGTTTACAAGACCCAAATCTTTGTAACTGATAATAGCCATAAAAAACATCCTTTTGCCGGTCGAATACTAGCCGGCGGTTCTATGTTCTATATAATAGTTTAAAACGTGTATTTATTCAATAAGAAGTGTTTGACAAAGAACTTTATAGAAAATATAATTTTATTGTAATTATTTTGCATTAATATGCCGATATAATAATGAAGTAATCTTTTATCGAAAGATAAAGTTTAAGGAGTTTTGCATGAAAAGAGGACTAAAGGTCTTTATCGGTCTTGCGTGTCTTTTAGTTATTGGACTTCCAGTGGCAGCACAGCCAAGTTCAAGAAGTATTGAGACATTCGTAATTGATACTTTTGATTCTGAAAGTGATCAGAATTATATGTATAACGGTAATAGTTATAATTGGAGCTGGTCTGTTAATACTAGCCGTTATATCGCTAGTGATTATCCAAAAATGGGATATTATGAAGGATGTCCAAATTCTTTAAAAGTACTTCGTAAGGGAGATCCTACTCCTGCACAGGTATTAGGTGTAAAAACTCGTTTTAACCGTAAAGGTGATAACTGGTTTGAAATTTACCCTGAAGCTGACGGAAAGCCTTTTGAAGTTCCATTTGTCGGTAATGTAACAACTCTCGATTTCTGGGTTTGGGGTGCAAACTATAATTATTATCTCGAAATCCTTCTTCGCGATGCAACAGGCCGTGTACATGTACTTAAGGCCGGAACTCTTGCTTTCAACGGCTGGCGTAATATAATCGTGAATGTACCTGGTTATATCCAGCAGCATTCTCATTTAAGAAGCGGTCCGGAAAATCTTGTTTTCGTAGGATTCAGGGTTCGTACAGATCCTCAGGAATACGTAGATAACTTTGTAATTTTCTTTGACCAGTTTAAGTATACTACAAATGCCCTGTCATTTGTTTATGATGGATATGAATTAAAAGATGTAACATTCGAGGATGATTCATCAGAAAGGAACGGAAAATGAAAAAGATAGTATTTTTATTAACATTATTAGCAGCGGCAGGAGTTCTTTCTGCTCAGACAATTACAGAGCCTAATCCAGAAACAGTTGGTGCAGATTCTGCAATGCTTTCTTTGCGTGAAATCTCTATCGATAAGTTTGAAAGGGAAGGTTCCTGGTATGTTCACATCTCTGCAGATGACGGTGTAATCGCAGGAAGACTTTTCCCGGGTGGACCTGCAATGAAAGAAACTTTACCTGAAGATGAAAAGAATCCTCCAGAGGATGATGATGAAGTTTTAGGTATAAGAGTTGACTTTTTCAGAAGGGGACGTGATTCTTTCACAATTACTTCCGGAAGACCACTTCCTGTAGAAGGAACTGTAAAAACAATTTCTGTATGGGCATGCGGTCGTAATCAGAGTCATGAATTATATGTACTTGTTCAGGATTATTTCGGAAGAAACTATGAACTTTACATGGGAACACTTGCCTTCAGCGGATGGAAAAAATTAACATGTGTTGTTCCTCCAAGTCCGGATGGAGAGCATGGTATTGTACAGAGCAGTGCATACTATGGTGATAAACCTGGACTCAGGATTATCGGCTTCAGAGTTGATTGTAATCCTATGCAGGCACGCGGTCAGTATTATCTTTACTTAGATGATCTTCGTGTTGTAACAGATCTTTATGATTTTGAACATCACGATGAAGATGATATGAGTGATAACTGGTAAACTAAAGACATAAATGCAAATTCTAAAAAAGAGTCTTGATTAACTTCAAGACTCTTTTTTTTATTTATCATGAAATGTAGAATTTTTATAAATATTGTTTAATCTTCACAAACAGTATAAATCCTGCTTCTGTTTTTAATTCCGGTCTGTCGTATAACTTTCATGCGTACTAAAACCCAGATAATCAGATGAGCGTAGCGTGGAAGAGCAAAATCTTTTGCACAGAATTCCTGCGGTAAATTTTCGGGTAAAAGATCAAGATAATCCTTTTTAGAGCTGAATGTATGAGTTTCAATTATTTCATCGAGACGCTTGTTTACTTTTATCCAGTCACGCCTGTATCTTCTTTTTTTATTTGCACTTTGTACAGGATGCTGATATTTAATTCTGTGTTCTATGATATTTATCGTTATTACTTCGAGTGTAAAATTTTTTTCAAGAAGAACAGGATAAAGCTTTGTAAGTTCACGGAATATATCGTAAATGCATCCTTTTTTAGGACTCAATCTGTTTGAGATTTTTTTCCCGTTTTGATCAGTTACAACAATTCGTGAGCGGTATACGAGAGGGTAGACAAGTTTTATTTTATATCCCTTTGACAGTATATCTGAAACTTTCGGTAAAAGCCTGGAAAGATTTTTTGTCTGTATTTCAATTACAGTTTTATCTTCCGTTAAAACATCATAAATGTGTCCGTCGGCACTGACTTCCGTTTTTCCTCCATACGTATGCGCATAAAATGCCTTTAAAGTATTGTGGAGACTGCTTTCATTATAAGTATTGATTGAATAGTGTTCCATCCGGATGTCTCCTACTATATATGGTACTATACGTATTAAAAGTATAAAAATGTAATGGAAAAAAGTTTGAAAAAAGCTTCTTTTTTTAATTATCTGTTAAAAAATGCGTTGACTTTAGAATTTTTTGCTATAAAATGATAGATAAGTGGGAAATAGTGGTAAAAAGTGGTAATAAGTGGGTATGAATCTGTTAACTGGTGAATACAATAATACGCTGGATGAAAAAGGCCGTGTCTCATTTCCTGTCAAATTGAGGACAGCCGTTAACCAGAATGTACTTATGGTTACCAAGGGTTTAGATCGCTGCTTATGGCTTTTTACTCTAGAAGAGTGGGAATCGTTTGCGTCGAAAATAATGGCAAATGCATCGATGATGAAAAAAAAGAATCTTGATGTAATAAGACATTTTATTGCTCCGGCGCAGCAGGTTGAATTTGATAAAACCGGACGACTTTCAATACCACAGAGTCTTCGTGAATATGCAGGGCTTTCAAAAGAATGTACTGTTCTTGGAATTGCTAAGTATATTGAATTGTGGGATTCAGCTGTTTACAGTGAATATCTTGCTGCAAGCGAAGATTCCTTCCGTGATGCTGCGGAAGAATTTAATGATATAAATTTTTAACAGTTAAATTAAATGGAAATTGTACATACGCCTGTTTTATTGAATGAATGTCTCGAATGGCTTTCACCGGTGGGAGAACCTTATGAAAATCATGCCCTTATGATTGATTCAACCCTTGGTGAAGGCGGTCATACTTACAATTTTCTTTCAAAATATAAGAATTTAAATGTAATCGGACTTGATGCCGACCGTGTAATACAGCAGAAAGCCAAAGAACGTCTTTCTGAGTTTGGGGATAGAGTTCATTTTTACAACGGATGGTTTAACGACTTTTACGACAATTATCCGTCGGAATATGAAAGACCAGATCTGATTCTGTTTGATCTTGGAATTTCAGTTTTTCATTATGAAAAATCAGAAAGAGGTTTTTCTTTCAGATATGATGAAAAGCTTGATATGAGATTGAACGAAAATACGGAAAAAAACGCTTCGGATCTGGTTAATGGTTTAAGTGAAGAAGAGCTTGCAGATTTAATTTATCTTTATGGGGAAGAAAAATTAAGTCGTAAAATATCTAAAGCAATTGTTCAGGCAAGACAGGGTGGGAAAATAGAGTCTTCCAAGGCACTTGCTCAAATTATATGGGATGCTGTACCGGCTGGTTATCGCTATGGTAACATTCATCCGGCAACAAGAACCTTTCAGGCTTTGAGGATCGCAGTTAATTCGGAGTTGAAAAGACTTCCTTCTGCACTTCATTCAGCATTCAATGATTTGAAAAACGGTGGAAAAATGGGAGTTATAACCTTTCATTCCCTTGAAGACCGCATTGTAAAAAATTATTTCAGAAATTTAGGTAAAAAATGTGTATGTCCTACACAGATTGCGGTATGCAGATGCGGTGGTCAGCCTTGTGCAGAAATCCTTACAAGAAAGCCTGTTTGTCCTACAGAAAAAGAGGTTAAGGAAAATTCTCCTTCAAGGAGTGCAAAGCTTCGTGTAATACGAAAAATCAGGGATGCAGATAAATACAGATTAGAGGCATGTTAAATGAAAAAAGAAACTAAATTAAAAGGAAAAGAGTTGATAAGGATATTTCTCATCTGTGTTTTTGCGATTACAATCCCTCTGCTCTGGGGAGTTTATGCTTTTCAGGCAAAGAAATATACAGATTTGTCGAGGGAAATCACAGATCTTGAAAGAAAACAGGAACAGCTTATAGAAGAAAATAAACGCCTTGTAAGTGACATAAGCATCCTCACAAGTGCAGAAAGGATAGAAAAAATCGCAACGGAAGAACTTGGAATGCATAAAGCCCAGAGTGAAGATATCATCCGTGTTGAAATGACGGGAGAACGCAAGTAATGAAATCTTTGCTTGAAATTAATGAGCTTTTAAATGCTGTTGACGGAAAGATTATAGGTGACTCAAAAAAATGTTATTTTACATCGGTTCAGACAGACAGTCGTAACGTTGTAAAAAATACGCTGTTCGTTCCATTAATCGGGGAATTCCAGAACGGTCATAAATATATTCCATCGGCTCTTGAAAAAGGCGCTTCGGTTATTTTTGTAAAGAAATCAGAATATGAACAGAATAAACAGAATTATGAGTTCCTTTCAATGGATTATCCGAAAGTAACTTTCATAGCAGTTGAGCAGACGATGAAGGCATTGCAGGATGCGGCTGAATGTTATGTTTCAAAATTCCCATTCCTTGTAAAAATCAGCGTAACCGGTTCATGCGGAAAAACTACTGTAAAGGAAATGCTTGTTTCTGTATTCAAAGCTAAATATGGAAAAAAGGTTGTTTATACAAAAGGAAATTTCAATTCGGAAACCGGACTTCCGCTCTCTGTCTTTCAGATAAGAAAAAATCACAGAATCGGTATTTTTGAGATGGGTATGAACCGTGTAAATGAAATCGGTGAAATTTCAAAAGTGCTTAAATCAAATTACGGAATCATTACAAATATCGGAACTGCTCATATAGGAATTCTCGGTTCAAGAAAAAACATTGCAGAAGAAAAAAGAAAGTCCTTTGATTATATCGGAAGGGATGGAGCTGCTTTTGTTCCGGCAACAGATGATTTTGCTGATTTCTGTACAGAAAATGTAAAGGGAAAGGTTGTAAAATTCGGAAAATCTGAATGCAGTGTGTATGACGTACAATTCATAAGCGATAACGGACTGATGGGGACAACCTTCAGTGTTTCAGGACTTAAGGTAAATCTCAAATTAAGCGGTGAACATAATTTTGAAAACTGTCTTGGTGTAATTGCACTTGCAGAAGAATGCGAATTAAGTGCTGCAGACATTAAAAAAGGTCTTGAAAAAATGAATGGTCTTCCAGGAAGAATGGAGACTGAGCAGATTAAGCTTTCCGGAAAAAAGGTAACTGTATTAAAGGATTTTTATAATGCAAATCTTGATTCAATGCAGAAGGTAATTGAATTTGCTTCAGGACTCAAGGATACCGGGCGAAAGATTTTTGTCCTTGCAGATATGAAGGAGCTTGGTGAAAAATCAAAGGATGCGCATGAAAAAATCGGTGAGTTTGCTGCTTCAAAAAACATCGGATTTGTCTTCTTAATAGGAGAAGAGATGAAGGCTGCCGATGATGTAATCCGTGAAAAATATCAGTCTTTTACGGAAAATGTTGTTTACAGAAAATCTATTGATTGTTTTGAAGAGATTGCAGGTTTAATAAATGAAAAGGCAGAGGAAAATTCAGTGATTGTTATGAAAGGGTCTCATTCCATGCAGCTTGAAAAACTTCTTCCGCTTATTAAAAAGGGAGGTTTGCGATAAGTGAATTCCTATACTTTTTTTGCAATGAAACCTTCTGAAAAATATCACAAAATTGATGTCGGTTTTCTGGTATCTGTAATTTTATTGTGGGGTTTCGGCCTTTTTACTGTGTTTGTATGCTCTCAAAGCTATGCTGCAAGATTCTTTAACAATGATTCGTTCTATTTCGTAAAAAGACAACTCGCATGTTCTGCAGCAGGTTTTGTATTCTTTTTATTCTTCATGTTTACGGACATAAAAATCATCAAGAAGCTCATAATGATTATGGTTATAGGTTCTTTCATTCTGTGTGTTCTGACTTATATACCATTCCTTTCAGTAGAGAAAAACGGAGCAAGACGATGGCTTAAACTTCCGTTTCATTTTACGTTTCAGTCATCTGAACTTGTAAAATTTACACTTGTACTTTATCTTGCAAATTATTTTGAAAAACAGTTCGAAATCACAAATGAAAAGGATAGGGATGTGCTTCCTTGTGTCGGCGTTTTCCTTGCATTTGTAATTGTAGTTTTATTCCAGAAAGACTTTTCGACAAGCATCTTCTTAACGATGATCGGTCTTCTTATGTTCTTTGTCAGCGGTTCAAAACTCAAATGGTTCTGGCCGTTCCTTCTGCTCTCAATTCCCGTTGTAATCATAATGATTGCATCTGAGCAGTACCGCATTGAACGTATAGTTGGTTTCCTCCGACCAGCTGAAGGCAGTGGCTCGTTTAACTACCAGGTTAATGCCGCAAAAAATGCAATCAGTGCAGGCGGCTTATGGGGAGTAGGAATCGGAAGAGGCTTGTCAAAATTAAATAGTATCCCGGAAGTTCAGGCTGATTATATTTTTGCCGGATGGTCTGAATCAATGGGATTTATTGGTGTAATAGCTTATCTGGCTATGCTCATCTTTTTTGCTTTGCGTGGTTACAGAGCCGCATTCAGATGTCCGTCAAGGTTTGCCGCTTACGGTTCATTTGGATGCGTCTCTGTAATTTTTCTTCAGTCAATCATCAATATTATGGTTGTCTGCGGAGTGCTTCCGTCAACAGGTATCCCTTTACCGTTTTTTTCTGTCGGCGGTTCATCAATCATAGTCACTTTGATTATGTGCGGATTTGTAGTTAATGCTTCACGTTGTGAGGAATCAGGTGATGAGCCTGGAAAATATGAAGAGGTAAACATTGATACTTTAACAGTATTATAAAAATATAAGGATAATAAAATGAGCGATGTAGGATTGTTGTTTGGAACTATGAATTATGAAAAAGAGGAACCTGTAATGGAAGATGTTTCTGTAAAAAAAGAATATTCCAGCGACAGGAAAGTACGTCTTTTAAAGATTATTTTCTGTATTTTATGTCTTTTTCTTGTTGCAGAACTTGTAATTTATAAATATGTAATGCCTGGTTTTGCAAGTCCAAAAATTACTGTTAAAGGAAACCGCTCGTTTACCGCCGAAGAGATCGGGTTAAAGCTTCTTGCTATGGATTCTAAATCATGGCTTGATTTTGATGTTGAAAGCGCCGTTGCAATTCTTTCTTCAGAGCCTGGAATTGATCGGGCAGTCGTAGAAAAAAAATTCCCTGATAAGATTTTCGTTGATATTACAGAACGAGTGAGTGTCGCAGTTACTTTTGTTGTAGTCGACGGAATTTCATATCCTATGCAGGTTGATAAGAACGGTTATCTGTTTCCTGCAAGAGATTCTACTGTTCTTAACAATAATGCAATCCCGATTATCTCAGGGCTTCCTGTTGAATACATGGCAGGCGGAATGAAAATTCCTGCAAAATTCAAGCCTCTTCTTGAACAGATTTCAACAATCGGTCAAATGAAACAGAATTATTTTGCAAGCATCTCAGAAATCTGTGTAATTGATAAGGATTTCGGTAACTATGAGCTTGAGCTTATTCCTGCCCAGTCAAAAGTAAAAGTTCTTACAGACAGGTCCTTGAATGAAGAGGCGCTAAAATATATGATGGTAGTATTAGATGTAATTAATTTTCTTGAAACTGATGTTGAAGAAATTGATTTGCGTTATGGTTCAGTTTCGTGTAAAATAAATGATATTATATCTACTATGGATATTGGGGAACAATGATGGGTGAAAGAACTATTGTCGGTCTGGACATTGGTACAAGTATAGTAAAGGTTGCGATCGGAGAAATCAATGATGAAGGTAAGCTTACGATTCTTGCTACTTCTACCAGAAAATCTTCAGGTTTAAGAAACGGTGTTATAGTTAATATAGAAGATGCCAAAGATATTATCCGTGAAACTATTGAAGATGCAGAACGGATGGCCGGAGTAATAGTTGATTCAGTTATAGTTGCAGTGGGCGGTTCACAGATTGAAAGTGAAAACGCCCGTGGTGTAGTTCCTATCCGTACTAACGGCAAAACAAACAGAAGTGAAGTTACAAAAGAGGATGTGAGCAAGG
This sequence comes from Treponema sp., assembly GCA_017548565.1. Classification (GTDB taxonomy): domain Bacteria; phylum Spirochaetota; class Spirochaetia; order Treponematales; family Treponemataceae; genus Treponema_D. The sequence goes on from JAFYZU010000045.1 coordinate 8,649, forward strand.
TAATTGAGGTTGCTACAGCCTTAAATTATCCTGCAGACAGGGAGAAAATCCATGTAATACCGCAGAATTATCTTGTAGACGGCGTAGGTGGAATTCAGGATCCTATTAATTCACTTGCCTTTAAGCTTGAAGTTGAAGTTCATATTGTTACTGCTTCAAAAACAATAATTCAGAATATCCGTTCATGCATTTCAAGGGCAAATTATATTCTCGGCGGAGTAATGCTTAAAACTCTCGCACAGACCCAATCAGTATGTCATCAGGACGAAATTGATCTTGGTTCAATCATCATAGATCTTGGAGCAGGTACGACAGATGCAATAGTTCTTATTAACGGTGCCCCTGTAAGTACAGTTTCGGTTCCGGTCGGTGGAAATCTTGTAACGAATGATATTGCAGTTGTAACTGGCATCCCGTCTTCTGAAGCAGAAAAGCTTAAGATTGCATCGGGTTCATGCTGGGTCCCTGGAATTCAGTCTGATGAAGATGTTATTTTACCAGGGGTTGGAGGAAGGGCTCCTGAGCTTCTGGCACGTTCATCTCTTGCACAGATAATCCAGGCCCGTATGGAACAGATTTTCTCACTTGTCCGTGAAGAAATTATCAGGAAAACAAGCGATAAAATAAAGCAGCTTTCAGGAAATATCATTTTAACCGGTGGTGGTGCAAAGACAGAAGGTGTCGTTGAGCTTGCACAGTATGTTTTCAATACCTCTGCAGTAAGAATAGGTATTCCAGAGAGTCTTGGCGGTAATGAAAATGAATACCGCAATCCTTCGTTCGCAACAGTAATCGGTCTTCTTGAGGCAAACAAGCTGATGCCGCTTCAGAGGAATCCTGCAAAACATAGCGGTCATAAAGAAAAAAAAGAAGGATTTTTTAAGAGGATTAAGGAAACATTCTTTTAATTATTTGAAAAACTATGATATAATGATATAATATTTATAAAATTCTTGATTTACTTGAAAATTCATAAAAGGGAGGAAATATGGATTTTTCTATAGTAGAGGACGAAGCAGAAGATTCTGTGCAGGAAACAGAAAACACTGATATTAGTCCTACTGTCATAAAAGTTGTAGGTTGTGGCGGCGGCGGCTCAAATGCTGTAAACCGCATGATTGAAGCTCAGATTTCCAATGTAGATTTTATCGTAATAAATACAGACAGACAGGCTTTGAACAGTTCAAAAGCTCCTGTAAAACTTGCAATCGGTCAGAAGGTTACAAAAGGTCTTGGTGCCGGGGGACATCCTGAAGTAGGTGAGCAGGCAGCAGAAGAAGATAAAGAAATGATTGCAAATCACCTGCGCGGAGCAGATATGGTTTTCGTAACTGCCGGAATGGGTGGTGGAACAGGAACCGGTTCTGCGCCAATCGTTGCTCAGATTGCGAGGGATTTAGGTGCTTTAACTGTCGGTGTAGTAACAACTCCTTTTAATTTTGAAGGACCAGTAAGAATGAGACGCGCTCAGGCAGGTCTCGAAAAACTTCACGATAAGGTTGATTCACTCATTGTAATTCCTAACGAACAGCTTCTGAAGGTTGTAGATAAAAACACCCCTGTACCGCAGGCATTCCTTGTTGCAGATGATGTTCTTCGTCAGGGAGTAGAAGGAATTTCAAATATAATTACAAAACCTGGTGTCGTAAATACTGACTTTGCAGACGTAAAAAATACAATGAAGGGTCAGGGAAAAGCAATTATGGGTGTCGGTGTAGGCTCGGGTGAAAACAGGGCTGTTGAAGCGGCAACAAGGGCAATTAATAATCCTATGCTTGAAAATACTCACATCGACGGAGCAAAGAATGTACTTATAAATATCAGTGCTTCAGAAGAAGTTTCGATGAGCGAAGTCGGCGAAATATGTAAGATTGTAACTGCATCTGCAGCAGAAGAACTTAATCTCTGCTGGGGTCAGGTTATTTCAGAAGCAATGGGTGATAAAATCAGCGTAACTGTAATTGCTACAGGACTTGAAAATAATTCAGATGAATTTAATTTTTCGAAACCTGATTCTCATAAAGAAAAGGAAACTGTGTTTGAAAATCCTGATTATGTTTCATCTTCACTTTTTACAGATATATTGAAAAATCAGATTCCTGAAAATTTCATCGGCAATGATATTTCTGACGAGGAAAATAAAGAAGAAAAAACTTCTTTTGATAAAAATGAATTTCCATGGTCAGGCGAGATGAAGAACGATAAAAAAACTGAAGCAGAGCCTGAAAAAGAACCATGGGGAATAAATGCTTTTTCAAAATCTGCAAGCAGAAGAACGATTACTCCTCCTCCAGGATATACTGCAGATAACGATTTGAGTAAGCCTGCCGTATGGACTAAAGGAGAATTCGGAAGGACAATAAACCTTACAGATAATTAAAAATGAACAGTATAGAAAATTTTATTAATCAGTTTTATACAGATTTGATTCTTGTAAAAAGAGATTCTGAACAAACTGCATTGACATATAAAATTTCTGTAGAAGAGTTTTTAAATTGGCTTGTTGTTAAAAGAATAAAGCTTAAGGCAGTAACATCATCTGATCTTGTATTTTACATAGTTCAGCGTAAACAGAATGGTGTTCAGGAAATAACAGTTGCAAAAGATATTTCTGCTTTAAGGGCGTTGGGTGAATATCTTGTTCGTAAAAATATATGGACAGAGAATATTGCTTTGCAGCTTGATAAACCAAAGGTTGCAAGGAATTTACCTAAGGTATTGACTGCACAACAGATAGAACAGCTTCTTTCTTCAATCGACACCTCCACCGATTGCGGAAAGAGGGATGCGTGTCTGTTTGAGTTAATATATTCCTGCGGATTAAGAATAAGCGAAGCATGTAATCTTCAGATTTCGAAGGTTCATCTTAACGAACAGCTTATTTTTGTTCACGGAAAAGGTAATAAAGAAAGAATTGTTCCTTTCGGGACAGTTGCAAAAGAAAAGCTTGTGGATTACATACAAAATGTAAGGCCCCGGCTCGAAAAAGATAAATCTGTTGCCGAACTTTTCCTTAACTATAAAGGAAAGAAAATTTCAAGAAAAGGTGTGTGGAAAAGATTCGGTGAACTTCAGCGCGCGGCAGGTATAAAGGCAAAGGTACATACACTTCGACATTCCTTTGCTACTCATCTGCTTACAGGCGGGGCTGACCTTCGTTCCGTACAGGAACTTCTTGGTCATTCAGATTTATCTACAACAACAATTTATACGCATATAACTGATAATCAGCTTGAGGCTGCACATAAAAAATATTTTAATGAATGAGGATAGTATGAAAAAAACATTTATTATTCCGTTAGTTTTATTAAGTTCAGTTTTATTGTTTTCATGTAATAAGGTTTCTAACCAGTACATTACACGCTTACAGAAAATGGAAGAAAATGTTGATAAACCGACTACAATCGAAGAATATAAAGAGGCAATTGAAAAATATGAAGCGAGGGTAAAAGACATTCAGCTTGCCCAGACGCAGATTGGTATCTGGTATAAGCTTCTTGGTCAGAAATACATGGATGTAAAACCGCCGATGTATGGTGAAGCGCTCAAGGCTTTTCAGGAGGCTTTGAATTACTATCCTTCTAATCCTAATCTTTATTATTATGTCGGAATATGCTCCGGATATATGTATCATAAAGAAAAAGACGGCACCGGTAATATGGAGATGGCCGGGAAATATCTTACGCTTGCAGAGAATTCATATCTTCGTGCAATCCAGCTTGATGACCGTTTTGTAAACGCTCTTTACGGACTTTCGATAGTTTATGTTTATGAGACTATTGAGCCGGAACGTGCAATTCCATATCTCGAAAAGCTTCTTACAATAGATACGAAGCATATTGATGCAATGTCAGTCCTTGCAACTGCATATTATATGAACGGAGAATTTGACAAAACTCTTGAAATATTAGATAAAATAATAGATACGACAAAATCAGCTGAAACTAAATCCATCGCCGAGGAGAAGAAGAAAGCTGTACTTGAACAAACGCCGTTTCAATGATCTTTCGGAAGCTGAACAGATTTTTGTTTTAAGCCTTTCGAGGATTTCTTTTCTTTCTTTTGAAGAGAAGAGAATTTTAGAAAAAAATCTTGACAGTTATGCGGATATTGTATTACTGTCTAAAGATGATATTGCTGCATTAATAAAGCGGGATCTGAAAAGAGTTGTCTGGGATGGAAAAGAAAATCTCAGGTGCTCAGAAATTGCAGGTTATTACTGTAAAAAAATGAATATTCAGGTTCTCCTTTATTCTGATGCTGAATATCCGTATTTATTAAGAAATGCTTTTAATCCTCCGTATCTGCTTTTCTGCAGAGGAAATACAGAATGTCTGAACAATAAAAGCGTTTCTGTGGTGGGGACAAGAAGAATTACCCGGCAGGGGATGGATGCCGCTGTTGAGTTTTCGTACGATGCGGCACTTGACGGCTGTAACGTTGTTTCCGGATTAGCCAACGGGGTGGATGGTCATGCACATCTGGGCTGTATTAATGCATATTTTGATTTGCTGGAAAAAAATGAATCTATCGAACATCTTGGAAAAACGATAGCAGTTTTACCGGGAAGCATAGATTCTATTATTCCATATAATCATACAAGGCTTGCTGCAAATATTCTGAAGAGCGGCGGCTGTATTGTAAGTGAATATGAACCGGCAGCACAGATGGCAAAGTGGCATTTTATTGAAAGAAACAGGATAATTGCTGCTTTTTCACCTGCAACTGTAGTTATTCAGGCTCCATGCGGAAGCGGTGCTTTGATTACTGCAGATTTTGCCCTTGATTTTAACAGGGATGTATTTTTTCATAGTTCTGCTTTTTCTGAGCTTGCAATGGAAGTTAATAAAAGGGTGGAACAGAAATTAGATGTTGATTTTGCCAAAGGAAAAGTCAGCAGATATAAAAGGGAAAATACAGTACAGAAGTTTCTGTTGAACGGAGCTCCTGTGATATGTGATTACAAGGATTATTGTGCAGTTCTCGGTGAGCAGCCTGGAATACGCAGTTCTTTAATATTTCAAAAGGAATTATTTTAAGGATAGATTTATGGCAGAACAGACAAAGAAAACTTCGAAAAAAGAAAAAGTTCCAAAAACCTTAGTTATTGTAGAATCTCCTGCTAAAGCACACACTATTGAAAAATATCTTGGCGAGGGATATACAGTAAAAGCATCAATGGGACATTTGATTGATTTACCTAAATCACGAATGGCTATTGATATTGAAAACGGTTTTCAGCCTGAATACATTACAGTACGAGGACGGGCAAAGCTTTTAAAGGAACTTCAGAAGGATGCGAAGAAATCTGATTATGTTCTGCTTGCTTCCGATAATGACCGCGAAGGAGAAGCAATTGCGTGGCATTTGAACAATGCGTTAAAAGATAAAACAGAAGCAAAAATCAGCCGGATTGTATTTAACGAAATTACACCGACAGCTATTACAGAAGCCGTTAAAAACCCCGGTGAAATTGTAGAGGCAAAAGTAAATGCGCAGAAGGCAAGACGCGTCCTTGACAGACTAGTAGGTTATAACTTAAGTCCTCTTTTATGGGCAAAGGTAAAGAACGGGCTTTCTGCAGGACGTGTTCAGTCTGTTGCGCTTCGTTTAATCTGCGAACGTGAAAAAGAAGTTGAAGATTTTCTGCCTGAGGAATACTGGTCACTTGATGCAGATTTCGCAAAAGGAAAATCTTCGTTTACCGCCCAGCTTGTAAAATATAAGGGTGAAACTCCTGAATTAAAATCACAGGCTGTGGTTGATGAAATTATAGAAAAAATTAAAACTGCTCCATGTATCGTAACTTCCCTGAAAAAAACAGAAAAAACTGTAAGGCCAAAGGCTCCGTTCACAACTTCGAAATTACAGCAGGCAGCAGCAAACAGATTAAGCTTCACATCACGTAAAACAATGCAGATTGCCCAGCAGCTTTACGAAGGTATTCAGATAGGACAGAATCGTGTCGGTCTTATAACTTACATGCGTACAGACTCTGTCAGAATTTCAGAGACTGCCCTTAACGATGTAAGAAACTGGATTTCTAAAAACTATCCTTCTGATTTACCTGAAGAGCCGATTCATTATACTGTAGGTAAAGCGGCACAGGATGCTCATGAAGGTATCCGTCCAACATATACAGAATATACGCCTGAAAGCGTTAAGGAATATCTTACTCATGATCAGTACAAATTGTATTCAATCATCTGGGAACGCTTTGTTTCAAGTCAGATGAATAATGCAAAAATGATTACAACTTCAGTAGAGATTTCCGCTGATGATGCAGTGTTCAGAGTTGCCGCAAGTAAAATTGCAGAAAAGGGTTTTTATAATGTAATAAAGCTTCTTTCATCAAAAGAAGATAAATCTACAAGTCTTCCGTCAATGAAAGAAGGTGAACAGATTAACGTTTTAAAATTCCATCCGGAGCAGCATTTTACACAGGGACCTGCGCGTTATACAGATGCGTCAATTGTAAGAATGCTGGAAGAAAAAGGAATCGGTCGTCCGTCTACTTATGCACCGATTATTTCTGTTCTTCTTGACCGTTATTATGTTACACGTTCAAATAAACAGCTTGTTCCGACTCAGCTTGGACGTATGATTTCGAAAATCCTTGTAGAATCTTTTCCTGATGTAATCAATGAATCGTTTACTGCAGAGGTTGAAAACAAGCTTGATGAGGTAGAAAACGATACTCTTGTCTGGAATACAATGATGAAGGATTTCTTCGGCCCATTTAAAAAACGGGTTGATGAAGTTATGGAAAATACAGAAAGCATCAAAGGTTTTCTTGATGAGCAGACAGATAAAGTATGTGAGCTCTGCGGCAAACCGATGATTAAAAAACTGGGCCGTTTCGGATTTTTCCTTGCCTGCTCAGGATTTCCTCAGTGTCATAACACAAAATCAATTCCTCTTGCAAAATGTCCATGTAAAGACTGCGGTGGTGAAATTGTTGAAAGAAAATCAAAGGGAAGGGGAAAATCTTTCTTCGGTTGTACCAATTATCCGACCTGTACATTTATCAGTCACTTTAAGCCTATAGATCAGTATTGTCCTGAATGCGGATGGTTCCTTGTAGAAAAATTTGATAAAAAGAACGGAAGCTACAAGAGCTGTATTAATCCTGACTGTAATTATCTTCATACATCGACAGACGAAGAAGCAGACTGATAAAATCTCTTAACAACGGAGGATTTTATGGCAAAATATGTAATTGCTCTTGATGAAGGAACAACTTCATGCAGGGCGGTTCTTTATGATGAAAATGCAAAGCCGTTTGACAGTCGTCAGCTTGAATTTGAACAGATATATCCTAAAGCAGGCTGGGTTGAGCATGACGCAGAAGAAATTTTCAAATGTCAGCTTAAGGTCCTTCAGAATCTTATCGTTGAGTCAGAAATAAAACGGGATGAAATTGCCGCTATTGGAATTACGAATCAGCGCGAAACTGTTGTCGTATGGGATAAAAAGAGCGGTAAACCTGTTTATAATGCAATTGTATGGCAATGCAGGCGTACTGCTTCATACTGCGATGAGCTTATCAGACAGGGATGGACAGAAAAAATCCGTGAAAAAACAGGTCTTCTTATAGATGCGTATTTCAGTGCGACAAAGCTTAAATGGATTTTAGACAATGTTCCCGGGGTGCGCAAACGTGCAGAAAAAGGCGAGCTTCTTGCAGGAACAATCGATACCTGGCTTATATGGAAGCTTAGCGGAGGTAAGATTCATGTAACGGATTATACTAATGCAAGCCGGACAATGCTTTTTAACATTTATAATCTTGACTGGGATGATGAGCTTTTACAACTGATGAATATCCCCCGATGTATTTTACCTGAAGTTTGTGATTCTGCAAAAATCTATTGTAATACAGATAGTTCTGTCTGCGGATTTTCTGCTCCTGTTGCAAGTGCAATCGGTGACCAGCAGTCTGCGTTATTCGGACAGGGATGTTTTAATAAGGGTGATTCAAAAAATACATATGGTACAGGTTGCTTTATGCTCATGAATACCGGTGATAAGCCTGTTCGTTCGGAAAATCTTCTTACGACAATAGCAATAGGAATCGGCGGTAAAGTTGAATATGCTCTTGAAGGAAGCGTGTTTATCGGCGGAGCACTTATAAAATGGCTTCGCGATGAGCTTGAGATGATTGAAACTGCCAATGACGTAAACATACAGGCTGCAAAGGTAACGGATTCAAACGGTGTTTATATTGTTCCTGCTTTTGTCGGTCTTGGAACTCCTTACTGGGATATGTATGCGCGGGGAACTATTACAGGTTTAACAAGGGGCGTTAAAAAAGCACATATCTGTCGTGCGGCACTTGAAGCTATTGCGTATGAAGTCCGTGATGTTCTTGAAGCGATGGTAAAGGATAGTAATATAAAAATTACTAAACTTAATGTTGACGGCGGTGCATGTGTAAGTGACATTATGATGCAGTTTCAGGCAGATATAATGAATACAAAGGTATGCAGACCGGAGAATGTTGAAACAACTGCCCTTGGTGCCGCATATCTTGCAATGCTTTCCTGTGGTCTTTTAAAAAACAAATCAGAACTTTTGAAAAAACGCGCGATAAATAAGGTTTTTGAACCGAAAATGAAGGAAGCACAGCGTAAGAAGCTTTTACTCGGATGGGAAAAAGCAGTTGAACGTTCGAAAAAGTGGGAAAACGAATAATCACAGCGGATTATAGTCATGAATATACAGGAACTGACAGATGAATTTCTTCTTTATCTTTCTGCAGTACGAGGTCTGAGTGATAATACATGCCTTGGTTACAAAAATGATCTTGTTCAGCTTCAGTCATTTTTGTCGCCGCAGATGGAAATTCAGTCAGTTACAAAGGAAAATCTCCTTTTGTGTATAGGTCAGCTTTCAAAAAAGAACAGATCGAGTGCGAGCATAAACCGATTTATTTCAGCAGTGCGTACAATGTTTTTATATGCAGTTAAGTTCAATCATTTACAGAATAATCCGGCACTTGAGCTTAAAACTGTAAAGCTTGAGAAAAAGCTTCCCAATTTCATGACAAAAGCAGAGGTAAACGAAATCTGCAATGAACCTGAAAAAAACGAGCTTTTATGGAAGACGAGGGATGAATGTCTTTTTAAAATGCTTTATTCATCGGGCTGCCGTTTAAGTGAAATCACTAATTTAAAGCTTTCGGATTTTCTGAATAATTATTCAAGTGCCGTTGTAACTGGTAAAGGAAACAAGCAGCGCAGAGTGTTTTTTGAAAAGGATGCACTTGATGCTCTTGAACATTATCTTTCCGACCGGAAAAAAATCCTTGAGGAAAATGGTTCTTCGTTTACCGACTATCTTTTTATAAATCAGAGGGGACAGCCTTTAACGACGGGTGGCATACGATTTATTTTATCAAAATATTCCGGAGCGGAAGGAACAAAGCATCATGTAAATCCTCATGCATTCCGTCATACCTTTGCAACAACCATGCTTTCTAACGGGGCAGATATACGTCTTGTTCAGGAGATGCTTGGTCACAGTTCAATTTCTACGACACAGCGCTATACTCATATTACAACTGAACAGCTTATTGAAACATACAATAAAGCTCATCCTCATGGAAAAAACTTTAAAGAATAATTACATTGCCGAAGCGTTCATAAATCATTATATTATATAATATGGGAAATAAAACAAAAATCAGAAGCACAACCATTTTAGCCGTAAAGAAAGACGGTCAGGTTGTTATGGCAGGTGACGGACAGTGTACTTTGGGCGATACAGTCTGCAAGGGAAATTCAAGAAAGGTTCGTAAAATTTATGACGGTAAAATATTGACCGGTTTTGCAGGGAGTGTTGCAGATGCTTTTACATTGCTCGATAAATTTGAAGTAAAGGTAAAAGAATTCAACGGTGATATAATGCGTTCTGCCGTAGAACTTGCAAAAGCCTGGAGAACAGAAAGAAGCCTTCAGAAGCTTGAAGCAATGCTGCTGGTTGCAGATAAATCTAAAATACTTTTAATAAGCGGTGATGGAAACGTAATTGAACCTGAAAAAGATGCAATTGCAATCGGATCCGGTGGAAATTATGCATATTCTGCCGCTCTTGCATATCTTGATGCATCAGATTTAAGTGCAAGGGAAATTGCCGAACGTTCGCTTAAAATTGCAGGCAGTATCTGTATTTATACTAATCAGAATTTGACTATTGAGACTTTGGAATAGGATTTTTTATGGAAGCTATCGAAAACAAAACAGAACTTACCCCAAGACAGATTGTAGAAAGACTTGATCAGTATATTATCGGACAGGATAAGGCAAAGCGTGCTGTTGCAGTAGCCTTGAGGAACCGTTTCAGAAGACTCAAGCTTGATGAAAGCATTCGTGATGAGGTTGCACCTAAAAACATCCTTATGATTGGTCCCACCGGCTGCGGTAAAACTGAAATTGCACGAAGACTTGCAAAATTATGCGGAGCTCCGTTTTTAAAAATTGAAGCAACTAAATATACCGAGGTCGGTTATGTTGGTCGTGATGTCGAAAGCATGATCAGAGATCTTATGGCTGTAGGTTATAACGATGTAAAAGCAGAAATGGAAGAACAGATGCGCGGTCAGTCTGCCGACAAGGTTGAAGAGCGTCTTCTTGATCTTCTTTTGCCTGGTTCAAATAAAAAGAATAAAACTGAAACAAAGGATGAAGAACCCGCCGGTTTTATATCACAGCAGAGTCCTGTAGAAATTACCATTGATTTAAATGCGGCTGCCAGGGAAGAAAAAAAAGAAGAAACTTCTGAAGAAAAATCAACAAGAGAAAAATTCAGACAGATGCTTCGTGAGGGAAAACTCGAAGACCGTGAAATTGAAATGAACGTCCAGAGAATGCGAGGTACTCCTAACATGGAAATTATTGCAGGAGGTTCACTGGATGATCTTCAGAACAGCATGAACGGTATCCTCAATATCATGAACGGTGGGGGGCGAAGCCGCAAAAGAATGGTAACCGTAAAGGAAGCAAGAAAAATCCTTACAGAAGAAGTTCTTGATTCAATGATAGATCATGACAAGGTCGCAGATATTGCAAAGGACAGGGTAGAACAGAGCGGAATTATCTTTATTGATGAAATTGATAAAATTGCAGTAAGAGGTGAAAGCTCCGGTCAGGATGTAAGCCGTGAAGGTGTTCAGCGTGATATTCTTCCTATCGTTGAAGGAAGTAACGTTAATACAAAATACGGGGTAGTAAATACAACTCATATTCTTTTTATCGCGGCAGGAGCTTTCAGTGTTGCTGCTCCAAGCGATCTGATTCCTGAGCTTCAGGGACGATTCCCGCTTCGTGTAGAACTTGAATCACTTCATAAAGAGGATTTTGCAAGAATACTTCGTGAACCGAAAAACAGTCTTATAATGCAGTATACATCGCTTCTTGAAACTGAAGGCGTAAAGCTCAACATTACAGAAGACGCAATTGACAGGATGAGCAGTGTTGCAGAAGAAGTAAACGCTTCCTCTGAAAATATCGGAGCAAGAAGACTACATACAATCATGGAAAAAGTACTTTCTGACATAAATTTTGACGCAGACGAACACAAGGGTGAAACTATAACGATAGATTCTGCCTTTGTAGACTCAAAATTAACCGATATTGTTCAAAGTCAGGATTTAAGCAGATATATTCTCTAAAAACTGGTTTAAAGTTCTAAACTATTTTTCTGATTCTCCGAAAATCAACTAGATGTAAATTAATATTTAAAAGAGGAGAATTTAACTGTCATGAATAGTTTTACACGTTCAATAGATTTGCTGCAGCGTGAAATGAATGTAACAAATCTAAGGTATCAGGTTACTGCGAACAATCTTGCAAATTCAGAAGTTCCGAACTACAAAAGACAGATTGTTAATTTTGAAAGTGAATTAAAACGCGCTTTTGATTCAGAAGAAATTGCTAAAAACTCATTCCATCTTAAAACTACAGATCCGCGTCATATTCAGATTAATGTTCCTTATGATTATAAGAAGGTTGAACCGAGACGAGTAACAGACTGGGCATCAACAGTTAAAAACAACGGAAACAATGTCGATGCGGAAACTGAAGCAAATAATATCTTACAGCTCCAGATGCAGTACAGATTATTAACTCAGCTTACAAATTTTGAATTTGAGCAGGTTAATACCGCAATGAAGAAATAATAGGAGTGTGAAACTTTTATGGGAATTTTTACAAGTATAAATATTGCGACAACAGGAATGTCGGCAGAAAGATTAAGAAGTGATGTAATTTCACAGAATATAGCAAATGCATCAACAACAAGAACAGATGAAGGCGGTGCATATAAACGGTCAAGAGTTATTCTTACTCCTGTAGCCGACGAAAATCCTCAGTGGCGTTCTCCGTTTGTACCTGCAGATAAGGATAACGGACCTGGACGAGGCGTTAAAGTTTTAGAAATAGTTAAAGATACTGAAACAGAAGGACGCCTTGTGTGGGATCCTGAACATCCGGATGCATATAAATCTGGCCCTCATAAGGGTTATGTAGAATATCCGAATGTTAATATTGTAAATGAAATGGTTGATTTAATCTCTGCATCAAGAGCATATGAAGCAAATGCAACTGTAATCGATGGTGCAAAAGATATGTTCATGGCTGCGCTTGAAATAGGCAGATAAGCATTGACAGTTCATAAAAAACTGTTATAGTAAAACTATAAATAAGGGTGGAAGGAAAATATATGATTATTCAGGAATTCGGAACATTACAGCTTGCTCGTACTGAACAGGAACATTTTGGTTTTACAAAAAAAATTGATTCATTAAACAGAACTCCGGACAATACTTCACTGCTTCATACAACTGAAAAAGAAGGTACAAAAACTTTCAGGGATTTTCTTTTTGATTCAATAAACAAAGTGAATGACCAGCAGATTGAAGTAAACAGCCTTACTCAGAAGTTTATTACAAATCCTGAAGAAGTAAATGCGGAAGAAATTACAATTGCAATGTCTAAGGCAAGAATGAGTCTTAATCTGGCACAGAATGTAATTGACCGTATTATCAGCAGCTGGGATCAGATTACTACTACAAGATAATTTTTTTCTATATTCTGTATAAATTAGTTGTCAAATTTACCCTCCTATGATATAATTAATTAAATTTAGTATAAATTTCTTTAAATTCGTTCAAAGGGAGGGGACTAATGAACGAATGGCTTAAAAAGGTTGGCGCTAAGATTAAAGAACTTTGGTCAAAGTGGAAACCGATTCAGAAAGTCATAATAATAGGTATTATTCTTGTTGTCATTGTTGTTATAATTGTAACAGCCCGTCTTTCAGGCAAACCTTCGTCTGTAAGATTATTCAATGATAAAGTCTCAGATACAACAACCCGAACGCAAATCCTTACACGACTCGACCAGGCAGGAATAGAAGCAACTACCGATAATGACGGATATATTTATGTAGAAAATAAAGATGTAAAACGGCAGGCTGTAATTCTTCTTAACGATGATAATCTCCTTCCATCAAATATCGACATCTGGTCTGATTATTTCGACAGAAACTGGTCTACAACAGATGCAGATCAGAATGTTAAGCTTAAAGAGAAAAAACGCCTTGAAATTGAACGGTTCATTGAATCTTATCCTGATATATACGATGCTGCCGTAACAATTGAAATGCCAGATAATTCCTTGTTCTCGGAAACACAGAATCCGGTTACCTGTTCAGTAATCCTTAAAACAAAATCAGGAAGCACTCTTTTAACTGACAGAAAACGAATTCTTGGTATTCAGCGTGCAGTTCTGGCGGGTATCGAAGGATTGAAAGAAGACTATCTGATAATCACCGATGAAGAAGGTAATCAGATTAATGATTTTGCGGGAATGGCAGATTCAGATGCCGTAGATATTGTTTCAAAACAGCAGAAATTGATTTTACGCCGGGAAACAGAAATCCGTGCAAAGATTCTTGAAGCCTTCCGAAAGACATATACTACCGACAGATGCCGTGATGTACTTGTTTCTGTAGATATGGATATGTCTAAAAAACAGAGTGAATCAAAAGAATATACCGGTATTACAATCAGAAAAGATAATCCTGATACACCATGGGATGATTCAGAAATCAAGGAATATCTTCCTATAAGTCAGCAGACAGTTACAAAAACCTGGGAAGGAACCGGTTATAATCCTGAAGGACCGGCCGGAGTTGAAGGTGAAAATCCGCCTGTGTACAGTGATATGACTAATGTTGTAGGAAGATCAACAGAAACAGGATTAACTCAGAATAATGCACTTAATGAAAAAACAACACAGGAAGTTACATCACCGAAAATTGATCGTGTAACTGTATCTGTAAATATTGACGGTACCTGGAGTCTTGTAAGAAACAAGGAAACCGGAAAATACGAGCTTGATGATGAAGGCTGGCGAAAGCGTGAATATAAATCACTTACTCCTTTTGAAATTTCAGAAGCAGAAAAGGTCGTAAAAGGTGCAATCGGCTATGACAGGGATCGCGGAGATCAGGTTTATATAACAAATATTGCTTATGACCGTCGTGATGAACAGCATGCCGAAGATCTGCTTTATTTTGCAAAAGAAAAACGTACTATTGTAATTATCTGTATTCTTGCAGGTATTGTATTCTTCCTGATTGCATTCATACTGTTCAGAGTTATCAGTAAGGAAATTGAAAGACGAAGACGTGAAAGGGAAGCAAGACTTCTTGCAGAACAGCAGGCTGCCCGCGAACGTGCTCTCTGGGATGCAAAAGACAACGAGCTCGAAGTTACAATGTCTGTCGAAGAAACAAGACGTATGGAGCTTCAGGAAAATGCTATTACTATGGCTAAAGAGCATCCGGAAGATGTCGCTATGCTTATCCGTACATGGTTGATGGAGGAATAGAATATGGCTGATGAAGAAGTAATCGAATCAACAGATAAAAGCAAAAATAATCCTAAGCCTGTTCCAAAACCGGGCAGTTTAAAACCTGCTGTGGGTACAACCTCATCAAAAAAGAGCAGTAAAGATTATAAAAGTCTTACAGGACGTCAGAAAGCCGCAATTTTCCTTATTTCTCTTGGACCTGATGTTTCTGCAGAAATCATGAAGCATCTTCGTGAAGATGAAGTTGAAACCTTAACCTTTGAAATTGCACGTCAGGAAAAAGTTAATCCTGAGTTTAAAGATGCCGTACTTGAAGAATTCCAGGAGCTCATGAATGCCCAGAACTTCATTACGACTGGTGGTATTGATTATGCACGTGAGCTTCTTGAAAAATCTCTCGGTTCCCAGAAAGCGATTGATATTATCAACAGGCTTACAAGTTCACTTCAGGTTCGTCCTTTTGATTTTATCCGTCGTACTGACCCGGCTCATTTGCTAAACTTCATTCAGCAGGAATATCCTCAGACTATCGCTTTGATTCTTGCTTATCTTGAACCCGGAAAAGCGGCAGTTATACTTCAGAATCTTCCTGAAGAAATGCAGGCAGAGGTTTCAAAACGACTTGCTACGATGGACCGTACATCCCCTGATGTATTGCGTGAGGTTGAACGAGTATTGGAAAAGAAGCTTTCTACCTTGTCTTCTGAAGACTATACGGCAGCCGGTGGTGTTGAAGCAATCGTTGAAATCTTGAACCTCGTTGACCGTTCATCTGAAAAATCAATCATTGAATCTCTTGAAGAAGATGATCCTGATCTTGCAGAAGAGATTAAAAAGCGAATGTTCGTATTCGAAGATATCGTTATGCTCGACAACCGTGCCATTCAGAAGGTACTTCGCGATGTCGACCAGCAGGAGCTTGCAAAAGCGCTTAAATCGGTTGATACTGAAGTTCAGGATAAAATCTTTGGAAATATGTCAAAGCGTGCCGCAAGTATGCTTAAAGAAGATATGGAATTCATGGGACCTGTACGTCTTAAGGATGTTGAAGAAGCACAGCAGAAGATTGTATCTATCATCAGACGTCTTGAAGACAGCGGAGATATCGTAATTGCCCGTTCCGGTGAAGACGAACTGGTAACCTGATTTAATGGAAGGAAGTGTTTATGGCAAAATCTGTTTTTCGCCCGGGCGAAGCAAACGTTGAAAGTTCAAAAATTCTCTTGCCTTTAGTTCATGATTATACTCCCAAAGAGGAGGAAGTCGAAGAAGTTGTAGAAGAATATACAGGTCCTACTGCCGATGATTTACGCAAGGAAGCAGAAGCTTTTAAGAATCAGTGGGATGTAGAAAAGCAGAATCTCATAAACGAAGCACAGGTAACTGCAGATGATATAATTAAACGTGCCGAAGATACAGCATTTGAAGAAGTAAAACGACAGACTGATGCTGCTCAGGAGATGAAGGCACAGGCAGAGCGTGATGCAGAAGAAATCATAAACAAAGCAAAGGAAGAAGCAGAGCGTATAATAGCAGACGCAAATTCAGAAAAAGACAGGCTTGTTCGTGAAGCACATAATGAAGGATATGAAGACGGTCACCGTGAAGGTTATGAAAAGGGTGAACAGGAAGTTGAACGACTCGTGGACCGTATGCACAGAATTATTGAATCTGTAATGCAGAGACGTGAAGAAATCCTTGCCGAAACAGAAAGTCAGATTGTTGAGCTTGTAATATTGATGGCAAGAAAAGTAATTAAAATCCTTTCTGAAAATCAAAAGAATGTCGTTATGGCTAATGTTCTTGCCGCACTTAAAAAGGTTAAAACTCGTGGAAATGTTACCTTAAGGGTTAATCTTGAAGATGTAAAACTTACTACTGCCAACGTAGATGAATTTATTAAGCATGTAGAAAATGTAAAGGGTATTACTGTTCTTGAAGATACAACTGTTGATCGCGGAGGATGTGTTGTAGAAACAGACTTTGGTGCAATTGATGCAAGAATTCAAAGTCAGCTTTCAGAACTTGAAAATAAGATTCTTGAAGTTTCTCCTGTTAAAAATGTAAAGCGTTCGGATACACTTGTTTCTGAATAAGCGGGAGGAACAAATGAAATCTTCCTATACCGGTGAATTTAATTTTTCAAAATATTTAGAAACTGTCGTCGATGCAGAAACAATCAAATATACGGGAAACGTAACCGCAGTTAAAGGACTTGAAATTGAAAGTGATGGTCCTCGTTCTGTCATCGGTGAAATGTGTACGATAAAATTATCAGACGGGTCGTCTCTTCTTGCCGAGGTTGTCGGGCTTGAAAATACCATAGTTCGTCTTACTGCTTTCGGAGATACAAAAGGAATTGAAGTCGGTTGTGAAGTAATTGCATCAGGCTCTGTCCTTCAGGTTCCGGTTGGTCCTGATCTTCTTGGAAGGGTAGTTGATGCTACCGGTCATGTAATTGATGACGGTCCTGAAATTTATCCTGAAAAATATTATCCGGTAGTAAATGATGCTCCTGATTCAATGAAACGTCTTCCTATTAACAGACGTATTCAAACAGGAGTGCGCGCTATAGATTCAATGCTTACAATCGGTAAAGGTCAGCGTGTCGGTATTTTTGCAGGAACTGGTATCGGAAAATCAACCCTCCTTTCTATGATAGCAAGAAATACAGATGCAGATATAAACGTAATAGGACTCATCGGTGAACGAGGACGAGAAGTTCTTGAATTTATAAATAATGATCTTGGTGAAGAAGGATTAAAACGTTCAGTTGTCGTTGTTGCTACCTCTGATAAGCCTTCTATCTGTCGTCTGCGGGCAGCTTATGTATGTACTGCGATTGCAGAATATTTCCGTGATAAGGGAAAAGATGTTGTTTTAATGCTCGATTCTGTTACACGATTTGCTCAGGCACAGAGGGAAATTGGTCTTGCAAACGGAGAACCTCCTGCTCAGAAGGGGTATCCTCCAAGCGTTTTTGATATGATTCCAAAACTTCTTGAAAGGACAGGAAATAATGATAAGGGTTCAATCACTGCATTTTATACAGTTCTTGCCGACAGTGATGATATGAATGACCCTATTGTAGATAAAGTTCGAGGTACTCTTGACGGACACATTGTTCTTTCACGACGTCTTGCAAATATGTATCATTATCCTGCAATTGACATTCTTGCTTCCATCAGCCGTATATCTAAGAAGGTTACCGGCAAAAAAACACAGGAAGCCTGCAGTAAAATAAGGGCTGCAATGGCAGTTTATGCTGAACGTGAAACAATGATAACTGCAGGAATTTATCAGAAGGGTAGTTCATCTGAAATAGATCATGCCATTGAACTGCATGAAAGGATCGAAAAGCTTCTGACACAGGAAACCGACGATAAATGTCAGATGGAAGATACTCTTAAAATGCTTTCTGAAATTTCAGAAGTTGAAATTCCACAGGATGAATATGATGAAAATCCTTTGAAAGCTGCCCAATCCCTTGAACAATAAGCAGTGAGTTTATATTATGGCAAAATTCAAATTTGAACTTCAGGATGTGCTTGATTTAAGAAATTATGAAAAGGAAGCCGCCGAAAATGAATTGAGTAAAGCTCTCGATGTTGAAGTTCAGATTAATAATGAACTTGAATATATTGCTTCAGAATATGTAAGAGTTAAACAGTTAATGAAGGGCTCCCGTGATATTGATGATATAATCTGCCGGAATAATTATTTTAAATTTCTCGATGCTAAGAAAGAAGATGCACTTGGACGTCTTGCCGAAGCAAAAATAATTACTGATCAGAAACGTGTTGATTTAATGGAATGCATGAAAAAAACAACTGCCCTGGAAAAGCTGAAAGAAAAACAGACAGCAGATTTCAAGGCAGATGAAGATTACAGGGAATCTGAGTTTATCGATGATCTTGCTACATCACGTTATAAGCTTAGTAAGTAAATGCGCTTCCACCAATAAATTCACGGATAATTGAACGTTCAGGAACTTCTGTAGGTGCAACAGTTGCAAAATTTTCGAGGAAATTCAACAATCTCTGTGCTTCAGAATATTCCTTCATAGTTGGTTTTACCCGTCGTAAAAGAGGTGCTGCATATACACGGAGTACACAAAGTTCGTAATCAAGTGCAGTATTTAAGATTGCATCTGCATTACCATGATACGGGAAAATATGAAGCTCTTCGCCCTTCTGAACGCTCGGCCACATTTCAATTGTTCCTTCTGCGCTTTTTCCGCGGAAATTATTATCGCGGACAATACGTCGTATAAGGCGGTTATCGCTTGTTGAAACCCTGTTATGGTCATCAAGATTCAATTGTGTCAATGCAGAAAGATAAATCTTGAATTTTATTTCATCAGGAATTTTTGGTGTAAGCTTAGGATTTAAGCCATGGATTCCTTCCATAATGAGTATTTCATTATCTTTTAAAATCATTTTGTTTTTATCTTCAAAATAACTTGTTCCGGTATGGAAATCGTAACTTGGAATATTGACTTCTTTTCCCGCAAATAAATCTACAAGATTCTGATTAAGTAAATCGATGTTCAGCGCTTCAAGGCATTCAAAATCAGGATTTCCGTTTTCATCAAGAGGAGTTTTATCACGTCCGGCATAATAGCAGTCAAGACTTATGATTTTAGGCTGATATCCCATTGCAAGAAGTTCAAGTGCAAGTTTTTTTGCCGATGTTGTTTTTCCGGATGATGATGGACCTGAAATCAGAACTACACGAACCTTTCTGCTTTTTACAATCTGAGATGCTATTTCTGAAATCTGTTTCTGCTGATGTGTTTCCGAAATATCAATAAAATCATCAATCTTACCCTGAGCAATAAGGTCATTTAATGAAGCGGCTGAGGTAACATTCACACGTTTTCCCCATTCCTTGTACTGCTTGAAAAGACTGAACAGCTTCGATTCATCCTTGAACGGCGGAAGAATGGATGGAGCCTTTGTTTTAGGGAATCTTAATAATAATCCGTTCTGATATTTTACAAGATCAAAAATCTGAAGCGCGCCTGTAGAAAGAACAATCGGACCAAAATACATATCTGAAAAATCATCGATTGTATTTATATGTATTTTTGATTTGCACATGTGATCAAGCTGTTTTCTTGTTTCCTTCAGATTAAGTTTTTCAAAAAGTTCAACAGCCTGTTCCCATGAAATATATTCGGATTTTATTTTTATATCCTTTGCAATGATTTTCTGCATTTCTGCTTTTAATAAATCTGCATCAATAGGATCTCCGTCAAAGGTATAGTAATAACTGTAGCAGATGCTGTTTCCAACTAAAAGTCTGGTTTTTGGATTTAATTTATGTGCTGCAGCGGCTAGTAAAAGACAGAGCGATCGGCGGTAAACAGCCATTCCTTCGCGTGTATTGTTATATATCGGTTCAACTTTACAATCAAATTCAAGTTCTGAATCGAGGGAACATAATTCATTATTGATTTTTGCCGCAACAAGCTGATTTCCATTTAAAGAAAATCCAGGCATAAAACTGAAAACCTGTGTTCCTTTTTCTGCTTCAACAGTATGTTCTTTGCCTTCCCTGATGTAAGTTACTTTAATCGGTTTTCCCATAGTTGTATCCTCCATTAAACGTATATTTAATTATATATGTTCTTTTAAAAATTGTATATATTGAAAAATCCTCTATAAAATGGTATTTTACTATAAATATATATTAAAATATCAGGAGTATTGAATATGACATACACTGCAGAAGTGGAGCATATGTGTCCTTTGGCTAAAGGTGCATATCATGGTCCTGCCCCAATTCCTGAAGAAGGCGAATGGGTTCAGGTTAAAAAAATCGAAGATATTTCAGGCTTTACTCACGGAATCGGCTGGTGTGCACCACAGCAGGGAGCATGTAAGCTTTCTTTGAACGTAAAGAACGGAATCATTGAAGAAGCTTTGGTTGAAACTATCGGATGTTCCGGAATGACCCACTCAGCCGCTATGGCTTCAGAAATCCTTATCGGCAAAACAGTACTCGAAGCATTGAACACAGACTTGGTTTGTGATGCTATCAACACTGCTATGCGCGAGCTTTTCCTTCAGATTGTATACGGACGTTCACAGTCTGCTTACTCAAAGGATGGTCTTAAAGTTGGTGCTTCTCTGGAAGACCTT
>JAFYZU010000046.1 GCA_017548565.1 Treponema sp.
AAAAACTTGAAGGAACTGCACTTTTTTGCAATAAAAAACTTGAAGAAACTGCACTTTTGGGCTAAAATAAACTTGAAGGAATGACACAAAATGGACAAGTTTAGAAGAAAGGCATTTGATTTATTAAAGGATTGGAAAGATAACTATGCACCAAATTATGCAGCTTTGCTGGAAGGGGCCCGCCGTGTAGGAAAATCTACAATAGCCGAAGAGTTTGCAAAGCAAAATTATCGTTCTTATATAAAAATTGACTTTGCAAATATTCAAGCAGATCTTCTTGCAGCTTTTAAAGATATTGCAAAACTTGATGTTTTCTTTTTACGACTACAAACTATCACAGGAATTAATCTTTATCCTCGCGAATCTGTAATTATATTAGATGAGATTCAACTTAATCCAAAGGCGCGCCAGGCAATAAAGTATCTTGTAGCAGACGGAAGATATGATTATATAGAAACCGGTTCCTTCATCAGTATTAAAAAGAATGTAAAAGATATAGTAATTCCATCAGAAGAGCATAAGATTCCTGTTTATCCAATGGATTATGAGGAGTTTATGTGGGCAATTGGTAATAACACATATGACCTTTTGCGACAGTTATATAAAACAAATTCCCCCGTTGGAAATGCTACAAATCGTAGTCTTATGCGCGATTTCCGCATTTATATGGCAGTTGGCGGAATGCCACAGGCGGTTCAGGCTTATGTAGACGGCAAAAACTTTTCTTTTATAGATAAGGTAAAACGAGGTATTATAGATTTATATATTGATGATTTTAAGAAGATTGATGCTTCAGGTTTAATAGGCATGATGTATAAATCTATACCAAGCCAGCTGGCAACAAAGAAAAGGCGATATGTAATTTCTGCGGCAACAGAAAAACGGACAACAAAAAAAGATCTGGAACGACTTTCAGTTTTACTGGATTCCAAAACAGTTATTCCCTGCTATAACACAACAGATCCAAATATGACTCTTTCTCAAACTCAGGATAATGACACATTTAAATTATATCTTTCAGATGTTGGACTTTTTACGACAATGATTTTTGCTTCTTCACCAGACACTGGCGATAATATTTACAGCAAGCTTTTAAGCGATAGCCTTCCTGCCGATTTAGGATATCTTTATGAAAATGTTGCAGCACAGATAATTGCCAGTACAAACCGCACACCTTATTATCACACCTGGAAAAAAGAGGCCAGTACTCATTATTATGAAATAGATTTTCTCTTACAAAAGCGCAGCAAGATAATCCCTGTAGAAGTTAAATCTTCCGCAACCAAGAATCATGACTCAATAGATGCCTTTAGTACAAAATATTCCAGCCGTATTGGCAGACCTCTATTGATTTCCCAAAAAGATGTTGGAAATGAAGGCCAGCTAATGTTCAAGCCGGTTTATATGCTGCCGTTTGTACTGGAAGAATTGTGATAGGGCGTTCCGGCTAAAGCCGTCGGCTGTTCCACCCTTAATCGAAGTTCCGTTAAAACCGATAGTCCATCGGGACTGTCGGTTAGGAACATCGATAAATGGGGGTGCGAGATTTATCGAGCTTCGCTACGCTCATCCTCCTCACTTCGTTGCGGTGGACGCTTCGCGGTGCTCCATAGCCTAACGCGAAACAACATTTGTCATTAAAGTATTAGTTTAATGATTTTTTTTGTGTTTATGGTATAATTGTCATAATTTGCGGGAGGTAAAGAATGCAGGACAAAGGCGAAATAGTTTTTTATCAGACAGAAGACGGACAAACAAAGCTTTCTGTAAATTTACAGGATGAAACGGTTTGGCTTTCACAAGATCAGATGGCAGAACTTTTTCAAAAGGCAAAATCAACAATTAATGAACATATAAAAAATATTTTTGAAGAAGAAGAGTTGGAAGAAAATAAAGTAACTAGAAAATTCGGAAATTCCGAATTTTCTTCAACTGTAACAAAGCCTACTAACTACTATAATTTAGATGTCGTAATCTCCGTAGGCTACCGCGTAAAATCCAAAAGGGGCACACAATTTCGTATTTGGGCAAACAGTGTTTTAAAAGAATATATCAAAAAAGGCTTTGCAATGGACGATGAACGCCTTAAAGGGAATGGCGGTGGAAACTATTGGAAAGAACTCTTAGACAGAATCCGCGATATTCGTTCTTCCGAAAAAGTACTTTATCGCCAGGTGCTGGACTTATATGCAACAAGTGTCGATTACAATCCCAAAAGCGACGAATCAATACAATTTTTCAAAATTGTTCAAAACAAATTGCACTATGCTGCTCACGGTCATACGGCAGCAGAAGTTATTTATGAACGGGCAGATTCTCAAAAACCATTCATGGGACTTACAAGTTTTTCCGGAGAATTACCGTCCTTAAAAGATGCAAAAATTGCAAAAAACTATCTTAAAGAAGATGAACTGAAAATCCTGAACAATCTTGTTTCCGGATATTTTGATATTGCCGAAATTAATGCTATTGAACACAAACCAATGTATATGAGCGACTATGTTGAACAACTAGATTCTGTCTTGAGTTCCGGAAAACGAAAACTTCTTAATGGCGCAGGTAGTGTGAGTCATGAAAAAGCAATGGAAAAAGCCGAAACAGAATATCGAAAATATGAAGTACAGAATCTTAGTCCAGTAGAACAGGCATATCTGGAATCGTTAAAACAAGCAGAAAAAGAGGCAAAGACACAACTTAAACCTTAACATTGATAACCGCCCCATTAACAAAACATTCTCTCCCATATTTTTTATACAATGCCAAAAGCTGACACACAGAGTGTTCCGGCACTGTTCCATAGCCTAACGCAAATATATAAAATTAAACGAAATACGGATAATATAAAAAAAGTCCGTAATAGGTTGAAATGCAAATAAAAACTATTTATAATATCAAATATGAAAGAAACATCGCTTCTCTCTACAACAAAACAAATTTTCTCAATATCGGAACTTAAGGAACAGGGGTTTTCATACTATCAGATTTCTAATCTTGTAAAACAAGGAAAACTATCTCGTCTGAATAAAACCTATTATGAAAATCTTAACTATTCGGATGATACAAATGATTTTTATTTTGTCCCGGCTTTCGTCCCTTCTGGAATTATTTGTCTTATGAGTGCGGCTGTTTATTATAATCTTACAACATATAGACCAGACTCAATAGATGTTGCAGTAACCAAAAGAAAAAAGATCTCCACACTTCCAGATTTTTTTAATCTCACTCTCCATTATTATACAGACACAAAACTATCTCTTGGTGTACAGAAAATTACAAATAATGAAAATTCTTTTTTAATTTTTGATATTGAAAAAACTGTAGCAGACATAATTTGTGCTAGAAACAAAATCGGCATAGAAGAAACAAAAGAAGTTCTCATAAACTATCTGGCCAGATCAGATAAAAAGATTAATAATCTTTATCGTTATGCAGAAAAACTTCGGTGCCTTAAAACATTAAAATCATACCTGGAGGTACTGCTGTGAATGCACAATCAATAAAAGACAGACTCAAAAATTTTGCAAGAAGTAATAATAGAATATTCCAGGAAGTTTTAACAGTATATGCCCTTGAACGAACAATTTATCGAATAAGTATTTCTGACTACAAAGAAAACTTTACTCTCAAAGGCGGTATTTTTTTATATGCCCTTTATCAAAAGAATTATCCACGCTCAACAACAGACATTGATCTTAAAGCAGAAAAAATAAGCAATGACAAAGAAGCCATAAAAAAAATTTTTAATGAGATTTTTTCTATCGACAGTGATGACGGAATTGAATATAAAATGAATTCACTTTCAATAAAATCAATTACAAAGCTCGATGAATATGAGGGTGTAAATGTAAGTATAAAAGCTCTGATTGGTAAAATGCAGGTTCCGGTTTCAATTGATATAGGTTTTGGAGATATAATAGTACCGGCTCGTATGGAAATAGATTTTCCTGTACTGCTCGATCAAGCTGTTCCTCACATTTACAGTTATTCCGTTGAATCAACATTAGCTGAAAAATTCGAAGCCATTGTTTCTCTTGGATTAGCAAATACGCGCTTCAAAGATTTTTATGATATATATGTTCTTTTAAAAAAAGAATCTGTTGATAGAGAAATTTTAAAAAAAGCTTTAATACAAACTTTTGAACATCGAAAAACCTCTTTTAATGATATAGTAATTTTCGAAGATTCCTTTGCTCAAGACGAAGAAAGAAAAAAACGCTGGGGCGCATTTACAAAAAAGAAAAAAACAATGCTAAAAGTTTCTTTTGAAGAAGTCGTTCTTTATATTCGAGCTTTCTTTGAACAAATTGTAAAAGATATCTTATAAATTCACCCACATCTTCTTTTATAATCTACTTAAAGTGGTTAAAAAAACAAGATTAAGTAGATTATAGAGGTGTTTATATGATAATTGGAACAAACATATACTTGTGATATAATTTAATTCAAAGAAGAATAATGACTAAACCAGACATTTCCAAAGATTTTACAATTGATGACATTCACAAAATCCGCGAATACAATTACGAATATACGAAAGGACTCTCTGTTGCCGAAAAATCTACATATTATAAATCAAAAGCAGAAGCATTTTTAAAGGAAGCGGGAATTACTCCAAAAACAATAGCTACAGAAATCAGAAAAGTTATGTAAATCAAATATTCCCGGTGACTCCTTAGCCTATCGCAGAAATCTATAAAACAAATTGTTCCATTTCATTATTTGTCAAAGGGCGGCCTAGTTTTTTTGATAAAAGAATTGCTTCTCTGAGCCGGTAGATTTTACCATCAGAATGTTCTGTAAATCTGGAGTCTGGCATAGCTTCGCCAAATTTCATTGCAATATCAGGTTCGGGAAGAGTAATAGTGTAAGTATCGCAAATGACAGGTTCTCGTTCTTTAAGAGAAATCATATTAAGCCACCTCTGAAAAATATTTTTTTCTTTATTTGTTTGTCTGTTTACAAGACAGTCTGTAAGGCCATCAATTTCAATATCAACTTCCACTGTTTCCTCTTAATTTTATTATAACATAAAAAAATTGAAAAGGGTAAATAAAGCATGCAAGAAGTGTCTTCGCTTGAGAAGAAACTGTACTTATTGATTTTTAAAATCATAGCCTAACGTAGTTTCTTATTAATTTATTAGTTTTGCTTCCTCTTCGGGTAACCAGATAATTTCTTTACCATACTGTTCTATTTCTTCATCATATACATGCATAAAATCAATTACTTTACCATATTCTTTAGGGAACATGCCTTCGCAGTATCTTGGGAAAGTTGAATGAGGAACAATTCCAACAAAATCATTACCATCAAAACGAGCAAGAATTTCGTTGGCATCTTCCAAATAAACAGGAAGTCCTGCGGCAGAAAGTGTAGTGTAAAAAGTTACAGCTTCTAACTGTCGATGTTTTCCACAGATTCTAAAATAATAACCATCATCGTCATGACAGACAAACAAATCAACATGAGTACTGTTTTCACCTCGAATGATTTCCCAAGGGTGCCCTCCTCCTCTAGGACCAGAATACCATTCATCCCAGGCTTCGGCATCTTCAAAATCAATGCCAGGGCCTTCATTTAAGCCACAGCCAGAACCGGTAAGTCCTTCGTCGCGTCCATCGGCATATTTCATATAGAGTTCAGGAAGAGACATATCTTTTATTTCGTAGCCAAGAGCCTTATAACCAAGCGAACAGGCTTTAAAAAAATCATTTGCAGTAAATTTCTTAATACGTGAAATCTTTGTTGTATCATTAGCTCCAGATTCTATAATATTTCTAAACACAGAAATAGTTTTTTCAGATAATCCATCTAAATCAAATTTCTTGTAATCAGGATCAAATTTCCATAAAACAGAACGCTTTATTACTCCCGTGCGGAATTTATATGGCAGATTAGTATTTACAAAATCGTTATAAGTTCCATTTTTTACCATTTCAAGAGATTCTTTTACTGCAGGAAGAATAAGATTACAAAGCGTAACGGCAGCTTCATCAGAATAGGCCGGCTTTTCTTCCTCATCCATTTGTGCACTGATAATTGTTTTATTCCCTAAAGAAACCCCGCGAAAAAAAGTCTGTCCATCCTTGTTTTTTCCATCAACAATGACAAAAGGATACCACATTTTTTCAAGCGGATAATCTTCCTGCCAGAGGTCTTCATATTCCTTATAGGTCTTTACAACATCCCATTCTTTTAAATCTTCAAAAGAATCAAAATCAGAAATATCACCACGAGGAATTAAAAGCCAGATAAACTTTGCTTCATCATTATATTCAAGAGGCGCAATCGGTTTAAGCATTTCAAAAAGTGGCTCCATTGCCTTTGCAAGAGAAGGTCTTATTCCAGAAGGATTTAAATATCCCCGATCAAAATATTTAAGAAGTCTGTCGATGTCTGGTGCCACAAGTTTATAATTAAGATTTTCCATACAAATGCCTCCAGTTTTAAGGTGAATTATAAAAACTATAATTGCAATATTAACATTTGTCATTAAAGTATTAGTTTAATGATTTTTTTGGTATTTATGGTATAATTGTCGTACATCATTCTTATAACTTGCGAATACAATTATTTCATGGTAGTATAATTTATGAATAAAAAGAATCTGACAAAAAAGCAGAAAATGTTGGCTCGTCTTAAGGAGTTTACGCTCATGGACGATGATTTCATGACACGCTTTTTTGAAAATGACAAGGACTGTACACAATTTGTACTTCAGACTATTCTTGGAAACAAGAAACTTAAGGTAATTGATACAGTAGCTCAGAAAACCGTAAAGAGCCTGGAAGGTCGTTCTGTTAGACTTGATGTTTATGCAAAAGACAATAAAGGCAAACCTTACGATATTGAGATTCAAAGGGCAGATAAAGGTGCTGGTGCAAAGCGAGCCCGTTACAATTCGGCTTTGATGGATGCGGATATAACAATTCCTGGGGAAGATGCAAAGAACCTTCCAGAAAGTTATGTCATCTTCATTACAGAAAATGACATCTTTGGAAAAGGCTTACCGCTTTATCATATTGAACGTGTTGTAAAAGAATGCAATATACCATTTGACGATGAAAACCATATCATCTATGTTAATGGTAAATACGAA
>JAFYZU010000047.1 GCA_017548565.1 Treponema sp.
AACGATTCAGTTTTGTTTTTTATTTTGATGAGAGACCTTTTTTTGTTCTCAAAAAAAAAGACTGTTTACTTTGAAAAACAGCCCTAAGTTGTATTTTTTTTAGAATTAGTATTGACAACTTGGGGCCTTATATGTGTTATACGATATTTACTAGACTGTAGCATAATGCTTTGCATATTGTGAAAGCACTTCATTCATCATTGTCTGATATTTTGTATTGTGTTTTTCGGCTTCCATCTTAAAAAATTTAATACAGTCAGAGTCGATAGATATTGTTATCTTCTCTTTTGCTGTTTTTCTTACAAGTTCCGCTGGGGATGGAAGGAAATCTTCTACTACAACAGCTGAATCCAAAGCATCCATTACAGATTTTTCAGGATCATTGTAAATGTTCTTCATATCGCTTCTTTCCTTGACGCCAATAACCTGCGCCGAAAATTCTAATATTTTGACCTCGCATTGTAAAACGAACTGTCAAAATTCCTTCATCTGTTTTTCCAATACAAAAATAACGTTTTTCTAAAATGGAATGCTTAATATCCTCTAAAATCATACGTTTTTCATCAAAAAATGCATCCTGTGCCTTTTCAAATGAAACTTTATGCTTTTTTATGTTTTCAGAGTTTTTCTTTTCATCCCATTCGAATGTCATACATATTTATTATACATACTATTATATGTATCAGTCAAGTTTTTTTTAGCAGATTCATGGTTAAATTAATTTCATCAGCAAGCTTGACTTGCTGATGAAATATTCCTATTTGTACTCAGTTTCTGGCTCTGCTACACAAAGATAATTATTATCATTTATGCTGTACGAGATATTTTGTTTCAGTGAAAATCTAAGCTGTAAAGGAAACTTTATAAAATATTCATTTCCTTTTTTATAAATACCCATACATTTATGTCTTGAGCAGCTGGGTGTCTCAAAACGAAGCTTTTCCATTAAAAAATTCTTAAATTCATCGGCAATACATGAATGGTATGCTACAACATCTCCGTCTTTTTTTACTACAATGTAACCGCCGTTTACTTCTGATTTTCCATCCCACCTTTTCCCAAGCCGAAGTCCTGTAAACATTGAATACAGCAGGTTTTCAATTCTTAATCTGTATGCATCGTAATTATTCTTGAAGCCATATTTGGCAAAGTCTTTTCTAGCGAGATAATCCAAACATTCTTTTAAGCAAGTTTTTTCTCCATTGCGCTCATAAAAATAATACTTCAACATTCCGCCAACGATCAAAGGCATTTCTGTTCCGCAACAAGTAATAAGGTTTTCTCTTGCAATATTGCCGACTGGATTTATAAATTCCAAATCAAGATTTTTATCATGCAGAAATTTCATTCTTTTTCCAACTGAAGTATGCCCTTGATTATCAACAAGAATATTAAAATCCTGCATTATTTTGTCATCGATTTTACCAATGATTTTATATTCGAAGTTGGTGTTATCGCCACTTGCATTGAACAAGGTTGAACCAGCGTCTATGTCAGATTTGCAAGAAAATCCCATTATCTGATTGATACCGCTTCTGTAGTCCAAAGTTTCAAGAACTATATCCTGCGTGCCGCCGAAAAATCTGTTTGACTTTTCTGCCGGTGACTTTAGCTTTTGTATTTTTATCGATTCCAAAAAATCCGTGATATCTTTGTTTGTAAAGGTTGTTTCCGTTGCGGAAGTTATCATATCCCATATTTTGCTTTTGTAGCTTTTGATTTTTGAGCAGTCGATTGTAGCCACTTCATTTTCATTGAGTTTGATTATTACGGTTTCACCTGTAAAATAGCTGTATTCTTTTCCTTTTATTTCTTCCCTGATTATACGGACAATACTCAAAAACTTATCGCGGATTTTTTCCATGTTTTTGTCGGCTGCATAGACTTTACCGTCGCTTAACAGTTTAAAGAAAATATAAATCTCACTCCATTCGCCCTTGTTTCCTTTCAATTCCATTTTACTTCTCCGCTGCATCAAGAGTTTTTTTGATTTTCTTCGCAATTGCTTCAATAACTGGAACAGAAACTGAATTTCCAAACTGTTTATAAAGGTGAGTGTCTGCAAGAACAAGTTTGTATGAATCTGGGAAACCTTGTAGCCTTGCCCATTCTCTCGGTGTCATTTTTCTAATACCATCTGTATTTACAGTTCCCTTTATGTGAGTTGTAGGCGTTAAATCTTTTTGCCGTTTATCGACAATGAGATTTCTTTCTCTTCCCATTCCTCCGCAGACAATTGCCCCTGCAATTCCATTGACATCTCTTATTTCATACCCAAAGCCATGCCCCATTGCTTCATGCCGAGCTTTATGCCTTTTTAGAGTCTCAATATATGTTGTGCTGAGATAGTATTTTGCAGGAACGGGGGTTTCTTCCATTATGTCTTTTATACATTTTGAAGAATCCGTTCCTTCAGGAAATGTGAATTCTGTTACATTTAAATCCTTATGGAATGCAACTATGTAAATTCTTTCTCGATTTTGTGGAACTCCAAAATCTTTGCTGTTAAGCACTTGAGAAAAGACATTATATCCGAGAGATTCGAATGTTGATTTTATTATTTTAAAAGTACGACCTTTGTCATGGATAACAAGGCCTTTTACATTTTCACAGAAAATTACCTTAGGTTTATGGTATTCGCAGATTCTTGCAACATCCAAAAAAAGCGTTCCGCGACAAATTCCTTTATAGTTGTCCTCGAAACCTTTTCTTTGCCCAGCCATACTGAAAGCTTGGCATGGAAATCCTGCAAGGCAGATATCAAATGGAGGAATTTCAGTTTCTTTTATTTTTGTAATATCGCCCGCAATTGTTTCTGGAAGATTGAAGTTTGCTTTATAGGTTTTCTGTGCATATTCATCCCATTCCGAGACAAATACTGTTGATGATTCTTTGAAAGCTTTTTCAAAGCCTATTCTTATACCACCAATCCCTGCAAAAAGATCAATGAATTTGTAGTGTGACATTCGTTTTTTCTTTTTGGAAAAAATGTCACACTGGAATTATTAATGATTAGATTTTAATATTCTTTTCCAGCCCAGTGGGCTGTGCGTATAACAACTGGTTGTACCGCAGCGGGCCTGACCCGCTGTCGGCTACGAACCTTTGTTACACGAAATTATTTCCTAAACAATACTATCTTCCTTACTTTTCTTAAAGAATATACTGTTTCTTTTACAAAAGCAAAACTTTTTTTATTTTGTGAACAATCCTAAGCGACGAATGTCGCGTACTACTGCTACTTTGCTTTGCCCTAAAGTCAAATAACTAATATAAAGCAAGCTCGACTTGCTTTATATTAGTTTCCATTTTTTTCTCAACCTCTTCTTCGCCTGAGCCCTAAAGTTCAATTCATTTTATAATCGAGCCTGACTCGATTATAAAATATACCAAAATCTATTTTAGTTTAATCGAAATAAAGAATATAATTAAACCAATTGATAATAAACCTGAAAGAATAACAAATGCATATCCGATCTTTTTATTTTTATTCACTATCAGGTCTCTTCCATAAAAAAACGGAAGGGCAATATAAGCTGGATAAAAAAATGACAGTAAACAAAGAACTTTTAGTGCTGTACTTATATAGTCTCCAACAGTCACCGCGGAAGCAATAAATACAAAAGGATAAGGAATAATAGATATACAGCCCAAAATTATTACAGTTATAAACAGTATGTTTCTTAATAAATGTGATTCAGATTTTTCTGTTTTTGATTCCTTTTGTTTCGGATGTTTTAAAATTGAACTCACGATAAAGAAAATTATAACAAGAAAGATAATTATTGAAATTATTAGAAGAAGATTTTTTATCTTTTCAATATCAAATCCCATCTTTCCTCCAAGCACCCCAGTGCGGGTGTCCGTGTAACAACTGGTTGTACCGCAGGCAGCTTGACTGCCTGTCGGCTACGAACCTTTGTTATACGTTCTAAAATCTTAAGTCTGGAATAATGCTTGTAATACAAGTGTCATCCCATTTATCGCCTTTATATACACTTTTAATAATTAATTTAATATTCTTTGTCCATTGCGTCATTTTTATAGTTTGAATTCTTACTTCATCAACTAATGTGTAGGAATATTTTATATCATTATCCAAATCTATAATTTCTATATCTTTGACTCTCGAATTTTTTTTATATAAGTCTAATCTTTCGGAAACAAAACCATTTAAAATATTTAACTCATTAAATTCTTTTGATGTACTAATCGTAATAAATTCATTTTCTCCATAACCAGCGATACCTTCAACCCATGGCTTATGCCCTGGGTTCCACATTCTTGAGCCTTCTTTGCTGTCTGGTGGTAGAAATAATGTACCAAGATTTTTAGCAGAATATATTGTTGTTCCTTCTTTTAATTCTGAACTTGCGGTATAAACTGTATTAAATTTATACATGTTATAATACTCGTTGTTTTCTTCGATATTTTTTATATATGACTTAAACCAATTTTCAGCATTTTTGTCAGTAAAAACTAAATTATCTATTGGTCGAAAAGAATCTCCATTGTTTTGGAAAATAATAACTTTACCAAATAAATAGTAAAAACCATTTTCATTTAATTGAAAATCTTTTCTATCATATTCTTTTGTAATTTTACTCTCTTCATCTTCAAATATTATTTTATCTGGTGTTATTGTATATTTTTGAAAACCTAAATCATCTGTATAAAAAGAAAAATTCTGTTTATCTTGTGAGGATAAACTTGTAGCAACTATTATCGTTAAACATAAACTAAAAAATATTTTTTTAATTTTCATTTTCCCTTTCCTTCCTCCAGTTCAGTGAGCTGTGCGTATAACTACGCGCTTAAACCGCAAACCAGCTTGACTGGTTTGTCGGATTTGAAGCGCATGAAAATCATTAAGGCCCCAAGGTTTATCGTGCTAAGATAGATAAGCCCATCCGGGCACGATATCCTACTTTTTCTGGAGGGAACCTTAATGAGATTCTATAAGAACCAGCATCAATTTTACATTGGAATCGATCTTC
>JAFYZU010000003.1 GCA_017548565.1 Treponema sp.
AACGATTCAGTTTTGTTTTTTATTTTGATGAGAGACCTTTTTTTGTTCTCAAAAAAAAAGACTGTTTACTTTGAAAAACAGCCCTAAGTTGTATTTTTTTTAGAATTAGTATTGACAACTTGGGGCCTTATATGTGTTATATGCTATTTTTTATTTTCTAATAAGGCATAGTAAACTTGCATCTAGGATAATTTGAACATCCATAGAATTTACCATTCCTTCCATCTCGTAATTTTAACTCACCATTGCATCTTGGGCAAATTAAATTTCTCATTTTTTCCTTTTTCGCAGATACATTTTGTTTTATGTTTTTTACATGTTCTTTTCTTGCTGTTTTTTCTGTGATTCTTGCAGATTCTAACATGGACTGAATTTTCATAAGGTCTACAGAAGTGATGCATTTTTCTACACAATGATTTCTAATAGTTGAGTTCAATTGATTATTATAAATTACAGGAATAGATGATTCTATATTCTTTAAAGTTGCACTGCCAGAAAAAACAACTATTGGAAAATATTTTATATAAGGAAAATCAGATAATATATTTTTTAAGGCATATATATGACTCCAGTTTTGTTTTATTGGATTTCTAAATGTATGTTTTTCTTTATAGATTATCTGAGTCCAATTTTCAGATTTTTCATTTCCAAAAATCCACCCTTTATAATTCTTTGTTTCAATTACAAAAATACCATATTCTGATAAAACCAATTGATCTATTTGTGATGAATATCCATTTGAACTTTTTATTAAAAGATCTTTAAGTATAATGTATTCATTTCCTAGAAAACTCAAATGTGTATTTACTTTGAATTCTCCAACAGAACCCTTTATTTTCGGAGAAAAGATTTTGAGAACTATCGAAATAATTAATACAAATATTATCCAGAATGGCATTATAATATAATTATACTAAAAGCGGGCTTGACCCGCTTTCTTTAGAATTTTCGAACTTTATAAATTCCTCGAGGCTTAGAAGTCCCATCTGTTGAAGTCGAGAAATCATAATACAAACCTGTTCCATCTGGTTCAATTACAAAGGAATATCTAAATCGATCTGAACCATCTCTTGAATAACTTCCCCAATCCCATCTTAAATCAAGTCCTTGTCGAGAAAAATAAGCTTCTTCGCCTTCTGTTCCATTTCCATAAAGAACAAATCCGATATTGTTTTCTTTAAAATATCCTACTTGAAATCTTACCTCATCAACAAAACTATCATAGTTGTATTTATCAACTGCATACCATCGTTCTACTCCACCAAAAGCTGTTTCTGAAATAGAAATTCCATCTAAAATTAATATTCTATCCCTTGCACTTGAAGGCATGGAAGTACAAGAAAAGAGGATAATTGAAGTTATAAAAACTGCTATTAAACAAAATAATTTTTTCATTTTCTAACCTCGCGCCCCAATAGGGCGTCCATATAACTATAGCCTTAAACGGTTTTGCGGCTTGACCGCAAAATCCGCTTTGAAGGCGTTGTTAGGCGAATTTTATACATGAATTAATATTATTCATATACAACAAATGCCGCCCAATAATATGGATGTTTGTATTCATCGCTGTTTCTGAATTCATTTTTTACCTTGCGGTATGCTTCCGAATATGACATTCCGCTTTTTACTTTTTTATACATTCGTGTCATAAACTCTGCCGTTGCCTCATCATCAACACACCATAATGTTACGCCCACATTTTTAGAACCAGCGACCATAAATGCACGGGAAAGTCCGACCATACCTTCGCCTTTCTTGATTTCACCCAAGCCTGTCTGACAGGCAGAAAGACAGACCATTTGCGCATTAAGATTCAAAGAACAGGCTTCCCCGATTGTCAAATAACCATCATCTTGGGATTCTGAAATTTTTCCCGAAACTTCCGAGAACAAAACACTGGACATTTCAGATAAATCATTATCAAAATATCCGTGACAGGCAAAATGTAATATAGAATAATTTGAAAGCAATCCGTTTTTTGACATAGACTTTAAGGTTGCTTCACTTGCAGATTTTTGAGTTTCTACAGTAGCCTTTTTAAAAGTCGCTTTTTGTAATGCTTCCAATTCAACAACTGTTCCAGGCAAATCATGCCAGTTTAATTTCTTTTGATCAAAATATTTTGCAGAACCTTCATTTTTAAGAATATTCTGCAAATCTTCAACTGATAATCTTGTTTGATTATCAACCGTTGCAAAACTTCTGTCATATCCGCGTTTTCCGTTTCCACGCAAAGTCTGATTATGCTCTTCCTCGGAAAGTGATTTGTCATACCATGCACCACCAAACAACAATGCATCCGATGATTTTGATTTTACCTTATCTGCAATCATGCTGACAGAAACAGAAGGTGAAATGCCGATTGCATACTTTTTACCGAAATCAGCTGAATCAGCATTTTCTCGAAGCATATCAAACGGCAAAAATGCCAGATTACCGTCAGGAACGATAAGCACATCTTTTACTCCTTTTATATATGGCAAGACAGGTTGTACAAGTTTTTCATAAAGTTCGTTTCTTTGATTTTCAAATGTAACTTCCGATTTTATAGGCCAGTGCGTTATTGCATCTCGTAAATAATTGATTGCAGAATTGTAATCGTAGGACGAATCTAGAGGAACGGCAGTTATTTTCTTGTTTGTAATAATAAGGCAATAAGAAGAAAACTTGATATCTTCAGCACATTTTCGTGTATTCGATTCTTTCAAAATTTCACAGTCATCTAAAATTGTTGGATTCCATAGAACATATTCAAGAATTACTCTATTTTTTCCACACCATTTTTGGGCATCTTTTGCCTTTACCGTTTTCGGATTACGAAGTTGAGCATAGGTCGGAAGTCGCTTTGCAATTTTTTCATCGAGTTTTGAAAGGGCTTTTTCTGCAACGGAAAGATTCTTTTCTGCCTGTGACATTTTTTCTGAATCACGCTTATTAGCACTCAGTGAACTTTGCGTTTCTATTTCTTTTCTTGCAATTGAGATTTGCTTTGTAAGTTCCTTTATTTGCTTGCGTTCAGATTCTGTCACTCCGTCAAGCGATAGTGCTCTTTCCAATCCGATTTGATCCAAAAAGCCACGGCTACGAAGCATCTCTGAATATTCAAATGCATTCTCTAGATTGTTGTTTTTTGCTTCAAAATCAATCGCATAATAAAGAATTGGCAAAGTCTCTTTTAATAAATCAGATTTTAGCGATGCCATATCAAGGCGAGCATGTTCCGAAGTATCTGCAACAAGAGAAAACATTTCATGGAAAAAATCTTTTTCATTTGAGAATGAATCTAATCCTGCGGTTATATAAAATGTTCGCATTGCACTGTCGATTGTGCTTTTATAAAACACGGAGTTTTTGCGTAACTCAAAGGACTTCTTAAAACATTCGGCAGATTTTTTTATATTCTGAAAGTCTGGATTCTTATAAAGTATACCAAGGTCATAATAGGAAGTTGCCTCTGTTCCTGTGTAGCCTAAAATATTTGCTCTTCTGCAAACTTCGTTTTGATAATATTCAGCCTTTTCATAATCATCAAGACAGAAAAAAGCTGTTGCTATACTGCCAACTAAAGATAAAATTTCTTCTGTATCTTCTTGTTCTAATTCAATGTATAAATCTAATGATTTCGCATAGAAAGTCAGTGCTGTTTCATAATCTTTTTTCAATCCATAAATTAGTCCAAGAGAATGATATAGCCCAGCCATTCCAATAGTTTTTTCACCCCAATACTTCTTGCTGGTTTTAATCGCTTCCTGACAGTAAAAAATGGCATTAGAATAATCACCTTTGTTGCTGTAAATATCACTGATACTACTAAGTACATTTGTTAAATTTTGATGCGGGTGAGTTTCATAATATTTTTTGCATTTCAGGAGTATCGAAAGAGAACGGGAATCATCGCCCATCAAGGCATAGCATTTTTCGATTTCTGCTAAATAAACAGCAATGGATGCGGAATTGTTTTCACCATAGTTTTTATCAAATATTTCTATAGCTTTAAAACCATAAGTCAGAGACTGATTTATATTCGCAGTTCGCCTGTAATAGTCCGCAAAACTTTGATATAAATAAGCAAAATTTATATTATCTGATTGTAATAGTGATGTGTAAATTTCTTCGGCTCTTTTTAATTTTTCAAAAGCAGTTGTATAATTTTCTGTAGCAGTGAAAACTTCAGCCAAATCTATTAAGCTTTCTGCAAATTCCAATGAGTTTTCACCTAAAGTTAAGTTTCGTATTTCTAACGCTTTTGTGAATTCGTTGATTGATTCCTGATAATTACCACACTGATAGTCCATATAGCCTACATCCCTGTAAGCATTAGATGTTTTTATATGACTCTCTCCATAAACTTTAAGATTTATTGATAGTTCTTTTTTAAAATATGAAAGAGCGTTTTTATATTCTCCAAGTGCCTCATATATGTTGCCGAGTTCTAAAGCAGTATCTGATGCAAACTTTGCTGCATCCGCCTTTGTCTCCGAAGCTGTTTTAGCTGACTGTATTTTTGATGATTCAAAAATTTCCAATGCTTTTTTCAAATTGGAAATTGCATTATCATATTTTCCGATTTTAGAGTAACATTCTCCAATTAAAAAATAGTCATTCCCTATATAAATATGATTTAATCCATAAGTCGTTTTATCATTCGATAAACTCATCTCATAGTTGATAACCGCACTTTTATAATCCCCTTTATTAAAATACTCGTTTGCTATTTGAAAATAGGACTTTGAATTTTGTGAAGATGCTGAATAAGCAATAAAAATAAACGAAAATAAAGCAAATATTTTCTTTGACTTCATCTTATTCTCCGAAATTTTAAAGAATTTGAATCATATTAAGTTCGTCTTGTTCTGATGCTGTTAATTCAATGTTTTTATTACCTTGCTGACTGACAAAAATTACTATTGTAAAAATTCCAATTACTGCAGAAGGAATGAGACTGATATAATTGTGGTTAGAGTATTTAAAAAGCCAAATTGAACAAAAGATACATCCAATAAATGAAATGATAGAAAACAACGCACTCGCCCACATGTTCACTTTTGTAACCGAAAAATCAAACTCCTTTGTCGGATTCCATCGGCTTCCTGTTGTTTTTGGATTCAAATAAACATCGTATAATGATCCGATTTCTGATCTTTCAAGTAATGAAACATGAGTTTCCCAGTTTTTCTGCCAAAACTTAGAGCCTTTATTTACCATGTGCCATGCAACTGAAAAGAAAAAACCTAATCCTGATAAAGCAGAAATTACAGGAACTAAAAATGAATAGTTGCAGGGAAATTCTTTACATGAGCAATCAACATACTTACAAAGAACTACGAACAATGCAGTGTAAATAACTGTAATAAAAGCCCAAAAGAATCCAGTTCGCTTCCAATATAAATCAATTTCGAATTTTCTTATGTCTTGGGCTTCTTTTAATGCATTGAAACGCATGTTTTCCTTATCAGATGTTTTGTCATTTGGAAAAAGTTTTAGATAAGTATCGATTTCAGTCACTTGTTTTGCAGTTCGATTTTTCTTTTCCATATTTTTCCCCCTTTTAAAAGAACAAAGCCTTGCGATTGCATTACTAACCACAAGGCTAAAAAATGTTGAAAAATTAGTTTGTGTACAACTCAAACCATGAGCAATATCTTGAATTGTTGACTACTACAATATGAAAATTTCCATCCCAACGTGGAACAAAACTACACCAAGCGTTTGAACTGTAAGATGTATCTTTATCTATGAGATTCCAGTTTGAATCATAAATATACAAGTCCAAATCAGCTCCATCCGTAGAATAAATATCTACTTCTGCATATCGCCCAGCTACAAATCCGACATTATAGTATGAAGCTCTGCTCTTACCGTAAACATAACTGAAATCATATTTTGGTCCACCAAAAGCTCCGCGAGTTCCGGCTTTTACCAATTTTTCAACTGTCTTTGCATAGGCAAGCAATGTCTTGTCTTTTCCTGCAAGTTTTTTACCATCAGCAAGCAACTGTTCTGCGGTATACTGTTTCTTTTCTGATTGACTTTCCTTTGCTCCAGATTCATCTTGAGTTGCTTTTGTTTTCATTTCCTGTTTTGGAACTTGTGCAAGGATTTCTGCTGCACAAAGCAATGATGAAGCAGAGCCGTTTTTGTAACCGTATTCTGCAAGCTGGAAAGCAGTCTGAATAGAAGCCATTTCTTCTGAAACAGGTGCTTTCAATTCTTCTTTGGCTTCAATTTCAGGTTGTTTTGCCTGCTGAGCAAAAAGTGATGTTGCAAGCAATGCACCAGCAACTAAAGTTACGATTTTTTTCATTTTCATGAAATTCTCCTTTAAAATTGATTTTATGTAAAAAAGATTTATACAAATCCTTTCATTACCTAATGAGAGGAATAATATCAGTCCAGTAAGAGTCTGTTTCCCTGTCATAATTGTTTATAACAACATAAGGAGCAGAAGGGTCTCTTGTTATCAATGCAACGCTTACATCACAGCCCCGTTGTTTCATCAGGGCTTTTACAGAGGAAGCCAAAACTGTATTTGGATTTACTCTTCTCATATGATCAAAGTCAATTACATATCCCATAGACTCAATCCAAGTTGGAACATATTGGTCTACAATTGATTTTCCGTATCCTTCGTGATAAGTGTAGGTGTCGTAGAGCCAATAATGAATTTTGCCATGACCTTCGATGTATGCCCAACCGTCCTGCTCTTTGTAAGATTCTGCCACATCGTAAAACCATTTTCCGTTTAGTGTTACTCCTGAATCCCAATGCCATCCACCACTTTCTATAGGCGGTTCTTCTGCGAATGCGGCAAAAGTAAGAAGTAACAAAAATAAAATCAAAAATTTCTTTTTCATAAATGCAGCTCCTTTTAGAATCAACCTATTCTAAATACAAAAATAAAAAACAATTCCTACTTATAATACAAAATAAACCTATTTATAATAAGTTACAAGTTTTTTTACCTATTTTTCATAAGTTCAAAATTGTGTTCTTTAGCTGCAAAATATACTGAAATAATGGAAACACAAGATTTAAGAGAGGCCTTGAGCTATAATTTAAAGAAATACCGCAAAAATAAAGGCTGGTCGCAGTTTGAACTGGCAGAAAAAGCTGAAATTTCAGAGCAGACTGTAAATTCAATAGAAGGTTTACGATTATGGCCAAGCGACAAGACTTTAGCGAAAATGGCAAATGTATTAGAAGTTGAAATGTACCGTCTGTTTGTTCCACAAAAAATATCTATACAGTCTGAATCTATTGCAGAATTGAAACATGCCGTTGTAAAAACAGTTGAAACACTTGTTCATGACACTTTGAATGACTGGGAAACGCAGTAAAAATCACTTGACAGAAATTCATAAGCTATATTATATTTTAATTGTGGGAAAGCTCCGTCCCTTAACTGGAGAATGTAATTTGGGGAAGCTCCGCCCCTTAACTGGAGAATGTAAATGGCGGCTGTAATAGGTCGCCTTTTTTTGTTGGAGTTCCAATGTCGTATAAGTTTGTGATTATCTCAGATAAATACATAAAATATCTTAGAAAAACAGAAACGCGAGTAATGTCAAATAAAGCTGATTCCCGAATCTATCATCGCAAATATCTTGGAATAATCGAAAAACTCAATGACTTCAATTATTTCATACCGCTTTCATCTCCAAAACAAAAAGATTATACACAGAACGGCAAAATCAAAAATGATACCCTCATTAC
The DNA here is from genome assembly GCA_017548565.1 of Treponema sp. Taxonomy (GTDB): domain Bacteria; phylum Spirochaetota; class Spirochaetia; order Treponematales; family Treponemataceae; genus Treponema_D. The sequence continues at coordinate 7,714 of JAFYZU010000003.1, forward strand.
AATTTACATGAAGGATTCTAAAAGACTTTATGGAACGCTTCGTTTCAACAATATGATTCCTGTTCCTGAATCCGAGGTAATAAATTACGATTTGAACGATGAAGGTGATTTAAAATACAAACTCATAGTTTTTAATGAACTTTACTTTGTTCGTCAAAACAAAGATAAAATAGAGCGCACTGCCAAAAACCTATACGAGGCAAAAAAGAATCAAGATAATCAGCCTAATGGTCAAAAGCCTCTATTAGAGATGACATTAGATTTTACTCAATTGGAAGATTTGTGCTTAAATTTCAAAAAATAAATTTCTTCTGTATTTAAATAAGCGGGCTAGTGGCCCGTCCGCCTAACTACGCGCTTAAACGGTGGCGGGCCTGACCCGACATCCGATTTGAAGCGCATGTTAGGTTTAGTTCATTGCAAACTGAGATTTTGGTGTGAATTCAATTTTTAGATTCATACCCAGACCTTCAGCTAATCTTTTTAATATTTTAATTGTAGGATTACCTGAACCATTTTCGATTTTGCTTATATCTGATTGAGCAATTCCTGTAGTTTCAGAAAGCTGCTTTTGTGTTACGTTGCAGGCTTTTCTTGCATCTATAAGTGAGGAAATAATTTCATATTCTGGTCCAAGTGCGTCATATTCTTTTTTGAAAGATTCATCTTTCATCTGTTCATTTAATGCCTCTGTAAGTGTCATTTCTTTTCCTCCTTTTGCGGATGCTTTGCAAGATAATCCTTGCGGTATTCTTTCGCCCGATCAATTTCTCCTGGCGGAGTTTTCTGTGTTTTCTTTCGAAAACCATGTGTTACAATTATTTTATTTCCTACAAAGAAAAAATACAGATTTCGTATAATATTTGTTCCTTGTTTAGTACGAAGTTCAAATATTCCATCATCAAGATGTTCTGAATAAGGTAAACGAAGTTCTGTACCTTTTTCTTCCAATAACTTTAAATCACGGAAAGCTTTAGCTCGAAGCTTGACTTCGAGCGTATTAAGGAATGTGAGGCATGGTTTTTCACCATCTTCCTTTTCATAAAACTCTACCGTAAATTTATTTTCCATATTTTTAGAATATAGGATAAATCCTATATTTGTCAACAAAAAAGGCGGGAAATAATGAACTAAAAGTTTTTGAAAGTATTAAGATATAAATAATTTATTTATGATTCTTTTTTTTATAAATCTACATATCTAACCGTGATTTACTGCAATTTGAACAATTATTCCAGTTTTTGTCATTTTCAGTTCCGCAATTTTTGCATATCCAATTGCCTTTAACAGTTGTTTTAGGAATAGATTCTTCTGGAAGATCTCTTCCGCAGTATCTGCATACTTTTGCGTCAATTTTAATAATTTCTGCACAAAATGGACATTTTTTTGAATTACCGGCGGATATAGAATTATTTTCTATTCCTTCTTTGTTTGCACCTACCATCAGAAGAACTATTCCACCAACAAGAGGAGATAAAAAAATTGATAATGCTAAATAAGTTCCAAAAGATTGTCCTCTGTTTTTTGCACCATATGCAACAGCAAATGCAAAAATAAGCCATGTAATAGATATACCAAAAACCATAGTATAAAACCTCCAAAAATTTCAAAATTAGAAATGTTGGAAGATTTTCCTTACTAACAGCAAGTGCCGCGCAAAGCGGCATCAACCTAACTAGCGTTTTAAACCGTAAAAACGGTTTTGCGCACCGCGCAAAATTGGCGCAAAAGTTGCGGTGCCGTAAAGGCACGAAAAGCAACTTTTGTGAAAAAGTTTTTATCGGTTTTGAAAACCATGTTATGTGCTGTTTACTCTATGCAAACAATTTTTCTTGTACATCTACTTCATCATTATAATTCATAATAATAAGATGTTCCGCTTTTTTATCGTTTCTATTCATAAAACTTACCGTATAAGTTTTGTCAAATTGTTTTATATTTAACCCTTTATTTTCATATAAAGACAAAATGTATGGGGTAGCTTTTATTACCATCATCCATTTTGCTTTACATTCATTGCATAAATAATTTGCAAGACGGGCTTGGTCTTCTCTTGTAAAATCATTTTGAGCATAAGTGCTGAATTCAGAATCGTAAGGTGGGTCTAAAAATACAAAATCATTTTCTTTAGGCTCATTTTGTTTGAAGAATTCTTCAAAATCTAAATTTTCAATTTTTGTATGAGAAAATTTATTCAAGACTTTTTCAGATTGATAATAATTAAATTTGTTATCCAGTGTTTTTGAATTATAACTTGTACCGCCATACGGAACATTAAACTCGCCGGCATCGTTATATCTAAACATACCACTGTATGTATAATTGCGAATAAATAAAAATAATGCTGTATAAAGTTCTGAGTTTTTTTGAACTTCTTTGTCATTATACAATTTTCTAAAATACATATACAATGCACTCATAAAAGCTGTTTCAATATTTGCTTTTACATCTTCATCAGGTAAAATCCATTTTTCAGCTTCAAGTTTTTTCATTCTTTGAAGCTTACGAATTAGGTTTATTTTAACTTCTGAAACAAATACACTTTTATTTATTGTAAAAAAGTCGGGAAGATTGTTTAAAATGTTTTTTTCGTTTTCTTTTACAAAAGTTTCTATTTTATTTTTTAATTCTTTAACATCAATTTCGTTGTTTCTAAAGCTAATAAAAAGCTTTTCTAAACCTATAGAACTTGCATAATTAAGAGTATTTTTCCATGCAGTTTCTATACCGTTTGCCCATCTATAAAATTCAGAATCTTTTGTTGAAATGAATTTATACAGATTTATCAATTCATTTGATTTGTCATTGATAAAAAAATTATCTGCATTAAAAGCCATAAATACTGAACCGCCACCTACAAAAGGCTCGTAATAATTATTGATTCTTGAAGGGGCATTAGGGAATATAAATTCTAATTCTTTTTCTTTTCCACCTGGCCATTTAATTAATGGTTTCAAAGATGTTTCTTGATTATAAACTTGACACATGTTTTTTATACTCCATTATTCGTTTTTTACCAGCATTAAAATAGTTTTCATCTAATTCAAAGCCAATAAATTTTCTGTTTAATTCAAGTGCTGCAACACCTGTTGAACCAACGCCCATGAATGGGTCAAAAACAACATCATTTTCGTTACTTGAAATTGTTATCATTTTTTTTAATATTGAAACAGGTTTTTGCGCAGGATGTTTTGGTTCTTTTAATCTTTCAGGAGCCATACATATTGGACTTTCTAAAAAATTATGCATTTCTTTCTGAGAAATAAAATTCCACGTATGTTTTTTATTCCAACAACAGAAAATCATTTCACAACTATTTAAAAAACCAGCCTTAAAAATTTTGGGGGCAGGATTTGTTTTATGCCAAATCATGAAATTACTTGTATCAAATCTATGGTCTAAACAATTATACCAACGCCCAAGTTGATTATATGAAGTAAAAATAAAAAGATTTCCTGTGGGTTTTAAAACTCTAATAAAATCTTCAACCCAATCTTCTGGATTAAAATCAACCCAATCCCAATCTGCAACATCATTATTCATTGGAGTTCTACCTGGTAAAGGAATATTACCAGTAGAATGCTTCCCGATATTGTACGGCGGGTCAGTCAAGAGAAAATCAACACTATTATCTGGAACTTGTTTAATAAGTTCTTTACTATTACCTTTCTTTAGGTAACAGTGCCAATCTCTTTCCAAATTAAGCATTAGGCAGATAAACCTTTTTTATTTTGTTTAATGCTTCGATTATAAAATGAGCATTTTTCTTATACTCATCTAATACGATTTCATAACCTTTGTCGGTTTTACAAACCATATTCCAAAAATCGCGACCTATTTTTAATTCATCTTCGCTAAAGAATTGTAAAACTCTCCCTTGCTTCCAAGGTTTTTCTTCGCCATAACGGTTATAGGCTGTTGCAAAATAGATTTTTACTTTTTCTTCAGAACCTAAATTATTTGCAAGAATACAATACTGTTCTAGTAAGGCTTCTTTTTCGGAACGAGCTTTTTTATTATCCAAATCGCCACCAATTTTAAGTTCTATTAGATAATGCATTCCAGTTTCTTCATCGATTAAATAATAATCACTTTCGTGTCTCTTATTAATGATGTCATTTTTATTTTTCTTTGTAATACCTACATAATCAGAAAGTTGAGGTTTCCTAGCATGACGCTTGTATTCTTCAAGAATGTCTGCAATATATTCAGTTTGTTCTTTATAAATATTTCCCTCTACATGCTGAGAAACTGTATAATGTAAAGTAGCAATGTTTATTGCCATTTTTTCAAGCATATTTCCAAGAGAAGAATCTAACGACCTAGAAAGAGCCGAGTAGTATTGAATATCTGCACCTAAAGCAGCAATAAATACATTGTGGATTTTCATGTTTATTGTGCCTTCGTCATCGTCAAATTCTTGTATATGCCTATCAGAAAAACCTGATGCATAACTTTCTACATGGCTTTTCACTATGGCTCTAATCGCTTTTTCATTATCTACTGTCATTTGCAACTCCCATTTTACAAATCTATTATTCTTTTGGTGTAACTATAAATGAAATCGGGTCAAAATTATAATTTTCAAACAATTCTTTTGCAGAAATAATTTTTATTTGCCCATGTGATGTTTCAGGATTGAAATTATAAACTCTGTAAATATAAGCATTGTTATTCTTGTTTTCTTCAAAAAAGGACTTCTCATTTACACTCATATAAAAAGGAGTTTCTACATTGCCTGTGGTTGTTTTTACTTCAATAAATATTGTTTTTCCATCCTTATTAACAGATTCAATATCATAACCAAAACCATCACCTTGTTTAGCACTCAGATGAATAACACGATTAACTGATTTTTCATCAAATTCTGCAACAATTTGTTTTTCACGTTCATAAACAAACACTTCGCCCTTACTTCCTATTTCAGTACGGCGCTCATTTTCTAAATTCCAATTAATTTTTCTATATGTTTTCTTGTTTTTTTCGGACTTTTTTACAGCAGACTTTCTTTTTGAAATTTCATTTGTAGAAATTTCTACTGTTTCTGAAGAAAGACCTTCAATAGCGGTAAAAATTGTAGGCTTTACTGTTTTATTTACTTTAAAACCTTCTGGATAAATATAGTCATCTGTCTTTGCATGAGAAACAATATTACGAATTCTTTGTTCAATAAGGGTTTCTCCACTTCTTGTGTCAGAAGCTTTCAAATCTTCTTCGTCATATTCTATATATTCTGCAAGAATCGACTTTAATTCTGTGGTATTTAACTGTCCATATTTTTCAATAATGGGCTTTATCGCTCTTCTTATTTCAGGTTCTGTATGCATATCAATTTAAATATAGCATTTTTTAGCTTTTTTGACTATTACTCGACAACTTTGCGCCCCAGTGCGGGCGTCCACATAACTACGCGCTTAAACGGTGGCGGGCGTAGACCCGACATCCGATTTGAAGCGCATGAAAATCATTAAGGCCCCAAGGTTTATCGTGCTAAGATAGATAAGCCCATCCGGGCACGATATCCTACTTTTTCTGGAGGGAACCTTAATGAGATT
>JAFYZU010000048.1 GCA_017548565.1 Treponema sp.
ATTATTCTGGGAAATTAAATTGTTGATGTAATCTGATGCTGCTTTCTCAGGTGAGTTTTTTTCAGAACTGACTATATTTTTACATCCAATTAATGATGCAAAAATAATAACTAACATTATCTTATTAAACATTTTATTATTTATACTTTTCATAATTTTACAGTAACTTAATATAATAAAATAGTCAATCTCATGCAAACGGCTGATCTATCGTAATAACACAATATATGTCTGATTCCCTTGCATGAATTGCCTGATTCAGTTTAAGCTTTAACTCTTCATCGCTCATTTTACAGCAGAAAGGCTTTACTACATCAAAAATAAGATTCGTATGCGTTTTTCCGGGAACAATGCGAACATCATGAAAATTCATCTGTTCATCAATTCTAAGACATTCTTCCTTAATTATTTTTTTAAATATATCAAGCCGCTTGTTTTTCGTATCTACCGGATCCATATGAATAATTACATGACAGTTAAATTTCTTTGCAATATCATTTTCTGCGTTATCAATTACATCATGAAGTTCAAAAATATTCTTATTACCGGGAACTTCGGCATGAAGCGAAATCATCATACGCCCAGGACCATAATCATGAACTACAAGATCGTGCATTCCGATTACCGGTTCATGTAAAAGCAGTTCTTTTTCAACGTTTTCTGCAAGCTCTTTTGAAGGAGATGTTCCTAAAAGCGGAAGGATTGTATCTTTTGCAGTTTCTATACCTGTCTTCAAAATAAAGAGACTTACTATAATACCACCGGCCGCATCAACCGGAAACGAAGTAAAACGACTTAAAATCATTGATATAATGACAACTGATGTAGAAATCATGTCACTGAAACTGTCTTTTGCTGTCGCTTCCATGCTCACCGATTTTATTTTTTTTGCAATAAAGTGATTATAACTGTACATGTAAAATTTTACGAGAATTGCCGCACACATAATTATGACTGATACAATATTTATCTGTGACTGCTGTGGATTAATGATTTTTCCGATTGAATCCTTAATTAATTCAACTCCCATATGAATGATAAAGAAAGATATTATTAATCCTGCAATATATTCCAGTCTGCCATGACCGAAAGGATGCTCAGGATCCGGTTTTTTCGAAGAAAGCTTGAAGCCTAAAATCTGAACGATAGATGAAGCCGCATCCGAAAGATTGTTCAAAGCATCTGCACGCATGGAAACACTGCAGGCTAAAATTCCAAAGAAATATTTAGCAGCAAACAAAAGAAGATTTAAAAATATTCCGAATCCGCCGCACAAAACACCATAACTCTCACGAACTTTCCGGTCCGAGTAATTTTTTCTGTCTTTAATAAAAATTCTTGCAAGTAATGAAATCATTTTTTACCGTAAACCTTTTCTTCAATTTTAGATTCAATTTCATCAGGCAGAAGTTCAAAAAAATCATAACCTGTAATTTTTTCAATATCATCTATCGAACAGGCAAACTGCTGCCAGCCGCCTTTTTTCGAAATACCTGTTTTATTCGGAATAATAACTGCAATGCAAAGAACATTTTCATCAATGCGGTTAAAATCATCTGTTCCTTCCTTAATTGCAATAATAATTTTCCACATCGATGAAGGAACCGTTATTGTTATCCGCATATTATTTTTTACAGGAATGAATTCATAATATCCTTTCGAACTTGTTCCACCACTTCCAAGTGTACCTGCAAAAATATAAAGTTCATATCCATCAAGCGCAAGTGAACGCTCATAATTTTCCAGATAATTCCACACACCCTGATTACTGTCTGAACTTTGAGGAACAATATTTGTCATCAAGAAAGTCGCTGAATTATCTCCTGCATTTGTCGTACGTTCTCCCGAAGGACACAGATGTCCGCGTTCAAAACCATAAATGCTGAACTGAAAATCCTTGTCTGTTACCGCATAAAACTGTTTGGGCAAAGTTTCATCACTTCTAAAATCATTCGACCGTCTGATATAACCAACGTCATTTGAACAAAGATGCCAGGCAACCCAGTTTGGAATTAATTTCTCTGCATTATAAGACACAACAAACTGTTTTTTTTCGAGAAGATAATTATTCTTATGCTTTAAGTCTGTAACCGCATCAGACGGATTTCCAAAAAACAACGGATCATTTTCTCCATAGCCCAGATCTGCTTCAGAAGAAACACCGTACATTTGAAGTTCATCAACAGATTTTATTTCTGCACTACCTTTGGCAGAACAGATATCCATCGAAAAAAGAAAACATAATATAGTAAAAAGGATTTTCTGAAATCCATCGTTATAAAAAGTCTTACATCGCAAAAAAAACATAATAAAAATCTAACAGTAAGACACATTATTATCAAGTAGGAATAATTATTCTTGACAATTCTTCCGTATCTGTACAAACTGTATTTAAAAACTTAATCAGAAATCTCCGGAGAAAAAATTGAATCTTCTTTCTATAAATAACCTTTCCAAAATTGGACGCGAAAAGCCACTTTTTACCAGTGTTACGTTTGGACTTCAGGAAGGCGAAAAAGCAGCTTTAATCGGAAAAAACGGAACAGGAAAATCAACTCTTTTGAACACGATTGCAGGAGTTTTACAGCCAGACGAAGGAAGTGTTGTTTTTAACCGCGAAGCAGGCGTTTCTTTTTTACCGCAGAATCCTTTATACGAAAAAGAAGATACAATCCGTGAGCATATTTTTAAAAGCGATTCTCCAAAGCTTAAAATCATAAATGAATACACAAAGGTTTGCGAAGAACTGGCCATTTCTAAAAACGAAGCTTCTGTTACAAAAAAATATGACGAAGTGATGCATAAGATGGACAGCGCTGATTTATGGAACTACGAAGCGCAGATAAGTTCAATTCTTGGCATGCTCGATATCCAGAATCTTAATCAGAAAATGGGAGAGCTAAGCGGCGGAATGATTAAAAAAGTCTGTCTTGCCCAAGTTTTAGTTGAAGATACAAAAGTTCTTTTACTGGACGAACCGACCAATCACCTTGATATAAAAACAATCTCCTGGCTTCAGAAATATCTTAAAGATACAACGCGCTCCGTTTTGATGGTAACCCACGACCGCTACTTTCTGGATGCAGTGTGTACGAACATCTACGAGCTTGCAAGAAATAAGCTTAAACTCTATACCGGAAACTATTCACAGTATCTTGAGAAAAAAGAAACGGAAGAAGAAATCGAAGCAAACACAGAACGACGAATAGAATCAGTTTTACGCTTTGAACGTGAATGGCTTTTACGAGGTCCTTGTGCAAGGGGAACAAAAATCAAGGCAAGAATCCAGAGAGATGAACAGCTTATAAACCGCGAAAAATTTAAAGCTGATAAGGGCTACACTTTTGAAGTAAAGGGAAAAAGGCTTGGCGGAAAGGTCCTGGAGCTTCACAATATTTCTAAAGAATTTAGCGGGCAGAAGATAATATCAGATTTTTCCTATAAGTTTACAAAAGGCCAGAAAATTGGAATTTTTGGAAATAACGGGGCCGGAAAAACTACATTTTTAAACATAGTAACAGGAAAGCTCGTCCCTGATTCTGGAAATGTTGAAACAGGGGTAAACACCAAATTCGGCTACTATGAACAAAATCCTGTTTTTAAAGATACAAATCTTACTGTGCTTGAATACATAAAAGAAACTGCCGAACACATGACGCTGAACGACAGCACAAAGGAAGTAAGCGCTGCAAGATTTCTGGAAGAGTTCGGCTTTGAAGGAAAAATCCAGCATTCACCTGTAAGCAGTCTTTCGGGCGGTGAAAGAAAAAGGCTTTATCTTGTACGCCTGCTTCTGGAAAATCCAAACTTTTTGATTTTAGACGAACCCACAAACGACTTTGATATTTTTACGATGAACCTTCTGGAGCAGTTTTTGATGCACTTTGAAGGCTGCCTCTTACTCGTAAGCCACGACCGCTATTTTATGGATAAGTGTGCCGATTCTCTTTTTATTATGGAAGAAGACGGAAGCATAAGCGGCTTTGTAGGAAAATGCAGCGAATACATTGAGTATCTGGAAGAGGAGAAGAAGGCGGGTTCTAAAGAGGACATCGCTTCTAGGGATAAAAATATCACTTCTGGGGGCGCGGGTTCTGCCGATAAAAACATCTCTTCTTCGGCCCCTGACTCTTCATCATCTGCCACTGCTTCTGCCGCTACCACTCCTCCTGCCAGAAAAAAACTTTCCTACAAAGAACAGCGCGAATTCGAAGCCTTAGACAAAGAAATCCCCGAACTCGAAAAAGAACAGAAGGAACTGGAACCACTGATGTCCAGCCCCGACTTCGAAACCGCCCGAAAAGCCGGCGAGCGCTACACCAAACTCACCAAACTCCTGGAAGAAAAATACGCCCGCTGGGAAGAACTGGCGATATGAAAAAATCCCTCTTCTTCTCTCTTGCCCCACTTCCACAGTGTAAAGTATAATCAGCTTATGAAGAAATTTTTTATCATCTTTTTTTCGTTACTCGCGGTGAGTGTTCTGGCTCAGGATAAGGCTTTGAATAAGGCGGCAGAAAAAACTGAAGGACCTGTGCTCAAAAAAATCGGGACTTATAAGTGTGGAAGGCAGCCTAAGCAAGTTTTGTTTTCGCCGGACAATAAATATATCATCATGCCACTATTAGAAGACACCGGCTTTGATATTTTCAGCGTTGAAGAAAAAAAAGTCATAAAACGTATTACACCGCCTGATGCAAAAAAACAGGGCTTTGCAGAAGGATTATTCATTCCCGAAAAAAATAATTTCCTTGTTTCACAAATGACTACTGCAAATCTTTACGAATATTCTTATCCTGATTTTAAATATATACGGACAATTCCAACTGAAGGAAACTGGTCTAAATTCATTGCCTTCAGTAAAGAAAAACAGCTTCTTGCAGTTTCAAACTGGATTTCAAATGATGTTTCAATCATTGACTATGAAAGCGGAAAGTGCGTTAAAAAGCTCAGGACTGGAAGCGAACCGCGGGGATTATACTTTATAAACAACGGAAACACAATCTTAAGTCTTTCGTTCGGAAGCGGAATAATAGAAAAATTTGATATTGATGAAGGAAAAAGAACAGACTCAATCAAAATTGAAAATGCAGCAATGCGTCATATTGTTCTGAATCGTGCTCAAACTAAGGCGTATGTTTCAGACATGTACTACCGCCTGATTTACGAAATTGATTTAATCACTTTTAAAATTTCACGGAAGACTCAGGTATTCAATAATCCCAATACAATAGACCTTTATAACGACAGATGGCTTTTTGTTTCTTCGCGCGGGCCGAATAATAAAACCGATTATACGAAACGAAGCCCTCTCAACGGGAAAATACAGATTATCGATATTCAGACGATGAAGATTATACAGTCTTTCGAAGGCGGAAATCAGCCAACCGGACTTGATGTAAGCCCCGACGGAAAATACCTTTGCTTTTCGAATTTCCAGGATGAAAATATCGAACTTTACGAAATAACAGACGAATAAGCTCCACTAGTAACAAACTCTGTCTTTACCGCTGAATTTAGCTTTATAAAGATTAGCATCTACCGTCTGTAAAAGAACATCGTACGTCATATTGTTTTTGTAGGTAATAAAACCTGCACTTACTGTTACGCTGTGTTTTTCATCATAAATAATACGGTCTCTTGTTTTCTGTAAAATCCGTTCAACAACTTCAAGAGCCTGTTTTGAAGTTTTTTTTGGAATAAGAATCAGGAATTCTTCGCCGCCGTATCTGCATGCAAATATATTATCGTGACTTTCTTCAATAAGGATTGCGGCAAATTTCTTCAAAACCTCATCTCCATAAAGATGACCGAATTTATCGTTTATCACTTTAAAATCATCTATATCGAACATTGCAAGATGAAGCTGACCTGTATCACCTAAAGTGGAAATTGCAATTTTCAGAAAATCTTTAAAATACCGCCTGTTGTAAAGATTTGTAAGTTCATCAGTATTTGCCTGAAGCTTATATAATTCAGAAAGCTCCTTGATTTTTCTGTTATCATATTCATGCTGAAGCCGTACAAAATATGCAAAGCTGTACATTACTAAAAAAGCGACAACAAGACTTGCAGAAATATCAAAGGCCTGAACCTCAGGAGCTATCACAGGGAAAATCTGAGGGTAATGAAAATAAACAAAACACAAAACAATAATTTCTGCAATGTCAATTATAAAAAGGATGATTCTTGCCGCACCCTTTAATCCGAATACAATAAATACAGAGCTTACAAGAAGATAAAAAGGCATTCCGCTCTGAAAACCACCGTTTGCAAAGAACATAAGAGGAAAAATCACTGAGGTAGTAATAAAAATGGAGACAAAATTAAAAGCACGCGTTTTTTCTGTCTTAAATCCAAGAATAAGAAGAATAGTAAGAATAACAACTGCACATACCGGAAGAATTTTTGCAACAAGAGGAAGCTCTATAAAAAATGATTCAAACGCGCCGAGAACATTTCCTATAATTGCACACATAAGCATAACAAGGCTTATACGTTTGTTAAGAGGCTTGTCGAATGAAAAATGCTTTAATATAAAACGCTTAAAACCCATGTAAAAACTCTCTGAATAATTAATAATCAGAATTCTATCATATCACCAATTAAGTTAATTGTAAAATTCTAAATGATATGATTTAATGATAAAGAGGATTATATGCAATGGTTCGAAAAAGAAGATTTCTGGATTAATTTTGCTCCGATTATGTTCGACGAAAAACGCTGGGCAGAAGCACCAGCAGTGGCAGAATATGTAAAAAAGCTTGCCGGATTAAAGGACGGGGATTCTGTTTTAGATGCAGGCTGCGGGCTTGGTCGTATTTCTGTTGAATTAGCCCTGCTTGGTCTTGATGTTACCGGAATAGATATAATTCAGGCAGAGCTTGATGCTGCAAAAGAAAGCGCAGATGACGAAGGTGTTTGCCTCACACTTTTGAATACGGATTTAAGGACTTATAAAACTCAAAAAAAATTCGACTGCGTTGTAAACCTTTATACCTCGTTCGGTTACTGCGATACACAGGAAGAAGACATGCTCATTTTACAGAACATGGCAGAAGCTGTAAAAGAAGGCGGAACTTTTATAATGGAATGTACAAGCCGTGAAACTGCCGTAATGTACTGGACCCCTGGCGAAATTTTTGAACGCGCCGGCTACAAGGTTGTTACAGAGTTTAAAGTAAAAGGAGCATGGGAAGGTCTTTCTTCCAGATGGATGCTCTACCCCCTGCAGACAAAAGACAGCGAGCTTAAAACAACAGCCCCTGTAGTCGATCACACCTTTATCCAGCGCCTTTATCCGGCATCCTTTTTACGCGACAAGCTCCATGATTTTGGCCTTAAAGAAGTAAACGTCTACGGCGACTTTGATTTATCCCCATACGATGAACACGCCCGCACTATGATTATTGTGGGAAGGAAATAAATCTTATAATCAAAATAAAAAATTATTTTTCAATCAAATCAAGATATCCTGAAAATACCCAGCCATCTGTTATGTGCGGGTCACGGCAGTATAAATCGCTTTTATCAATTTCGGGTCTGTCTGTTTTTACCCTTACAGGAATCCAGAAACCTTTGATTCCGTCAATACTATCAGAAAATGTTAACCAGGAATATTCTGTCTGAACAAACTCAGTTCCGTTTTCCAAAAGACCAATCTTTTTTCCCATAGGATAATTTCTAAGTCTTAAACCGTCTTCGGCCTTTACCTTCCATTCTGTTTCAGGAGGATAAAAATATTTTACCTCTGAATTAGAAGTTCTAAATTGTATATATTCAAAAAGAGAGGTTTTTGTAATTTTTTTTGTTTCGCAGTCATAAAAATCAATTTTATACTGGCCACCATTTGCAATTTCAAAATCAAAAGTACATGTGCCGTTTTTATCATCAAAGGTTTTTACTGCAAAAAGTGGAATATACGAAAATCCTGTGTCTGTACCATAATCAGCCGAAATAATAAGCATTGTCCCTTTTGATTCTGCTTTACTTCCCTTTCCCCTATAAATCATATGATACCTTGTATCAGTTTCTAAACTTCTTTGCTCCATGTATGAAATAAAAGGTGATTCATAATCATTTGTATAAACAAAGAATCCCTGCGAAACAGGTTTTACAACTACTGTTTTTTTTGCAATAGTTTTTTTTGTTTCTGCATCTTTAAGGCAAACTGTGTAATTATAATTTTTCGAATAATAATTATAATTTGCAAAAGTGATATAACTTCTATAACCTGCAAGTTTTTCAGAATTAATTAAACTAATTGGATAAAAGGAAAGAGGTTCATCATAGAAAAAAGTCTTTCCATCATGTTCTGCTTCAAAATTTAAAACAGGATGTTTATCATAAATATCTTCTGGTAACTGGATTTCCAGAGATAAATCATTGGGGATAAATTGAACTTCTTTGTAAATTTTTTGTGATATATCAGCTCCATCATCTTCATCACCAAAAACCCTTGTTGATACAACTTCCATTTCATCCGGAACAGGCATAATTACAGCGTCGCCGTAAATTGTAATTCCACCCTTTGTATTTCCCTTAAAGCTTGCTTCAAGTCTGGCTTTAATTTCCGCATAATCAACTTTTTTTTCTTCTTCCTGATCTGCCTTTGTATTTTCTGTCTTTGTCTGAGCCTTTCCCTGTTGAACCTGTTCTGCTCCATTATCCTTTTTAGAGCAACCTGCAAAAAATAAAGCCCCGATTCCAATCAAAATTAAAATTTTTCGATACATTCTCATCCTCCGCCTTTATTAAATTAATTCCCAAACAAAAAAAATTATAACACAGATATTTGAAAAAATAAAAAAAGACGGTACCTCATAAGATACCGTCTTTCCTATTTTATACTTTTGAATTGTGATTAATCAAAAAAACCTTTTACTTTTAGAAGTTCGGCGTTTAAGATTCCACCGAGGGCGGCACCACGTTTTGTGTTGTGGCTCAGGGCTACAAACTTTACGTCGAAAACGTTACATGGGCGGAGGCGGCCGATTACACAGGCCATGCCTTTTTCTGTTTCACGGTCGCGGCGAGGCTGAGGACGGTTTTCTTCGTGGCGAACAACAATCGGATGTTCTGGAGCCGAAGGAAGCTTTAATTCCTGTGGAACAGAAGTGTAGCTTGTCCATACGCGTTCAATTTCTTCGAGGCTTGGTTTTTTGTCATCAGGTAAATCAAACTCTAAAGAAACACAGGCTGTATGTCCGTCTACAACCGGAACACGTGTACATGTAGAAGAAACAACAGGCTTATCTGCATTTACGATTTTTCCGTCTTTTACAGAACCCAAAATCTTGAGACATTCCTTTTCTGTCTTTTCTTCTTCGCCGCCGATGTATGGAACAATATTGTCTATCATATCGAACGAAGGAACACCAGGATAACCTGCTCCGCTTGTTGCCTGCAGTGTTGTTACAATCATCCTCTTTACCGGGTATCCGGCCTGAATGAGTGCGTGAAGAGGCATCATGTATGTCTGAAGCGAACAGTTTGGTTTTACTGCAATAAAGCCCTTGTCCCAGCCGTTATGCTTTTTCTGTGCTTCAATTACATCAAGATGAGCATAGTTGATTTCAGGAACGAGCATAGGAACATCTTCTGTCCAGCGGTTTGCAGAAGCATTACTTACTACTGGAATTCCTTCCTTTGCGTATGCTGCTTCGAGTGCCTTGATGTCATCCTTTTTAGGAAGCTCGAGGGCACTGAATACAAACTGACACTTACCTATTGCTTTTTCTGCAAGGTTTGCATCTTCTACCATCAGGTTTGCAACACCGTCCGGAATATTTTCACCAATGAGCCAGCGGTTACTGACTGCATCCTTATATAACTGACCTGCTGAACGTGGACTTGCTGCAACATATGTTACTTCGAACCACGGATGATTTTCCAGAAGTTTGATGTAACGCTGTCCTACCATTCCTGTTGCGCCTAATACACCAACTTTAATCTTATCTGCCATTTATTTTCTCCTTCAAAATCTTCTTATATTCATCGCTGCAGAATGCCGATTCAACTGCATTGAGCAGGAACTGTGTTTTTTCATCAAAAGTGATGCCGTACTTTTTTTCTATATACTCATACTCCTGTTTTAAAGTCGTACGAAGTATTGCAGGATCATCCGTATTGATTGTGACCTTCACGCCTTTTTCCATCAGACTTCGTAAAGGATAGTTTTCCATATCTTCAACTGCCCTTGTACATCTGTTGCTTGAAGGACACATCTCGAGCGGGATTTTATGCTCTGCAACATATTCCACTAAAGAAGGATCTTCGTAAATCCTTACTCCATGTCCTATTCTTACAGCACCCGATTCAATCGCACTCCAGACACTTTCAGGTCCGTCTGCTTCTCCTGCATGAATTGTAAAAGGAATATTCTTTTTCTTAGCCAGAAGAAATTCTTCCTTAAAATCCTTTGTCTTAAAAAGAGCTTCGGCTCCGGCTAAATCCAGGGCCACAACCCCTTCATCCTTTACAAGATATTTTTCTGCAACTTCGATTGTCTCTAAGTTTTCTTTCTGATTCACATCGGCTCGCATGAGGCACAGAATAAGATTTGTATGTAAATCAGATTTTTTAAGACCATCTAAAGCTGCCAAAACAACTTCGTCCTGATTAAGACCGTTTACACAATGCTTCTGCGGAGCAAACCTGAGCTCAAGATATTCAAACCCCTGAGCCTTACAATCTTCCTGAACAAGTCTTACTGCTTCTGATATTCCTTGTTTTGTCTGTAAAAGTCTTAAAGGAAGACCAAAGCATTCAAGAAAATCATTCAGACTCTGGCAGGTTTGCGGAACAGAAAGCTTACGGATTAATTCATCATCAGTCTTAGAAGGTAATTCTATGTTCTGAAGCCTTGCAAGCTTTTTTGCTATTTCCGGTGTTATAGATCCGTCTAAGTGGCAGTGTAAATCAATCACTGTGGACTCCCAAAACGAAAATCAGAGCGATTAAAGTTTACAGTCTTTAATTGCTTTTTCGATTATCTTCTTTGCATCTGCATTAACTTCTACCAAAGGAAGTCTTAAGGTTCCGGCCGGCATCTTCTTACAGTTCATTGCATATTTGATTGAACTTGGATTACCGTCAGAGAATTCTGCCTTAAAGAATGGTGCAAGTCTGTAATGAATCTCGCGTCCCTTCTTGAAATCTCCTTCAAGACATGCAGTTGCAAGTTCATGCATAAGGGCTGGAATCATGTTTGAAGCAACAGAAATAATTCCGTCTCCACCGGCTGCAATCAAAGGAAGTGTCAATGCATCATCCCCCGAGAGTACAGCAAAATCAGGATGCTTTGCCTTTACATTACCGATTACTTCCATCATCTGAGCAACTGAGCCTGAAGCTTCCTTTACACCAGCGATGTTTGGAAGA
Organism: Treponema sp.; assembly: GCA_017548565.1. Classification (GTDB taxonomy): domain Bacteria; phylum Spirochaetota; class Spirochaetia; order Treponematales; family Treponemataceae; genus Treponema_D. Next base: position 11,383 of record JAFYZU010000048.1, read on the forward strand.
TCTGCAATGCGTGCAAGTAAATCTGTAGGAATGTTCAAGCCTGTTCTTCCCTGAATGTTGTAAACGATGATTGGAATACCAACCTTGCTTACTGCAGCAAAATGCTGATAGATACCTTCTTTTGAAGGTTTATTATAGTAAGGTGTAACTACCAGAGCGGCGTCTGCACCTGCTTTTTTTGCTCTTTCACAATATGCCACTGCATCCTTTGTATTGTTAGAACCTGCTCCCAAAATTACAGGGATTTTTTTACCTGCAGCTTTTTCGAATGCGCGAACCTCTTCAAATACAATCTGAATAATCTTGTCTTCTTCTTCACCAGGTCGTTCGTCCAAAGTTGGAGTTTCTGCAGTGGTTCCAAGAGGAACAAGACCATCAATGCCTTCGGAAAGCTGATGTTTGACATTTTTGCGGAAGCCCTCAAAATCAACTGAACCGTCTTTGTTCATAGGTGTAATTAAAGCCGTAAAAGCACCACGAAAAATATTCATATATTCCTCCTAAAAAAATTGTGAGCAAATTATCAAATTTGCGAATCATTTTTTTCACACATTCGCAATGAAATGAGAATGTGCTTTATATTCTTAAGTTTCCGTAAGGAAACTTATAAAACAGGAACTGACGCAATTTCAGGCAGTTTCTGTTTTATTCCTCCTAAAAAAATTGTGAGCAAATTATCAAATTTGCGTTTATTTTTGGAATGATTTTATATTTTTTTCCATTTAAATTCAATTAGTATCCTTAATGATTATATTTATTCTTTCATCTAATTCTGTTAAAATTACCCTATGAATGCAAAGAAAAACGACACAAAAAAACTATCGCCGACTATCCGGGCAAAAATAATAATCTCTTCTTTAACTGCAATCCTCATTCTTTTTATCGGACTCATTGCAATCCGTTCGGTAAAGCTTAAAAATGCAGTACCTTCAGAATTAACTCATCTTCAGCAGGTTGAGCTTGAAACAGTTATAAACGAAAAATATCCTGAGCGGAACAAAATAATTCATGAGCTTCCGTTCAAAGCATCTAAGGCAGAGCTTGACGTTTACGCAGAATCTGTAATTTTAATCGATACTGCAACCGGAGATATCCTTTATGAAAAAAATGCAGATGAAATAATTCCCCCTGCAAGCCTGACAAAGCTCTTTGCAATGTATGTCGTTGAACAGGAAATAGAAAATGGTAATCTCTCGTACAATTCCATTATACCAATCCCGGAAGAAGCCTATGCGTGCAACATGCCTCCTCATTCTTCTCTTATGTTTTTAGGAGAAGGACATAAAGTAACGCTCGAAGAATTAATTCTTGGACTTTCAATTGCTTCCGGTAATGATGCCGCTTATGCACTTGCCTATACAATCAGCGGAAGCATGGAAGCCTTTATTGAACGGATGAATGCCGCCGCACTCTCTCTTGGATTAAAGAATACTCATTTTACAGAAGCTTCGGGCTACAGCGAAGAAAATTGTACGACAGCACGAGAGATGGCAGCATTCTGCAGGATTTATCTTAATAAATATCCTCAATCACTTCAGAAATTTCATTCCGTCAGAAGCTTTACTTATCCAAAGCCCCAGAACATGGCAGATGGTGATGTTTACAAGGCACAGGACTGGTCAAACGGGCTTCCTTCCCACATAACAATGGGAATTACACAAAAAAACACAAATCCTCTGCTAGATATTCTTCCGGGCTGTGACGGTCTGAAAACAGGTTATATTCAGGAAAGCGGCTATAATCTTGCACTTACCGCAGTAAATAATCAGACACGATTTTTAAGCATAACGATGAAAGGACCGGGAAACAATACACAGCAGGGACAGGAAGGACGCATTCACGACGGAAAAGAACTCATGAATTTTGCTTTCGGTTCTTTTGCCGATTACAATGATACACAGGCAATTAAGGATTATAAAATCTATGTACCCGGTTCAAAAGAAATATCAATCAATCTTACTCCGGCATACAAAGAAACTGCCGTCTGCGTTCCTTATCTTACTGGAAATTCAATGGCTGAAAATCTCTCGAACGTGCGCATTACAGTTGAGCTTCCGTCAAAGCTTAAAGGAAAAATCAATACAGGGACACAATACGGAGTAATAACTGTATCACTTGAAGACTATATTCTTGAACAGATTCCTCTTGTTGCCGACAGAACAGTAAAATCACGTAATTTCATCTTTTCGTTCATAGACAGCATCATTCTTAAATTTATGAAAAAATAAAACTCATCTTTCGGAAAACTGTGTTATAATATTAGTTAAACTCTGTAAAATCCAGTTTGCGGGGTTTAACATTAAACTGTAATTTTCAAGGGGGAAGATAATGGATGTTCATAACCTGATGGAAGATGTAGTTATTCAGAATGTAAACAAGCTTTATGACGAGGTAAAGAAAGAAAATCCCGCCTGGCTTTCATGTGACTGTAAAAACTGCAGGCTTGATGCAATCAGTTATGTTTTAAACAGAATTCCTCCGAAATATGTTGTTTCAGGACGAGGCGTTACGCATAGTGCCGATGATTTACAGGACCTTCAGTTAAAGGCAGACATTGATTCACTGGCACTTGAAGGAATACGTACGGTTAATTCAACAAAAAGACCATTTCATTCACAGCGAAGAACCGATTGTGTTGCAAATACCTCTCATATTCCATCGTATAACTTTTCAATCTTTACAGGAACTATACTGGACGGCTCGAATTTTGAACCCGTAACAGGTGCAACGGTTACCTTAAAATATAACGGTGAACCAGTTGAGATGATTGATAAAACATGGGTTAATCCTTACATCACCTGTAAAAGCACAAAGGGCTCTTATACCTTCTGGATGAAAAGTCTTCCCGCTGAAAAAGAAGGCATTTTTAAAAAATTCAATTTTACTCTAGAAATAAGCGCTCCTTCGTACACTACGACTACCTTCCATTTTGAAGTTCCATGCACAAGCGATGCGTATGTTAAAAATGAACTTGATTCAACCTTCTCCCTGAAGCTCAAGGATTTAATTATTTTTAAAGACAACATCGTAAATCCTATGGAAAACTAAAAACTATATTTACAGGATAAAAGACTCATGAACAAAAAAATAAAAAGAATATTCATTACAATAATCTTTATTGCGGCTGCAGGAACAGGAACATTTTTTTATTTAGCAGACAAGATTTATAAACTGCCACAGGTTTCGTATTCCTCTTTCTATTCAGATGTTGAACAGAATAAAATAAAATCTGTTACGATTGACCATAACAGTCTTTTTGTAAAGACAATAAATGATATGATTGAATACGAAACAGTAAATCCTGATTCGCCGTTACTGAAAGAATTTCTTCTTAAACATAATGTTGAAGTAATTGAACACAAGGATGCTTCTTCAATTATATCACTGATTTTTGATATTCTGTTTTATGCGATTTTTTTCATTATTTTATTCGTTGTTTTCAGAAAAATCATTTCTCCGAATACGTTCAAGGTTGTACATAAAACCGGCGTAAAATTCAGCGATGTTGTAGGGATGGAAAACCTCAAGCGTGATATGACGCAGGTTATTCAGATAATGAAAAATCCTAAGGAATATGCAAAGCGTGGAATAAGAATGCCAAAAGGAATCCTGCTTGAAGGAGATCCCGGTAACGGAAAAACTTTATTTGCAAAAGCACTTGCAGGCGAAGCAAAAATCAATTTTATTCCCGCAAAAGCAACTGATTTTGAAAGCATGCTCATGGCAATCGGGCCGATGAAAGTGAAGCTCCTTTTCCGCAAAGCAAGAAGAAAAGCACCATGCATTGTCTTTATTGATGAATTTGACGGAATAGGAACAAGAAGAAATTATACAGGCTCTGCACTTGAAACAGAAAATACAAGAATCGTAACTTCTATGTTAAACGAACTGGACGGCTTTGAACCTTCGAGCGGTGTACTTGTATTGGCGGCAACAAACAGCATAAGTGCCCTTGATCCTGCCTTAATCCGCCCCGGAAGATTCGATGCACGCTTTACGGTTCCTTACCCTGACAGAGCAGCCCGGGAAGAACTCATAAGGATGTATACAAAGCAGAAATCTCCTGCCAGTGAATGTACGGTAAATATCCTGTGCAACATTTTCGACGGATTTTCATGTGCAAAGATTGAATCAGTTTTGAATAAGGCTGCGCTTCTTGCTGAACAGGACAACAGGGAAACGTTTACGACGGATGATGTAAGACAGGCAATAAAAGAAAACTAAATTTCTTCGAGTTCTTCTTCTACACCCTGATCTTTAAAACGGTCACAATCAATTTTCATTATTGTAAGGAATTCATCCTTTGGTAAACCTCTTGCAAACAAAAATCCCTGAAGATAATCGCAGCCAAGCTTTGTAAGCCATTCAGACTGTGCTTTTGTTTCGACTCCCTCTGCAAGAACAGACATTCCAAGCTTTTTGATCATCTGGATTGTAGATGCAAGTGCAATATTTGCACGTGCATCTTTAAAAGCAGTCCAGACAATTTCTTTATCGAGCTTTACCATTTTGAACGGAAGATTAAGAAGATAATTCATGTTTGAATAACCGGAACCGTAATCATCAAGCGAAAGTTCAATTCCTTCTTTTGCAAGATTATTCATGTTACGCAGAAGGATTTCAGGTGTATGAGCAGCGGCAGTTTCAGTTATTTCAAGATTGATTACAGATGCCGGAACATTATGGATTGTCCTGATTGTTAAAATCTGATCAGCAAGAATTTCCTGCATGCACTGTGCCACCGAAAGATTTATATCAATTTTTTTGATTCCGTAAGCATCAAGATCAACCGATGAAAGCGTCTTACATACATTGTCAAAAACAAACTGTCCTATACGCAGAATATCACCGGTTCTTTCAGAAACAGGAATGAATTCTTCCGGCGAAATAAAATTTCCTTCTTCATCCTTCATACGGATTAATGCTTCGGCACCTATCAGTCTGTCTTCCTTTGTAGAATAAATAGGCTGGTAATATACATCGAAGCGTTTTTCGGCTATTGCATTACGTAAGAGATGAGCGATGTATGCAGTACGCTTTTTATACTCAGTGCTCATATCACGCGCATAGATAATCTGCCGTTTATAACGAGTATCATCAGAAATAAGATCTATAAGATCCCTGATATCCTCAGAATTCTTTGCATCCTTCGGACATTCAATTACACAGATTCTTGAATAAAGCTTAAGCTCAAGCGTATCGTAAACCCAGTTTTCATGGAACCTTGCACGAAGATAAAAAACATATTTTTCAATATCACGAGGATTATAGGATTTGAATACGACACAGAATTTTCCCTGAGGAATATAATAATGACGGGCCTGAGGAAACTGTGCCCTTAAAAAATCAGATACCTCGCGAAGAAGTGAATTCATCTGATTTATACCGAACGCATTTGTAATGAATACAATATCATCAAGGAAGATATTCAATACAAGGAATTTTTTCTTACTTGCAAAATCATTCTGTGACATTTTTATCAATGCCGCTTCGTTAAAAAGCTGTGTTGTACGGTCAATATATTCATCCGGAGTCTGAATGAGTGATGAAAACATAATAGCCGCAAGCGAAAGTCCGAAAGACTGCATACGGCATCGTTTAACAATCAGCTGAATGATTATCGCAGCAATAAGAAGAATTACATACGAAAGAAGCAGAAAATATTTTTTAACTTTTATTGTTTTTCTGTATTTCCATAATATCAGAAGTGAAATAAGGATGTAATAAATCGTAAAAATAAATAAAGTCGCATAAGCCCAGGTGCCGCGGAAATAATTATTCTGACTGTCGACATAAAAAGCAAAAACTTTGTTAAAACAATAATATGTCAACGGCGAAAAACAAATAAGCCCAAGCGCACAAAGATACGGTATGCCGACTACAAAATCAAAGAATAGTTTTCGTTTTTTACTGATAAAATCAAAATAATTTGCAAGTGAAAGTGAATAAAGAAGATAAAGAACCGGGATTGTATTCGTGAGCACATAACAAAGCATATGAAGACCCCAGTACGACCATACAGGAATTGAAGTATTACCTTCCAGTAATACGGTAATCAGATCTGCAATTGAATTCAAAAGGGCAACAATTACAAAGCTCAGATACGTACGATTCTGCATTAACGGCAGATTTCTTCGCTGAAAATGGAATATGAGGATGACGATAAAAATAACTATCGCTGCAATGTCATAATGAAAAATATACGCTGTATTAAACAATATTCTCCTCTTTACTCTATATATAAACTTTACTCCAGGAATTCTCAAAAGTCAAATAGTGGTTTATAATATTTATGTAGACGGAGGTTTTAATGTTAAAAGCCATCATAAGGTTCTTTAAATCGTTAAACAGCAACTCACATCCAGGCGAAATTGCTCACGCTGTATGTCTTGCCCTGATTCTTGGATTTTTACCGAAGGATAATCTTTTGTGGTACATTCTCACTACATTTTTCTTTTTCATGCGCATAAACAGAGGAGCCCTGATTTTCTTTACTTTTATCTTTTCACTGATTGCCCCGGCCTTAGACAACCTTTTTGATATATGGGGATACGCAATCTTAAACTATACAAAGCTTGTTCCTGTTTTTACAAAGATGCTCGATATACCATTCGTTGCGTTTACTAAATTCAATAATTCCATCGTAATGGGGTCACTTGCTTTTTCACTGGTATGCTATATTCCATTGTATTTTATTTCAAGAATCATAATCCGTTACTGGAGAAGATTTCTTGCCCCATCACTCAGAAAGACAAGACTTTACAATGTTTTACAGCAGATTCCTCTCGTTAAAAAAATAGGAGAAATGGTATGAAAAAAGATAAAATCAAAGAACCAAAAAAACTGGTGCTTCCAAAACGTTTCTCTAAAGCATATACAGAAAAACAGCTTAACTCTAAAATCGGAAAGCATGTATATATACCAAAAGACAAAGAATTTATCCTTTCACTTTTCGTAAAAACAGATAAAACCGACAAAAAAGGAAATCCGCTCTATGAAATTCCTGAATCAACTGAACTCATAAAAAAAGAATACAGGCATCTTAAATTAATAGATAAAGAAATAAAATCTCATAAAGGCAGGGTAAAATGGCTTCCTCTTGCTGCAGCTGTTTCACTCCTTGTTTTGATCGGCATTGGTTTTGTTTCATGCAAGAACATCATCATAAAAAAAGTACTTGTTGAAACCTTCGAAACACTGTTTGGTGCAAGATGCGATATTGCAGGAGTTAATTTAAAACTTTTAGATGCAAGTTTCCGTATAGACAGCCTGCAGGTTGCAAATAAACGCAAACCAATGAAGAACCTTTTCCAGATTGATTCAATCGTCCTTGACTTTAATCTTACCCAGCTTCTTTGCAAACGTGTAATTTCAGATGAAATTTCCATAAACGGCATACGCATTAATACAGACAGAAAATATTCGGGAGATTTACGGGGAAAACGGGCCGCACAAAGGAAAGCAAGGGATGAAAAACTTAAGGATTCTCCAGCCTTTGTTCAGGAAGCGGCAAAACGCACTGATGATGCAATCAATCATGTAACTTCATCTGTTGCAGCATTAATCAACGAATATAATCCTGAATCGGTCCTGAAGCATATACAGAATGAGCTTAAAACTCAGAAAGCAGCAGAAAGTGCAGCAGCATGTGCAAAGGAATTGAAAGAGAAATATCTGGCTAAGCCTAAAGAATATGAAGAAAAAGTTTCTCAGGCTAAAAAAATGTATGAAAAAGCAGCGGCAATAAATCTTCAGGAAGCACGAAAAGATCCTGTCAAATTAAAACAGGCTGTCGACACGATTACCGAAGCGTACAACTATGCAGAAAAACTGAAAAAAGAAACAGAAGCAGAAGTAAAAGATATTAAAGCAGATGCAGTTACGGTAAAGAATACTGCAGCAAATGTAACAGATGCTGTTTTAAGTGATAAAAAACTGATTACCGATCAGATTAATAAATATAAAAACATAAATCTTGAGGCAGGACAACGTTTTATAACCGGAACTCTAGATACTGCAATCTACAAGCTTTTAGGTGAATACTATCCATACTATGAAAAACTTCGCCAGTCTCTCGAAGAACAGAAAGGAAAACCAAAGGAACCGAAAAAAGAAAAATCTACAGTTGCCAGACGAGCAAAAGGAAGAAATGTATATTATAGAAAAAATCCTCCGAACCTCTGGTTTAAAAAGCTTGAAGCAAACGGACCGGAATTCAAGATTGCGGCACATAACATAAGCGATAACATGGATGTTGCCGGCGTTCCTGCATCCGGAGAACTTTCTTTCACCCTTCTTGATTTGAAGCACAACGCAAATGTTACTGTAGATACAAGAAGCTGGTCAAAGGAGCCTCTCGCAAAAATCAATTATAATCTTGACGGACTGCCGTTGAAGCTTACCTCAAAGGATTATAAGGACATGCCTGGTATACCGTGCCTTAATGCAAAATCAAATTATGATGCAGTTTTAGACATTTATGCAGATGACGGCTTTAACTTAACGGGAACAGGAACCTTTAACGGTGTAGATATCCGTGCAAATTCCTTCGAGCCTCTGTTTATCTACAAGCTGTATCAGGACACTCTTTCCGGCATTACCGATATGATGGTAAGTGCGCAGATCGGCTACAGAAAATCAAAGGGCTTAAATCTTAAGCTTGAATCGGACATGGACAAAAAATTTCTTGATTCACTGAACAGACAGCTTTCTTCACGACTGATTGAAATTAAAGAAAGAATCAAGACAGAAGCCTTTGCAAAAATCAATGAGTATTCTGATGATGCTTTCGGCGAGATAAACAGCTTCGAAGACATTCAGAAAAAACTTACGGAACATGCAGATTATGCGAAGAACCTTACAAATCAGCTTGAAGCAAAAAAGAAGGAAGCAGAAAATTACGTCCAGGGCAAGGTAAACGAAACTGTTGATAAAGCAAAAGAGGATGTTAAAGATAAAGCAAACGAAACAGGAAAAAAACTGTTAAAAGGACTTTTAAATTAAAAAACCTCTTGCAAAAAAATAAAATAAACATTTTAATCTGTATGATATGAAAAGAACATTATTCCGATTAACAGTTATTTTATTTGCAATAGTTTTATTGAACGGCTGTTTTAAGACAAAAAGAAATCCTCTGAGTGAAAAACTCAATATAGTTTGTACTATTTATCCTGAATATGACTGGGTTCAGGGCATTGTCGGAAAAGATTACACAGACGTAACAAATACACTCATAATCAAAGGCGGTACGGATCTTCACAGTTTCCAGCCGTCCGTAAATGATATAATCCAGATTTCAACCTGCGATTTATTCATATATATCGGCGGTGAATCAGATGCATGGGTTGAGGATGCCATAGCAGAAGCCAAAAATCCAGATATGAAGGTTATTTGCCTCATGGATGTTTTAAAAGGCTCCTTAAGGGAAGAAACTCTTGTCGAAGGCATGCAGGATGAAGAAGAGGAAGAAGATGGTCATACAGAAGAAATCCATCATCATGACGAGGATGAAATTGAATATGATGAACACATCTGGCTTTCCGTCAAAAATGCAATCAAATGTGTAAAGGCAATAGCAGATGCAGTTGTTGAGCTTGATCCTAAAAATCAGGAAAAATACAGAAATAATGAAGAAGGCTATCTTTCTGAATTGCAGCTTATAGACCGCGAATACGAACGTGCTGTTCAGGCGGCTCCTCAGAAAACAATTATTGTCTGCGATCGTTTTCCGTTCTTATATCTTACTGAAGATTACGGAATCAATTATTATGCTGCGTTCAAGGGATGTTCTGCAGAAACAGAAGCAAGTTTTGAAACCGTTGTTTTCCTTGCGAACAAAGTCAATGAACTTGATATAAAAAATGTAATCGTTCTGGACGGCTCAAATCAGAAGCTTGCAAAAACAGTAATTCAGAATTCAAAAAAGAATAAATGTGGTATAATAGTATTAGATTCAATGCAGTCAACAACTCTGGATCAGGCTTTTAAAGGAAAAACCTATACAGAAACGATGACAAAGAATCTGACAGAGCTTAAAAAGGCATTATGTCTCAATTAATTTGTGAAAATTTAACAATAGGATATGACTCAAAGGTAATCGTCAGCGACCTGAACTTCTGCGTAAACAAGGGAGATTATCTGTGCATCGTCGGAGAAAACGGTTCCGGAAAAACAACCCTTTTACGCACTCTTTTAGGACTTATAAAACCGATGGGCGGAAAAATCATTACCGGCGACGGACTTCTTGCAGATGAAACAGGCTATCTACCGCAGCAGACAGAAGTACAGAAGGATTTCCCTGCAAGTGTTTACGAAATTGTATTGTCCGGATGTCAGTCAAGATGCGGAAGACGACCATTTTACAATAAGGCAGAAAAGCTTCTTGCAGAACAGAACATGCAGAAAATGGGAATACTGGATTTAAAGAAACAGTGTTACCGCGAGCTTTCAGGCGGTCAGCAGCAGAGGGTTCTTCTTGCAAGAGCCTTGTGCGCTACACAAAAGATGCTTTTACTTGATGAACCTGTAAGCGGACTTGATCCGAACGTTACACAGGAAATGTATTCATTAATAAAACAACTGAACGATGAAGGCATTACCATCATCATGATTTCGCACGATATAGCTTCATCCTTAGAATATGCAACTCATATCCTGCATATCGGAAAATCAATTTTCTTTGGAAAAAAGGAACAGTATAAAAAAGAGTTTATATGATTAATACATTGATTCATTATTTTTCATTTCCATTTGTAAGGTACGCATTTATTGTAGGAGTTTTAATTTCTTTGTGCTCCTCGCTTCTTGGCGTTACACTCGTATTAAAAAGATTTTCCTTCATCGGCGACGGATTATCGCATGTGGCCTTTGGAGGAATCTGTATAGCGGCAGTCCTTAATCTTTCGAACAACATGTATCTTGTTCTTCCACTTACAGTTTTAAGCGCAATCCTTTTATTAAAAACAGGCCAGAATGCAAAAATCAAAGGAGATGCTTCCATAGCGCTGATTTCCGTAAGCTCGCTTGCAATCGGTTATCTTCTGATGAATATTTTTTCCAAATCGTCGAATTTAACGGGGGATGTATGCACTACACTGTTCGGGTCAACCTCCATCCTGACGCTTAAAAAAAGTGAAGTCTGGCTCTGCGTAATACTTTCAATTCTTGTAATTGCCGCTTTCATAATCTTTTACAATAAGATTTTTGCGGTCACCTTTGATCAGACGTTTGCCCAGGCAATAGGAACTCATGCAAATATATACAATCTTGTAATTGCCATAATAATCGCAGTAATAATCGTGCTTGCAATGAATCTTGTAGGCTCACTTTTAATTTCTGCTCTCGTTATTTTTCCGGCACTGAGTTCAATGAGGCTTTTCAAGAGCTTTAAAACCGTAACAATCTGTTCTTCAATAGTTTCTGTCGTATGCTCGGTTTCAGGACTTTTGATTTCCATCCTTTGCGGAACTCCAGTCGGTTCTACTATCGTTGCTGTCAATCTTCTTGTTTTTCTTATATTCAGTTTAATCTCTCAATTAAATAAACATTAAATCGTCAGGATAAAGCATGAAAAAACCATTTTTATTATTAATCGTACTGATTCTCTTTTCGGCAGGATGTAAAAAACAACGGGCAAACCCTGTAATTTCTGCACAAAATTCCGTAAAGGATATTCTTGAACAGCAGACGGATGGTTCTTTAACAATATTACCGAACTCTGTAATTTCAACAAAGGAACAGACTCTCGAGGGAATAAAAGTTCCTTCAATAAAAAGCCTTACTGAAAAAGCAAAAAAAACAATGTCTGAAGCTTCACGTGGATTAATCGATTTAACAAATATGAATTCAACAATGATTTATTCTCAGGTTTTTGAAATGATGATTATGCCCGAAGATTACGAAAACACAGACATAAAGGTTAAAGGTTTTCTTCAGGTATACAATTACGAAGGAAATCCCGATAAATATCTTTCGGTAATCATTCCGGATGCAACACAGTGCTGCCAGCAGGGAATTGAATTTATCTGGCCTGATAAACAATATCCGCAGGATTATCCTGCACCGGGAACTCCGATTGAAGTTACAGGAAGATTCTGCATTACTTACACAGAAGAAGAATTACTGTATACTTTCATGCAGTTATCTGACCTGAAAATTCTTAGTGAATAGTTTATTTTTTCAACAATGCTGCAAACGGATTATATGTTTCTCCGTCGTCATCCTGACTTGAAAGATATTTAGCGGCAGTAGCATCCTGTTCTTTTGAAGTTGCCGGAACAAGAGATATTCTTTTTGAAGCGATGTCTATTTTTTCTACGACAACACTAATCTCCTGTCCGATTTTATAAACCTTCTTAAGATTTGTATTTGCACTTACATCATCAAGCTCACTGATATGGACAAGACCGTCAATTCCTTTATCAAGATTTACAAATAATCCGAAATCTGCAATTCTGGAAATCTTTCCGTCAATCTTTGTCCCAACAGGAAATTTAATGGCGGCATCTTCCCATGGGTCCTTCATGAGTGCTTTAAGACTTACACTTACTCGTTCATTTTTCCAGTCAGCGTGAATGACCTTTACCTTTATTTCCTGACCCTTTTCTAAAACATCACCGGCATTTACAACACGGTCAAGCGACATTTCACTTATCGGTAACAGAGCACGAAATCCCATGATATTTACAAAGGCACCGAATTTTTCAAGGCTTTCAACAACTGCATCTACAACTGCACCCTCCGTAATCTGAGAGGCAATTTTTCCGATATTCGAAGCATATTCACTTTCACCGATTTTCCGGTTTGAAACAAGAATATCCTTTCCGTCGTTTTTATATTCCGTAATGATAAAGCTCATTGTTTTTCCGACATATTCAGAAGGTTCTTTTTTATCTTTGAAACCCATCTGAGAATATGGACAGAAGGCTCTTTTTGAACCAAGCTTTATTTCGTATCCGCCTTTTATTTCTTTTTCAACATGACCTTCAACAGGAATTGCTCCTTTAAAAGCGTTTTCAATCATTGTGTCATCAGCGGAACTTCCACCGATTTTTGAAGTAAAACGCATTTCGCCGCGAACTTCACCTGTAAAGAACACCTTGATTTTATCGCCTTCTTTTATGCTGATATTTCCATCTTCATCTTTAAATTCAGCCGCATCAACAATTCCTTCACTCTTTGCACTTAAATCAACAAAAACAGTAGAATCGGTTACTGCAACAACTACAGTTTCAAGACTGTCACCGATATTAAATCTTGTCATTTTCTGCTCCTATTCCTTTACAGGAACTCCAATCTGAGGATGATCATTTTCCCATGCCTGTGCAATCCTGAGGATTTTAGGTTCACTGAACATCTTTCCAGCAAACTGCATGCCAACAGGCATATTATCTGATGAAGTTCGTCCGGCAGGCACATTCACAGAAGGAATACGTGCAAGATTTACAAAAGTTGTATACAAATCTGAAAGATACATTTCAAGAGGATTATCAACCTTAGAGCCGAGTTTAAATGCAGCAGTAGGACAGGTAGGACAAAGGATTATATCATAGCTTTCAAAAACCTTTGCAACATCACGCTGGATTCTTGCACGGACAGTCATTCCTTTTTTATAAGTATCACCGGAAAACTGCTCAGACAAAACATAGTTTCCGATTACAATTCGTCGTTTAACTTCAGGGCCAAAGCCTTCTGAACGGGTATCTACATAAAGCTCATCATAGCCCTTCTGATTATCAACACGTCTTCCGTATCGTATTCCATCAAAACGGCTCAGGTTTGAAGCAGCTTCAGAAAGTGCAATTACATAATAAGCGGCAATAGATGCATCAAGAACAGGAAGATCTACCTCATCAATCTTTGCACCTTTGCTTTCAAACCATTTTTTTGTTTCGCCAAAGCATTTTACTACATCAGGGTCAGCACCGTCTGTTTTCAGGAACTGTTTTGGAATTGCAACCTTAAGTATCTTGAATTCATCTGCACTTAAAGCAGTCAGCTTTTTCAATGAATCACTGTCCGGTAAATCAACTGAAGTGTCATCAAAAGTATCAATACCTGACATAAGGCTTAAAGGAAGTGCAATATCCTGTGGAGTATGACCAAGTATTCCGACCTGATCTAAGGATGAACCATAGGCAACTACACCCCATCGGCTCAAAACACCATACGTTGTTTTCAATCCGTAAATACCGCAGTAACTTGCAGGAAGTCGTACAGAACCACCGGTCTCAGTGCCCAAACCGAACAATGCCTGATTTGCTGCAACTGCCGCAGCCGAACCGCCTGATGAACCTCCCGAAACATATTCTCTGTTAATCGGATTTCTTGTAGGTCCATAGCATGAATATTCTGTAGAAGAGCCCATTGCAAACTCATCCTGATTACATCGTCCCAGAGCAATTGCACCTGCTTTTTCAAGACGTTCAATTACAGTTGCATTATATGGTGCTACATAACCTTCAAGAATCTTTGAAGCGCAGGTAAGGCGATGCCCCTTTGAATTGATGTTGTCTTTATTTGCAAAAGGAATACCGAGCAATGGTTTTTCTTCAAATAATTTTTCAAGTGAAGCAGCTCCCTTTGCCCTTGCACCAGAAATTTCTTTATCTGCCTGTTCTGCTTTTGCAACTGAATCCTCATACATTTCTATGAATGCATTAAGCGGAATAGGAGCGGATTTATCGTTTTCATAAGTTTTAATCGAATTCTTTACAAGCTCCGAACTTGTTACTTTGCCTTCTTTAAGGGCTGTTCTTGTTTCATCTATCGTAAAATACATATTATGCACCTTCACCCAGAACCTTAGGTACCTGGAAATATCCGTCCATAAAATCCTTGCTGACTTTCTTTACATCTGAAATTTCAAGTCCGCCCTCAGGTTCATCGTTTCTTAATTTCTCTGCAGTTGTTCGTGGATATGCATCATAAGGATTTTCACTGTCATCATATTTAGAAAGGATTTCAAAATATCCTACGATATCATCTACCTGTTTTTTTAAAATCTCCATGTTTGTTGCCGATGGAGATAATCTTGACAGATACAGCAGATTTTCAAGAGTCTGTGCATCAATTTCTTTGTGTTGTGTTGCCATAATGAGTAATTATAGTGAATTTTTAGATGTTAGTCATCTGCTTTCGCCGACAGAAAAAGCTGTTGCTGCAATATCACCAAGCTTTACATACTGATGATTAACACTATCGTAGGTTACTGCATCTAATTTTTTTACATCGATTTTGCCGTCAGTTAAGACAGATTCGTCTGCACTTACATTGATGATATTACCAACCATACAGCCCGTATCCTTATCATAACTGACAAGCTCACATTCAAGACACATAGGAAGTTCGTTGATAACCGGAGCATCAACAAATTTACTTTTTGATACGGTGAAGCCTGCTTTTGAAACCTTATCGGGAACATCGGAACCGCTTACAATACCAACATAATCACAGCCGGCGATATGCTTTGAATCGGCCATGCTTACGGTAAACGCTTTTTTAAGCATCAGATTGGCAGCAGTTTTATGTTCAGGTGCAATACATATACCAATCTGATTTGTATCGTGAATACCACCCCAGGCAGCATTCATCGCATTTGCAGTTCCGTTTTCGTCATAAGTAGCAATAATTAAAACAGGCATAGGATATAAAAATGTTTTCTTTCCAAAATCCACTTTCATAATAACCTCCGTATCATGCCTTTAATTATACTTCTTTTATGTATCTATTCAAGATTTAATTTTTTCGCATATACCCAGTGAGAGAATCCGAAGAATAGAACAGACCACAGGAATTCTACCAGAGAACTGTACAGCCATATCTTTACCATACCGGAAACGCCGTCCTGCATAAGATTCCATGAAGGAATAATTTTCAAAGTCTTCAAATTAAGCCAGAGCAGGACAACTACAACCAGGAATTTCAAAAAGCCCTTATTATATTTAAATACGATTGAAAGTCCGTTTACTGCAAAAATCATAGTGATTATAAAACAGTTCCAGGTAAGATAATAAAAATAATAAGCAGCAATAATTCCACCGAAAGTAAGATTTTGTCTTGCAAGAGAAAGTTTTATTTCAGGCATTGCATCATTAATAAGATTCATGATATTCGGAAATCCGACTCTGACACAACACAATAATCCTGTACAGATAATTGCAGCCTGACATATAACTGCCCAAAGCGCATACATGATGAATTTTCCCCAGAGATGTTCTCCCATTGTAACAGGCAATGAAAGATTCAGATATGCTTCTTCACCGTTCATGCTTCTTTTAAATCTTCCGGCAATAATAACGATTGTTACGATTGTTATTGCAGTAATGAATGCAAAAATCGCAAATGCAAGGAAAGTTGTAAGAAGGATGTTTGCAATATCTGCAGAATACATTCCGCTTCCATTCTGATTAATCTGGCTTACCAGCGATTCATAATTCTTTTTATTAATCGAAAGTCCTGTAAGTAATCCCAGCAGAAGAAGAACGGCGTAAAGTGGAATCAAAACTCTTGCTGAATGCTTGAATTCATATTTTATGACCTTTCCGATATTTGGAAACGGGTTTCTTATTTTATTTTTCATTTTTATCTCCTTTCACCTAACATTTAAATTCTTCACGGAACAAAGCATCTATTGACATTCCTGTTTCTTCACGGATTACGTCAACATCACCCTGTCGTACAATATGTCCCTGCTTTAAGAAAAGAACATGATTCAAAACTGATTCAACATCGGTAATAAGATGTGTCGAAATAACGACAGTTGCATTTTCACTGTAATTTGAAAGGATTGTATTAAGAATATAATCACGGGCTGCAGGATCTACACCACCAATAGGTTCATCAAGAAGATATAAATCTACTTCACGGCACATGGTAGTTATAAGCTGAACCTTTTCTTTTGTACCCTTAGACATTGTCCTTAATTTATCTTTAGGATCTATTCCAAGGTCCTTAAGCATGCCAAGTGCTTTATCTTCCTTAAAGTTTGTAAAAAAATCAGAATGCATTTTCATAAGATCAATAACGTTCATCCAGTTGTTCAAATAAACCTTATCGGACTGATACGCAACAAGATCCTTAGATTCTGCACCCGGTTTAAATCCGCATACAGAAATTTCACCTGATGTAGGTTTAAGAAGACCTGCCGCAAGCTTTAACATCGTTGTTTTACCGCTGCCGTTTGGTCCGAGAAGTCCGACAATCTGACCTTTTGGCAAAGAAAGTGAAACATTATCCAATGCCGTTTTCTTTCCATATTTTTTGGTCACGTTTTTCAGTTCAAAAACATCTGCCATTTTTAATCTCCTTTTTTATAACTGTTAATCAATTTTACAGTTTCTTTTTTTTCTATACCGATTGACTGCATCTTTTTAAGAAATGTATCAATTTCTACTGCTGCCATTTCTTTTTTCATTGAATCAATCAGTGCCACATCATCCGTTATAAAACGACCGGATGTCCTTTCTACACGTACCAGACCTATTCTTTCAAGCTCTGAGAGCGCCTTCTGCATTGTATTCGGATTAACCTGTGCATTTATTGCAAGATCCCTTACCGGCTCTACCTTAGCGCCAGGCTTAAATTCTCCGGAAACAATGGCCATCTTAAAAACGTCCATAAGCTGAAGATAAATCGGTTTATCGTTCGTAAACTGATATTTCATTTTACCTCCAATCTCCATGTTAACAAAAATTGTATTAGTACAATATTGTATTAATCACTTAATACAATGCTACAACAAAATACAATGTATGTCAACAAAATAAATCAATCAAAAGTAAAATTATAAAAGTCTGCAATAACGCCGTCTGCTTCAGAAATAAATTCAAAATAAACAGCATGCTTACCGATTACGCCACCTGTAATTCCTGTTTTAAAATCACTGCTTCCTTTTTTCATCAATCCGCTGCCGATAAGCTTTCCGTCATAAGAATCAAGACGGATGTTTACCATAAGGTCTTCATGAGCATTTATTGCTGCACTTACACTTTCCGGAGTTTTTGTTCCGAATTGAAGATAACGGAAGCCGACTGTAGTTTTTGAAGAGATGTCAACAACAGGTGAATCAATATCATCATTTTGTTCATAAACCGGTTTTATATAAGCACCGTCTGAGCCACCGTTTGCACCGCCTTTTTTACCGCCGAAAATATGAACTGCATACGCCGCCGAAATAATTTTCCCTGCATCAAGACCGTTTATGTGGGCTCCCTGCGATGTCATTTCCACCGGTTCACTTTTTACGGGCTCACCATTTCTGTAAGTTATTTTACCGATAAAGATCTTTCCGTTTTTATCCATTGCAACATCAACCGGTTCAAGCATTGCCTGTCTTGAATATTCATCTGTTCCGGTCTGACGATGATAAAAAACATACCACTGTCCTTCTATTTCCATTATGCTTCCATGATTATTCCCCCAGCGATAAGTCATCTGTTTAGAACCATCATCCTTTGAAAGAAGTTCACCACCGTTCAGACTTATATCACCGCCGTGTTCAAAGGCATCAAGCGGAGAATCACTGAATTTATAACTTAAAAATCCGTTGCAATCCTCATAAACTCCAAGTTCCCTGTGATGTGTATAATAACGCTTCGAATAAATATAGACATATTTTCCAAAAACCTTACGCGGCGATGAAGCTTCAAAAAAAGCATCATTTTCATCTTCAAAACCATCTCTTGGTGACCAGGACGTAACGCTGTGCCTTATAACATTCTCTCTGACTGTACCTTCCTTTATAGTTACCATATCATCTTCAAGCTCAGCACAATATTGTCTGCAAAAGCCCCAGTAAGCATAGACCTTACCGTCATCATCAACAAAAATGCCGGGATCAAAACCAAGCTTTGTTTCTACTGGATTCGTAAAAGGTCCAGCCGGATTTTTACTTGAAGCAACGACAATTTTTGAGCCTTTTTCTTCTGCAACATACATATAAAATATATCACCCTTCTGAACTACATCGGGAGCATAAAGAATGGAATTGCTTTCATAACATACACCGTGACATTTCCAGTCAGTTAAATCTGAAACAGGAGCAGACCAAACCACATAATTATTTCCGCAGTATTCATTTTTTGCAATATCATGCGAACCATAAACATAAATACGCTTTTCTCCGTTATATTCAAAAACTCTAGGTTCTCCGTCCGGAACATGCTCCCAAAGCGGCATATAAGGATTGGCACCTTTGATTCTTTCTTTCATGTAAATCTCCTAAAATCAGAAAAGTATTATAAAAAAAATCTTATTTTTTTAAACTATAATTTTTTTAACTTCTATGATATAATATCAGTTACTATCAAATATAATAAAGAGGCGAATTATGAAAAAGGTAAAAATTTTAACAGATTCATGTTCTGATTTATCAAAAGAACTGCTCGAAAAATATGATATTGACTATTTACGCATGAACACCGTTTATAATGGAGTTACAAAACCGGCTGAATTAACCTGGTCGGAAGATGAAGTTCATGAACTTTATAATATAATGCGCAACGGCGAAAGAATCCTTACTACCCAGGTACCGATGGATGAATTTGACCGTGGCTTCAGAAAATACCTTAACGAAGGCTTTGATATAGTTTACATAGGCTGTTCACTCAAACAGTCAAGTTCAGTAAATACAGGCTCTATGGTAGCTAAAAAGCTTATGGGCGAAATTGCAGGCTCAAACATCATCTGTATAGATTCTTTAAATGCATGTTTAGGCGAAGGAATCGTTGCAATAGAAGCAGCAAAATTCGCCGCTACAGGAAAATCTGCAGATGAAGTAAAGGATTATGTATTTAAAATCAGAAAAACAGTCCTTGAATTCTGTACCGTTCACTCACTCGACAGCCTGCGACGTGCCGGACGAGTAAAAGGACCTGCCGCTTTCTTCGGAAACCTTATGGGTGTAAAACCGATTATTATTGCAGATAAAAACGGTGAACAGGCCGCTTTCAAAAAGGTAAAGGGTCGTCAAAATTCCCTCAAGGAAATCGTATCGCTGCTAAAGGAATCAATCGTAAAGCCTGAAACACAGACAATCTATATCGTTCACGCAGACTGTTCAAAAGAAGAACTTGATCCTTTTGTTGCGCTTGTTAAATCTGAAATTCCTTGCAAAGAAATATACACCGGCTATATTGGACCAATCATCGGGGCTTCAATCGGACCTGATGCAATCTGTGTTTTCGGAATCGGTAACGAAGTAACTTTCGCAATCGGAGAATAAAATGCAGGAAAAAATTCTAGACGGGTCTCTCTATTCCAAGCTGATAAAACGCGGCACAGTTAACTTAAACATTCATGCAGAAGAAATCAATAATCTTAACGTTTTTCCGATCCCGGACGGAGACACAGGAAGTAACATGCTTCTTACAATGACAGGCGGAAAAAATGCTATAGATAAAAATGAAAAAAATCTTTCTGCAGCCGCAAATAAAATCTCCAACGGCATGCTTTTAAGTGCGCGTGGAAATTCCGGAGTAATCCTTTCACAGTTTTTCGACGGTATTTCAGCAGGTTTTCTTGATCTTGAACAGGCCGACATTCCGCAGATTGCACAAGCCTTCAGACAGGGAGTAAAACACGCTTATGCAGCCGTAATGACGCCTGTTGAAGGTACAATCCTTACTGTTGTAAAGGATGCCACAGAATATGCCTGCAACGAAAAAGCAGAAACAATTCTTGATTTTATAGAAAATTTCATTACAGAGGCAAAGCTTTCTCTTGAACGCACACCGAATCTTTTGCCGGTACTGAAAAAAGCAGGTGTTGTAGATTCCGGAGGTGCCGGGCTTATTTACATCATGGAAGGAATGCGTCAGTATCTTAAGGGAGAATCTGCACAGGAACAGGAAAACACGCCTTCTGCCGCAGATGCACATTCACCGATAAATCTTGATGCCTTTACTTCAGATGATGTACTTGAATTCGGTTATTGTACGGAACTTCTTATCCGTCTTCAGAATAAAAAATGCGATGTAGAAAATTTTCAGGTAGATACAATCAAAAACTATCTTGATTCAATCGGTAATTCGGTTGTTGCATTTAAAACAGGAAGCATCATCAAGCTGCATGTACATACAATGACTCCAGACAAAGTCCTTGCCTTCTGCCAGCAGTACGGTGAGTTCCTTACAGTAAAGATTGAAAACATGTCGCTTCAACACAACAGCATAAATGTTCATGAAGAAGATCTTAAGATTGCACAGCCTAAACCAAAGGATCAGGAAAAGAAAGATTACGGTATTGTTGCAGTTGCTTCTGGTGAAGGAATCAAGCAGATGTTCATGGATCACGGTGCAGATGTAATCGTTGACGGTGGACAAAGCATGAATCCATCTGCTCAGAATTTCATTACTGCCTTCAATAAAGTCAATGCAAAGACAATTTTCGTATTTCCGAACAATTCAAATGTTATTCTTGCCGCACAACAGGCTGCAAAAATGTACGACGGAGCCCAAATCATCGTAATAGAAAGCAAAACGATTGGTGAAGGTTATGCCGCATTAACGATGCTTGATACAACATCAAATGATACCAATCAAATTGTTGAAGACATAAAGCTTTCGATGAGCGGTGTTACGACTTATTATGTTTCACACTGTGTTCGCGATGCAGAAATGGACGGTATTGTACTTCATAACGGGGACTACATCGGCTTCCAGGAAAAGAAAATAATGGTTGCAACTCCTGAACGAAAACGTACCGCTTTACAAACTGTAGAAGGAATTGATTTTACAGACCATGAGGTTTGCATTCTTATAAGAGGAGAAGACTCAACAGATTACGAAAAGGAAGAAGTAAAAAAATACCTGCTGCTCAAACATCCTGGAATTGAAGTATACGAAGTAAACGGCGGACAGGATATTTACAGCTACATTTTCATCGTTGAATAAAACTATGACAGAAAAACTTATTGAAGCCGCACTTAAGATGACTGAATTCTCTTATTCACCCTATTCAATTTTCTGTGTGGGTGCGGCGCTTTTAACGAAAGATGGTAAAATTTTCACCGGCTGTAACATAGAAAATGCGGCATACGGACCAAGCAACTGTGCTGAACGGACTGCATTTTTTAAAGCGGTAAGTGAAGGATATAAATCCTTTGATGCAATAGCAATAGCCGGTGGCCCAAAAGAAAACGGAATAATAACTATAAAGGATTACTGCACGCCTTGTGGAGTCTGCAGACAGGTCATGTCAGAATTCTGCAATCAGAATTTTAAGATAATTTGTGCAAAAAGCAAAGACGATTATAAAATTTTTACACTAGGAGAGCTTCTTCCTGAAAGCTTTACCCTCGATAAAAATCAATAATACTATGAAAAAAGCACTGCTCTTTACAGCTTTATTCTTAATTCATCTTTCGCTGCCTGCCGATGAACCTTCAGAAAAAACAGCTGTCGTAAAAATCAATCCATATACTGCAATGACTCTTGGTAAATACAGTGAATATATTTATACGACACCTCCTGATGAATATCTTATAAGTTATCTTGAATGGCAGACTCTTCCGCTTTTTCAGGCAGGATTAAATACACAATTGAACTTAAAGCAATGGACTTTAGAAGCCGACTTCTGTTATTCATTTCCTTTTAATTGCGGAAAAATGTACGACAACGATTACACGAGAACCTTTAAGATGTGCTACAACATTTTTGACAGCAAGGATATTCTGGGCCTGGAAATTTTTAGCGGTTTTGATTATAAAATTCAGCTTACAGAAAAAATATCCATGAAACCTACCCTAAAGCTTATGTATTGTTATAATCATTTTAGTGCGAATAACGGATACGGATGGTTTGGAAGTGCCGGATATTCTGCAACAGGAGATGATGAACCATGGAACAGTGAATATGCATACAAAGCAAAAAAAGTTTCCGGAATTGAATATTCCAGGCATGATTTTTATAGTTTTTTTGGATTGAACCTTGACTATAATATTAATAAATTAAATTTCGGCATTACAACCCTTATTGCGCCTTTTGCTTATACAAAAACCCTAGATTACCATAAGGATGAAATTCATTCTGCAGAAGAAAGCCTTGCATTTTATATGGCAGGAATCCAGACATCTTTTTTTACAAGATTTGATATTGAACTATACTGCAAGTGGCAGTTAAACGAAAAACTTTCTTTTATTTTTAATACAAAAGCAGTATTCGGACTTGAAACCCGCGGAAAACTGTATGTTTCTTATGAAAAAAACAGCAGTTACGGATTAAGCGACCAGCCTTCTGCAAATGATTTAACAAATTTTAAAATAACAACAGGAATAAGTTATTGTCCATAAAAAAAGAGCAGCCTTTTTATGACTGCCCTTTTCAATAAACTTAATTATATAAAATTAAGAATTATTATTCAGCAATTGGTTCACCTTTTGTATAAACTTTATCGAAGCTTCCTTTCATTGTTTTCTGACCATAAATATTTACGTAATAACCAACTTTTGCTTCAATATGACCTGGTTCAGCTGCAACGATATTTGATTCTTTTCCGGCAGGATTTAACCATTTATCGTTTTCTGCATCATAAGTATAACCTGTATGAGTATTTGTAAGTGATGAAAGTTTTGAAGAATCAGATACTAATGAAGTAAATTTAGCAGCTGTTGTTCCTGTTGCATTTTCCCAAGCTTCTGGTTTTACAATATTAATGTTATAACCACACTGATTTGTTGTCTGAATAAGAACAACGCATGACAAACCTTCTTCATCTGAATATGTATATGCATTTGAAGGAAGAACTGTAAAATCTTTAAGAACAATTTCATAAGGTGTATCTACGCTACTGTCAAAGCCTGACTTTTTAGCACTAACACCAAAGTTGTTAGAATTCCAGTCTTCTTTCTTTGTGTTAAAGAAATGTGAAACATAATATTTCTTAGCACCACCATAACACTGAATACCTACAACACCGAAATTCCAGCTTCCATCATCATTCTGAGTCATATCAAAAGCAGCACCCATTACACCAGGACTATCCTTCGCATTTTCAAGTGTAATTTTTACAGCAAAATCCTCATGTTTTGCAGGTAACTGTGAAAAATCACGTGCGTATTCTGTTTCATTTTCATTTGTATAATCTACTTGACCTGTAGAAGAAATAAGACCGTCACCAAGTGGCATTGGACAACCCATTAAACTTAATCCAGCAACTGCTACAGCAACTGCCAAAATTTTCTTTGTAATTTTCATTTTAGAAAACTCCTCTTAATTTATTTGCCGCTTAAAGAACAAACTGTTCCATTTTCAGCAGCATAATAGTGTTTACATTTTCCTGTAACACTCTAATTTTATACTTTAAATAACAATATATCAAGAAAAAAGTTATATTTTTTTTATTATTTACGACAGATAATATAATACTGTTTACCCGGGACTGGTTCTTCTTCACAAAATGAATAATCATAAATATCAAACATATATTCCGCACAACCTGTTCCATAAACAGAACTTTTTGGAAGCGACCATGACTTTATATTATATCTTGATAGATCCACTTTTGACAGATTTTCTTCTGCTACAAGATAAACAGAATTATGAGCATACATATAGCTATAACAATGATGCGGTAATACTGTTGCCGGTAGTAAAGGAATATTTTGCTCCCAAATCATTGCACTATAAAACATACCATAATAACAGTAAGGAGCCAGCTGAGTAGAAGGCAATTCTGGTAAATAAGATAAATACGTACATACTTGAAACATATTCTGATAACAAGCCTCTTCAAGTTTCCTTGCCGGCAGTTCCGGCGGTATCTGTAATTTAGAGTATAGGAACATTGAACAATAACAGCCTTTTGAAAGTTCTTCGGCAGGAAGTTCAGGAGATGTTATTATTGGCGATTTTTCAA
Source organism: Treponema sp. (assembly GCA_017548565.1). Classification (GTDB taxonomy): domain Bacteria; phylum Spirochaetota; class Spirochaetia; order Treponematales; family Treponemataceae; genus Treponema_D. The sequence goes on from JAFYZU010000048.1 coordinate 36,235, forward strand.
AAAACCTGTAAAAGCAATAATCTGCCATTTTTGGGTGTTCACCTTTCTGTACAGTTTTATAATCCAATAGGGTTTCTATGTTTCCCTCACAATATACAAATTTATCGCTTTCAAATGAAATACTTCCAACCTCAATATTACCTGGAATACTTTCAATGTAATCATACGTCCCATGAGGAAACACGTATTGACATGAAACTTTATTCATATAAGTATTATTGATGCCTCTTAAATATATGCATTTACCTTTAATTGTTTCTCCAAACCATTCTTTCCAGTGTTTTCTATCTGTTGAATAAAAAAGTTTGCCATCCCAGTTTTTTTTATTATTTGATATTGAAAGAAATAATTCTCGTCCAGATTCACTATATCAAAAAATACAGAGGAGGGTGCTGAATACGGATGGAGACTTCCTACCCTTGCAGAGTGGGAATATGCTTATAGAGGAGGAAATCCGAATAAAATCATATGGACATATCCTTATAGTAATGTGCCTGCTGAATCAAAACCTCTAAAAAGAATTGATGCCAATTTAAATGAAATCGCCTGGTATTATAATAATTCAAGCTATGATTTATATCATCAAGTAGGTAAGAAGAACCCAAATTCACTCAATCTGTATGATATGAATGGAAATGCAAATGAAATGTTGTTCGGTTTTAAATATAGCAATATGAAACAAAATTATGAATATGAAAAAATATTTGAACAAAACGGTTTTATAACAGATCCTATAGTTTTTGGACCAGTAAACTTCACCGTAGGTTTAGGATATGATTGGCCTGCAAATCGCTTTATAAATGAAAGCGATCGTGGATGCCTGAGACTTTGTCGTACATTGGAACCATAAATAACCAGTAACAATGCTTTCTTTAAAAATAATTCCTCTATTCGTGTCCATCCGTGTGGCTATGCCCGTGTGGCTATATCTTTTGTTATTTCAAGAACTTCTTTCTGTGTCATACCAAGAGATTTTGCTATTAGTTCGATGGATACACCGTTTGAAAAAAGATTTCTGGCAGCTTCTGTTGCTTTTTGCTTCATACCGTCTTCATAAGCTTCTTCCTGTTTTACGGCAATATCCATCTTATAATCATATTTAGCACAAAGCATATTTATTATCTCCCGCGATTTACGGTCAAGGTAATCTTTGAGGATTCCCTCCTTCATCGCTTTTTCTATTGCTCTCTTAAATGAAGTTCTTGGAAAACTTCTGTTGTATGTATGCTCAACTATTTCTACAAACCTGCAATACTCCTTAAGAATATCACACTTTCCGATTACCGGCAACTTCTTCGGATCCATACAGTTCTTTACTTTAACAACAAGCTCAAGCCTGCTGTTGTCTTTTTTATAGAATGCATCAGACAGTTTTTACTCATCTTCCGGAATATAATCTTTATCTCCTACATATACGACATAAAAATCAGGATTCGGTATTTTATAAATTTTTTCTGCATAACGTTTTTTTACCGGAACAATTTCTTCATATATGCGCGTAACATATTCCAGACAGCGTAACGGCATGTTTCCATTTATCGTCGACTGATGCTCGACAAGAACTATAAGCTTTCCGTCAATTTCCCAGCTTACATCATTACGGAAAAGAATTTAGAAAAAAGTTTAAAATTTCATCCGTGTGGTTATGCCTCTTATTATTACTCCAGCACTTCAGTCCAGTATTTCTGATTATATATATCACTGAATCTGTAAGTAACACGCAGTTTTCCGCCGGTTACCTTCTTATCGCCGATTACATTCTTTTCTTTGAGGATAATCCTTGCATCAAGCATATAACTGTCCTGATATGTTCCGTCATACGAATAATAATCACAAATCGGTTCAATTACATCACCAGGTTTTACTTCGACAACATTTTTTGCAACTATATCTTCATCATCCTCATAAACATATCTTACACCGCTGATGTAGCCCTTTGGATTATCTGAATCAAATGTCAAAAGAAGCTCTGCCCTTACAGAATTATACTTACATGGAACATAACCGGTAATACAATAATCATCATTACTATATTCTGTTGTATCGATATGATAATAAGGAACTACCTGTCCGTTAATAGAAAGCCAGGTTCCGCTTCTGTCACCGATTAAAGCACCGTCATCGTCAAATTCAATCGGATTATCAAGTCCTAAATCGATATAACCTTCACCGTCATCAACAAACATATTGATTTCTATATCATCGATTAAATCCCACTGCGATTCATCAAAATCAATAACCTTATGTCCATTTTTAGTCTGCCAGACAAGATTTGAAGCATCAAAATAATTATCTGCAACATAATCTATTGTTTTTTTATTGCTGCGGCCACCAAGGAACATGTTAAGGATCGATGTATCCAGACCAGTTGAATTTGAACTTCCACCCGAAAGAATACCGTCAAGAAGTCCTGAAAGAATGTCTGAACTACCGCCCGATGAATTTCCACCAAGCGATGAAAGAGTGTCTGACAAAGATGGGAACGGACTTGTATTTCCACCGGCAGAAACCTGTCCTGCAACTTCAGTCGATGCAAATTCCTGAATACAGCGTGTATAGGCATCATCCATTCCGATTTTGTTGTAAACCTTTGTCGCGTTGTTTACTTTATTTGTTTTCTGATACGGGAAGTAAATCGAAAGTCCGTTTGCATTTGTAATGCTTGTTGAAGTCCTGTTGTATTTTACGGCACCACGAACTGCTTCTGCAAGCCCTGCTGCTTCTGAAGTAGCAAGATTTTCACAGAAATGTACTATATCAATCTGATCTATTTTTGAAGACTGAGCAAATTCTCTTGTACCCTTTCTTGCCTTAGAAACCTTCTTGTATTCATTATTCTGGATGATATTTGCAGTTGAACGGGCAAATTTTGTAAGCTGCAAAGGAACTGTATTTGCAAGCTCTGCAAGATCAACTACAGATAAAGTTGTTTTTTGACCGTTGCACTGTCTGTTGCAGGCCGAAGTAAAATCATCTGCAATAATTTTTCCGAGTGATACGGTTTCCATTCCAGGATTCTGTGCAAATTTTGTAAGCCAGTTTGAATAATACCAGCCGATTCCAGGCTCGGTTTCTTCTGAAGCAATCATGTAATCTGCAAATTTTTCAAGGATAAGACCGTTTTCAAGTGTTGCCATAAGACATGCATCAAAACCGATAAAATCAAAAGTAACGTTAGCAGATTGAAGGGCTGAATAAATTCCGTCGAGTGTCATTGAACCTGCAAGAGGATTTTTTTCATCATAGCCGTAGCCCGAAATTGAACCCGAACCATGATCCCAGAAAATCAGTTCATTTCTGTTTGCAGGAAAATGCTTTTTACAATAATTGATAAAGCTTGTAAGAGTTTCAGGCTTTACCATTGAATCAGAACCCATATTATCTTCAAGGCAGACGAAATTTTTATCTTTTATCTGATAAATCTGATTTTTCGTTGAACTTACAATATTGTTGTTCCATTTTTTACATCCGCCGGTATAAATCACAAGATTGATATTATCGCCGAAATCTGCTTTGAGCATTTCGTTAATATCTTTTGTTGCCATTGCGCTTCTTGATTCAAGATCAGTACCGCACATATAAACCATGATTGTAATGACATCTGAACCGTCCCCTTTGATTACAGTTCGTTTTGCACGTGAACCTGATGCTACAGTCATATCCGGTTTTCCGGCAAAATTATCAGAAACAAAATTAGATGCTCCTGATGATACGCTTTCTACAACATCAGTTCCGTCTCCAATAAGACTGCCGAGTACATCAGAAACTCCGGATGAAGAGCTTCCTCCACCTGCACAGAATCTGAAAAACAGAACAATAAGAAGAATCGCAATAGTTCCGAAGCTGATTCCACCTGCTCTTGTACCGGGTCTTCTTCCACCACCCGATGAAAAATTACCAACCGGACCTGTTCCTAATCCGCTTCCTTTTTTCGAAACATTGCTTGAACCGCCTAAGAAATTCTTTTCTCGTCCTCTAGGTCTGTTTTTGTCCATAGTCATCTCCTGAAATTAATGATTACACAAATATAAAAGCCCTTCTACAATGGCCTTATGTTCTTCGGGCGCTATCCTTTCATATAATGAATCGGGTGTATCACCTTCAAGAACAGGAACTTTTTTCTGAATAAGTATTTTTCCGCCGTCACATTCTTTAGTTACAAGATGGATTGTACAGCCGCTTTCTTTTTCACCGCTGTTTATTACCGCTTCATGAACTGCGTGACCCCACATACCCACTCCACCGAATTTTGGAAGAAGTGCGGGATGAAGATTAATTATTTTATTTTCATAAATCTCAAGAATATCGCCGCAGAGGACAGTAAGACAGCCTGCTTCAACTATTGCCTGAACACCATATTCTTTACAGTCTTCAAGCATCGCATTACTTACTGCAAGACGTTTTTCATCCCTCGTAGAATTTAATGCAGTTTCTTTTCCAAGCACAGAATAAGGACTTCTGATTGTACAGGGAATTCCCGCCTGTTGTGCACGCTGCAATGCATACGCATCCTTATGATCACTTATTACAAGCACGAGTTCATAGGGACATTGATCTTTATGATCTTTTTCATAATCTATCAGAGCCTGAAGATTAGTTCCGCCGCCGCTTACTAAAACTGCTGTTTTCAATTTTCCCATAATTTCTGACTCTTAATTTCTGCCGTTAGTTTTCAAAAAGCACTGCATCTTTCTGGCTCTTAACTTCACCTTCTGATAAAGCTACACGACCGATTTTATATGCCTTCATATCAGGACAGTAATCCTTGTGATATTTCTTTGCATTTGCATTAAACATTTCAAGAATCGCATCAGCATCTTTTTCTTTAACTGCAAGGACAAATCCGATTCCCATATTGAATGTATTGTAAATAGTCTTGATGTCTGCACCACGACGGATTAATTCACCGAATACAGGAGGAATATCCCAGCTTTCACGATTGATGATTGAAATAAGCTGTTTTTTGCCATCCTTTGCCTTAGGATACATTCGAGGGATGTTTTCGTAGAATCCGCCGCCTGTAACGTGAACCATACCGTGAATGCTGTCACGATATTTTTCAAGAACTTCCATTACAGGTTTTACATAAATTCTTGTCGGAGTTAAAAGAACATCGCCTATTGTTTTTCCTGTATCCTTTCCGTCTATTACAAAAGGATCATCAAAATTTTTAACAAGTTTCCGGACAAGACTGAAACCATTTGAATGAACACCGGTAGATGAAAGTCCGATCAATACATCGCCTTCCTTTATATTTTCTCCGGTAATCATATTTTTCTTTTCACCGATTCCAACTCCGAATCCGGCAAGATCGTATTTTCCGTCATCATAAAAATCAGGCATTTCAGCAGTTTCACCGCCTAAAAGAGCACAGCCTGTATCGACACAACCGTCTGCAACACCTTTTACAAGATCTGCTGCAACATTTGCATCCAGTTTTCCGCAGGCAACATAATCAAGGAAGAACAAAGTCTGTACGCCTGAACAAAGGATGTCGTTTACGCTCATTGCAACACAGTCAATTCCGACCGTATCATATTTTTTCATCTTAAATGCAATATCAAGCTTTGTACCGACACCGTCAGTTCCGCTTACAATTACAGGATTTTTATACTCCTTAGGAACTTCAAACATACCGTTAAAGCTTCCAAGCCCCGTAAGCATCCCCGGAATAGCAGTACGTCTTGCATGCTCTTTATACATATTTACTGCACGATATCCTTCTTCTACGTCTACACCACTTTCTTTGTAACTTGCCATTCTTTTTTGCTCCTTGCAGTCGCACTAGGTTTCAGGTTTTAGGTTCTAGGTGTTAGGGCCAAATTTAATTTTGCTAACATCTTAGAAACTTCATCTAAAAGTCCTAATACTTCCTTAATATCTTCTTTACTTAAATACCCAATCTGCACACAGATTAAAAGTTGTGTTTCAAGCTCTGCTGCAGAACCTTTAGCTATACCTATAAAATGCCTGTATTCATTAATCGAATTTCTTGATTTACCTTCTGCAATATTACTTGGTATTGAAATTGCAGACCTCCTCATTTGATCAATTAAAGAATATCTTTCTTCCTTTGGAAGTTTTTTTTACTATACTATAGATTTGAACAACTAAATCCATAGATTTTTGCCATACTATTAGGTCCTTATGACTTTCGACAGACATCTTCCCTCCTGACACCTAGAACCTAAAACCTAGCACCTAGAACCTCACATCCAATTCAGCAGAAGCAATCAACCCTGCCCTAAATTCTTTTAACTTTTTAGATAATTCTTTGTCTGAAAGTGCCAATATCTGAAGTGCAAGATATGCTGCATTTTTTGCATTATTAATGCCGACTGTTGCTACCGGAATCTGTGGAGGCATCTGTACTATGCTTAGAAGTGCGTCCATACCGCCAAGACCGTTTGACTTGTCTGAAACGCATTCAAGAGGAACTCCAATGACCGGTAATGTAGTGATTCCTGCAATTACACCGGGAAGTGCTGCCGCAAGTCCGGCTCCTGCAATAATCACTTTGCAGCCGTCTTTTTCGACCTGTTCAACTGTCTGCTTGAGTAATGTACCGGCTCTATGTGCAGAAATAATATAAGCCTTGTAATCAACGCCGAATTCATCAAAAACATCAGCGGCTTTTTTCATTGTTTCTTTGTCAGATTTTGAACCAAAAAAAATTGCTACCTTCATATATGAGTTATAGCACAAAAAAAGGTAATTCTCAATATATGAAATAAAAAAATCCCGTGTACATTAAATACACGGGATTAATCTATAAAATACAGTTACTACTGAATGATTGCTTTAATAACACCTGTTCCTGTTGTTCTACCGCCTTCACGAATTGAAAATTCCTGATTTACCCTGATAGCCATTCCATTAATAAGTGTTACTGTTACAGTTGCATCCTCTCCAGGCATAATCATTTCATTTTCAAAAGTCATTACACCTACAATATCAGCCTTATTGAAATAAAACGATGGTCTATAGCCACTGAATATTGGATTGTTACGGCCACCTTCATCTTTTGTTGTCATGTGAATGTCAGCAGTAAAGGTAGTATAATTTCTCAGAGCTCCAGGGTTAGTCATAACCATTCCTCTTTCCAGGTCACCTTCTTCAAAATCTGGTCCAACACATATTCCGACATTATCTCCAGGTTCTGCTTTATCCAATGCCTTCTGAAACATTTCTATCCCTGTAACCTTAGCATTTATTACTTTATTTAAACCGACAAACTGAATATCATCTCCAACCCTTACAATTCCGCTTTCAACCTGACCGTTTACGACATACCCTCTATCGTTTGTAGAAATATAGTAAACATCTCCTACAGGCATTATAAGAGTTTCATATTCAGGGTTTGAGCCTTTTGTATAAGTCTTTCCATCATAAGATGCTTTTTCCGGATTATTTTCATCAATAACAAATTCTTTTGTTTCACCATTAAGTGTCAGTTTTGCAATGTAATCAGACACAACTTTATAAGTACCATTTGAATTACCAATTGTAAAAGTATTTCCCTTCAATGCAAAATCAATAACACCCCTGTCAAAATGTTCTTTAGCTTTAGTTAAAGCAGTTACTTCAGCATCCGGAATCCAGCGTGTAGTTGCAAAGTTATCTTTTACCTTTGGAGCTTCAGATCCATTATCCTTACATCCGGTAAAAGTAAATACAGAAGACAATAACATTGCTCCTGCCAAAAATTTAACAATCTTTTTCATTAAAAATCTCCTTAAAATATAAAAATATAAAGTAAACATAATGATATTAAAAATTGTAGTCAATAATAAATCCTTCAATTATCGACTAACTGTCATTTATTATGTTAAAATAAAATTACATAATAAATATGAAACAGACTGCAGCTATTACTATCCGTCCGGAAGAAGAAAACAACAAAGCATTAATTGAAAAACTCATCAGGAAAGAACTGAATATTCCGAAAAATGCAGGCGGTAAACAAACCTTTATCCTTAGTAAAAAATCAATAGATGCAAGGCATGGAACAATAAAGCTCCATTTAAAATATGATGTATACATTAACGAAGAACCTCCGTCGCAGGATACAGCCCTTCCACAGTGGAAAAAAGCATCTTCTGAAAAAACTGTCATTATAATCGGTTACGGACCTGCCGCTATTTTTGCCGCCTTACGCCTTCTGGAAAAAGGAATAAAGCCTGTCATTCTTGAAAGAGGGAAGACGACAAAAGACCGTCGCGAAGATATTGCTCTCATCAGTAAAAATCATATTGTAAATGAAAATTCAAATTACTGTTTTGGAGAAGGAGGAGCAGGGACTTTTTCGGACGGAAAGCTTTACACACGAAGCAGCAAACGCGGTGATATCGGCAGAATTTTAAGGATTCTTGTTCATTTCGGAGCCGATGAAAAAATCCTTACCGATGCGCATCCTCACATAGGAACAGACAGACTTCCGCTTGTAATCAACAATATAACAAAAAAAATAACAGAGCTTGGCGGAGAAATTCATTTTAATACTTTATGTACAGATTTTATTCTGGAAAAAAACAGACTCATCGGTGTAAAGGCAGTAAAGCTTCTTTCAAACGAAGAATGTATTTTTACGGGGGATTATTTCATTCTTGCAAGCGGACATTCTTCCAGTGATATTTACAAAACCCTTGCAAAAATCAATCCGCTGGCACTTGAGGCAAAAACGTTCGCAGTCGGAGTACGCGTTGAACATCCCCGTTCAATCATCGATGAAATTCAATATCACGGTAAAAAAACAGAAAACCTTCTTGCAGCTGAATATTCTTTAAAAACACAGATTAATGACCGCGGAGTCTATTCCTTCTGCATGTGCCCCGGAGGATTCGTAGTTCCGTCTGCTTCAGGACCAGATGAAATTGTTGTAAACGGAATGTCTACCGCAAAAAGAAATTCAAAATGGTCAAATGCCGCAATTGTGGTAGAAACAAGACCTGAAGATATACCGATGGAATTCCAGTTACAGGCAGAAAAAGAAAACTGCCCTTCGCTCAAAGGATTGTTTTTCCGCACATGGATTGAAAGCCTCGCAAAAAAACACGCAGAAGGTCAGGCTGCTCCATCCCAGCTCCTTACAGATTTCCTGAATAATAAAAAGTCTGCTTCTTTTCCACCGGTAAGTTTTACACCCGGCATTACTTCATCAAACTTAAATGAATGGCTGCCAAAGCACATCTGTTCAAGATTAGGACCCGCATTCGTTGAATTTAATAAAATCATGAAAGGCTTTATCTGTGATTCTGCAGTTTTAATAGCTCCCGAAACAAGAACGAGTACACCGGTAAGAATCCTTCGCGACAAACAAACTCTTGAAAATCCGTACATAATGGGTCTTTATCCTGCAGGTGAAGGAAGCGGATATTCAGGTGGAATCGTTTCAAGTGCGATGGATGGTGAGCTTATAGCTGAGAAAATATGCAGTTTATGATTACGGCATTTAAAAATTTTACAATACAGATTTTAAAAACTGCTTTAATCTTTCAGATTTAGGATGACTGAATATCTGCTCAGGTGTTCCTTCTTCTGCTATCTGGCCGTCTTCCATAAAAATTACTCTGTCGGCAACCTCTCGTGCAAAGCCCATTTCATGAGTTACAACGACCATTGTCATTCCATCCTTTGCAAGCTGCTTCATTACTGCAAGAACTTCACCGACAAGCTCAGGATCAAGTGCCGATGTAGGCTCATCAAAAAGGATAGTTTTCGGATTCATTGCAAGAGCCCGGGCAATCGCAACACGCTGCTGCTGTCCGCCTGAAAGTTTATTCGGATATTCATTGATTTTATCTTCAAGACCGACTCTTGTTAAATATTTAATGCCGTTTGCCCTTGCTTCATCTGCCTTCATTTTCAGAACATTCATAGGGGCAATCATTGTATTTTCAACTGCAGTTTTATGAGGAAAAAGATTAAAACGCTGAAAAACCATTCCTACATCCAGAAGGATTTTTCTTCTTTCCTTTGAATTTATCTTTAATTTTCTTACCCCATGATCATACTGAGTAAGAAGCTGTTCTTCAATATAAACTGAACCATTATTAATATGCTCAAGATGATTTAAAACCCTTAAAAAAGTTGATTTACCCGCCCCGCTTGGACCAATAATGCAAACAACCTCTTTAGGTTTAATGGTAAGGCTTACATTTTTTAATACATCAAGTTTTCCGAATGATACACAAACATTCTCTGCTCTAATCATATCCATAACGGCATCTCCTTACTCGTACACAGAATTTTTCTTTTCCAGAAGATGGAAAATAAGCGTGAAAACTGCTGTAATAATAAGATATAAAATCATAGCAGGAATATAAACCAAAGAAGATGCGGTAGACGACTGAATGCTTCTTGTTACCTTTGTAATATCTGCAAGTGCAATAAGCGAAACAAGAGATGCATCCTTAAGCATCATTATAAACTCATTACCAACCGGTGGAATTAATCTTCTGATTGACTGAGGAAGAATGATTAATCTCATTGTCTGGAAATAATTTAATCCCAGAACCTTACCGGCTTCGAATTGACCTTTATCGATGGATTGAATCGCAGCACGGATTATTTCACTGCAGTAAGCACTGCTGTTCAAACCGAACGCAATGAAAGCTGCAAGGAATTTATTGTTTATAGTCAATGCAGGACTTATGCATGGTAATCCATAGTAAACAAAATAAAGCTGCATCAAAAGAGGAGTACCACGGAAAAAGAATACATAAGCCTTACAGATGGCACGAAGGACTTTTCTTTTAGACATAGTTCCAAGTGCCAGAAAAATACTTAATAAAAGGCCTGCACAAACAGAACACAAGGTTAATAAAATTGTAATTTTTGCACCGTTCAATAATTGCGGTGTCCAGCTGATTATTTTCTGCATAGTATTCATTTATGCAAGCCTCCGTATAATTTATTTTATGCTGTCAGAAAGATCCATTCCGAACACTTGTTCATACATTTTCTTGAAAGTTCCGTCTTTTTTCATATCATCAATAGCTGCATTGATTTTTGAAAGAAGTGCAGTATTTCCTTTCTTAACGCATACACCAAAGAATTCATCCGGTGTTCCAGCCCAAACCTGTTTATATACAGTATCTGAAGGAGCAAGATAATCAACTGCAACAAGACTGTCGCTTATAACTGCATCAATTCTTCCAAATCTTAAATCATCATAAGCATTCATTACCTTGTCATATTCGTTTGCTTCAAAAGTAAAGCCTAATTCTGCAGATTTCTTTTCCATATAGAAATCAGATGTTGTTTCTGCCTGATATCCGACCTTTTTACCGGCAAGGTCTTCAACTCCTGCAATTTTTACATCTGAGCCTTTTGTAATGACAATTGCCTGACCGTTACCGATATATGGATTAGAAAAATCATAATTCTGCTTGCGTTCTTCTGTAATTGTCATTGCAGACATGATTGCATCATAGCGGTTTGTATCAAGACCTGCTAAAATTCCGTCCCATGCTGTATCAACAAATTCTACTTCAAGACCAAGACGTTTTGAAATTTCTTTTCCAAGGAGAACATCAAATCCTTCAGGTGTCTTTCCATCTTCACCGAAATACTCGAATGGAGGATATCCGATCTCCATACCTACTTTAAATTTACCTTTTTCAACGGTAAAATCACCCTTTTCAGTTTTTTTAGAACAACCGCACAAAGCAGCAACCATCAAAACACTGAAAAATACAACGCTAAGTTTTTTCATAAAAAACCCCTTTTATATAGTAAAAATAACAAAAAAAGGACAATAACGATCCGCAGTTACGAACCTCATCGCCCTTTTTATAATATAATGTTTGACAGTTATCAGGTCAAGAGTGATAGTTTTTCCGTGATGTCAAGAATGACAATTATTACTACTCTGTTACTATGATAGTATATTCTCATTATTCTGTAACGGTAATAATATATTCTTTATAAAACCTAAGGCATCTTATCAAAACCTTATACTCACCTGGTTCATTATACGAAAAAGAAATCTCTGTTTTATAATCTTTAGCATCATCATAACCTCTGAGAATAGTTAATGTTGTATTTTCATACCCTCTAGGAATGCTATAATCTATTCTTTTATCTTCTGTTAATACAAATTCATTTTTACGCTCACAATCAATATATTGATACCCTTCTGGAAGATTATAATATAAAACATTTACCGGTCCATGTGCTTTATAGAGCTTGACACATAAATTTATTTCTTCTTGAACTTTTACTCTTTCATTACTGATTTCTGATATAGCATAAATATCATTATATGAAAAATTTTCTATCAGAGGGCATCCCAAAAACATGAAAAAAATAAAACCTATAATCAAGAATTTAAATATCCGTTTCATTATCTACTCCTAGCTTCTTCAAATACCAGATTTATAACATTCTGTTCTTCTTCAGAAATCATATTCTGCTTATAAAAGACCTGTTTCCATGTATCCAGACCGACAACTTCAGATTATTCTGTAACGGTAATTATATATTCCCGATAAAAGAGAAGACATTCTATCAAAATCTTGTACTCTCCAGGTTCCTGATATGAAAAAGAAACCTCTGTTTTATAATCTTTAGCATCATCATAACCTCTGAGAATAGTTAGTGTTGTATTTTCATACCCTCTGGGAATCCCATAATAATCTTTTTTATCTTCTGTTAATACAAATTCATTTTCACGCTTACAATCAATATATTGATAGCCAGTTGGAAGATTATAATAAAATACATTTACCGGTCCATCAGAAAGCTTTACCTTAATATTTATTTCATCACCAGCTTTTACTGTTTCATCACTGATTTCTGATTCTATATGAATTCTAGAACCAGGAGGATAATAACCAATACCCGGACATGATAAAAATAGAAAAGCAATTAAACCTGTAATCATTATTCTAAAAGTTTTTTTCATTATCTTCTTCTGACTTCTTCTCATTATTCTGTAACAGTAATTGTATATTCTTTGAAAGTATTAATAAAACAAGAAATAAAAATCGAATATTCTCCCTGTTCATAAAACTCAAAAGATAAAGAAGTTTTATTATTTTTATCAGTTAAATTATTTAATACTATACAAGGTTTTCCTAAATATTCTAACGCACAATTAGTAACTTCTTCATTTAATTCAAAATCCCTCAAGTCATTCTCTGTTAATTCATCGCATTCAAATAATATTTCTCCCTCTAAGATAGTACAATGTTCAGGAAGACCAAAATAATAAGATGCCGTTGATAATAACGTATCATACGTTTCTGTTGATATAATTATTTCTTTCCCTATCTTAACTTTTTGTCCGTTAATTTGTATAATTCCTCTAGGATGAGCCTGATAACATTGAAAACTGCATAAAACAATCATCAAAATAATATATAATACAATCCTTTTTTGGGCCATTTTTATTCTCCCTGCGCTTTTTTAATAATATTGTTTATAACATTCTGATTCTCTTCAGAAATCAGATTCTGCTTATAAAAGACCTGTTTACATGTATCCAGACCGACAACTTCAGAATCACTATATGGAGCAAATATTTGTTTTACTGTAAATCCAATATCATCAATCAAAACAAAATAACCTTCATAATAAAATTTTCCATTAACAGAATCATCCCGAAACTGATTAATATCTAAAACATTAAAATAGTATTCTTTTAATACTTCAATCGAATTGTATATTATTTCATTTAAACTATCTTTTTCTGCCAGTTCACTGTAATACCTGTAATTCAAATAAAAACCGTAAAAATAGCCCCAGCTTTCTACATGATTCAATACTTCATTCTTTCCGCCGTTGTAACAGTCTTCAAAAGGATCTCTTCCGTCAGAACTAACACTAACCCATGCTTCAATCTGTTCAAAATATTCC
>JAFYZU010000049.1 GCA_017548565.1 Treponema sp.
GCCAAAGTACAAATCCTGATTATCTACAAGATTAATCATTAAGTAAGACTCCGGCTTTCCCATAATGCTTATGGCTTTTCCGAACTCGGCCTTCAAAATATCTCTTTTTTCTGCTGGTAACTTCATGGTTACCTTGGCTTCAATCATTGGCATAGTGCTCCTCCTGATTTTTTCGATTTATTTTCTTAGAAATTATGTTCCATATAGACAATATTTAATTCTATAAGTTTTTGCTCGATTTTATATGATTTCAACTTGATTACTGAAGATTTATTTATATCATAAGCAGGATCAATCATTTGAACAAAACCATTAATGGCCTTCTTATGTTTATTTATTGTATTCTTAAATTTGTCTTTATCCTTTTTAGGAACAAGTTGATATATTACAAAAAAAGCTTTTGTTACATTTTGTTCATAAGCAAAGGCAAGAGTTCCCATTGCCCCAGATAACATTTGATAATATATGTCTGACATTGTTTCTGAATCATATTTTTTCCCAAACAATTTTTGACATAAATCTCTTACTCTTTTTGGTTTTTGAGATTTTCCAGATTTGGAATTATCAATTATTGCTTTAGACAATTTTGCATCTAAAGATTCTTTAACTTTTGCTTCAAAACATAAAGCAACTTTCTCTTTACCAAGAGAACAAACACATGCCAAATCATGATGTCTTGGTCCAGAAGAAATATCATCAAAATAAGTTAGTCGTTCTGGATAAAAGCTTGCATTTTTTAAGCTAATCGTTCCTAAGGTTTTTCTTAATTCATCTTCAAAATCTTCACTAAGAACAGCCTTTGCAAATTCATAGGCACTAAACCCTTCCTTCCATTGCTTTTCACCCCCTGCCGGTGGATAAGCTTTAAACCAATCATCTATTGTTTTTAGTTCATTCTTTATAGTTATCATAGCTTTTATAATGTTTAGAATAAGAATTTCTACAAGACCGTACTACAAGTATCTCTTACACTTTCTAACATCTTGTAATCAATCTCTCGTTTAATCATATTATTATAATCGGAACCGTTCTGTTTTGAATACATTGAACAAACCATGGTATAAAGCTTAATTATCTTTGTCACTTTTGCAGAATCTGAAAGCTCTTGAGATATCAAATCTTTTTTCCTTTCTTGACATTCATATTTAGCAAAAGCATCTATTAAGTAATATGGGATAGGAGTTCTTTTATCTCCACTTGCTTTTTTATCAATTTCGGCCTTTTTATAAAGAAGGTATAAATCTAAAAGTGTGTCTGTTGTTAATGATTTGCAGAAATTTGTCGCTGTCTCAAATAATGGAGTGTTTGGTTGCAATATTTTGTTCTTCTTAACAAAAGCATCTTGACCTCCATTTGCAAATGCAATAAAAACTTGTAATATTTTATCGAGTGCAATGAAAACATCATCTGCTTTTTTCATGTTTGGTAAACCAAATTTTGCTAATCGATCAGAATTCTTTTCTTTTAAAGATGTAATAACTTTATACTTTTGTTTATAAGTATTCTTATCACTCTGTTTAATTAATAATAAGAAACCTCTATCCTCAAAATCTTTTTGTAAACGTTTGAAAATATCATTATTTGCAGCAAAAGTTTTTTCATCAATTGAATTTTGGGAATTAGTATATCTTACAATATTTGTATATAAGTTCTTTTCTTCCTCATTATTTTTATCAATTTCGAGAATTTTAAGCATAACAAAAGTATTAGCAAATTCTGAGTTTAATTTATCTGGGTCTATGTTTCGTAAAGCTTCATATATTGAATTCACTGTTTGACAACCATTAACAATTTGAGGATCAATTATTTCGATCATTGCATCTGCATTTGGCATACCTGTGTCTTGTGTTTCAATAGTTCCAATCTTGTCACAAATAATTGTAACTCCGTTGTTATAATAGAAAAAATTACTTCTCTCATTTGGATTTAATAGGGTATCATAAATTTTTTTATTGACACCTGTTTTTCCCAAAAATTCACGAATATTCATATCAAAGATTGGATAATCCTTATCTTTCGCACCTTGGTACATTTTGAAAACTGATACAACTGGTGTAAAAACATATTTTGCAGGTAATGGGATATTTAATTTATATTCTTTTGGAAGAACATTTAATACTGTTCCACTATTTTTTGTATGAATAATAGATTTATAATGTTTTTCCTCTTTAAACATTTCGCCAAAATATTGTTCCTGTATATCATCAAGATAAAATATCTTTGCTATGCATTCTTGATTCTCAGTATTAAATTTCTTTATAAACTCATCAATACCATTTACCTTTATATTATTAGTAACATATAAATGCAAATGTACTTTAAAATTCTGGCGATCTTTATATTTATTATAAGCATCTTGTAGTTCTTGGGATTTTTTATATGTCCCTTGCCTTAATGCATTTATTGGTCGAAGCAAAAAATCATTTTCAACATAATCTTTGCTTAACGGAGTCGAATCGGAATAAAACTTATTTTGAATAATATAAATATCTTCTGATTCTTCAAATATCTCATAACAATCAACACCCATGTCATGATAATCAATAATTTTTGATTCTATTAAATCAGGATCCTCATTAAATAGTTTATCCAGAATCCAATAATTAAATGCCCATTCATCTTTATGTATTTTTTCATTATAAGAATAATCTGGAGTGATACAATAAAAGTGCAGTGCCTAAATTGCCGAAAATCTAAGGAGAATGGCAATGAAAAGGTACGATCAAAATTTCAAGGACGAGGCTTTGAAGCTCTCGGACGACATTGGAATCAAGAAAGCTTGCGAGCA
>JAFYZU010000050.1 GCA_017548565.1 Treponema sp.
TCTAACACACAGACAATCAACCCTTCTGCTCTTGGACACAACGAAAAAGAACAGATTGATAACCTTGTAAATATTCTTGACGGATACTTCTCTAAGGGTGCTCACCACCTGAACGTAAACGTATTCGGCGTTGAAAAGCTCAAGGACTGCCAGGCTCACCCTGAAAAACCTGAATATGCTAACTTCACAGTTCGTGTATCTGGTTATGCAGTACGCTTCATCAACCTTACAAAGGAACAGCAGGACGACGTTATCGCTCGTACTTGCCACGCTAGTTTGTAATCTTCGATTACAAACTAGGCAAGCACGTTCAGTTTACTGGACGTGCGACCTTCCTTGTAATGCTGCTGCTAGTTTCGTGCCTGCACGAAACTAGGTAAGGTCGCGATAGCGACCGACTCATGCTTCACTCTAAGGTGATCGTGTAAAAAAAATGCCGATTCTTGCGAATCGGCATTTTTTTTTCTCCGTCATTGCGAGGAGCGCAGCGACGTGGCAATCCACTTAAACTTCATTGTTGTAGTTATTCTTTTCAATATCCTTGAAATACTTTACAGTTCCAACCTTAAGCTCGTCAGTTGCATCGTCATCACAGACAATTACTGCATTTTCGTGCATCTGCAACGCGCTTACTGTCCACATCTGGCTGATTCCTTCTTCTACAGCGTGCTTGAGGGCAACAGCCTTGTTGTGGCCTGTAATCAAAATCATTACTTCGTCTGAGTCGCAAACTGTGCCAACACCAACTGTAAGTGCTGTCTTTGGAACCTTGTTTACATCGTGGTCAAAGAAGCGGCTGTTTACAATGATTGTATCCTGAGTTAGTGCCATTTCGCGTGTGCGGCTTGCAAGAGAAGAACCAGGTTCGTTGAATGCAATGTGTCCGTCGCAGCCAACGCCACCCATAAAGAGTCTGATTCCACCTGCAGCTTTGATAGCAGCTTCGTAGTTTTCGCATTCCTTTTTAAGGTCAGGGGCGTTACCGTTTAAGATGTGAACGTTTTCTTTTTTGATGTTTATGTGGCTGAAGAAATTGTCCCACATAAAGCGGTGATAGCTTTCGGGGTGATCTTCTGAAATGCCGACATATTCGTCCATATTAAAGGTAACAACATTTTCAAAAGAAATTTTGCCGGTCTTGTAAAGATTGATAAGCTCCTTGTAAGTTCCAAGCGGAGTAGAACCTGTAGGAAGCCCGATTACAAATGGCTTGTCTGCAGTTGGATTAAAATTAATGATTTTCTGTGCAATATGATTTGCTGCCCATTTAGAAACAGTATCATAGTCTGGGCGTATGATTAAACGCATGATAAATACCTCGTTTTTATAGAATAAATTTATTATATGGAAAATTATTTCAACTGTAAAGAAAAAAATATACATAATAAATAATGAAGATTTATGAAAGAATGCAGAATTATAAAGAATTATGAAGGTTTATGAAAGAATACAAAATTATGAAAGATTATGAAAGCATTTGACAATTATGAAAAATTATGAAATAATACAGAATTATGAAGAATTATGAAAATGTTTTAGTTGTATCATAACTGTTTTCTTTTATAGGAGGTAGCTTCATGAGTAAAGATAATCCCTTTTCATTAACTTTTGGAAAATCACCGAATGAGCTTGTTTCCAGATATGAGTATGCAGAAGAAATTATTAAAACATTTAATTCCCAAATTCCTGCAAGTCAGGCTTATTTAATTGAAGGTATAAGAGGCAGTGGAAAGACTGTCCTTATGACTCTTATCGAAAAGGAACTGCAGAAAGAAAAAGACTGGATTGTGGTAGATTTAAATTCAACTCAGGATTTGCTTGCAGATTTTGCTATGCGACTTGTTGATGCCTGTAAAGAGTTTACGGATATTCTTAAAAAAGGTTTTAATGTTTCTATTGCAGGTTTTGGTCTTGGAATAAATGGTGAAAATCAAAGCAGAAATAGTGTAAGCATTATTAATGAAATATTGGAAAAATTAAAAAAGAAAAATAAACGTGTATTAATTACGATCGATGAAGTTATGAATGGTAATAATATGCGTAATTTTGCAAGTGAGTTTCAGATTTTTCTTCGTAAGGATTTTCCTGTATTTTTGTTGATGACCGGTTTGTATGAAAACATTTATACAATCCAAAATGATCCGGCTTTAACATTTCTACTTCGTACTCCCAAAAATAACCTTGAACCATTAAGTCTTCTTCAAATTTCAAAACAATATCAAAAGGTTTTTAAATGTGATACAGAAATGGCAAACAAGCTTGCAAAGACTACAAAAGGTTATGCTTTTGCATTTCAAGCTCTTGGATTTTTATATTTTGATTACAAAGATTCTCTTTCGTTCAGTGATATTATTTTTAAGTTTGATGACTTGCTGGATGATTTTGTTTACAGAAAAATCTGGCAGGGGCTTTCGGAACAGGATAGAAATGTTGTTCTTGCTATTACAGATTCCAAAACAAAGGTCTCTGAAATTTGTACTAAGCTTAATATGACAAATGCTACTTTTTCAAAGTACAAGGAACGCCTTATTAACAGAGGTTTAATTCAATCTCCACAGCATGGCTATGTAGAATTAATTCTACCTCGTTTTGCAGAAATCAGTCATTTTTATTCACAGATGTAGAGCAGGTGATATGTCATTAATTGAAATTCTTTACATAGACCAGTATATCGTAGTAATAAACAAGGCACCGGGGCTTTTGAGTGTGCCGTTCCCGGGGTTTAAGGGGAAAACTGCGCAGAGTGTTCTGGAAGATATTTTACGAAAGCAGGGAAGGGCTAATTCAAAGCATCATCCTTTTGCGGTGCACAGGCTTGACCGTGATACAAGCGGCGTGATGATGTTTGCACTTACAGCGCAGTCACAGAAAGTGATTATGGATAACTGGCACAAAATGGTGACGGGCCGTATTTATCATGCGCTAACAGAAGTTCCACGTAATCCTGAAAAATTTCTGAAGCTTCCGGACAATACTGAAGGATGGATAAACGATGACCTTGTAATGAATGCACATCATATAGGATATGTCCCGGACAAAAAATCACCGGGATTTTCTGATGGCAAACGAAAGTCTGTTCAGACAATTTCAGCGCGTACTCATTATAAGATATTAAAACGAAGCAGGAATTTCTGTCTTTTTGAGCTTGAACTTGATACCGGTAGAAAAAATCAGATCCGTGCTCATCTTGGTGCTTATGGTTATCCGGTCTGCGGTGATAAGGAGCATCGTTCTCATTCAAATCCTTTTGACCGTCTTTGTCTTCATGCAGTAACCCTTGAATTTGTTCATCCCTTCACAAAGGAAAAAATGAAGTTTGAAATTCCTGAACCTTCATCATGGAAAGAAATAATTAAATAACCTGTATACTTTTTTATTGTAAATATTATGTAGACATCATTTGTAATGTGTTGTAAAATCAAGTTTATGAAAAGAATTTGTTTATTTATCGCGAGTTTGTTTTTATCTGCCGCTGTTTATTCTCAGTCAGCAGATGTAGTAACAGAGATTCTGCAGTCGGAAAAGGCTACTTATGGTCAGATTGCATATCTTTCAGGTGTTCGTCAGAAGCTTATTAATGATGATGCTTCTTACGAGGATGCTGTTAATATTATGAAAAGTAAGGGAGCCGTAAAAAAGACAGTAAATGCTGATGATGTGATTCCTTATGCTGATATTTCATATTTATATCTTCAGATATGGCCTAAAGCACGAGGCGGTTTTATGTATCGTCTTACAAATGGTGCTCCTCGTTATGCATTTATTTTCCTTCGTGAAGAGGGATATATCGATCAGCATGCCGCTCCTACAGATTCGGTCAGCGGTCAGGTTGCGTTGAATCTTCTTTCTGAATGTATGAATGCATTTGGTGGATATGATGAATGTATGGACATGCAGTTAACTGATGAAATGTCTAAGAAAAAGGCTCGTCAGATTGCAAAAGAACAGAAGGCTGCAGAAAAACGTGCATTAAAAGAACAGAAAGAAGCTGAAAAAAGAGCAGAACAGGAACAGAAATCTCTTGAAAAAGCAAAGGAAAAAGAGAACAAAAAACCGGTTATAATTGAAAAGGAATCAGAACCGGAACCTGAGCAGGAAGCCTCGGAAGAACAGAAGCCTGCAGATTCAGGACAGTTCCTTCATCGTGATAATTCAAAAAAAGAACCGCAGGAAAATGAGTAGGAGTCTGGAATGAAAAAGAATCTTTTATCTATTATTACATTATTAAGTCTGCTTACAGCTCCTCTCTGTGCTTTTGAGTGGGGTGGAATCATAAAGAACAATACATCAGTTCTTTCTTCGGATTTTGAAAATTATACATACGATCAGTCGGATGCTCTGTTTATGTGGATAACTCTTCCTATAACAAAGGATAATCACATTCATTTTGATGCAGAAGCAATGTATAAATTCAAATTAACAGTTGATTCTCAGGATAAGCTTGTAGTACATGGCATAGATATTGACCTTTGTAAATTCTCAGGTGATTATGTTCTTGGACCAGGCTTATTCTCTTTCTCTGCAGGTCGATTCTTTGCTTTTGATGCGACACAGGTTCTTCTTGCTCAGCTGGTTGACGGTATTCAGATGACTTATGATCTGAGCTGGGTTAAATTTGATTTCCTTCTGGCATATACAGGTGCATTGAATGCAATTACAGAACCTATGGTAAGTGAAAATGGAATCATTACACCTGTTTCAAATCAGATTTATTCTCTGAACTATCCTTATCTTCCGTTAAAATTCAATATTACTTTCCCTGCACTTTTCGGTAACCAGGAAATCTCGATGGAGGGGATAGCACTTTATGATTTTACTGTAAGTAAGGCAAACAGATATTATGCAAACCTTTGTATGTCAGGACCGATTTTCAATGTTCTTTTCTATAAGTTTGCAACTTCTTTAGGAACTTTTGATTTTGAATCAATGATGAATTATACCTGTTTTGATATTTATCTCTTGAATAAATCTGCAATATCGTTCGTATTCGGCGGTGAATATTCTTCAGGTATTTATGGACCGATGATTGAATATCGTACGATTTCGTCACGCATTGCATGTAACGCAAGAGATAATCCTGAAACAAGCGGTCTTATAATTCCATCATTAGGTTTGTCTTTCCAGGCAGATTCAGTTTATTCAGAATTAAGGGCAAAATGCATTATGTCTTTACCTGATGAAAATTTCAGTTTCAAGGGTGCTGAAGCCGATTTCAATTTTACTTACAATGTTTATTCGGATCTTCAGTTTTCTATAACAGCATTCTACTACTATGATCTTACTGATGAAAAAAGTAATAATTTCGCAGCATCGTTTGGTGCCGCTATAGCATTCTAAAAAACAGGGAGATTGAAATGAAAAAATTATTTGTTGTAATTTCACTTTTAGTTTTGTTTGTATCAGCTTTATCTGCACAGTCAGCTAAGGTTACTTATGTAAAAGGAAAGGTAGAAGTAAGCAGCGGAAACGGCTGGGTACCATTAAAGGTCGGCGACACAGTTTCTCAGTCACAGACAATCAGTACCGGTTTTCAGTCAGAAGCAAGATTGAATCTTAACGGTCACATTCTTGCTGTTGCAGCATTTACAAGGGTTAAGCTTGAATCACTTGCTTTTTCAGAAAAAAATGACAGTGTAAATCTTTATGTAGATACAGGTGCCGTTCGTTCACAGGTAAACAGAACTCAGAATAAAAAAATAGATTATACAGCCCGCACGGCAGTTGCAGTCGCTTCTGTACGTGGTACAACCTTTGATTTATTTGCATCTGGACGTGCCAGATGTTCAAAGGGTGGTATCGCTTATTATTCAGCAAAGAAATATAACAGAAACAGAAGTGCAGGAAAGCGTGATAAAATTCCTGCAGAAAATGAAAAGGAAGCAAATGCAAATACATCACCTGAAAAAATTGATGACAGGGCACCAAGAGGTGCAGTTGTTTTAGGTGCTGGTCAGGAATCAAAGCTTGACCATAAAGGTGATCCTGAACGACCGATGAAATATGCTAAAGCTAAGTCTAAGGAAAAGAAAACAAGGGTAAAAACTGCAAAAGAAAAGGATATTATCTTAGCAGGTGGAAATATCGAAGACGAAAGAACAAGTCTTATTGAACCACAGATTATCATTACACTTAGAATTCCTGAATAATAAACGCATTGTATGAACGTCATCTCTGTTAATCATTTATCTTTTGCATACGAGAATTCTGAACATAAAGCAGTAGATGACGTTTCGTTTAATATTGAGGAAGGAAGCTATAATGCAATAGTAGGGGCCAACGGAAGCGGAAAAAGTACGTTGGCTCGTCTTATTTGTAATCTTGAGCAGCTTCAGAGCGGTACAATCGAAACAGATAAAAATAAAACGATAGGACTTATTTTTCAGTCACCGAAAGATCAGATTGTCAGTTCGATTGTTTACAGAGATACTGCTTTCGGGCCGAAGAATTTAAATTTATCGAAGGGTGAAGTTGAACTTAGGACAATCGAATGCCTGAATTTTCTGGAGCTTTTAGATAAGGCGCAGAAATCATCATCATCATTATCTTTAGGGCAGACTCAGAAGCTTGCTGCTGCCGGAATGCTTGCTGTATGGCCGCAAATATTGATTCTTGATGAAAGTATTTCCATGCTTGATCCTGATTCAAGAAAAACAATTTATGAATTTTTACGGTTCTGGCATAAAAAAAATAATACGATAATTCATATTACTCATGATAAGGAAGCGGTAAAGGAAGCAGAAAATGTTATCTGCATGGAAAAAGGAAAGATTGTATTTTCCGGAAACCGCACGAGCTTTTTTAAACAGATTTCTCTTTGTCAAAAATTATTCAATCAAAAAATTAATGAGCTTGCAGGGGGAAAAAAAGCAGGCGGTGAGACTGTACTTGAGTTTAAGAATGTATCCTTTAACTATGAAAAAAATGATAAAAAATCCGGCATAAACGATATAAGCTTTGAATTAAGAAAAGGTACTTTAACTGCAATTTCTGGTCCATCCGGTTCAGGAAAATCAACTGTTCTTGAGCTTGGTTCAGGGCTTTTAAAACCGGACTTTGGTGAAATATTGTGCACTGATAATCCTTCGTTCTGTCAGCAGAATGCATCGAATTCACTTTTTGAAAGCTTTGCCTGTGATGATGTTGCCTTTGGGCCAAAAAATGCAGGAGTTGAAGGAAGCAGACTTAAAATAAAAGTTCAACAGGCAATGGATATGGTGAATCTTCCGTATGAAGTGTTTGCCGAAAGACAGTCAATGAAGCTGAGCGGAGGAGAGCAGAGACGTCTTGCAATTGCCGGAATAATTGCTCTGGATAAGGATATAATTTTTTTTGATGAACCTACAGCCGGTCTTGACGGTGAATCGCGCTATATTGTATTAAAGCTTTTAAAACAGCTTACGGAAGAAGGAAAAACTGTTCTTTTCAGTACCCACAAAAATGATGAAATCCTTCTTGCAGATTCTCATATAAAGATAAAGGACGGAAAAATAATATCACAGACATTTTCTGAAAGTGACGGAAAAGAAGTCGGGAAAGCTCCGGATAGCAGGGGTTTTGTTTCCCGATTGAAATTACTCGAGCCTTCTTCTTCTGTAAATACACTTGCATCTCTTCGTAAAATTTTAATTTCTCTTTCAGGTCAGAATAAAAAGAAAGTGTCAGTTATAGAAAAGATGCATCCGGCCCTGCGAATCCTTCTTTTTCTTTCACTTTTTGTTATATCGCTTGTTTTCAGAAATCTGTGGCAGTGTGCACTAATGATGGGAGTAACTTTCATTTACTGTCTTTTATGTGGTTATTCAATTAAAAAATATATTGTTTCGCTATTGAAGATTTTTCCTTTTTTGATTTTTTTCAGTATATTTCAGTTTATTTTTTTACGGACTGATTTGAATTCAAAAATCATCTATTGTCTTACGACACTTTTACGGACAAATGCGGCAATCGGATGTATTGCAGGATTTTTTGTTTCAATTTCTGAATCTGATCTTCTTGACGGATTATCGGTTCTTTTGAAGCCTTTGTCATTAATTAAAATCCCGGTCCGATATTTTATCCTTATGCTTGAAATTATTTTCCGTTTTATACCGCTTTTAGTTGAAGAGGCAATTTCAATCATCAAAACTCAGATTATCCGCGGAGGGCTTGGTAAAGCAAAGGGCTTCATAGCAAAAGTCAGGAATATTATTCCGCTCATTGTTCCGCTTGTGATTCAGACAATCAAAAGATCAATGAGTCTTGCAGATGCAATTACGATGAGGTGTTTTAAATGAGCAACGATTTTAATTTCTGTCCAAAATGTAAGAGTGATAAAATTGAATTTTCAAAAAACAGATGGTTCTGTCCGGACTGTAAAATGGTTTTGTATAATAATGTTGCCGCAGCAGTCGGTGTAATCATAAAGGATTCTGAAAATAATTATCTTTTTGAAGTAAGGATGAAGGATCCGAAAAAAGGCATGCTTACAATTCCTGGAGGATTTGTTAATGCGGATGAATGTGCAGAGGATGCAATAATCCGTGAATGTCAGGAAGAGATCGGCCTTACAATAGAAAAGCCTGAGTTTATACGATCCTTTCCTAATACTTATGAATACAAGGATTTTGTCTATAAGACGTGTGATTTATTTTTTATGTTAAAGCTTCCTTCAAAATATAAAAATCTTTATGAGCTTCTTCCCGATCTTACTGCAGAAGAAGATGAAGTGCAGAATTTTAAAGTAATCAAAATCAATTCCGCTGATGATGTTGATGCTCTTCCTATTGCTTTTGACAGTACAATTAAAATTTTAAAATATACTGCAGGTGAAAAAAATGGAAAATAAATATATTGTAATGATTATTGCCTATTGTATTTATGCCCTGACTTTTCTGCTTATTCCGTTCGTAAGAAGAAGGATTGAAAAAAAAGCGGGAAAGATGCTTCTTGGGTTCAGCATTGATGCCGATCAGAAATCTTTTTCGGTAAAGAACATCCTTATCATAATATTCTGTGCAATCCTGATTTTTATTGTATCAAGGGTTGGTTTTAAGCTGTGGCTTATCGTTGTTTTTGATTTATGTGCTGTTCTTGGAAATTATATAACCTTAAAGGAAATCAGTCTTTATGGCTGCTGCGGGATTTATGAAAATGCAATAATCAATAACAGTTATGTTGTTTTTTATGATGAGATTGCAGATTTTCCTTATTTAAAGGATAAAACTAAAACACAATATTCTGCAGTAACGCTTATAATCCTTACGACAGCAAAAAAGCAGATTCAATTGAGCTTTAACAGTGAAGCAGAATGTAATATGGCAAAAAACAAGCTTCGTGAACTGAAGGTTTTGAAGTATTGACCGCGGACACAAGATATTGACAATATGATTTTAATCTGTTAGATTATCAATATCTTTTTGGAGTGGTACCCAAGCGGTAAGGGACTGGTCTGCAAAACCATCATTGGTAGGTTCGACTCCTATCCACTCCTTTTTATCAGAAGACTCCTTGTTTTGGAGTCTTTTTTTTTGAATTGATAATATCTTTTATTTGTGTTACTATAAGTAATAAGGCTGAAAAAGTCTTTTTATTCTATAATAAATTTCAAGGACATTTACAATGGAAAAATTCAGTGAAATTGTTTCAACAATTGATGGCTATGTCTGGGGTGTTCCGACAATCATCCTTATCCTTGCAACAGGTTTAATCCTTACAATTGCTGCAAGAGGTATTCAGTTTACAAAGTTGGGAAGAGCCTTTAAAGGTATCTTCAGGAAAAATGAAGGACAGGGTGAGCTTTCGGGCTTTGCTGCTCTTTGTACTGCACTTTCTGCTACAATCGGTACAGGAAACATCGTCGGTGTAGGAACTGCTATTGCTGCCGGTGGACCTGGTGCTCTTTTCTGGATGTGGATTGCCGCAATTCTTGGTACTGCTACAAAATATGCAGAATGTATGCTCGCTATTAAATATCGTGAAGTAAAGCCGGACGGACATATTCTTGGCGGACCTTTCTATACAATTGAAAAAGGTATGGGCTCAAAATGGAAGTGGCTTGCAGTTTTATTTGCCGTATTCGGAGCCCTTGCCGGTCTTCTTGGTATTGGAACAATGACTCAGATTAACGGTATTACTTCTGCTGTTAATATGACCTTCAGCAATTCTGGTACTGCTTTTGTGATTGGCGAAAACGCTTATTCATGGGCTACTGTAATTGGTGGTGCTGTAGTAACACTTTGTGCTGCTCTGGTAATCATTGGTGGTCTTAAGCGTATTTCTAAGGTTGCCGAAAAGGTTGTTCCTGCAATGGCAATCGTTTACATCTTCCTTGGACTTTCTGTAATCATCATGAACGCTTCTAAGGTTCCAGCTGCTTTTGCACTTATCTTTAAGTCTGCTTTCGGCTGGAAGGCTATGGCTGGTGGTGCTGCTGGTTGGGTTATGAAGCAGGTTCTTGATTCTATGCGTAAGGGTATTGCCCGTGGTATCTTCTCTAACGAGGCTGGTCTGGGTTCTGCTCCTATTGCTGCAGCTCCTGTACAGACTAACGAACCTGTTGAACAGGGTCTCGTAAACATGACTGGTACTGTAATTGATACACTTATCGTATGTACAATGACTGGTCTTGCAATTGTTCTTGCTATGACTGATGCAGGCTTTATGGATCTTTACAATGCAAACGGCTGGAAGGGAATTGAACTTACTGCCAATGCTCTTTCACAGGTTCTTGGTGGTGACGGTGTTTCTGTTCACTTCCTGTTGATGCTCTGTCTGGCATTCTTTGCATTTACAACAATTCTTGGCTGGGACTACTACTCAGAAAAATGTCTTGAATATCTTACAAACGGAAAGATGGGCGTTGTAATGGTATACCGCATCCTTTATATTGTTGCCGTTGCAATTGGTCCTTACTTCACTGTAACTACAGTATTCGACATTGCCGATATCTTCAACGGTTTGATGGCAATTCCTAACTGTATTGCATTGATTGTTCTTGCAGGTGTTGTTGCAAAAGAAACAAAGACATATTTTGATAAGTATCCAAGCCTACAGTAATTAACAGATTTATTTAATCTTTTTTATATGCCGTGTTTATTTATTGTCTGATAATGAGCACGGCATTTTTTTTATAGAATTTCCCTTTTAAATTCATTATAATCGGTTTTATGAATTATAAGATTTTTATTGACGGTAAAGAAGGCACGACAGGCCTTAAAATTTTTGAACGTTTTGCAGAGCGTACTGATCTTGAAATTATGCTGATTGATGAAGACAAGCGTAAGGATCCGGTAGAAAAGGCTCGTCTTATGAATCAGGCTGATTTTGTATTTTTGTGTCTCCCTGATGAGGCTGCTGTTGAATCTGCAGGTCTTGTTACAAATCCAAAGACAAAAATCATTGATGCTTCTACAGCACACAGAATAAATGATGACTGGGCATACGGTTTTCCGGAGCTTGATAAATCTTTCCGTGAAAAAATCATTTCTTCGAAAAGGGTTGCTGTTCCCGGTTGTTATGCAAGTGGTTCTATTGCAATTTTATATCCTCTGGTAAAGTCAGGAATTTTGCCAAAAGACTATCCTGTTGTAATTCATGCAGTAAGCGGATATTCCGGTGCCGGTAAAAAGGCAATTGCAGTTTATGAAGCAGATGAGCGTCCTCAGGGATATGATTCTCCACGATTATATGCTCTTACTCAGACTCACAAGCATCTTCCTGAAATTAAAAAAATCAGCGGTCTTGATTTTGAACCAGTTTTTAATCCTTATGTCTGTGATTATTTTCAGGGAATGACAGTTACAGTGGGGCTTCATTCACGTTTGCTTTCTGAAAAAGTAACAGCTTTGCAGGTACAGCAGATGTTTGCCCGCCATTACGAAGATGCACACTTTGTACAGGTAGTCCCTCTTATGGGCGAAGGCGTTCTTCCTCAACAGTTTATTCCTGCCGATACTCTTGCAAATACAAACAACATGCAGCTTTTTGTTTACGGAAACGATGAACGCATTATGATTACGACACGGTTTGATAATCTTGGAAAGGGTGCTTCCGGTGCTGCCGTTCAGTGCATGAATATCATGATGGGAATTGATGAAAAAACAGGGCTTGAATAATTGTAAGGAATAGATATGTATAAGCTTGCAATTTTTGACATGGACGGAACTATCCTTAATACGATAGATGATCTTGCAGACTGCTGTAATTATATCTGCAGTAAATACGGTTTCCCGCTTCATACGGTTGATCAGATCAAATCTTTTGTAGGAAACGGCATCCCAAGATTAATGCGCCGCGCTCTTCCTTCAGATATTGATGATGAACTGTTTGATAAACTTTTATCGGAATATATAGAATATTATGGTCAGCATTGCAATGAAAAGACTGCTCCATACGAAGGAATTGTTGAATGCATTAAAAATATCAGACGAGCAGGAGTAAAGGTTGCAGTAAATACAAATAAAGTACAGGATGCGGCAGAAGAGCTTTGTAATATTTATTTTCCTGATATGTTTGACTGCATTATGGGAAGCCGGCCAGGAATTCCTCCGAAACCGGACCCTAAAGGGCTTTATGAGATTCTTAAGGAAATGAATATTTCTAAGCAGGAAGCCTGTGTTCCGGGTGCTGCGTGTTTTATCGGTGATTCTGATGTAGATTTACAGACAGGTTTGAATTCGGGCTTTGATTTTATAGGGGTTGACTGGGGCTTCCGGGGGAAAGATTTTCTTATAAGAAACGGTGCTGAAGTTGTTGTCATGAATGCAGAAGAGTTGCAGCAGAAAATCCTCTGAGCATTATTTTTCGTTCATACTTTTATTTTTTTTTTCATTTCATTATAATCAGTTTTATGTTTTACGATTATTATGATGTTGCGGTTGTAGGAGCGGGGCATGCAGGAATAGAAGCAGCACTCGCAAGTGCACGCATGGGATTAAGGACTGTTTTAATAACTCAAACTCCGGATGCCATAGCCAGAATGAGCTGTAATCCTTCTATCGGTGGAATTGCCAAAGGAAATATTGTACGTGAAATCGATGCTCTCGGCGGAGAAATGGCAAAGCTTATTGACCGTTCCATGATCCAGTTCCGTATGCTTAATAAAAGTCGTGGTCCTGCAGTTCAGGCTCCCCGTTCACAGGCAGATAAAATAACTTATTCAATGCTTGCGAGAAAGGTTTGTGAAAAGACTCCGAATTTATATACATTAATGGATACTGTAATAGATATTCTTACAACAGCCTCATCGGTTCCTCTTCCACCAGACAGTGATTCATCGGCTGAAAAAGGTTCAATTCCCGGCGAAAAACGAGGATACAGTAATTCAAACAGCTCTTCAGATGAATATGCTTCGGAAGCATCAAGAAGCGGAATGAGACAGAAAGTTACCGGTGTTGTAACAGAAAGGGGACGAATAATTCCCGTACGTTCTGTTGTATTGACTACAGGTACATTTTTAGGCGGCCGTATATTTATCGGTGAATATGATGCTCCGTGTGGTCGAGTAGGGGAACCTGCCGCTTATGGTTTAACCGAAAGTCTTCATCGTCTGGGATTTACAACCGGTCGTCTTAAAACAGGAACACCTCCACGAATTTTACGAAAGACTGTTGATTTTTCAAAGCTTGAAGAACAGCCGGGAGATGAAGAAATCATTCCGTTCAGCTTCAGTGATGAAAAGGTTGAACGTCCTATGGTAAACTGCCATATTGTATATACAAATGAAGAAACTCATAAAATAATCAGGGATAATATTGGTCGTTCTCCGTTATATTCAGGTAAAATCAGCGGAATAGGACCAAGATACTGTCCGTCAATTGAAGATAAAGTCATGCGCTTTAAAGAACGTGACCGCCATCAGATTTTTGTTGAACCGGAGGGACTTGAAACAGAAGAGATTTATCTGAACGGTCTTTCATCATCTTTACCGGAATGCGTACAGGATGCTTTTATGCGGACAATGACCGGTTTTGAGAATGCAGTTCAGTCACGTCCCGGTTATGCAGTTGAATATGATTTTGTTGAACCTACGCAGCTTTATCCTTCGTTAGAAACAAAACGTGTTGCAGGCCTTTTTAATGCGGGACAGATAAACGGTACCAGCGGATATGAGGAAGCAGCTGGGCAGGGAATTATTGCAGGTATTAATGCATCACTTTATGCAAGGGAACATATTAAGATGTGCGGACCGCTGCAGAATCTTCCTCAGACAATAAACGGAGTTCCATGTTCAATGTCTGAAGGTGCTTTTATGATGAAGAATGTACTTTCAAAGGAAGAGAAGCTTCGTTTTGCGCAGATAAGTGAACGGGAAACAAAAGAACTTAATGAATATGAAGCAAAGGTTCAGTCATCTGCCGGTTATGATCACTTTAAGGATATTCCTGAATATAAGCCTGTAATTCTTGGAAGGGATGAAGCGTATATCGGTGTTCTTATTGATGATCTTGTGACTCTTGGAACTAAAGAGCCTTACCGTATGTTTACTGCACGTGCAGAATACCGCCTTAAGCTTCGTCATGATACGGCTGATCGTCGACTGGCAAAATATGCCTTTGAGTGCGGATTGAAAACTCAGGCTGAATTTGATGCAATCAATGAAAGATATGCACGTCTCGAAGAAATTCAGGCTATGCTTTTGAAAAAACCCGGCCTTGAAAATCCCGGTTATCCTGAAAAAGACTGGAAGGATGCTCAGATTGAAGCAAAATATAAATACTATATCGAAAAACAGGATCTGCGGGTAGAAAAACTTCATCGCATGGAAAATACAAAAATTCCTTCGAATTTTGATTATGGAAAGATTCCGTCTCTTTCTGCTGAATCAAGGAATAAGCTTGAAAAAATACGTCCTGTAACGCTTGGTCAGGCAAACAGAATCAGCGGTATAAGAAACAGCGATATAATGCTTCTGATGGTATATTTAAAGCGATAGTTTTTTAAACGGCGGGTGATTTTTATTTTCTGAGTATATCTAATGTATGACTTCCGGCTCCGACTAATTCGGGACGTTCGCAGTTTGCAAGATGATATTCTAAAAATCCGGAAAATTCTTCTTCATCCATTTCATTTAATTCACGGCGCATGAAATCTGAAGGTCCGTCGGCAGAAATTATTTTTATCCGTTTTAATCCGGCTGCTTCGTTCAATCTGTTTATATCTTCAAGGCGGACGTAATCATATAAATCATCTTGTGTGCATATTGTATGAAAATCCTTTGTAAGTTTGTTCTTTTGCATAACTTCATTAAAATGATGATCTTTAAAACAATATTGAATTACACTGTAATCGTTCATGACGTATGCCACGAGAATTATACCGTTGTTTTTTGTAATACGTTTGGCTTCAGAAAGAGACTTTAGCTTTTCTTCATCACCATGAAGATGATAAAGCGGTCCGAATAAAAGTGTAATGTCAAAGGTGTTGTCTTCAAGAAAATGAAGGTTACGTGCATCTCCCTGCCAGGTTTTAATGTTTTCGTGCTTATTCCGGAGTATTTCAAGATTATGCTTTACAAGCTCTACTGCAGTAACATCATATCCGCGGTGACAAAGCTCGACTGAGTAACGTCCTGTTCCGGCGCCGATATCGGCAATTTTTATGCATGCGTTGTTATTTTCATTATTTTTTACAAGTAAAGCTTTTATGCATCCTTCGATATAATGCATCGTCGTTAAAAATTCGACCGTTCCATGGCGCGTTTGCAGACGGTGTTCTTCGTGAAATTTATTATAATACTGTTCAAGCTTATTCATTTGGGAAAGATGAATCTACTTTTTCGCACCACTGCTTTTTTTCCTCATCACTAAGGAAGCTGGTCGTAAAACTGTATTTAATCAGTTCTTTGATTTCATCCATTGTAAATCCGATTTCTTCGTGGCATACCCAGAGTTCATCAAGAAGGGTGGTTTTAAAGAAAACAGGATCATCTGTGTTAATGCTTACAGGGATTCCCTTTTCATAATACATTTTTACGGGATGTTCGCTTGCTTTCTGAATTATTGCTTTTGTAAAGGTATTGCTTGTAATACAGATTTCAATCGGAATTTTTTTGTCTGACATTTCCTGCATAAGCTCTTCATCTTTGAATGCGGTAAGACCGTGTCCAATTCTCATTGAATGAAGAAGATTTATGGAATCCCTTATTGATTCAGGACCTACATCTTCTCCTGCATGAGCGACAACCTTGTAGCCGTCGTTGAAGGCTTTATCGAAAACTTCTGCATATTCTTTTGCGGGTCCTTTGCTTTCTGCCCCTCCAAGACCTATTCCGATTATATCTTCACATGGATTTTCTTTTAACAGACTGTAGTTATGAAGTGCATTTTCCAATCCGAAGGTTCTCGAAACATCCATGATGAGTTTTATGGTTATGTTATGTTTTTCTTTGATTTCTTTAATTCGTTTTTCGAAGATTTCGACCATCTGTTTATAATCAAAACCTTTTTTTAAGAATGCTGTCGGTGCGAAAAATACTTCTGTATAGACAATTCCGTTCTGTACCAGATAAGTCTCAAGATCATCAAAAACAAGATTAAAATCATTGACATCGGTATACATGTTCTGGATTTTTACGAAAGATTGAATAAAACCGTTTAAATCATCATACGTGAAAAGCTCGGAAATTTCTTCATCAGATATTTCTTTTCTGTTACATTTTGCATAGAGAGATTTTATTGTATTTATTGTAGGCACTGCTTCAATATGAAGGTGTAATTCTGCCTTTGGGACTTCTTTTAATAGTTCCAGAAATTTGTTTTTGTCCACATTATTCTCCCGGATAAACGATTTTCTACTCTTTAAATATCGGTATAAACAGCTTAATTCTTTACTAAAAAAAATAATAGAAAATTTGCTCACTTTTAATTTGTGTGTTACAATTTGAGTTATGGGTTCTATTTTAAACGAAATTATCAAAGGAAGAAAGACTTTTTTTATAGCGCCGGATAAATCTCTTTTTCCGGAAATTTATCTTGAAGATTATCTCGCACTTGGCTATGAATGTTATTTTATCAATCACGATACGAACCATACCTTTGAATCAAAGCTTGAAATAATCCTTACGGTTTTTAAAGATTCAATTATTTTTATAAATATTGATTATCCGATTCAGAATGAAAACTGGGAAAATCTGATTAAAAAGCTCGTAAAAAGATTTCCTGAGGCATATATCGGTGTAATTTATGCTAAAAAACAGAATGTTGAAGACAGGGAAGCAATTGAACGTTATTACCTTTATCAGCTCGGATTAAAGTGCGGATGCATTCAGCTTGAATATCAGAAAAAAAATAATTTCAGTATTTTTGAAAAGACTCTTTATGCAAATCAGGCAATGGGGCGTCGTAAAAATGTACGTGCATTGTGTACTTCTGCCTGTACGATGAAATTCCGCGATAAATCTGATGTTTTGAAAACCTATCCGCTAAGTGATATAAGTCTTTCTCATTTTACTATCTCAGTTGATTTTGCAGAAGCAGCAAATTTTAAAGATTATGAAAAAATTCACCAGATTCAATTTTATGTAAAAGGCCTTCATTTTATTTCCGATGCGGTGCTTTTTACGACACGTGAAACAGAATCAAGTAAAATGCTGGTATTTGCTTTTGAAAAAGGAAACGGACAGGTTGGACTTGAAAACCTGAACAGACAGCTTCTGACACCAAAGCTTTATCAGATTATGGAAGCAAACTGCATGCAGGTTCTCGACAAGCTTTTCAATTCTACAGTCCAGCTTCGGGATCCGTCCCAGAACTGAACTGAAGGTTATTGAATTTTTCAGAAATTATAATAAATTCTTGAGCTGCTCAACAATAGATTTGAAAGTATCGCATGCTGCCTGAACCGGCTCTACCTTTTCCATGTCTACGCCTGCAACCTTAAGGCTTTCGATCGGGTATCGGGAACCGCCTGATTTTAAGAATTCAAAATAATCATTCTTTTCTTTTTCACCGCCGCCTGTTACTTTTTTTGCAAGGGCAAGCGCTGCAGAAATACCTGTTGCATATTTATAAACATAGAAGGCACTGTAGAAATGAGGAATCCTCAGTCCTTCCATATCACTGTTTGATTCAAAGTGCATTTCTTTTCCGAAATAAAGCTCTAAAAGGTCACGGTATGTTTTCCTGAGGAATTCCGGGGTAAGAGGAGTGTCGTTTTCAACCGCTTCGTGAGTTTTAAGCTCGAATTCAGCAAACATTGTCTGACGGTAAAGGGTAGCAAGAATATCATCTGCACGCATTGAAAGCAGGTATTTTTTCATGTCTTCAGATCCAGCGTTTTTCAAAAGATATTCAAACACAAGCTCTTCGTTAAACGTCGACGCAACCTCTGCTTCAAAAATAGTGTAGTCATAGCTCATGAAAGGATTGTTGTGTACCGAATACCAGCTGTGCATGCTGTGACCGCCTTCATGTGCCATCGTAAATACATCTCGGATATTTTCTTCGTTGTAATTCAAAAGGATGTAGGGATTTCCAATATAGCAGCCGGAACTGAAGGCACCGCTTCGTTTACCGATATTTTCATAGCGGTCTGCCCATCCATTTAAAAGTCCGTCACAAAGTTTGTCTGTATATTCTTTTCCTAACGGAGCAAGTGCATTTCTGCAGATTTCAACAGCGTCTTCATAAGTAGTGTGTGAATCGACTGAATGTACAAGAGGAACATATACATCATAATGTCTCAGCTCATCAAGTTTAAGGACTTTTTTTCTAAGGGAATAATATTCGTGAAGAATATCAAGATTTTTGTGAATGCAGTCAATAAGATTATGATATACTGCGACAGGAACCTTGTTTGAATAAAGCGCATGTTCAAGACTTGATTTATATCCTCTTGCCCTGGTGATAAAAACATCCTGATTTACACTTCCTGCATATAAAGCGGCAATAGTATTCTGATGTTCTTCGTATTTTGCATAGAATTTTTTGTATGCCTGTTCACGCACTTTTCTGTCTTTGTTGTGCATTAAAACTCCCCAGGTTGTTTCTGTAAGCTGATTTTCAACTTCATCGACAGATACAGAGCCGAACGTTTTATTCATATCAACATTTGTAAGGACACTGAAGGCTGTTTCTGAAGTCTGAGAAGCCTGTGACTGGAGAGAAAGAATTCTTTCTTCTTTTTCCGAAAGAATATACGGCTTTAAGTACAATAATTTTTCTATATATATTCTGTAATCTTTAAAATCCGGTTGAGATATCCATTCACGGAGTATTTTTTCATCAAGAGCCTGAATTTCAGGTTCAAAAAAACTTAATTCAGACTGCATGGTTGTATATGCCATTATTGCACGCCCTTCACGTTCAGAGGCTTTTGTGTCATCTTCGTCGGCTTCATGCTGTAAAGATGCATAATGATATACACATTCCATTTTAAGATTTGCTTTTTCCAAAGCCTTAAGGGCATTTAAAAAAGTTTCTTTGTTTTCCGAAAGTTTTCCCTTGAAAGATAAAACTTCATTTGTCAGCGAATCGAGCTGCTTTAATGCATTTTCCCATTCATCATCATTTTTAAAAATAGAACTTAAATCCCATTTGTCTTTCTGAGGGACATCTTTTCTGTGTGGTATAGTTTTCTTATTCATGCTTTTATTATAGAAAATTTATATAAATGTGAAAAGAAGGTATTAATATGATGATTATTCTTGTATTTATTGGAATAATTAATTAATATTATTCTATGACGAAGATTGGTAAGCTTGTGCACGGACTGGAAAAAAAGTATGTTTTCAGTTCTATGATGTCACCGGTTGTAATGATTGGAGAAGTTATAATGGAAGTTGTAATTCCATTTATAATGGCAAAAATCATTGATGATGGAATTGGTGCAAAGGGAGGAACCGGAGACCTTTCGTTTGTAGTTCGATATGGTCTTTTGATGATAGGATGCGCCTGTGTTTCGCTTTTGTGCGGCGTGCTTGGAACTTTTTTTTCTACTTATGG
The DNA here is from genome assembly GCA_017548565.1 of Treponema sp. Lineage (GTDB taxonomy): Bacteria > Spirochaetota > Spirochaetia > Treponematales > Treponemataceae > Treponema_D. The sequence goes on from JAFYZU010000050.1 coordinate 19,920, forward strand.
AGCGCAGGGCTTTGGTTGTAATTTACGTAAGCGTATTTTTAACAGGATACAGAATTTTTCTTTTTCAAATATAGATAAATTCAGTACGGCATCTCTTATTACCAGACTTACTACAGATGTAAACATGGCACAGAATGTTTACCGCATGCTCATTCATATGTGTGTCCGCTCTCCGTTTATGCTCATTGCGGGTACAATCATGGCATTTAAAATCAATTCGCGGCTTGCAGTGCTTTTCCTTATTGCAGTTCCGATTATTGCAATTGGTATTCTTATCATTTCATCTATTGCACATCCTCGTTTTGAACGCATGATGAAAAAGTTTGACGGGCTCAATGCTGCAATTCAGGAAAACCTTATTGGAATACGTATCGTAAAGGCTTATGTCCGCGGCCAGTACGAAGAAGAAAAATTCCGCAAGGCTGCAGATGATGTCCGCATTGCTCAGGTAAAAGCCGAAAAAGTTATTATCTTTAACATGCCGCTTATGATGCTTGTAATGTATGTTTCTATGATTGCGGTAATGTGGTTTGGCGGGAAACAGGTTGTTGCAGGAACAATGCTCAGCGGTGAACTTATAAGCTTTTTTACTTATGTAACACAGGTGCTTTCTTCACTGATGATGCTTGGTATGGTGTTTGTTTCACTTATTATGGTAAAGGCTTCAAACAAGCGTATCATCGAAGTGCTTGATGAAAAATCTGATATTACAAACCCGGAAAATCCTGTTATGCAGGTGCCGGACGGATCTGTTGAGTTTGACAATGTAAGCTTTTCTTACAACAAAAAAGCCGATAACTGCATTCTGCGCGACATAAACTTAAAAATCAAAAGTGGTCAGGTTGTGGGAATTATCGGTGGAACAGGTTCTTCAAAAACATCGCTTGTTTCACTGCTTCCACGCCTTTATGATGTTTTCAGCGGCTCTGTAAAAATAGGCGGGCATGATGTACGCGACTATGATGTTTCTGTTTTGCGCGATAGTGTTGCAATGGTGCTTCAGAAAAATGTCCTTTTCAGCGGAACCATTAAAGAAAATCTTCGATGGGGAAATCCGGATGCAACAGATGAACAGATGAAGAAGGCATGTCAGGCTGCAGATGCAGATTCCTTTATAACTTCATTTCCTGATGGTTATGAAACGATGCTTGGACAAGGTGGTGTAAACGTCAGCGGTGGTCAGAAGCAGCGTCTTTGTATTGCACGGGCTCTTCTTAAAAATCCGAGAATTCTTATTCTGGACGACAGTACATCTGCGGTAGATACTGCTACAGAAACAAGAATCCGTACTGCTTTACGTGACATTGCTCCGCAAACTACAAAAATCATCATTGCTCAGCGTATTTCTTCTGTAAAAGAAGCAGATGTAATTTTTGTTTTAGATGACGGTGTATTAAGCGGATGCGGAACTCATGATGAGCTTCTTGCTGAAAACAAAATTTACCGCGAAGTATTTGAATCGCAGCAGCAGGGTAGCGGAGATGCAGATCTTGCAGGAGGTGAAAACTAATGCCACCAAAAAAAGGATTTCAGAAACCAAAAAATGCAAAAGGAACAATAAAACGAATTATAAAATATATGGGAAAATACAAGGTTTTATGGCCTGTAGTGTTTATATGTGTTCTTATAAATTCGCTTACCGGTGTAATCGGAGCATATTTAATTAAGCCTGCTTTGAATAATTACATTATACCTATGATAGGTTCGCAGAATCCTGATTTTTCAAATTTTGCACGCCTTCTGATTATGGTTCTTGCTATGTTCTTACTTGGTGTAATAGCATCTTACTGTAATTCACGACTCATGCTTTATATTTCTACAAATCTTTTGTATAACATCCGCTGTGATTTATTTGAGCATCTTGAGAAGCTTCCTGTAAAGTTTTATGACACTCGTACTCATGGTGAGCTGATGTCCCGTTTTACAAATGATACGGATACATTAAGGGAAATGATGAGTCAGACTATTCCTCAGCTTTTTTCTTCATCACTTACTGTTATTTCTGTTTTTGTAATGATGATTATTCTTAGTCCTATGCTCACTCTTGTAATGATTGTAACAATGCTTCTTATTACAAGACTACTGGTAGTTATAGGCAAGCATTCTGCAAATGCATTTCGTCAGAATCAGATCTGTGTCGGAAAATTGAACGGATTTGTTGAAGAAATGATTGAAGGCCAGAAGGTAATTAAGGTATTTAATCACGAGGCTCATGCAAAAACTGAATTTAATGCTCTTGCAGACAGTCTTCGTAAGGCTGGAACTTCTGCCATGACTTTCGGCGGTCTTATGTGGCCTATCATGGGAAACAGTGCTCATATTCAGTATGCAATTGTTGCTATGGTTGCAGCCGCAGTTGGAATTACGCAGAAAAGTGGAGCAGTCCCGGTAAATTTTCTTATTGGTACTTTAAACATTGGTACAATTGCAGCATTCCTTCAGTATACACGTTCGTTCAGTCAGCCTATTTCTATGATGAGTCAGCAGGCAACAAGTATTTTAAATGCACTGGCCGGAGCAGAACGGATTTTTGCAATTATTGATGAAAATCCGGAAATAGATGAAGGAAAATATACTCTTGTAAATGCATATGAAGCAAAGGAAGGCGGTAAAAAGACTCTCGTTCAATCTTTCGCTAATACAGGCAGTTGGGCGTGGAAAAATCCTGAAGATGGTTCTTTGAAAAAACTTAATGGTGAAGTTATTTTTGACCATGTTTCGTTTAGTTATGTTCCTGAAAAAGAAGTTTTGAGAGATATAAACATTCATGCAAAACCAGGACAGAAGATAGCGCTTGTCGGTTCTACAGGTTCCGGAAAAACAACGACAATTAATCTTCTTACACGCTTTTATGATGTTGAGCAGGGTAAAGGTCAGATTACGTATGACGGCATTCCGATTAATCAGATAAGTAAAGATGCATTGAGATGTTCTCTTGGAATGGTACAGCAGGTTACGCATCTTTTTACAGGAACAATCCGTGAAAATATTCGCTACGGTAATTTGAACGCAAGTGATTCACAGGTTTATGAAGCAGCAAAGCTTGCCAATGCAGATCATTTTATCCGTCATCTTGAAAACGGTTACGATACAGTAATCACTGGGGATGGTGCAAGCCTAAGTCAGGGACAGCGTCAGCTTCTTGCCATTGCCCGTGCCGCTATTGCGGATCCTCCGGTTTTAATTCTGGATGAAGCAACTTCGTCTATTGATACCCGTACAGAAGCTCTCATCGAAAAAGGAATGGACTCTTTGATGAGCGGTCGTACAACCTTCGTAATTGCACATCGTCTTTCAACAGTCCGTAATGCCGATGAAATCATTGTTCTGGAGCACGGAAAAATCATAGAAAGGGGAACTCACGACCAGCTTATTGCAGCAAAAGGACGTTACTACTTCCTGTACACCGGAAACAGAATTACGCTCGACGAATAGACGGTTGCCAAAAGTTCATTTGCTGACTGATGTTTTGTATATAATTGAAACTCATCGCTAAATTCATTATAATTTTCTACTATTATCAGTTATTCGTTTATTCGAATTAAAAAAAGAGGTAGGAATATGAAAGCGATTGAACTTGAAAAGGCATACGACCCGAAATCATTCGAGGACCGTATCTACAGTGAATGGGAAAGCAAAGGCTACTTTAAGCCGGCTAGTGATGAAGCAAGCCCGGTACATTGCCAGTGTGAAAAATGCAAGTCAACATATTCTGTCGTCATTCCTCCTCCAAATGTAACTGGTGTACTTCACATGGGACACGGTCTCAACAACACACTTCAGGATATCGTTGTTCGCTATCACCGTATGAAAGGCGATAACACTCTCTGGCTCACTGGTACAGACCATGCAGGTATTGCAACTCAGAATGTAGTAGAACGTCAGCTTAAAAAAGAAGGCCTTACACGTAATGACCTTGGACGCGAAAAATTTCTTGAACGTACCTGGGCTGTAAAAGAAGATCATCATAATACAATCGTAAAGCAGCAGAAAAAGCTTGGTAACTCAACAGACTGGGACCGCGAGCGCTTTACTTATGATGAAGGCTTGTCTGCCGCAGTTCGCGACGTTTTCGTAACTCTTTATGAACGCGGACTTATGTACCGTGGTAAGCGTCTTGTAAACTGGTGTCCTCGTTGTGGTACAGCTCTGGCAGATGACGAAGTAGATCACGAAGATACACAGGGTGCAATGTATCACCTTTATTATGAATACGCAGACGGAAGCGGAAAAATAGAAGTTGCCACAACCCGTCCTGAAACTTTCTTTGGTGATACTGCGGTTGCCGTAAACCCGACAGATGAACGCTATACTAAGCTTGTTGGTAAAATGCTCAAACTGCCTTTGACCGGTAAAGAAATACCTATTATTGCAGATGACTATGTAGATAAAGAGTTTGGAACCGGTATGGTAAAAATTACTCCGGCTCATGACCCTAACGACTGGGAAGTAGGAAAGCGACACAATCTTGAAGTTGTAAATCTTTTGACTCCAGATGGCCGCATGAACGAAAATGTTCTAGAAAAATACCGCGGAATGAAACCTGAGCAGGCACGCGCTCTTGTAATAGAAGATTTAACTGCAGCAGGCCTTTATAAGGGTGAAGAAAAAATGGTTCACTCTGTAGGTCACTGCTACCGCTGTAAGACAGTAGTTGAACCGTACCTGAGTGACCAGTGGTTTGTAAAAATGAAGCCTCTTGCCGACAAGGCCTTAGCCGCCTGGAAAAACGGAGAAATTCAGTTCTTCCCTCAGAAATGGGAAAACACTTACGAACAGTGGCTTGTAAATATCCGCGACTGGTGTGTAAGCCGCCAGATCTGGTGGGGACACAGAATTCCTGTATGGTACTGTCAGAAATGTGGTGAAGTTATCGTTAGCCGCACAGACCCTGATAAGTGTCCTAAATGTGGTTGCGGGTCAGCAGACCTCAAACAGGATGAAGACGTACTCGATACCTGGTTTTCTTCATGGCTCTGGCCGTTCAGTACTTTGGGCTGGCCTCAGGAAACAGAAGACCTTAAAAAATTCTATCCTACAACAGCGCTTGTAACTGCCTACGATATTATCTTCTTCTGGGTTAGCCGCATGATTATGGCCGGTCTTGAGTTTACAGGAAAAGCTCCTTTCCACGATATTTATATTCACGGACTTGTCCGCGATAAGCAGGGCCGCAAAATGTCAAAGTCTCTTGGAAACGGAATGGATCCGCTCGAAATTATTGACATGTACGGTGCCGATGCGCTTAAGTTCACGCTTGGCTTTATGTGTGCTCAGGGACAGGATGTCCTTATTGATAAAGATTCATTTAAGCTTGGATCACGTTTCTGTAATAAAGTATGGAACGCAAGCCGCTATCTTCTTGGAAATCTTGAAGGCCGTAACCTTGTTCCGGTAACAGATGCCGACCTTACCGAGCTTGATAAATGGATTTACAGTCGTCTGAACAATGCAGTAAAAATTGCACGCGAAGCTCTGGAAACCTACCGCTATAACGATGCAGCAAGCGCACTTATGGAATTCTTCTGGAATGAATTCTGCGACTGGTATGTTGAAGCAACGAAGATAAACTTTAAGAACGGCGATGACAAGGAAAAGGATCGTCAGGCAACAGTTTTAATGAATATTCTCGAAGAAAGTATCCGTATGCTTCATCCATATCTTCCTTTTGTCACAGAAGAGATATATGGAAAACTTCCACTCGTAGAACTTGTTGCAGCACGAAAATCATCTAATAAGATTGTTACAACATCAACTTACAACGGCATGCTCATCAATGCTCCATATCCAGAACTTGTTGAAGCCAGACAGAATGCTAAGATTGAAGAACGTTTTGAAGTTCTTAAGGATCTCATCGGAAAAACCCGTGCCCTGCGTGTAGATTGTGGTATTGATCCTGCTGTAAAGATTAATATTGCCATCAAGATTGAAAAAGGAAGCGAAGCCGAAGTAGCACGCGAAAAGGTAGAAATGATTCAGCTGCTTGCCGGTATTGCAAAGATTGACTTTGTAGACGCTAAGCCTGAATCTTCCATCGGCACAGTAGGAAAGGGCTTTGAATCGTTCATTCTTGTTGATGAAAATATAAATAAGGAACAGCTCATCACCCGATTCCAGAAAACTCTTGAAAAGGAAGAAGGCTATGCCCGCATGAGCCAGAATAAACTCAACGGTAACTTTGCACAGCATGCTCCTGCTAATCTTATTCAGGAAGAAAAGGACAGACTGGCAGAAAGTGAAAGAAAAATCGCTACCTTGAAGAGTTATATAGAGGATCTGAAGTAGAGAATAGGGAATAGTGGATTCTGGATGGGATGGATTTTTCTTGTTTTAATTTACGGGCTTTTTAAGGGCGGACGTGAAATAGCTAAAAAAAAGGCGATGACTAGAAACACCGTAATGGAAGTTCTTGTTGCCTATACGGTACTGTCGCTAATAATGGTTGTTCCGCAGGCAAAGGATGCGGGGGGACTTGAATTAAAATACTATTTTTTAATTGCATTCAAATCCTTCTGTATGTTCATTGCCTGGATTTGCAGCTTCAATTCCCTTAAAAAGCTTCCGGTAAGTCTTTTCGGAATCTTATCTTTATCAAGAGTATTGTTTGCAACTCTGCTCGGAGTCCTTGTGCTTCATGAAACGATGGGTGCACTGCAGATTACGGGGCTTGTTTTAGTATGTTCAGGTTTATTGATGTTGAAATTTAAACCTAATGCTAATAAAACAGACAGGGTTGTCCCCCTTGTTGCAGAAGAAATTAATCCTTCGGTAAAAGAAAATATTACAATATATGTAATAATTGCTTTTATTTCCTGCCTGATGAATTCAATTTCAGGTTTTATGGATAAAATCCTCATGAAGGATATCACCAGCTCACAGCTTCAGTTCTGGTATATGCTTTTTATTGTGTTTTATTATGCTGTTTATATTCTTATAAAAAAAGAAAAAATCAGTCTTTCGGTAATCAAAAATCCGTGGGTATGGATTCTTGCAGTTCTTTTTGTAACAGGTGATAAGGCTCTTTTCATTGCCAATGCAGATCCGGACAGTAAGATTTCGGTTATGACGCTTATTAAACAGAGTGCATGTATTGTTACGATTCTGGGTGGAAAATTTATCTTCAAGGAAAAAGGAATTGCCTGGAAACTTTTGTGTGCATCTGTCATTATATCGGGAATTGTTCTTGGTGTTTTAAAATAGCATTTAAACATTTTTTTCTTTGTGATATAATCACTGTAATTTTATGGCAAGACTTCATTATGAAATGAAAACAGAACGTTCTCTTAAGATGGATGACAAAAATATGATGCAGCTTTCAGACATCAGATTTGCACCATATATGCAGCTTGCAACCGGATTAATCGGTAAGGCACGTCATGCGGGTGGAAATATGTTCCGTCATCAGATGGATACTCTGGCCATTCTTATAGATTATGGTTATATTGATTCTGTTTTACTTAAAGCTTCTATTATTCATGATACTGTAGAAGACATTCCTGATTTTGATAAAGAACAGATAATAAATGCAGATGATGAGGGAAAAGAAGTGCTTGACCTTGTTCTTGAAGTAACACGTCGCGAGAATGAAAATAAAAAGCAGTTTCTTCATCGTATTCTTGATACAGGTAGTCAAAAGGCAAAAATATTAAAATGTGCCGACCGCATTTCCAACATGATATCACTTGGTTATGTTACAGATCCGGAGTTTATTGAACGTTATTGTGATGAAACTGAATTCTTCCTTTTGCCTATGGCCATTCAGGTAGATTTCAATATGTATCAGGAATTAATAAATCTTATAATGACAAGAAGACGCTATCTTGAAGACGGCGGTTATTTTGATACACGACATAAAGTTTCAACAAGCATGTAAAATTATATACTCTTTTTTGCCTGTTTTTTGAAAACCCATACCTTCTGAAGCCTGTAGCACACAAAGAAAATAAGCGTATCTACAATACATCTCAGTAATGTAATCGGAATAGGGATATATGATTTTAAAAGATTTACAAAAACACCGCTTCCTGTAAGCTTAATTATGAATACAATCAGATATTTCAGGAATTCTACAGTACCCGGCGCTTTTGATTTGAAGCTTAATTTTTTGTTCAATATGTAGTTCAGAACAGCCGCTGCAATTTTACCGATAGATGAGGAAATCCATACACATGCAGCATCGTTTGTAATTATCCGCGGAATTAAATGCTGGTTTAATATTGCGAATAAAATAACATCAAGCAGATATGCAGAAAGCGATGAAATTGTATATGTGATGAATCTTGCAAAAACCCTGAGAGTGTCTGACAAAACGTGATAGTTAGAAGTTCTGTCGTTTCCGGTTGAATCAGTCTGTACTGAAACAGTTATTGTATTAACAGCAAGCATTGCATCCATCAGAAAATTCATTTCATATTCATAACGCTTACCGCTTTCGTCCAGTGCCATTTCAAGAAGATTCATTGGAATTCCGCGGAGTCCTGTCTGTGTATCACGGCATTTTTTTCCGGTAGAAAGCTTGAATAAAAGTGTAGATATCCTGTTCCTGAATTTCTGTTTTGCAGAAAGCTTTATTTTTGAAAAATCACGTATACCGAGAATAAGAGACTGAGGATTATTCAGAAGTTCCCCTGCAATATTTTTTACATCCTCTGATGAATACTGACCGTCTGAATCAACAGTTATGAATCCTTTTATATTATCCGATTGCTTTAATGCTTCGTTGATTCCATCCTTGATTGACTGACCTTTACCGAGGTTTGAATCATTTTTGAGCACAGTACAGCTGTTTTCTGCTGCTTTTTTATAGATGTAATCGTAGTCTGAAGAGCTTCCGTCATTAACGACAATAATATTTTTAAAATCTTTTTTCAGAGCTTGAGTTAATCCGATGAGTTTTTCCGAAGGATTATATGAAGGAATGATAATATAAAGATTGGAATAATCCATTTAAAACTCCACTTGCTGCTTGTGTTTATTTATAATCTTAAAAAAAACGATTCTTGTCAATGGTAAATAAACAGCTGATAGCTAACTGCTTCTTAAAAGCTATTTACTATTCTCTGAAAATTCGGTATTTTATAGATAATAAATTCTAATCAAATATTTAGGAGATATACTATGGCAGATGTAAAAGTTGCTATTAATGGTTTCGGCCGTATTGGTCGTTTGGCTTTCCGTCAGATGTTTGGCGCAAAAGGATATGAAGTAGTTGCAATTAATGATTTGACAAAACCTTCTATGCTTGCTCATCTTTTGAAATATGATACAGCTCAGGGCGGATATTGTGGAATTATCGGTGAAAATCTTCATACAGTTTCTGCAGATGATGAAAAAGGAACTATCACAGTAGATGGAAAAGTTCTTAAGATTTATGCTGAAAAAGATGCAAAGAACTGCCCTTGGGGTGAACTTAAAGTAGACGTTGTTCTTGAATGTACAGGTTTCTACTGTTCTAAAGAATTATCACAGGCTCATATTGATGCTGGTGCAAGAAAAGTTGTAATTTCTGCTCCTGCAGGAAATGACCTTCCTACAATTGTTTACAATGTAAACCACAAAACTCTTACAAAGAATGATAACATCATTTCTGCAGCTTCTTGTACAACAAACTGTCTTGCTCCAATGGCTAAAGCTTTGAATGATGCTTATCCAATTCAGTCTGGAATTATGTCAACAATCCACGCATATACTGGTGATCAGATGATTCTCGACGGTCCACACCGCAAGGGTGACCTCCGCCGTGCACGTGCTGGTGCTGCTAACATCGTTCCTAACTCAACAGGTGCTGCAAAGGCTATCGGTCTTGTAATTCCTGAATTGAACGGAAAACTCATTGGATCTGCTCAGCGTGTTCCAACACCAACAGGTTCAACAACAATGCTTTTCGCAGTTGTAAAGGGTAAGGATATTACTAAAGATTCTGTAAATGCTGCAATGAAAAAAGCTGTAACAGAAAGCTTCGGATACAACGAAGATCAGATTGTATCAAGCGATATTATCGGTATGCGTTATGGTTCACTTTTTGATGCTACACAGACAATGGTTTCAAAAATTGATGATGATACATATCAGGTAGAAGTTGTTTCTTGGTACGACAACGAAAACAGCTATACTTCACAGATGGTAAGAACTATTAAGTATTTCTCTGAGAATTGCTAATTGTAATAGTTAATACTATTTGATATAAGGCCACCCGGTAATAATCGGGCGGCTTTTTTTATGATAAATAATTTTTATGTAATATAAATAAAGATTGCCGCATCAAGTTTGGCAATGATAAGTTACATTGCTTTTACAATTCCAATTCTTGGGATAACGGTGAAATTTGACCAGTTTAATTTTTTTCCGGAATATGCGGCGAGGTCATCGAGATTAGAGAATCCAAAGAAATCGTATGCAAGTTGAATGCTTGCTGTAATTCCATATGTTTCATTAAAGAAATAATTAAATTCAGCTTCAGCTCCGATTCCAAAGGTGTAATATTTTGCAGTCATCCATCCTTTATCAGAAATATATGTGTAATGAACTCCTGGGGCCAGGACAAGTTGCATTTTTTCATTTTCAATTACAGAAAAACCTGCACCAACCAGGAAATTTAAATTAAAAACAAGTCTGTCGTTATCTTTCATATCCTGTAAAGTTACTGTACTTTTTGAACCGTCAGTATTTTTTGAATTAATCTGTGTAGTAAAGGAACAATCAATGCCTGCATAAAGTAAACCAACTTTCATTGTAACTCCAGCACCAATACTATGAAATGCATCTGTTGTATTAATTCCATCAGATTTCAAATTTACAATATTTGTTGGAAAAGATACATTTGCACTGGCAAAGGTATCTGCTGCAAAAGCGGAAGTGCCCATTGCAAATAAAATTGATGATATAATAAAGATTTTTTTTGTTAATTTCATAACAATTACTCCTAAAATTTAATTTCTACGATTATTATGATTTATATGTTTAAAAAAATATACAGAGTTAAACTCACAATTTATATAGGAATAATAATTAAAAGTTTTATCACATCGATCGTGATTATAACGTATTGATTTTTTTTCTTTTTTTTGTAATTCTTTAACAGAAAAAAATTATTCGTTCGTAAATTAAGGAGTCGAAAAAATGAAAAAAAATATAAAACTTTTAATTGCCATTGTAAGTTTAATCAGTCTTTCCTGTTATGCTTTTGCACAGAAAGCAAAAACTTCTTTGGGCGGCGGCATAGGAGCCTGCATAGAACAGTATAATAATACAAGAGTTATTATTGCTTCTCCAGCTTATACTTTAAAGGCAGATTTTGAATGGGATAAATTCGGGATTGCTGCAGTTTTTGATTTTACAACATTTGATTTTTACAGCAGTTCAGATACAGAGCAGAAATATATTGATGTATCAGAAGGGATTTTATGTACACCATTTTATAAGTTCAATAATGCAAAGACACTTATTACAGTCGGTCCTACACTTGGTTTGACTTTTAATCAGAGTAAAAATGTTACTGATGCTGATAACAGTGTTTCTTATTCACGTGGATTTATAACTTTTGGTGCAACTGTTGAATTTAAACTTTCCTTGTCTGATAAAATAGATGCCTATTTTGAAATTCCTGTTTTATATAATAAAATCAGCTTCGGCTATAAATATAAAACTATCAGCGGCGGTGCAAAAAACGAAACAAAATATGACGGCATAATGAATTATGACACAGCTTTGTATTGCATCCCAAAATTCGGCATTTTATTTAAACTCTAGTTTAAATATTTTTTGAGTCATTATGATTATCTGTATCTGTTGTAAAAAAGCATAAACTGCTATATAATTATATGTATCTTTTTCTGGGGTGGGAAAAATGGCAGTTAAATCTACTGCGGATGTTAAAAAATCAGAATCCGCAAAAACAAATTCATCAGCAAAAACAACAAAGGCCGCTGTTTATGATGAGAGCAGTATCCAGCATCTTGAGGGGCTTGAGCATATCCGTTTAAGACCGGGTATGTATATTGGTTCTCTTGGAGACGGAAGCAATGAAAACGACGGTATTTATATCCTCCTTAAAGAAGGAATTGATAACGCAGTAGATGAATTTTCACAGGGATTCGGAAAAAAGATCGATATAGAAATTAAAGACGGTCGGGTAAAAATCCGTGACTATGGACGAGGCATCCCTCTTGGAAAGCTGGAGGATTGTGTTTCAAACGTAAATACCGGCGCAAAATATAACAATAATGTATTTAAACAGGCTATCGGTATGAATGGTGTCGGAATTAAGGCAACAAATGCACTTTCTTCGTATTTTCGTGCTGCATCTGTCCGTGACGGTAAAATGGCTGTCGTTGAATATAAAAAGGGTGAAAAAATCAGCTCTAAAACCGGCAATGCTAAGCCTGGAACTCCGAATGGTACATATCTTGAATTTGAACCTGATAATGAACTGTTTAAGAAGTATCAGTTCAATATGGAATATGTCGAAAAACGTTTATGGAATTATGCCTATCTTAATCCCGGATTAAGCCTCAGATGCAATGGTAAAGAATATCTGAGTAAAAACGGTATTCAGGATCTTCTTCAGAATGAGATGGGCGGTGCAGATAAAGCGCTTTATAATCTTTTTAATTACAAGGGACAGAATCTTGAATTTGTTTTAACTCATGGTGCAAGTCTTGATAAATTTGTATATTCGTTTGTAAACGGTCAGAGCACTGAGGATGGAGGTACGCATGTTACTTCATTCCTCGATGGATTTACAAAGGGTGTAAATGATTTTTTCAAGAAGGATTATGATATACGTGATGTAACAAGCGGGCTTTATGTTGCACTTAAAATCGGTCTTGATAATCCGATGTTTACTTCTCAGACAAAGAACAAGCTTGGAAACGTTGAAATTCGTGCTCCTATAATAAAGGAAGTACAGATTGCAGTAGATGATTTTTTACGTCACAATCCGGATATTGCAGGAATTCTTGAAGAAAAGATTCTTAAAAATCAGAAGGCTCGTGCAGAAATAAATAATGTTACTGAAAAGCAGATTAAAGAAGCAGCAAAATCAGTAATGATGAAAATCCCTAAATTAAAGGACTGTCGTTATCATGTACAGGACGGTGAAAAGGGTGCAAACTCAATGATTTTCATTACCGAGGGTGATTCTGCGACCGGTACTATGACACATGCAAGGGATGTTTCTTATCAGGCAATATTCAGTTTGCGTGGAAAGCCTGAAAATATGTATGGAAGAAAGAAATCGGCTCTTTTCGAAAACGAAGAATTGAAGAACCTTACCTTCAGTCTTGGTGTTCAAAAAGATATTGAAGATTTACGTTATGATAAAATCATTATTGCAACCGATGCCGATAATGACGGTTATCATATCCGTAATCTTATAATGACTTATCTTCTTTTATATTTTGAAGAGCTTATACTTAAAGGTCATGTTTACATTCTTGAAACTCCTCTTTTCCGTGTAAGAAACAAGCAGAAAACGGTTTACTGTTATTCAGAAGAAAGCCGCGATAAAGAGCTTGCTTCAATGCGTGGGGCTGAGGTTACACGATTCAAGGGATTAGGAGAAATTAATCCAAGCGAATTCGGTCAGTTTATTTTTCCTAGAAAGGAAGGTGAATCGGAAGACAAGGGAATGCATCTTACTCCGGTAAGCATTCAGACTTTGAAAAATGTTCCGGAAGTTCTTAAATTCTATATGGGAAAAAATACTCCAGAACGAAAGGATTTTATTGTTCATCACCTTGCGGCTGAAATTGATGCTTAAAGCCTGATTTTTCCGTTCGAAAGATTTAATAGAATTTTTGAAAAACCCTCAAACTGGTCAGCTTTTATGCGGCCGGTGATTTTTATCTGCGTTTCAAACTGTTCCTGAAGCTCAAATAATGTAAAACTTTCGAAATTGTTTTTTATAAGCTTATAAAGTGAATAATCGCACGAAAAAGAAAAATCTTTTTTTTCAATGAGCTCACAGAAAGCATTTTCGTTACCGGCTTTTTCGATTACCTGCTTTGCACCGCCCGAATAGGCTTTTACAAGTCCTCCGGTTCCCAGCAGCGTACCTCCAAACCATCGTGTAACTGTGAGCATAACATTAGTACAGTTACGTCCTTTTAAAACATCAAGAACAGGACGGCCTGCAGTTCCAGAGGGTTCTCCGTCATCACTCATGCCTTGAATCTGTCCGGTGTTTCCAATTATGAAAGCATGAACTACATGAGTAGAGTCAGGATATTTTTCTTTCTGTGTTTTTATGATATCACGTGCCTGATTCTGCGATTCTATGGGAATTAATTCTGATAAAAAACGCGAACCTTTGATTTTTTCTTCAAATTCAACTTTTTTTGTCAGAATATCCATAGCCGCTATGCTTTTTGTGCAACAGTAATTGTCTGAACTTCTTTCGAAGTAACTCTTACACCTTTTGCTTTAAGTGATTTTTCTTCATAATCCTGAGCCTTGAACTTTTCGGTAAGAACCTTAAGACGAGGTTTCTTTACATAATTCAGGGCAAATTCAAATTCTTTTCTTGTATCGATATGAAGAACTTCACAGCCGTCCGGTGCAAAGAAATAATCTCTGTTCATTATGTAGCCGGCGATTTTACATCGTTTGATATAAACAAACTGTGTTGCAGGATCACGGTAAATTACGGTAAACAGCACTTTTGAAAGACTTTCTTTGTCTGCAAATCCGCAGTATCTTAAGCCAGGTCCTGTGAACAGTTTTTTCGGACATTCAGAAACAGAGAAAATTCCGCTTTTACGTACATAAAGAATTTTATCATATGGAGTAACCTTGAACTGTTCTTCACCGCCTGGAACTTCAATTCCAAGATAGCCGGATTTTTCATCGTAACGTAAAGGAGTATCGCGTTTTGTAACAGCTTTAACATCGACCGTATTGATGTTTGTAATTTCTGTTTTTCGCTGTAAATCCTCTGCGTTGAGTTTCTTCTCAATTCCGTCAAGCCAGGAAATAGCATAGGCAACAAGATTTTTAAGGAGCTTATTGATTTCCTTTATTCTTTCGTTGATTGCCTCGACCTCCTGCTTGTTTTTATTCATATCATAAAGGGAAATCCTTCTGATAGGGATTTTAAGAAGATGGTCTACATCCTCGTCGGTAATGGCCCGGATAAGTTCTGCCTTAAATGGAACAAAGCCTGCCTTTACTGCCTGAACAACGCCTTCTTCTGTCTTCTGCTGTTCAATTTTTTTATAGATTCTTTCTTCAACGAAAATGCGTTCAAGGGTTCTCAGATGAAGCTTTTCCATCAGTTCTGCACGTTCAAGTTCAAGTTCTTTTTTAAGAATGCCTGTAAGCTGTTTAGAGTGATATTCAATTACCTGAGTACAAGTCATCTGAACCGGCATATTGTCTTTAATTACAAGAAGGTTGCAGTAAATTGTCTGTTCACATTCAGTAAATGCATAAAGTGAATCGATTACATCCTTCGTATAAACACCACGTGCCAGTTTTATTTCGATATTAACTTTGTCTGAAGTATAATCCTGGATTGATGAGATTTTTACCTTTCCGTTTTTAGCGGCTTTTTCAACTGAATCGCAGAGACTTTCTGTAGTAGAACCATACGGAAGCTCGGTGATTACGATTTTCTTATCATCACTTGTATCCATTTTTGCCCGTGTGATGATTTTTCCAAGTCCGTCCTGATAATCACTTACATCAATAAGACCACCTGTAGGAAAATCAGGATAGAGTGTAAATTTTTCACCGCGAAGGCATTTTCGTTCTGCATCAATTACTTCGTGAATGTTATGACTCAAAATATAAGTGCTCATTCCGACAGCAATACCTTCTGCACCAAGAATTAAAACAAGAGGAAGCTTTGCACTGAAGGTAACAGGTTCAACATCACGGCTGTCATAAGTTTCTACATAAGGTGTGATTTTTGGATTTGTATTTAAAATATCCTTTGTAATTCCACGGAGACGGCATTCAATATAACGGCCTGCAGAAGCCCCGTCACCTGTGAGCATGTTTCCGAAGTTTCCCTGCCTGTCGATGAATAAATCCTTATTTGCAAGATTAACAAGAGCAGTATAGATTGAAGAATCACCATGAGGATGATAAGCCATTACTTTTCCGACAACATTTGCAACTTTTACGAAACGTCCGTCATCATTTTTTATAAGAGTATGAATGATTCTTCGCTGAACAGGTTTGAATCCGTCGGTAATTTCAGGAATAGCTCTGTCGCGAATTACATAACTTGCATATTGAATAAAGTTTGAATCAAAAAGATTTTTTACGTAAGCCATTTTTCCACCCGTAAATATTATAAATGAAAACAGCTAAAAAGTGAAGACATTATGGAATTAATACTTGTAAAAATTGTTTTACGTTCAACATAATCTGTTTTTTTTATTCATCTTTTGTTATAATTTATGAGAAGGAATTAATTATGCATATCGGATATCATGAATCTACAAGTGACGGATTATATTGTCTTGGAACAGAGGCTTTGAGTGTCGGAGCAGATACGTTTGCGTTTTTTACGAGAAATCCACGAGGGGGAAGTGCAAAACCTGTTGATAAAGAGGATGCAGAAAGATTGAATGCATTCATGAAAGATAATAATTTTGCACCACCGGTAGCCCATGCGCCGTATACGATGAATCCGTGCTCTGCTAACGAAGGATTAAGACAGTTTGCACTTCAGATGATGACAGATGATTTTCTCAGGCTTGAATATACACCGGGATGTTTTTATAACTTTCATCCGGGTAGCCATACAGGGCAGGGAAGTGAAACCGGTATTGCATTGACTTCTTCTTTAATCGCCGAGGCATTTTCGATTGCAGAAAAACAGGCCGGTGAGCTTCATACTGTTCTTTTGATTGAAACAATGGCAGGAAAAGGCTCGGAAATAGGACGAACCTTTGAAGAGGTAAAACAGATTATTACGCTTGCAGAAGAAAAATACGGATCGTCCCTTGAAAAGAAGCTTGGTGTCTGTCTCGATACCTGTCATATCTGGGATGGAGGTTATGATATCGTTAATAATCTTGATGATGTAATTACTGAATTTGATAAAATCATCGGATTAAAGAATCTTCGTGCAGTTCATCTTAATGACAGCATGAATGAACTCGGCTCGCATAAGGACCGTCATGAAAAAATAGGAAAGGGTAAAATAGGTCTTGAAGCGTTGAGTCGTGTTACAAAGCATGCTGCACTTAAAAATCTTCCGTTTATTCTTGAAACTCCAAATGAAAAAGAAGGCTACAGGGAAGAAATCAGGATTTTAAGGGAGATGGAATAAAAGCTGTTCAGTAAATATTGTGCTTCAAATTCTGAATTGATTTTTGTTTTATTCTTTCTTTTTGTATCCTGTAGAAATTCAACAGTCGTTTCTGCACCTAAATTTATTTTTTCATTGCTGTCTTTAAGCTTAAAATCAAGTCTTGCATTTATTTTTTCTGTAGAACAGAATGCTTTATAATCCTCCGTAAAATCAAAGTAAACATTTGTATTCAGCGTAAATGAAATAAAATTTGTATTGAACCAAAGCTTTGTTAATAAATCAATGTCCGAAAACTGTATTTTATATTGACTGAAATCTTTTTTATTCATAATAAGCTTTGAATTTATGCTTGTGTTTAAGGAAAAATTATTTTTATTTATTTTAATTCCTGATGAATTTTTGATGTAATGTTCTCTGTCATAAAGATCAATCTTTGCAAAGGTTGTAGAGCCGAACGAAAAATGAGGTACAGGATTTTTAATCTGAAAATTTCCCTTAAGAAGAAGCTGCGATTCATAGGTTTTCGAGGCGCTTGTAAATATTTCAGTGCCCGGAATTAAAAAAGCGCTTAGATTAAAAATCATGTTTTTTACGGACAATGAGTTTTCTGATTTAAATGCCGTTTGAAGTTCTGCAAAAGGATTTGTATAAAAAAAGACTGTAAAAACCGACGAAAAGCTTTTATTTGAAAACCCTGTTTGAAAAAGTGAATCAAAACTCCGGTTGTCTGAATAATAAGGCTCGCTAAACCAGGATGTCTGATTTTTGTGATAAAAAGGAAAAAGTCCTGCATAAAATGATAATGAAAGCGTTGAATCATTAATTTTAAAATGTGCATAGCTGTTTGAAGCATAAAGCGGAAGATGATTGTCGCCTTTATTCATATCTGCATAAATCATTAGAAACTGATTTCCCGCTTTCGACAGTATTCTATCTTTATTTTTATATTCAAGCGCAGTGATAATTGAAAGGGGGGCTGAGAAAACCTTTCCGGCATGTGAAGCTTTCAGAGGGATGATTTCTGTCTGTGCATTTGAAAACGGAGAAACTGAACTTGAAAGAACCGGTGCATTAAGCTTTGAAAATATTCCGTAATTTGAAAGATTTCCGGTCAGAAGTTCAAAGCTCCATGGTATTTTATTATCTTCAAGAGTAAAGCCTGCCGAAACATTGCAGTTTTTATCAGTAAAGGTTGAATTAACTTTAATTGAATTCAAATCAAGATTAAAGTCATACAGTACGTTTCCCGATTTTTTTGAACCGCTGATTGTTACCGAATTTGAAAGTTTTTTCATCGGATAAGCGTTGTTCAAAATCAGATGTGAGTTAAAAATAAAAGCAATTAACCATATTATTTTCTTCATATATAGTTAATTGCTTAGATTTACAAAAAAAGGAAGTTTTTTGACGATTTTTATTAAATTTTTTTAATTTTTTGTGCTTGTTACGTAACTGCCGGCCTTGGAAAAATCTTTAATCTGATTAATCTTTGTCATCCAGTATTCTGCTTCGCTTTTTGTAGTATATGGACCGACTCTTACGCGATAGAAAAGTCTGCTGTTTGCATCTTCAAAAGTGAATATATCTGCAAGAATCTTGTTTGAATCTAAAGTTGTACGTGCATTTTCTGCAGTCTTTTTGTTTGTATATGAGGCAACCTGTACCCAGTAACGGGTAATTGCTTTTGCAGGTGCAGATGCTTTTGGTGCTTCTTTTTTTGCAGCCTGAACTTTAGGTTCTGTTTTAACTGCAGATGGAGCTGATGTCTTTGGTTTTGAATCTGCTTTTGTAACAGATGGAGCAGTCTGTTTTACCGATGCTGCCTTTTCCTGTTTTTCTGCTTCTGCTGCAGAAACCTTTGCAACTGCCTGAGATCTTTCTTCTGTTTCAATCACCGGTTGAACTGTTTCTGTATTTGCAATAACAGCATCCTCGTTTACCGAAGAAATATTTTCTGAGCGTAAGGCTTTAAGATCGATTGTTTTTCCATCACTTGGAGTCATATCATAAAAACTTGTATTATTAGAAACTATTACAAGATCATTTACGCTTTGGGTTCCGTCGAATCCTTCGTTTACCGAAGAAGTTTTGTTTGTTTCCGATGGAGCGGGAGCAGTAACGTAATTTTCTTCTGCAGGTCGTCTAAGATTTTCGTTTTTTGTATATGCTTCAGATGGTTTGAAGAACATCATTCCAAAACCTATTACTACAAGTAAAAATACGCCTGCCGCAGCAATAATCCATAATGTTTTTTTCTGTTCCATAATTTCCTCTTTGCACCGGCTTTGTAAATTCATGCCGGCCACCTTATTAAAAATATCGGATTATGGAAAAATAAGTTTAGAACAATTTTATTTTTTATTTTATAACCTAATTGTTCCAGATAAAAATCGGAACTGAAAATTTCTGATATTCTTTGAGAAGATTTCTTTGATTTTTAAATCGTTTAAGAATTTGTTTTAATGGAAGACGATCTCTTTTTTTTGCACGGATTAATCTTTTCAAAAAAGGAGCCTTTATATAATATATTTTCTGACACAGGTTCAAAAGCTCAGGAGTTTTGTAAAGCACGGTAGCATTGATAATCACCTTGTCGTTTTTATTTATGAATTCTTTTGTTTTTCTGATTACATAAGGATATACAAGCATTTCCTGTTTTTTTAATAGGGATGGGTCAGAAAATAAAAGCTTTCCGAGTGCCTTTCTGTCAATCTGATTTTTTGTCTTATCGTCTGTAAGGATATTGATTCCATGTTTTTGTGCATCCTTTGAAAAAGTTTCATATATTGTTTGTGAAAGCTCATCTATTGCCTGATGAACAAGAATGTCTGCGTCTATGCTTTTCCATCCGTCGTTTTCGAAAATTGAACATACGAAATTCTTGCCGCTTGCCATCGGCCCTGTAACTGCGATTATCTGTTTTGCTGCATCAGCCATGGAATTCTCCCCAGTTTTTGCCGTATTCAATGCTTACCTTGAGCGGTACACGAAGGTTGACAGCTTTTTCCATATTATCCCTGATGATTGATACGGCTTTTTCAATAATATCGGCTTGGTCAGGACATTCAAAAATAAGCTCATCGTGAACCTGAAGAAGAAGTTTTACATCACTGCAGTTTTCCTTTAACGCTTTGCTGACTTTAATCATTGCGGTTTTTACAATGTCTGCGGCACTTCCCTGGACTGGTGAATTAACTGCAATTCTTTCTGCAGCTGCCTGTTCTATTTTATTCTTACTGTTGATATTTAAAACAGGACGTTCACGGTTAAGGATTGTTTCAACATATCCGTTTTGTTTTGCGTTTTGAACCGTAGTGTTTATAAAGTCATTTACTCCTGAATACTGATTGAAATAATTTGTAATGAATTGTTGTGCCTGAGTCCTTGAAATTTCAAGATCCTGCGCAAGACGGAAAGCGGACATACCGTAAATAACACCGAAGTTGATTGTTTTTGCAGTCCGGCGCATCTGTGTAGTAATCTGATTAATGTCCGAGTTATAAATCAATGAAGCAGTCATTTTATGAACATCAGTCGAATTTAAAAAGGCGCTGCACATGTTTTTATCATTACTCAGATGAGCAAGAACAACAAGCTCAATCTGAGAATAATCGGCAGAAATCAGGACTTTTCCCTCAGGTGCTGTGAATGCGGCTCTTATTTTTCTTCCTTCTTCCGTTTTTACAGGGATATTCTGAAGGTTAGGTTCGCGGCATGAAAGACGACCGGTTGCAGTTCCTGTCTGGATGAAATCTGTATGAATGCGTTCGTTTTTATCACAAAGCTCGGGAAGAGTCTGAACATAAGTTGACTGAAGTTTTGCAAGCTCACGGTATTCAAGAATCATTTTCGGAACAGGATCATCATGGGCAAGCTCTTCTAAAACACTTGTATCTGTTGAGTAACCGGTCTTAGTTTTTTTACCGGGCTTTAAGTGTCGTTCTTCGAATAAAACTGTCTGAAGCTGTTTAGGTGAGGCAATTGAAAATTCATGTCCGACTTCCTTGTAAACTGCCTGTTCAATCTCTGCGATTTTTTCAGTAAGCTCCCTGTTATAGGTTTTGAGCGCATTTGAATCAAGGTGAATTCCGTTTAGTTCCATCTGAGTCAGAATAGGGAGCACTTTCATTTCCATTTCATAGAGCGATGAAAAATCATTTCCGGTAAACAGAGCATTATCTTCAATCGTTTTTGTGATTTTTGAGAATTTCTTGTTTTCGATGAGTTTTAAATAAAGCTGAAGCGTAAAATCTGCATCTTCACTTGCATATCTGTATGCCTGTTCAAGCGGGACATCTGCAAAAGACTGACCTTTTTGAACGATATCTGAAAATTCAATTCCTTTTAATCCGAGCAGGACTTCTGAAAGATATTCAAGAGAGAAAGAGCCTTTACCTGTGCGTTCAGGATTCATCAGCCAGGAAATAATCATTGTATCCTGAATTTTACATTTGATTGAATCAAACGGATTTTCCTTATCATCTGCAAAACCACAGTTGAATAAAACCTTAAGGTCATATTTTGCATTATGCATGATGATGTCGGCATCCGGATTTGAAAACAGTCTTTTCAACTGAAGAAAAGCATCCTCTTTTGAAATATAATTATTTTCTGAAAATAAATCCTGTGACTGAGTCTGCATAAGCGGGATATAAACTGCTTTTCCTTTTTCATAACAGAGACTGAAGCCCAGAATATTGCAGTAGAAGGTATCTAAAGAAGTTGTTTCACTGTCATAGGCAATCGGAGACAGAGGTTGTTTTTTCAGATATGAATCAATATATTGTTCAAGCTCATTTATTGTTGTAATTGCCTTGTAGTGCGAAGTATCATTCTGCTTTGCGTTAATGAAAGATTCTTCCGGTAGAGTAAGCACTGGTTCAGAAGTTTCAGTGCCTTGTCCTTTAGAAAAATCA
This sequence comes from Treponema sp., assembly GCA_017548565.1. GTDB lineage: Bacteria > Spirochaetota > Spirochaetia > Treponematales > Treponemataceae > Treponema_D. The sequence goes on from JAFYZU010000050.1 coordinate 42,099, forward strand.
TTAAGTGAAAGTTCTGCATAGCTTTTGGCAACAGCGAATGCTTCGTATGCGCTTAATTTTTTTGCCGCTTCTGAATAATTAAAGGTATAAGGCTCTGCATTGATTGCAGCATCTATTTGTGGGCATGGAACTGTATTGCAAAGTCTGATGAGTTTCTGCGAGAAAAAGGCGTTTTCTTTACCGTCAATTAATTTCTGTTTCATCGCTCCTTTAACTTCATCGATATGCTCATAAATACCGTTCAAGTCATTGTAATCTGCAAGGAGCTTTGCGGCTGTTTTTACACCTACACCATGTACGCCCGGAACATTGTCTGCTGTATCACCGTACAGTGAAAGTAAATCAAGAAGCTTTGACGGAGGAACACCCCATTCTGCTTCGACCCCTGCCGCATCGGTAAGCTTCCATGTGCTGGCTCCTGTTTCTGGTTTTAATATCTTACAGTTTTCATCTACAAGCTGCATAAGATCCTTGTCGCCAGAAAGAATTTTACAAGGTCTTTTCTGTTCTGCACATTTTCTTGCAACTGTTGCAATTATATCATCTGCTTCGTAACCGTCGCACTGTAAGACAGGAATGCCTAAGGCTTTCAGTATATCTTCTATCCATGGAATCTGTGCATGAAGATCATCGGGAGTTTTGTTTCTGGTTGCCTTGTACTGATCATACATTTCGTGGCGGAAGGTTTTTGTTTTAGAATCCATTGCGGCAAAAAGATAGGCGGGATTGTAATGCTGTAAAACCCAGTGAAGGTTTCTGAAGAATCCGAAGATTGCCGAAACATTTTCACCCTTTGAATTTGTAAGTGGTCTTGAAATAAAAGCAAAATATGCGCGGAAGATTAATCCGTAACTGTCCAGAATGTATACTGTATTATCTTTATCCATACGGACAGTATACAGAAAAAATCTACAGTTGTCTAACAAAGTTGTCGTGCTCTTTCCAGGGCAGAATTGATGTTATCGTAAATATTTTCGCGTCCAAGCTTATCTGCCATGCCTGTTTTTTCAAGAAGCATGTACGGTTGAGTATGGATTCCGCTTATAACGATTGTAATTCCTTTTCTATCGCATGCAGTTTTTGCCTGTTCAAGGGCTTTGATTCCTCCTGCGTCAAGATAGATTGTGTTTCTCATGCGAAGGATTAAAACTTTGCATTCTGCTTCGGCACGTTCTGTTGCAAGTTCAAATTTTCTTACTGTTCCGAAAAACAAAGGTCCTTCGATTTCATAAACAAAGCAGTTTTTAGGAATATCAAGATTTTCTGCAGGCTGATCCGTTCTGATACCACCTGTTAAAGTTTCACGCTGATTCTGAACTTCACTTAAATCAATCATTTTCTTGATAAAGAAGAAGGCTGCAAATCCTAGTCCAACTTCGATTGCGACAGTAAGATCGATGAATACTGTAATCAGAAAGGTAACAAGGAAAACGCAGATGTCAGATTTCTGTCCTTTGAGCAAGGCCCTGATGGCAGAAAAACCGGCCATATTCCATGCTACGTTGATTAAAACTGCAGCAAGAGCAGGCATAGGAATATAAGATGCATATTTACCGGCAAAGAGTAAAATCAGCAGCAGTGTAAGGGCATGGATGATTCCCGCTGCAGGAGTTTTTCCTCCGTTCTTGATGTTTGTTGCAGTTCGTGCAATTGCACCGGTTGCAGGAATTCCGGAAAAAATCGGACTTATGATATTTGCGGTTCCCTGGGCAATGAGCTCCATGTTTGAGTCATGCTTAGAGCCTATCATACCGTCGGCGACTACTGCACTTAATAAGGATTCAATTGCCGCTAATACAGCGATTGAAACTGCTGTCGGAAACAAAGTGATTATGGTTTTTATGCTTAGATCCGGAAGCTGCGGAACGGGTAGTGTCGAAGGAATTACATAGTGAATAGAACCGTCTGCAAATTTACCGATTGTATCTGTGTGAAGATTGCATGTTTTTTCAAGGATGATGCTTACAACTGTAGAAAGGATGATTACTATGAAGGAACCAGGAATTTTCTTGATGAATTTAGACCATACAAAAATGAAAATCAGGCAGACAGCGGCCATTGCAAAGGAATACCAGTTGACCGTAGCGGCACTTTTAATGTAGACAATCATCTTAGGTAAAAAATCACCCGGCATTTTGGTGTATTCCTGACCAAGGATAGTCATCGGTACAGAAAAATCAGGAGAAAGTCCGAAACAATCACCGAGCTGACCCATCGCAATAGTAACTGCAATTCCTGCAGTAAAACCCGTAACGATTGTATATGGGATGAATTTTACAAGACCTCCCATTTTGAATACACCCAGAAGAATAAGGATAATTCCTGCCATAACAGTAGCAGTTGCAAGACCGCTCATTCCGTATTGGGAAACGACTGAATAAACAATAACTGCAAAGGCACCTGTAGGTCCTCCGATCTGGACTTTACTTCCGCCTAAAGCACTTATAAAAAAACCTGCGATGATTGCAGTAAAAAGTCCTGATGCAGGATTAACACCTGATGCAATTGCAAAAGCAATGGCAAGCGGAAGTGCAACAATTCCGACTATGACACCGGCAATCAAATCATTTAAAAATTTTTTTCCGTTGTAATATTTTAAAGAATCAATAATCTGTGGTTTCATGAAAAAATATTATAATCAGAGTGAAGATAACATTCAACAGGATGAACACCAGATGATAGCCACACGGATGAACACGGATTTGACACGGATGTTTGCCACGCGGATTGAACACGGATGAGTTTTTTGCTTGAGTAATTATATAAAAATTTCACTCTTCTTTATTGAATCTTCCTCACAGGCTCGTTAGAGCCGTACGTTACGCTTTATTGTTAATATTAATCCGTGTGGTAATATTTTGAGAGTTATACGAGGCGTTATTGTCCCTATAAAAAAAAAGACCGTTCGATGGTGAACGGTCTTTCAAAATTTACAGGATTGGAATTAATTATTGGTAGTCAAAAGAATCATTCCATGCATTAATAGCAGACATATCCCGAATATATAAAGTCTTAGGACTTTTTCCTGTTAAAGTAACTTTTGCAGTTCCTTTCTTGTCATTAAGAACAATTGTAAGTGTTCCGTCAAAATCTTCAAGTTTACTTGGATCCGGATTATCAATATTACCTTGTTCTGCTATAGCTCTTTCACCGGTAAGTTTTTTAACCTGCTGTACAGTAAGAGTATCTTTGTTTCTTGTATAAATACCACAATATGTATCATACATATTGCTGCCATCTCTTTTCAATGTGTATGAAGCGTAAACAGAAGCACGTGCTAATGCAGCATTTACATTTACAACATTTTCTTCAGAAGTTACATCAACATCGCTGTAAAATTCAAATGCTGTTAAGTCTTTTACCCAGTTGAACAAATCACAAGATGAGAAAGAAAGAACGAGGAAAGCTGCTGCAAAAACTGATAATAATTTTTTGGTTAATTTTTTCATTAGAAAAACTCCTTAATATGACTCTCATAACGATTGTCGTAAAATAAACATAAGCCTCCCATACGGGAAACTATAAACTTTTATTTTATACACAAAGTATAGTCCAAAATTTAATTTTTGCAATAGTTTTCGAATTTTTTTTTAAATTTTATTTCTGAAATAATATTTGACAAAAATGCAGTGGGGGGGGGATAATAAGATTTGTGTTCTATATAAAAGAACAAATTTTATTTTTAAGGGGTTTTATATGAAAAAACTGATTATCGGTTTATTGGCATTGGCTATTGTATTTGGTTTTGCAGGCTGTAAAAAGGATGCAGACGAAAGCTGGAAAGAAGCTGAAGCTTATATAAATAACGCGGATCATAAAATATACCTGAGCCTTTCTGAATTAGAAAAGGCAGGGGAAACTAATTATAGCATCGAAAAAGTTTTTGTGCTGAAAAATCCTGGTTTTAAAAAATTAGTAGATTACAAGGAATTTAATCTTGAAACAGGTAAGATGGATTATCGATGGAACGAAGAATATACCTTGCCGAATACAATGGATGATTTTTTTAATGAAAATATGGGAATATTAAATAATAAGGCAATTATCTGGTGGACTGATGCATATTTACAAAGACAGACAGATTCGACTCATAAAGCTGTTTATTATTTTGATGATAATTCTACATTATCTTTATATGCGGATATGAGATAAAAGTTTTCATTGTAATCAGTAAAAAATTATTTTTCCGTGCGTTTTAGCAGGGAAGGCAATATATCTTTACGGAAAGCTTCTTCTGTTTTTTTGAATTGTTCTTCGTTAACATAAGGTTTTCCGGTAATAAAGGTACATTTTGAGCCTTTCTGTTCCTTGCAAAGTTCTTCTACATCCTTCGTTGAAACGCACGGAATTTTAAGGCTTTTTTCACTTAAAGTATAAGTTTTTATATCCGGATTTTTCTGTATCTGACTTTCAAACCACCAGGCAAACATTTTCATTTTGCTGTCTGTAAGTACTTTTTCGTTTTTATAATTCAGAGCAACTTCTGGATTTGAATTAATCATGGAAGAAAAACTGAACTGTTCTATTGTCTTTGAGCGTGAATTTTCTGTATTCCATTGTTTTTCGGCATTGCTTCCCTTTATATGTGTTTCCTTTGAGATGTATGCTAAATCAAGACCTGCAAGATAGATGTTTTTTGCTCCAAGTTGTTTTGCAAGTGTCCAGGCACAGGATGCAACTGATCCTCCGGCACCGAGATTTCCGAATTCACCGAGAGTCTGTTCAAAATAACTGCTTATGGGAATCTTATCGGAGCATAAAAGAATATCTTTTGCCATGAATCTGAATACTGCCTGATGAACGCTTATCGGTGCAATTAAAATGCTTTGCGGAGCCTTTAAAAACGAAAGATGTCTGTAAGCGTAATACTGCGGATCTGTAATTATAATAAAATCAGGATTTATGTCATTTCTTAAAAGAGCATGAAGTGCCGTTTCTACACAGATTATTGTATTTGTTTTCTGAAGGATTTTCAGCGGTTCTAAAAGTGATTGAAGCGATGGCCCTGCCGCAACAACAATGCAGTTTTCTGCCTTTGGATTCATCTTTATAAAATCATTTACTGTCTGCCTTTTTAAAATCTGATTAAGATTTTTCGTGCTGTTCCTTATCCAGAGCTTTAAGAATCTGTTCATTGTTGAGGTGTTCAGTTCATTCTTTTTTTTATTCCGGTTGATGATTTCAAGCACCTGGTCAAAATATTTTTTTGAATGAAGCATAAAAGCGTTGTGACTGACAATAAAAGAATTTGAAACTCCGTTGTCATTAAGACCTATTTCGTTCTGTTCTTCGATGAGTGATATAAGCTGATCAAGCGGGCAGCTTACTGCAATTATGAGATTTGAAACTTTAAATACGTTCTGCCAGTCCAGTACACTGAGCGCAGTTAAAAAAAAGTTTATGTCCTCTTCAATCAGTATAAGACGCTGATCGTTTCTTATTTCCCTGCTGACTGCGTTTACCTGATATCCAAGTCCGAAGCCTGGAAAAATGATGTTTTTTACATCCTTTGTTTCACTTACAACTGCTTCTGCTTCCCTCGACGGATTATAGGCAGAATGTAAAAGAATCCCGTTAAAGCTTGCCGTCATTTCTCCGTTTTTTGCCTGCGTGATTGTCAGAAAAGGATTTTCAGTTATATTGTCTGCATGTTTTTTTTCGAACTCTGTAATCTGTGAAGAATAGATTTCAAAAAGTGAAGGGAAGCGTCGTTTAAAAGCCTGAAGGTTTTTATTCCATATAGAGTTCAATTACCATATCCTTTGTTACAGGGGTTCCAGGCTCCGGTGACTGACTTACAACCCATCCGCTTCCGTTTATACTTAGTTTTATATCTTTAATTTCAAGCAGAGGAAGAAGTTCTTTTTTTGAGCTTCCGGTAAAGTCAGGTAAAGAAGCACCGATTTTAATTGTCTTTTTAGACGGAAGATTTATTACCCCGTTATGCTCAACAGATGAAGCACCTGCTCTGCTCATTCCCAGATGATCGATTATTATATCTGCGGCTTCTCCGATTACAGGAGCAACAATTCGTCCTGCGTAAGTTTCACCCTTTGCTTTTTCTATTACGATATAAAGACATATCTGAGGTTCTTCTACCGGGAAAAGCGCAATACAGTTTGAAAGAAAATCTGTTTCACTGTAGCCGCCATTAACCTTATCGGCCATCTGTGCTGTACCTGTTTTAACTCCGATTGCTACATCACCGATATTTGCCTTTGATCCGGTTCCTGTAGTAGCAGTTGTTTCCATGCAGCTTAAAACATAATCTGAAGATGCCTTGCTTAAAGCGCGTTCCTTGTATTCCGGAATATGTTCATAAAAAACAGTTCCGTCCATGTTTGTAATCTTTTTTATAACTGTCAGCTGTACGGGAATTCCTCCGTTACCGATTGTTGAAGCAGCCTGAACCATCTGAAGGACAGAAACACTTATTTCCTGTCCTATTGCAATTGTCGGTTTGGAACGTGCCGACCAGCTTTTATTTGATGAATCCTTTACAAAACCTGTCGTTTCTCCCGAAAGCTCTATTCCTGTTTTTGAACCGAAGCCTAAAAGCTTTATGCGTTCAATGAATCTGTCTTCGCTGATTTTATCGCTGATTTGTCCTAAAACATCATTGCATGAATATTTAAGGGCTTCTCTTGGTGTAATCCATCCGTGTTTATCGAGACATTTGATTTTTACAGTTTCACCTCTGGGTATTTTCTTCTCATATACTCCGTCACAGAGGAAGCTGTCGTTCGGAGAAATGCCTTTTTCATCATAGACAATGCCTACTGTAAAGATTTTGAAAACTGAACCAGGCTCGTACGCATTTATTGCCGGTCTGTTGATTTTTGAATTTGCATCGCTCGAACCGTAATCATTCAGATCGGCAGACGGAAGACTTACATATGAAAGAATTTCACCTGTCCTGCAGTCAGCTGCAAGAAGCATTATGCTTTCTGCTTTTGTATCATCCATTGCTTTAAGAGAGAGCTGTTCAAGCTTGTACTGAAGGTTTGCATCTATCGTTAAAAAAATATTTTTACTTGGGCGCGGTGCATTTGTTTCATAATCAAAATCAGGAGAAAGGATATCCTGCTGTGAAAATTCAATTCCCGCAAGACCTTTTCCTTCGTCACCCATGTATCCGATTAACTGCGAGGCAAGTGAATAATTCGGATAAATTCTTCCCGGAAGCTTTTCGTAATTGATGAACGTAAAGCCGTAATCATTTGCTACAGAACTGATTTCATCATATTCATTTTGAGTTGCTTTCTTTTTTAGAATAATGTATTCGCGTTTTTTATCTGTTTTTTCTTCAAGCTCATTTTCTGTCATTCCGAAGAGGGGAGCCATAACCCTGCAGAAATTTTCCTTGTTCTTAATGTCCCTGGTGTTTAATCCGATTCTGTAAAAATTTGTCTGTATTGCAAGAGGAGAGCCTGAACGGTCAAAGATGGAACCACGTTCCATAAAGCTGCTGTTTTGTGATGCAGATTTTACGGTTTTTAATGCAAGCTTAAGATATGAGAAGAGTGTAAAAATGAGCAGTACTCCGCAGATAAGAAAACAAAAAAATACGCGTTTCTTTTTAAAAAAAGTATTCATCAATCCTTCCCGATTACCTTTCCCGTAATATTCCTGCAGGAAACAAATCCATAATCTCTGGAGTCAACTGAATTATTAAAATTATCGCCGAGAACAAAAATGAAATTGTCCGGAACCTTTGTAATGTCTTTAAGCCAGTTATACTGCCTTTGATTTACAGGTATGTGTTTTTCATCTATTAATAAATAGTAATTGTTATCATACTCTGAATCGGACAGAATTTCTAGATAGTCGCCGCCTGTAAGAACGCATCTTTTAACTACAATTTTATTGTCATGAAGAAAAAGTACAATGTCATTTCTGGAAGGTTTTTTCCATTGAAAAAAATAAGTGTCGGTAAACGGCTTTGAAAGTCCGTATGCAAGCCTGTTGATAAAGACAATCTGTCTGTCTTTTATTACCGGCTCCATTGATTTCCCTGCAATCTTAAGATAATCTATAACAAAGAATTTGAGGAAAAAAGCGCAGAATAATGCCAGAAAAATTAATTTGAGCATTTTTTCACTGCGTTTATGGAGTCTGGAAAGAGAATCTTCGTCGTGATTATTTTCATCCTGCTGTGTAACTTGAAAGGTTTTCATTGTTTTATATGGGTCTTTTTCTTATAAAATATTCTAAACCCCATTTTATTTTCTGTCGATAGAAAAAATATGGAAATAATAAGTTTTATTTGTGATGATACGCAACCGGCAAGGGCAACAGGATTTTTTAAGTCAACATTAGGTTCGGTTTCTTTAAAGAAGAAAGAAAAAAAATATCAGGAAAAGGAAGATGTCTCTTATGCTTTCAGTTTCCCTCAGGAAAAACAGACCTTCAGGGCAGGAACAGTAAGCAGGGATTTTAATTTTGAAACAATTCTCTGTTCAATAGGACATTTTATCTCAGTAGTCACAAATAAAATAAAGCATAACCTTAAAGCTTTTCTTATAGGTCTTCTGGTTACCGGTGCAGTTATTACTGCAGGTGTTTTTTCCATCAGGCTTGTATCATATAGAATAAATCATACAGGTCAACTGACTTTTCAGAAGGATGATTCGCTTGATGAGGAAAACCTTGCCAGATTCATGGAACTTTTCGCTATGGAAGGAAGCCTTGAATCTCTTGAAAACAAGGAACTGACAGATGAGTCAGAAGTAAAAATCAATCCTGCTCTTCTCATGCAGCCTATATCTTATCAGACATATAAGGTACGCGGCGGTGATACAATCAGTGGTATTGCCGGAAAATTCGGTCTTAAAAATATTTCATCACTTATTTCTGTAAACAACATTACTAATGTACGTCATCTTGTTGAAGGACAGAAGCTCAAGATTCCAAGCATGGACGGTATAGTTTATAAGGTTGCTGCAGGCGATACATTAAATAAAATTGCAGACAGATATAAAATCAAGGTAGAAACAATTCTTGATGTGAATGAGCTTACTACAGATTCCCTTACAAAAGGACAGGAATTATTCCTTGCCGGAGTAGGAATGGATAAAACAGCTCTTGCCGAAGTAATGGGTGATTTGTGGAAACTTCCGATAAAGGCAAGCTTCAGATGGACATCTCCATACGGAAACAGAATTGATCCTATTAAAAAGGTTAAGTCTTTCCATACAGGTACAGATATGGCATGTCCTACCGGTACTTCTGTTTATGCAGCCTTGAGCGGTACGGTATCGTTCACGGGTGTTTCAAGTGTATTTGGAAATTATATAATCATTAAACATACAGGCGGATATCAGACTCTGTATGCTCATCTTTCTAAGATTTATGTCAAGAAAGGACAATGGGTAGATCAGAAAACAAGAATCGGTGCTGTAGGTTCAACAGGATATTCGACAGGACCTCATCTTCATTTTACGGTTTACAAAAATGGTAAGCTTGTAGATCCGATGACAGTCTTAAAGAAAAAATAATATATGCGGGGTGTATAAAGCTATGAACGCAGTTTGTACAGGGTGCGGGCGGACAATAGATAAGGAATTCGTATACTGCCCATGGTGCGGTTTTTCCAGAGTGTCACATGAGAGTGATTCTCTGGATGTTTTGTTTAACAAATATGAACAGATGCACAGGGAAACCCGGCGCCGTCAGTTGTCCGATATGGAAAAACAGCTTGATGAAATGGAAAAGGATCTTTCTGTGCTTGTTCTGAGTACGGAGATGCATAAATGAAAAAGATAATTTTTTCGCTGGGATTTTTTTTATGTTTAAGTTCAATCTCTGCAAAAATTTCATTTGGTCCTGCAGATATAAATGATGCAAATGAAGTTCTTTATACTGTAAATCAGGATATTATAGGCTTTCAGTCAATTCAGTCGCTTTACAGAACAACCATCGTTAACGGTAAAAGTAAAGATAAACCTCAGCTGCTTACCTGTTATCCGGAAAGGATGGAGCTTCTTGACGGGAAAACAATCCTTCAGATAAGGAACAGATTCGGAACAGCTCAATATAATTCCAGGACAGAAACCTTTTCATATCTGGAAACGGCACCTTCAATTCCTGAAAAATCTCTTCCGGTAAATCCTTACGAAGCAAGTCCCGACGGAAACTTTGTATGTTATATTCAGAGAGAAACAATCAGCAGCGGTTTATTGATTTTAAAGGATGTTCAGAGCGGAAAGCAGTTTGTTCTTTGCGATGATGCGCGTCAGAGTTATGACAGTGTTCCTGTAAAATGGTCGCCTGACAGCTCAATCCTTATTTATGAAAAAAATGATGTGCTTTATTTCTGTAATCCAAAGGCTGTGCTTACAAAAGTCGAAATGGATGAAAAATACCGTAAAATCGGAAAGGGTACCATAAACAGCATCAACTGGGCAACTCAGAAAACCCTGATATATATAGATGATTATCTTGTCTATAAAATCAACTCCAAGGAGCTTTATACAATCGGTTTATATTCGGGAATCATCGGTCAGGGAAAACCGATCGGACGTTTACCGTATCGTTTTAATCATCTTACAGATAAATTCAGCGTGGATCCTGCAGTTTCTTCAATATTTCTTATTCAGGATAAATCGCTTTTTTCATATTTAAAATTCCGTTCTTCGGCTTCCTGCGATTTTATGGATGTAATTTATTCGCGCCCGTTCATCGATTCAGGAAGTTCATTAATTGATTCCTTTGTTTTCTGGGATAATAACAATAAACCTGTTTTATGGGTCGAAACTCTGCCATATTACGGGGCAAAGGAAAAAGCAGCAGTTTATAAAATATCCGCAGGTGCAGTAAAGGTTCTTGAAATTGCAGATTCAGGAAGACCTGTTTCATCACCGGACGGTAAAAAAATTGCTTATGCGGCAGGTTCTTCAATTTATGTTTATGATGTAAATACATGGCAGCGTCTTGCAGAGCTCTCGGGCGAAAAAATAATCAGTTTTGTATGGATAAACAACAACAGTCTTTATACAGGAAGTGAAGCCACAATAAAAAAATGGAATCTTCTTTCAAATACGACTGATTTATTCATGATAACATCTGTAAAAGGCGCATACTGGAATAAAGCGGACAATTCAATCCTCGCAAAAACTCAGGGAAATTATTTTTACCGTTATCTTTCGGAAAAAGGCATCTGGGTAAAAACACGTGAAGTCGAAGTTATGAATTCGATGGAAAACGGAAGGTACAGGCTTTTTACGGGAACTACACAAAATCAGAAATATGAAAACGCTCTTTATATAAGAACGCTCAGCCGTAAGGCAGTTACTAAACCGATGTGTCGTGAAAGCATTGTAAAGACTCCTCTTCCAAAAAAAGCAGCCCTTGTTTTTGATGCTTACGATAATGCCGATGGTCTTACCGATATTCTTTATGTGCTTCAGAAATACAGGATTAAGGCAACCTTCTTCCTTAACGGAGAATTCATCAGACGGTATCCTATGGAAACAAGACAGATTCAGCTCAGCGGATACGAAACAGGTTCAATGTTCTTTTCTACGACGGATCTTGTAAATAATCCGTTTATAGTCGATGAGGATTTTATTGTAAGGGGACTTGCACGAAACGAGGATGAATTCTATCAGTGTACGTCAAAGGAGCTTTCGCTTTACTGGCATGCACCGTATTATTCAGTCAACAGTAAAATCATAAATCATGCAAAAAAAGCAGGTTATGAATATGTAAATACACTTTTTGTTAATACTGATACACCCCTTCTTGACAAAGATACAAAACCGCAGACTCTTATTTATGAATATTGCGATCTTCTTAAGAGGGTAGATTCAGGTATTATTCCAGTCACTGTCGGTTATTCTCAGGGAAACAGGACAGAACCGCTTTATAAATATCTTGATATCCTTATCTGCGCTTTAGTAGATTCAGGATTTGAGTTTGTAACGGTCAGTGAGCTTTAAATATAAAAAAAGATTGAAATAAGTTAACAAAACTATTATTATTTTATTCAGTGAGGTTTTTTTATGAAAAAGATTCTTTTATCAGTTTTAACTGCGTGTCTGCTTTTAAGCGGCTTGAATGCAAAAAGTTCAAAGAAATCATCATCATTAGATCTTAGTCTTGATGTAAATTATGCACTTCCGATGGTTTTCCAGCATTCTGAAACAGATATTTCAACAACAGATACTTTTCAGTTCGGAATGGGTGTTGATACAGGTGTAAGTTTAATGCTTACAGACAGATTAGGTGCAAAGGTTGATGTAGGATTTGAGTTTCCACAGACAAATAAAGGTACTACAAAAATAGGTTCTCTTGAAGTAACAGTGAATGAAGATTACAGAGATTATGATAAGAATTTCAGATTCTCGCTTTTCTTTGGTCCTAAAATCAATATCATTAATTCGAGAAGCTATACTCTTGGAATTTCACCCGGATTCTTATTCCAGTCATGGGCAGTCAAAGCTGGTAGTGTAGAAGGAACAATTACATACTGGGGCTTCGGAGGTGAAATTGATGCAACTTATACAGTATCCGGAAATATATATGCAAATCTTTCAGTTCCTGTTGTATGGTTATACAGCATGAAAGTAGACGATCGTAAACCGGATGATATAAGTTACTGGCTCATCAAACCAAAAATCGGTGTAGGTTACAGATTCTAGTTTTTAAAGAATATATTTATTGAATTAAAGGCACTTGAATTGCATTAAAAGCATTTTGAGTGCTTTTATTTTTTTTAAAGAGTTGTTAAAATAAAAAATAATTTTATTTATTGGAGTTATTATATGAAAAAAATAATCATGATTATTGCAGCTGCATTGTGTCTTTGCGGTGCAGTTTCGGCTCTGGATTTTACCATTGACGGTAATATTCTTGTTCCTGTTACCAAATGGAGGGAAAAGAATTCTGTAGGAACAGATCCTGTGAAAACTGTAAAATCTTCTCATTCAGAAACAGGAATCGGTTTTGACATTACAGGAAAAGTGATGTTTACCAGAATGTTTGGTGCTCAGTTAAGTTTTGATATTCTTTTACCTCTTGAACATAAAGAACGCTGCAGGGCTTCTGACTTATACGATATTGATGCCAGTTACGGATATACTGCTACTTTAATTAATAAATGGGATCTTACTAAATGGTATAATGGTATCAGTGCATTTAATATTTTTGCAGGCTGTGTAATTAATGTTTACAATACAAGAGAATTTTTCTTTCAGGTAATACCGGGATTTATTTTTCAGAATTATACCTGTAAAGACAAGGTTAATAATGTTACTGTTTCCGGAAGTTACAGGAATTTCGGTATAAGCGTAGAAGCAGATGCAACTTATTATCTTACAAAACAGATTTATGTAAATGCTGCATTGCCATTGACATGGCTTTTTTATACAGAAGAACTTTCTGAAAACAAAGGATCTGGAATTCATAAATTCTATACAGCGCCAAAAATCGGTGCAGGCTATAAATTTGACTTCTAAAAACAGTACTAACTATTGAGGTAAAAAATATGTCACTGGACAAAATGCGAAACATCGGTATTATGGCTCACATTGATGCCGGTAAAACAACAACTACTGAACGAATCCTTTATTATACAGGAAAGATTCATAAAATCGGCGAAATTGATGACGGTCAGGCAACGATGGACTGGATGACTCAGGAACAGGAACGTGGAATTACAATCTGTTCTGCTGCAACTACAACTCAATGGAAAGGGTGTCAGATTAACATAATCGATACTCCGGGCCATGTAGATTTTACGGCAGAAGTAGAACGATCGCTTCGTGTTCTTGACGGTGCAGTAGCAGTTATTTGTGCAGTTGACGGGGTTCAGCCTCAGACAGAAACAGTATGGAAACAGGCAGATGAATTCAAAGTTCCGCGTCTTTGTTTTATGAATAAAATGGACAGAATCGGTGCTGATTTTTATGCTTCCATGGAAGACGTTCACGAAAAGTTCGGTGTTGAATGTCTTGCACTTCAGATACCGATTGGTCAGGGTCAGGATTTCGAAGGTGTAATAGATCTTCTTTCAATGAAGGAGCTTCGTTTCGAGGGTGATGAAGGTGAAAAGGTAGTTGAATCAGAAATAGATTCATCACGTATTGAGCAGGCAAAGGAATATCGCGAAAAGCTTGTTGAAACGGTTGCCGCAAGTGATGATTCGTTGATGGAGCTTTATCTTGACGGAAAAGAAATTACACTCGAACAGCTTAAAAACGCAATCAGAAAAGGAACTGTCGAAAGAGCCTTTGTTCCGTTCGTAATGGGAAGTGCGCGTCATAATCAGGGAGTTCAGCCGCTTATAGATGCAATTGTCGATTATCTTCCATGCCCGCTTGATGTTCCGTGTGCCAGAGGATTAAAGATAAAGAAGGATGAACAGGAAGAAATTGAAATTCCATGTGATGCTTCGAAAATGCCGTGTGGTCTTGTATTTAAAATCCAGTATGACCGCGAAATGGGTCCTTTGTGCTATGTGCGCATGTATAGTGGAAAAATTCAGGCCGGTACACAGATTTTTAATGTAAATAAAAAGAAGCGTGAACGTGTAAACAGAATTTTACGAATGCATGCAGATAAATCAGAAGCAATGGATTCTCTTTCTGCAGGTGATATTGCGGTTTTCATAGGATTAAAGCTTGCTCAGACCGGAGATACAATCGGTACCGAAGCATTCAATGTTCTTCTTGAACAGCCGGTTTTCCCTCAGCCCGTAATTTCTGTTGCACTAGAACCCGAAAGCATGTCTGAAAAAGACAAGATGAATGAAACTCTTGAAATCTTGAGCCGGGAAGATCCTACTTTTACCTCACATGAGGATGAAGAAACAGGTCAGCTTATCATAAGCGGAATGGGTGAGCTTCATCTTGATGTACTTGTAACCCGTATGCGTGATGATTTCGGAGTAAAATGCAATGTTGGTTCTCCTCAGGTAACTTATCGTGAATCTGTAAGCTCCAGTGCGACTGCTTCAGAAGATTATTCAAGGGTTCTCGGCGGGAAAGAAAACAATGCAGGCCTTACAATTGAAGTTTCTCCTCGTGAACAGGGAAGCGGAAACAGTTATGAATGTACTGTCAGAAACAACAGCATACCCGATGAAATTTATGATGCAATAAAAACAGGCTTTGAATCTGCTCTAGCTTCGGGAATTAAATACGGATATCCTTGTACAGATGTAGGCGTAAAGGTAACAGACATTAAATATGATGAACAGACTTCAACAACCTTTGCCTTTGAAGCATGTGCCGCTCAGGTTTTTGACAAGGCATGCAGCGAAGCAAATCCACAGATTCTTGAGCCTGTAATGAATGTTGACATTTCCTGTCCTAAAGAATTCGTCGGACCTGCATCAAGTCAGCTTTCTCAACGAGGCGGTAATATTATGGGTCAGGATTCGAAAACAACTGGTGAAATTATACATGCGACTGCTCCTATGGCGAATATGTTCGGATTTACGACAAATCTTCGTTCTGCAACACAGGGAAGGGCAAGCTTCAGTATGGAATTCAGCCATTTCCAGGTAAAAACAGGCGGATTGAACAGTTTTTAACCTTTACCGGTCATAGTACGGGATAAGAGATTTTCTGTATATTTTTTAGTTAAACCTTTTAAAAAATTGCCTTCTCGTTTTTTTGTTTTATAATTTTATTATCAATAAAAAAACAAAAGTACACGAATTTTCTGTACTTTAAAGGAGTAGTCATGAGAAAATTAAAAGGTATTTTGACCGGTCTCGTACTGGTTACATTCCTCTCGGCTGCATTTGCTAAAGGTGCAGTAGAACCGATTACAGTTGCTCTTACAGAAGCAAATCGCTGGGGAACAGATGCAACTTTTGCAGACGGTGTTTATGGTGCTGATGGTTCCGTAACTTACACTGCCATGTATAAATATGGCGGCGGCGGATATACTTTTAATATCAATGGAAAAACAGGAATCAATCTTAAAGATTATTCATCAGTTGAAATTGAATTTGAATATCAGACAGGTGCATGGGAAAAACCTTCTGTAATGCCTAAATTCGGTATAAAATACTGGGGTGCAGGTGCAACCTTCTTTAACGGCGGACAGCCTCTTGACTGGATTGATGCAGAAGCTCCAAAGGGAACTGTAAAAAAATCAATCGATCTTAAGGGAAAATCCGGTAAAGCACTCCGCATCGGTATAGTTTCAAACTCTTGGCAGTGGGAAGGTAATGGTGACGGAAGCAATACCGGTGATGATACGGTAATAATCAAAGTAAAAAGCATTAAATTCATTCCGTAATATATAAATATCATTTTTATTAAGAGGATGTCCGTACAATAACCGGCATCCTCTTTTTTTTTTTGAATTCAATCTTTTGTAAAAATTCATAAGAAATTATTATCTTTTTTTCATCTTTTATGATACAATTGTTTCATAATATTCAATTTACACGGGAGATTAAGTGAAATGGGATTAATTAAAGCAATTGCCGGTGCTGCCGGTGGTGTTCTTGCAGATCAGTGGAAAGAATTTTTCTATTGTGAAGCAATGAGTGCAGATGTAATCTGTACAAAAGGTCAGAAAAAAGTTACAAAGCGTTCAAGTAATACAAAGGGCGATGAAAACATTATTTCTAACGGTTCGGTAGTTGCTGTTGCAGACGGACAATGTATGCTCATCGTAGAACAGGGAAAGGTTGTTGAAGTTTGTGCAGAACCTGGTGAATTCGTATGGGATAATTCAACAGAACCTTCACTTTTTGCCGGAAAGTTCGGAAAAAATCTTATAGATACTTTTAAGAATATCGGAAAACGTTTTACTTTTGGTGGTGAAGCACCAAAGGATCAGAGAGTATATTATTTCAATACAAAGGAAATTCCTGGAAACAAATACGGAACCCCGACTCCTGTTCCATTCAGAGTTGTAGATGCACGTGCCGGAATTGATATTGATATTGATGTAAAATGTTTCGGTGAATACAGCTATAAAATCGTAGATCCTATTTTGTTTTATACAAATGTTTCAGGAAACGTAACTGAAAATTATACACGTGATGCAATTGATTCTCAGTTGAAGAGTGAGCTTTTAACTGCATTACAGCCTGCCTTTGCAAAGCTTTCAGAAAAAGGCTACAGATATTCACAGGTTCCTGCTCATACAGAAGAGCTTGCAGAATTCCTTAAGGAAGAGCTTACAAAAAAATGGAAGGATTTCCGTGGTATTGAAATTGCCGCATTCGGTGTTTCAACAATTTCTGCAGATGAAAAAGATGCACAGATGCTCAAGGATCTTCAGAAAAATACTGCATTTATGGATCCTACACGTGCTGCTGCAAACATCGTTGGTGCTCAGGCAGATGCAATGAAAGCTGCTGCAAGTAATCCGAATGGATCTGCAGGTGCCTTCATGGGAATGGGAATGGCAGGAGCAATGGGCGGAATGAATTCTCAGGCTCTGTTCGGTATGGGAGCTGCTGCAGGTGGAAATCAAAACAATACAGCACAGCCTTCAGGTGGAGCCGGAGCATGGGTTTGTTCATGCGGAACAACTGCTACAGGAAAATTCTGTCCTGAATGCGGAAATCCAAAGCCTGCATCCGGAGAATGGACATGTACTTGTGGTGTAAAAAATACAGGAAAGTTCTGTTCAGAATGTGGTGCTAAAAAGCCTGAGTAATTTTCATCTGGAGCAAATATGCCTAAAGTAACAACTTATAAATGTCCTTCCTGTAACGGTCCTATGCATTTTTCAAGTTCATCACAAAGACTTGAATGTGATTACTGCGGTTCATCCTTTTCGATTGAAGAGGTAGACAAACTTTATTCGTCAAAGGTTGAACAGGCAGCAGAAGAAGGAGCAAAAGCCGCTGAAAAAGAAGAACAGACTACATTTAATATAGACGGTGAAGCCCAGGTTCAGACAAACGGATCCTGGGAAAACTCAAACATGAAAGCCTACAACTGTTCTTCATGTGGTGCTGAATTGATTTGTGAACCTATTACAGTTTCTACAAGCTGTCCATACTGCGGAAATCCTACGATTATTCCAGGAAAATTCAAGCAGGATGGAATGCCTAACTACATCATACCGTTTAAGTTAGACAAACAGGCCGCAATAAATGCACTCAAGCAATTTTACGGAAACAAAAAGCTTCTTCCAAAGGTATTTTCTAAACAGAATCATATCGAAGAAGTAAAGGGTGTTTATATTCCGTTCTGGCTTTATGACGGTGATATGGATGTAAAAGCAAGCTTTGAAGGAACAACTACATCTTCTTCTGTAAGCGGCGAATACAGAACTACAACTACAAAATATTATGATGTTCAGCGTGAAGCAAACATCCCTTTTGAAAAAGTACCTGTTGATGCTTCTATAAAGATGGATAATGATCAGATGGATTCTCTTGAACCTTTTGATTTTGCGGAATTAAAAACCTTTTCTCCGTCATATCTTCCGGGATATTTTGCAGAAGCTTATGATGATGATTCTAATAACTGTGCAGAAAGGCTTAAGAATCGTGTTGAACAGAGTGCAATTCAGCGTCTTTATGCATCGGTAACCGGCTATAATACGGTAACAATGACAAGCAGCAAGGTTGATATGCATGTTAATAAAATTAATTATGCCTTTTTACCGGTATGGCTTTTAAGTACAAAATGGAAGAATACAAATTATCTTTTTGCAATGAACGGACAGACAGGAAAACTCGTCGGTGATTTACCGATGGATAAGGGAAAGTACTGGCGCAGATTTATCGGCATTGTACTTACAGTGGGTACAGTTGTTGCTCTTGCATGTTATTGGGGTGTAAAATTATGGATAATGTACAAAAACAGATAAAAAAGCTTCTTCTTTTATTTTTACTTTCGCTTTCTGTATTCAGTTTTGCATCCGCTCAGGTTGCTGAAGTTTATGATGAAACAGGAATGCTTACTGCTGAACAGGTTGAATCTTTAAAACAGATGGCGCTTGAGGTTTCTGAAAGCTATCAGCTTGGCGTTTATATAACGATTGTTCGCGATATGCAGGAGTATGGATATTCAAACATCGAAGATTTTACTGAATTCTGGTATGACAATTATGCTCCGGGATGGGAAGGTACAGGAGAAGCTGTTAATTTCTGTCTTTCTATGGCAGACAGAAGCTATGACTTTTTTGTTCATGGTGATATGTGTAATGCAGCATTTACCGATTACGGAAAAGATACTCTCATTCATGATTATGTACTTCACTATCTTTCACAGGATGATTATTACCGGGGATTTGAAATATTCATCAAACATCTTTCGCGCTATATAGAAAACTGGATGGAGGGTAATCCTATTGATGTTCCGGCCAGATCAAGTGAAGAAGAAGGGCCACATCCTGCTTCTGATGGTGCTGTCGGTCTTATAACTTCCATCCTTATTGCTCTTGGAAACTTGAAAAAGCATAAAAGGGCCCTGAGTAATATAAGGAAAGCGACAAACGCAAATAATTATGTTCTTGCTTCTCAGATTGTCTTTAACGTAAGGACAGATACTTATATGCGTTCTTCTACTCATACAGAAAGAATTGTCACGGAGTCCTCGAGCAGTTCAAGGTCTTATCATGGTGGAACTACAATTACGAGTCATGGATCATCGCATTCGAGCGGACATTTTTAGTTTTACTGTTGACATAAAATAATAAAAATGCTACTATCATTTTACTTCTGCGGGGGTGGTGGAATTGGTAGACACGCAAGCTTGAGGTGCTTGTGGCGCAAGTCGTGGCCGTTCAAGTCGGCTCCTCCGCAAAAAATTAGAGTTGCCTGGCAACTCTTTTTTTTTTATTAAAATCTTTGAGGTAAAAAATGATTGCTGTTTTTGTTAATTGTGCAGCTGTTATAATCGGTTCAATCATAGGACTTCTTTTTTCTAAAAAATTTACTGATGAGCTTTCCGATATGATTCAGACTGCAGCCGGTGTAGTAACTGTCGTAATTGGTGCCCAGATGGCATTTAAATATAACAGCATTGTTTATCTTACACTTTCACTTATAATCGGAGGGATGCTCGGTTATCTTATGAATATTGACGGTGCCATTTTAAAGCTTGGTTCAAAGCTGGAACGTCTTACAAAAAGAAAAACAGATATTGATTCACAGAACGACAGCAGAAAGAATTTTTCTTATGCGTTTTTGAATGCATCGGTTTTATTCTGCGTTGGTGCAATGTCAATCGTCGGTTCGTTCAAGGCAGGCGTTGAAAAGGATTATACAATCATCTTTACAAAATCAATTCTTGACGGTTTTATGGCAATAAGCTTTACAGCAGCAATGGGAATTGGAACTGTTTTTTCGGTATTAATCATTCTTATTTATCAGGGTGCACTTACTTTGCTTTCCGGTTTCTTACAGCCTTATGTATCTGAACTGCTTTTATCAGAAATTTCTGCCTGTGGTGGAGCAATTATCATTATGATTGGAATTAATCTTCTTGGATTAAAAAAAATCAAGACTGCAAATTTTCTTCCGGCTCTTGTAATAGAAATCATTTTTGTAATTCTTGTTCCGCTTGTTAAAAATCTTATTTTCAGACAGTAAAAAAGAATATTTGTTTTTTTGAAGATAAAAGTATATAATAAAAATTAAGGAGGAATGTTTTATGAAAAACAATAGTCCGGCAGTTACACCAGAGCTGGTTGAAGAAACAAAAAAAGAACTTATTGAAATTGCTTCCTCACTTGACCCGAAACTGCTCACAGAATTCTGTGAATGCATTTTTACCCCTATTGAAATAAAAGACCTCGTGAACCGCTGGCTTTTAGTAAAAGAAATAAACAACGGTGTGCCTCAGAGAATAATTGCTCAGAAATACGGAATGTCTCTTTGTAAAATTACACGAGGTTCAAAAGAATTGAACAAGCCCGACAGTGCTTTCCGAAAGATTTTAGATCAACGCGAAAATAAAAAATAATGAATGATGTTTTAATATTCAGGCAGATTCCTCAAACCTGGGAGCATTATCTCCCGCTTGGCAACGGACGCATGGGCGCTATGGTAAAAACTCATCCCTGCAGTGAAGTATTACAGCTCAATGAAGAAGGAATATGGTCAGGTGGTCCTCAAGACAGAATTAATCCCGATGCACAAAAATATCTTGAACAGATACGTTCACTGGTAAAAGATGGTAAGGTTCTTCAGGCACAGGAGCTTGCTTTTCAGACCTTAAGCGGAACCTGTGTTAATGAAAGGGTTTATCAGACTGGTGGTGATTTTAAGATCGATTTTTATTCACAAAAAAATTCAGGACTTGCATGCGGCTGGCCGTTACAGCATAAGACCGATGAAAAGGCTTTGAAAACCTATGAAGCAAAACTCTGCCTTTCTGATGCCTCCTGTGAATTGACTTATACCGATGAAGAAGGCACGACGTTTAAAAGAAAAACCTGGATTAGTGCAGTTGATGATATGATTTTTATGCATGTTACTGCAGATAAAAAAGGAAAGATAAACTTCTGTGGATTTCTTGACCGCGGTAACGATGTTGACAGAATTTTCTGCGACAATAATTTTATTTTTCTCGAGGATTCACACGGCATTCCTTTTTGTGTCGGAGTCGGAGCAGAAGCAAAGGGCGGAAAGGTTGAAACAAAAGGTGTTTGCCTTACCGGTGAAAAATGTGATGAGGTCTTGTTTTATATAGACATTCAGAGCATGAAATGGAATAAAAAAATCAATTCAGAAAAAGCTTTTAAAAAATATGCGGTAAACAATAAGTGGACAAAGCAGTGTAAAAAAAATCTTCTGAAAATGAGAAATACAATCACCGGTAAAACAATAAATGAAAGTGCAGAAGAAATATTTGACTGGCATTTAAAAGAATATCAGACTTACTGGAACAGGTTTGCACTTCATATTGGTAAAGAGACTGTAAAACAGAAAACTGTTTGTGAATTGTTAAAAAAAGCAGAGATGGCGCCGGTTGAGCTTGTAAATTTATATGCGAATTTTTCACGCTATCTTTTAATCAGCTGTTCGAGGGTTCCGGGAGTCCTTCCTGCAAATCTTCAGGGAATCTGGAACTGTTACATGGCGCCTCCGTGGGGAAGTAAATATACAATCAATATAAATGCGCAGATGAATTACTGGCCGGTAAATATGAGCGGTCTTTGTGAATGTGAAATGCCTCTTTTTGAATTGCTTGAGCGTGCTTATCCTAACGGTATAAACGCAGCAAAAAGGATGTATGGCTGCAGGGGGTATGTGCTTCATCATAATACTGATTTCTGGGGTGATGCTGCTCCACAGGATACATGGCTACCGGGTACTTACTGGGTTCTTGGTGCGGCGTGGCTTTCAACTCATATCTGGGAGCATTTTGAATATACACAGGATACTGCTTTCTTAAAAAGATATTATTATCTTATTCACGAGGCATGCAGATTTTTTACAGATTATCTTGTTCCCTCTGACCTTAAAGCTGATGATGGAAATCCTTATCTTATCATAAATCCTTCGTTATCACCGGAAAATTCTTATGTCACAAAATCAAACGAGCAGGGGGCGTTATGCGAGGGATGCGAAATGGATAATATGATTCTTGAGCATCTTTTTAAAGCCTGTCTTTCTGCAAAGAATGTACTGCAGGATAAGGCATGTGACAGAAACGGAAAATGCTATAAGAAAAAGGATTTTGAAGAATATAAATATGTTTTGAAGCATCTTAAGGCACCTTCGCTTAATAAAGACGGCTCTCTGATGGAATGGAATACAGAGGTTTGCGAGGTTGAAAAAGGACACAGACATATTTCTCATCTTTACGGACTTTTTCCGGGCTGTACCATAAGTACAGAAGATAAAATGCTTTCAAAGGCATGCCGAAAAACGCTCTATAATCGTCTGAAAAATGGTGGAGGACATACAGGCTGGAGTCTTGCATGGATAATGAATTTTTATGCAGAACTGATGATGGGTAACGAGGTGCTTTCATCTTTAAAGACTCTGTTGAAAAAATCAACGCTTCCTAATCTATTGGACAATCATCCGCCGTTTCAGATTGACGGAAATTTCGGTTCTCTCGCCGCAATTATAAGGATGCTTGTTCAATCCTCGTTAACCGAAGACGGAACGGTTATCATAAAATTACTTCCTGCCTTACCTGATGATAAACAGTGGCAGAACGGATATTTAAAGGGTGTTCACGTAAAGGGTGGTGTAGTCCTTGACCTGCAATGGAAAAATGGAAAGATTACTGAAAGAAAAATAATAAGCGGTTCTGAAAAGAAAATTGTTTTTCTATAAATTTCTGTTGACTTCGTTATAATCTGATTTTACAATTAAATATATATAGTTTACTCTAAAAGTGAATTTTCTGGAGGCATGAAAAATGAAAAAAATCGTGAAATTTATCGGAGTTTTAGTTCTGGCTTTTCTTTCGTTTGCATTAATTTCCTGCGGACATGATAAAGATTTTGGACAGGGAGATGTAGTAAAGAAAGGAATTAAAATAAATGGAAAAGTCCTGTCAAATACAAGTGAAGTCTGTGTAACGCCAAAAAAGGTAACAATTACAGGTGCGACACCGGATTTTATTGATGAACATACTGCAGATAAAGATAAAGGTGTTCTCGTAGAAGGAAGAACTGTAACTTTAAGTCCTTTTGTAATGGGAAAATACGAAGTAACACAGGAATTGTATGAGGCTGTAATGAGCGGTATGGAAGGCATTATTAATCCTGCTCCAAGTTCTTGTTATAATGATCCTTACGATGATGATATACAGGAATTGAGACCGGTTGAACAGGTGTCCTGGAACCAGGCAGCAGTATTCTGCAACAGGCTTTCAGAAAAAGAAGGTTATACAAAAGCCTATGACATTGAAATTGCAGAGGATGGATTTATATCTGTTACATTTATTCCAGGTACTAACGGATATCGGCTTCCGACAGAAGCAGAATGGGAATTTGCAGCACGCGGAGGTAATCCTTTAAAAGCAGATTGGAATTATGCATACAGCGGAAGCAATAATTGTAATGATGTAGGTTGGACTGATGCAAACTCTTCAGATATAACACATCAGACAGGTAAGAAAAAGCCGAACAGACTCGGCATTTATGATATGACAGGAAATGTCTTTGAATGGTGTCAGGATTATGCAGTAGAATTTGATGATCTTACAGGAAATGATACAAATCCATGGGGATCAGAAAATGGAACTTATAAAGTTGAAAGGGGAGGAAGCTATCGTTATGGTAATGTTGCTACAGTGACCTTCAGATTCTGGCATGATGGTAGTTTCAGCTGTTATCCGTATACAGAGGATAGTCTGATAGGTTTCCGTGTAGTACGTTCAATAAAATAACTGTCATTACCTGATATAACTGACTGTCATTATCTGATATAATTAACTGTCATTACCCGGCTCCGACCGGGTAATCTTTTTTTTAAAGGTTAATCAAGAATATAAAATGTTATACCGATATTTAAAAAGTATATGGAAAACAATCAGAAGAGCTCATTTGATAAACTTGTTGCGGGACTTAATGCAGAAGATCGTCTTGCAATGCTCAACAGAATTAATCAGACTGCTTCCTCATCGGTCCAGGTAATAGAAGAAGAAACGGATATTCCCGATAAAAATGTTACTTTAGCGGCAAAGCTCGAAACTGAATCTCTCCTTTACCGTATATTCCTTTATATCCGCTCTTTATTCAAGCAAAGCAGCAAAGAAGATATTTATAACGATGATTTAATGGCAAATCTTGCGCGGAAAATCAATAAAAATCATCCGGGTGTTGTAAATCATAAGATAAAATCGCTTGATTACCTTTTTTATGAACGTCTTCTTGCCTTAAAGGAAGCATCAGATTTTTTCAAGCCATATTTTCTTTTTATAAATGAAAATCCCGGTGATTTTTATGTATTTATGAGTTCCTTTGTTGCTCCTCAGCTTGCAGAACAGGTAAATGCAGAGGCAGATCCGTATATTCTTCCGTTTACAAAAGAAGTTGGTCCTGACGTGCGCACTGATCTTGCCCGTAAGCTTGATAAAATCTTAAATAACATGGATTCCATTACAAAAAAAGCAATTTATTCAAGTGTTGTAAGCGTGAACTGGCTTCAGAATTTCGTTGCTCTTCCGTTCATTCATTTTGTTGCCCAGTTTACGAATATTGCAGGAAATGTTTATACCTGTCCGTATATAAATGCTACTACAGATTTTAATCAGTTTGTTAAAGTATTCAGCAATATAGTACCAGTCCAGAATGAAATACTGGAATCTGTATATCTTTTTTCACAAAAGAAAAATTTCAACGAAAATGTTCAGGATAAGGACATTGAAAAAGCGCTCAGGGAGTTTTTAACAAAGGCAAAATCTTATCTTTCAACAATTCAGGAATTCTATTCGGGTGTTTCAATTCATAAATTAAGCAAGGTTGTAAACAACGATTATGATTATCAGACTGAACCTATAACCGGTGCCGAAAACTGGTTCTCGCTTTTCAGAAATCAATGGAGGAAAATCCTTGACATAAGATGGAATGAATGGATGCGTGAACAGAAAAAACAGACTTTAAGTGAAAATTTGCGCATTGATTTCAATCTTACGGAATTTCCTGTAATGCAGTACCGACCATGGCTTGCTTTATGGAATCCAGTTTCTTTTTCATGTGAGCTTACCGGTGGTTTCCTTTCATGGTTTGCAACAGAAAAATATGATGAAATCAGTCTTCCGCTTAATGAAGTAATGATGGAAGGAATTTTCATCCGCAGTGAAAACCGCACGGAATATTCAGAAGGACTTAATACTTTTTCCAATGCAAATGCAAATATGAGGAGCCTGCTCTTAAAGCTTTCACCGAACGGTGAATATGGACATGTGTTTGCGGAATTTGCGGAAAACAAGGTAACTACGCTTCAGATTCAAAGTCAGATAAATGCGATGATGGTAGACATTGAAAGCAGCATCAAGGATACAATCAAGCTGTTCGGAAAAGGTGCAAGAACTATTGAAAGAATTTTCCACGGCTTTTTTGATGAATCAAAGGATGGTATTCATGAAACGCTACAGAATATGTCTACGATTAAGGGTCATGATAATCATGCTTTTAGGGACAGACTTAAGGAAATAAGGGATCTGCTCAGAAAATCAATGTTCTACATTGCCGAGCTTGAACCGATTGATATGGCGACAGAATAATGAATTATTTTTCGATTACCGGGGAGCTGAATGCTCAGGACAAAATCGTAGAATTTCCTTTCTCAAAAAATGGAGTAGCCCTTGTAAATGCTCCTAAATGCGGTATGACTCTTCGTGCGGCAGGAAGCATGCGTTTCAGATGGTCAGAGGTAAACATGCTTCGTGACCGGACAATTTCAAGCATCTGCGAAGATAAATTTTCTCCGGTTCCGATTGAGCTCATTCATTCTCATATTGTCTTTGATATAAATCATCCTACAGATACTTATCGTAAGCAGGGTGATGGAATAATTACTACGAATAAAAAGCTTGTTCCGATTGTTACTGTCGCCGACTGTATGCCTGTGTATCTTTTTGACAGGACTACAGGAGTTTTCGGTATAGTTCATTCAGGCTGGAAGGGAACAGGAATCGCCGTAGATGCAATAGAACTTGCTGCAAGAAATTACGGTTCTAAACCGGAAGATTTTTGTATTGTAATAGGTCCTCATATCAATGACTGCTGTTATGTCGTTAACGAGGAGCGTGCTGAATATTTTGCAATGAATTTCAGTCCTGAATGCATACGTCCTGTTTCAAAGGATTATGTTCCTGACTGGGATGCAGGTGAAGGAAAGCTTTTTCATCTTTCGTTATTGAAGGCAAATCTTGAGTTATTGAAACGCGCAGGTGTGCTTGATGAAAACATTTCTGTATGCACCGATTGTACCTGCTGTAACGAGCTTTTTGGTTCAAACAGACGTGAAACGAAAAACAAGATGAAATTCACGGTTCAGGCTGCGTTTATAATTAATGACTAGAATTCAAGTGATTCAAGAGGCTGCGTCATTGAATATTCAATTGCATCAAGCTGTTTTTTAACTTTTTTATCGCTCGGTAACCATTCATATTTTTCTCTTATACTCTGAACAGATTTTAATATATCCTTGTTTGTGTCTATAATTGCATTGAAATAATCAGATTTAAAGAGCCTGCTGTTAATGTTCATGTCTTTTTCTAGAGAATAGGAAAGGTCTGTAATTATCCAGCAGTCTTTTTTGAAAACAAGCGTAACTGTTGCTTCAATAAATTGAACATTAATATTATTTTCATCATCGAGGGTCATGAGAAGGTAATATGAAATGTTATGTTTTTTTACTGTTCCTTTTCCGATGTTCAGCGGCGGATATTTTTCCTTTCGTTTATGAAGTGTAAATTCTGTTTCAGAAGGATTTCCGTCAATTTTCAGATTTGTTATTCCGTATAATCCTGCATAGCTGTTGAGTGAAATATCTGTAACATAACAAAGATATTCAGAAGGTGAAACAAATCCTTTTCCCTGTGAATAGGCTTCACGCTGTTTTCCGAGAACAAAGATATTTCCGATTGTGTCTATGTATTTTGAAACAGTTTTTCCTTTTGCAATAGAATCGAGGAAGGTAACTTCTTTTCTGTTCACGCCATCAAAAAATGCTTCAACCGTCTGTTCTGAGGTTAATCCTACGGAGCAGTATTCATCAAGACTGTTTGAAATAAATGATCTTACAGTAATGAAAACCGCAATAAAAATTCCGGCCATTACAAGAATGCGCTGAGTGTTTCGTCTTATTGTTCTTTTTGTACGAATTTGTGCCGCTTTTGTCTTAAGGTATGTCCTGCATTTTTCTTCTATGTCGTCAGCTTTTGTTTCGGGATGCTCTGTATTTTTTTCTTTAAATAAAAGCTCAAGTGGAAAATCAGGAACAGGTTTTAAATCTTCTACATCCTTTCCGCGTCGTTTTTTACCGGGAACCTTTACTATGTTTGAATTTAATTTTAATCCTTTGTTAATCGCAGAACTCAGTTCTTTATCAAGATTGTTAACAATCATCTCGACCGGAAGAAAATTACGGTCCATAAAATCGGCATTGCGTTCTGTCTGATCTGTATTTGTAAAAGGAAGCCTTCCGCATAAAAGAGTGTAGGCATAAATGCTTCTTTGAAAACAGATTGCAGGAAGTCCGCTTAAAGAAGGATTCATATAAAAACCTTTTTCTTCGGAATAGTGTTCTGCATCAAGGGAATTTGCCGCATAGGAAAATAGATTTTCCGGTATAAGAAGGATTGAAACCTTGTTATCTGAAAAATCAATTATTGTTCCGCCGTTTCCATTCATCGGTAACGAAACATTTTCCTTTGTGGCCTGTGTAAGAAGACAGCATAATGCATAATATGCATCCTTTGTATAACTGCTGTTTTTCTGTTCGAGCTGTAAAAGAGTTTTTGCGTTTGAAGAAAGACAGTTTTTTCCGCAATAGAAAACAATGCGTTCCTGTCTTCCTTCAACTTCAAATGATTTGATTTCAGAAAAAGACCATTGTGAAAAACTGAAGTTCAGTTTTCCGTCCTTTGAATTTGTGCTTACGGCAAGAACTCCATTTTCAGTTACAATATCATTATATTTTGTTTTTCCGAAAATGTATTCGTCAAGTCTGCTGTTTAATTTTATAGTGTCTTTTTCTATTGAAATCAGATTCATTATCTTTTACCGTCCGAACTGTATAAGTAATCAAAATAATCCATGCTAGTGCTGTAGGTTGCATCATAGTTTTTAAGGGTCTTTTTATAAGATTCCATGCTCTTCCAGAAAGCAAAGAATTCAGGATCCTTGTTGTATGCTTCTGCATAGATTTTTGCTGCTTCTGCATCTGCCGCACCCTTTATTTCCTCTGCCTTTTTGTATGCTTCAGATTCAATAGTGCGCTTGTCATTTTCAAGTTTACCAAGGAGCTTTGCTTTTTCACCTTCACCGGTAGAGCGGTACTGCTGTGCAACCTGGTTTCTGTCCTTAATCATACGGCTGTAAACATCTTCGGTAAGCTTGTCGTTGAACATAATCTTTCGCGGTACAATATCAATGATTTCAATTCCGAAATCTGTGATGTTTCTGCTTGCTTCCCTGAGCATGAGCCTGCATATTTCTTTTCGTCCGATTGAGATTATTTCATTCTCATTTTCGTTGATAGAAGCTGAATCTACAGTTTCCTCTGTATTTTCCGTTTCTTCATCGGCCGGTGATTTTTCACTTTCGATTCCGTCAGATACGACTCTTTCGTTAATGATGTTAGTTGATCGTACAATTTCACTTAATCTGTTCTGAGTGATGATTGTACGGCATGCATTATCTATAATGTCACTTATGTCATTATATCCCTTGTCGAGCTTCTGGAAACGCTGGTAGAATTTTACAGGATCTGTGATTCTCCATCTTGCAGAAACATCAAATACGATAAGTCTGTTTTCCTTTGTCTGAATTTCCTGTAAATCTCCGTCGATTGACAGTGTTTTTTTAGGAAATGTCGTAACAATGTCGATAAATGGAATTTTGAAATAAGCGCCTGCTTCTGTATGAGTTGCAACGATTTTTCTGATTCTTGTTACAACTACCTGCTCACCTTCATTAACGATGTAAAAAGGCTTTGCGGCAATTGCAACTACAACTACTATTATCAATGCACAGATTAAAAAAACTGCTTTTTTGAGTTTTGCTGCCATGTTAGTTTCCTCCCTTGAGTGTTTTTACAGGAAGAATGTTTTCAAGCTCACTGTCAATAAGCTCGGGCTTGTTTTCGCCGGAAAGGATTTCTTCCATTGTTTCAAGATAAAGACGTTCCTTTGTTACTTTTGGAGAGCGTTTATATTCTTCGTAAACTGCATTGAATCTTGCAACATCACCCTTTGCCTTGTTTATTCGTTCTGTAGCATATCCTTCTGCAATCTGAATCTGACGGTCTGCTTCACCTTTTGCCTTAGGAATTTCCGTATTGTAGGCTTCCTTTCCTTCGTTGATAAAGCGTTTCATATCCTGATCGGCTTTGTTTACATCTTCAAAGGCTTCACGAACGTTTTCAGGTGCCTGAATATTCTGGAAAATTACACCGCATACTGTAATTCCAAGCTGAAGGTCATCGAAGGTTGAATTCATCATCTTGATTGCTGCATCCTGGATTGGAGTTCGTGCTGAACCTATAACATCAAGAATTGCATAGTCACCGATTAATGTGTTGATTGCAGATCGTGAAACATCATCAATAGTGTTTTCCCTTTCCTGAACGCTGAAAAGCCACTTCATCGGATCTGTAATTTTATACTGGATTGTCCATTCAACATCAACAAGGTTTAAATCCCCGGTAAGCATTGTTGATTCTTCAAGTATTCCGTTTTTATATTCACTGTTTCTTCCTGCCTTTACAGTTCTGAAGCCGTACTGCTTTGTAAGAAGTGTTGTAACAGGAACATTGTAATTTCTTTCTATACCGAAAGGTAATTTAAAATGAACGCCTGCCTGTTCTTCTATCCTCACGTATTTGCCGAATCTTGTGATAACAGCCTGTTCAGTCGTATCAATAATATAGAACCCGCTTATTCCTGCAATTACTGCCAGAGCAAGAACTATAATCCAGAAAAAAGAGATTTTACCCAGTTTTTTCAGTTTGCTGCCATTATTGCTCATCATACCTCCTATGCTATTTTTTAAAGATATAAAAAAAAATCCAAAAAAACAACAGAATTCGTAAAAGTAGTGTATAATTTATAAAAGAGGAAATATTTATGGAAAACGAAAACGGTGGACTTTTGAATAAGATAGAAAACAATTATCCAAAGGGTAAAAAGCGGACAAGAAAAAGTCTTATTGTAAGGATTTTTAACAGGGTTATAATCATTCTTGCTTTATTCATAGTAATTCTGTTTGCTGTATATTTTTTGTTTTTGAAAAACAAGCCCGATAATCCCATCACGAACATCATCGCTCCTGCTCCTAAAACAGAAGTTACTTCTGCACTCATAAAGGATCAGCTTTCGTACTGGCAGGAATTTGTTATCTTCAAATACCGTTACAGCAATATCTGTACGATAAAGAAAACCGGTCGTCTTTTTTCGGCATATACTATCGTCAAATATTCAGGAATCATCAGGGCAGGAATTGCAGATATTACCGAGTGCGATGTAAAAATTTCTGAGGATGGAAAAAAGCTTGAGATTAAGCTTCCTGAAGTTGAGATTCTTGGTAATGAGATTTCATCCCAGGAGGTTTTTGACGAGCAGAAAAATATTTTCATGTCGGTAAAAACTCAGGAAATTTTTGATAAAATCGAAGAAGATAAAATGCGCGCTCAGGAGGATCTTCTCACCGACGGTCTTATTGCAAATGCAAAAGATTATGCAAAAAAAATTATCACACAGCTGTTTTTAACGGCAGGCTTTGAGGAAGTTCTGGTAGAATAGGGGAGTTTATGGAAAAGACAATCGCTGTTATAAAGGGTGACGGTATAGGACCTGATGTAGTAAATGAAGCATTAAAGGTTTTGGATGCTGTTGCCGTTAAATTCAATCATCGCTTCATATATAAAGAAGTTATTGCCGGTGGTAAAGCAATAGATCTTTTTGATAATCCTCTTCCTGATGATCAGCTTGAAATATGTAAAAACTCAGATTCTGTTCTTCTTGGAGCAGTCGGCGGTCCTGCGTGGGATAATGTTGAATATTCAAAGCGTCCTGAAAAGGCACTTTTAGGTCTTCGCGGCGGATTAAAGGCTTTTGCAAATCTTCGTCCTTCGGTAATGTACAATCAGTTGAAGGAAGCCTGTCCGCTTAAAGATTCTGTTGTAAAGGATGGCGTCAATATTCTGATTGTGCGTGAGCTTACCGGCGGCATTTATTTTGGTGAGCGTGGAGAATCAGAGGATGGAAAAACTTACTGGGATACCGAAAAATATTCGTGGGATGAAATTGAACGTATTGTCCGCGTTGGATTTGAAGCGGCTATGAAGCGCAGAAAAAAGCTTTGTCTTGTCGATAAGGCAAATATCATGTGGTCAAGCAGATTGTGGCGAAAGGTTCTTGCTTCAATAAAGGATGAATATCCTGAAGTAGAGGTTTCTTATCTTTATATTGATAATGCTTCGATGCAGCTTGTAAAAAATCCGGGTCAGTTTGATGTAATTGTAACAAGCAATATGTTCGGCGATATTCTTTCTGATGAAGCGGCACAGATTGCGGGTTCTATCGGAATGCTTGCTTCTGCATCCATCGGTAATAAACCGGGGCCTGGTATTTATGAGCCGATTCACGGAAGTGCTCCTGATATTGCCGGAAAAAACATTGCAAATCCTCTTGCAACTATTTTGAGCGCGGCAATGCTTCTTCGTTATGATTTTAATCTTGAAAAAGAAGCGTCGGTAATAGAGCAGGCTGTAAACAGTGTTCTTGATGATGGTTACCGATGCGCCGATATTGCAGGAAGCTGTAATAAAAACATGATTTTATCTACGACAGAAATGGGAACTAAGGTCAGGGAAAAAATAGAGAGGATGTAAAAAATCCATATATTTAAAATAAAGCGGCAGAACCGGTAAAAATCCGATCTTGCCGTTTTTTATTTTTGATATTCAGAAAGACAATTATTTTTCTTTACTGAGCATCAGATTCGTAAGGATACCGAGAATAAGCGCACATGCAACTGTTCTGATTTCAACTGCACCGAAATTCAAAACCATTCCGCCTACACCGGTAATAAAGATGATTGAAGCAACAAAAAGGTTTTTGTTTTTGTTCAAATCTACCTGCTGGAACATCTTGAAGCCCGAAACAGCAATGAAGCCGTAAAGTGCAATGCAGACACCTCCCATTACACATGAAGGAATTGTTTCAAGAAAAGCAACAAGCGGTGTGAGTAATGAGAAAATTATACAGATGAATGCACATCCCCAGATAGAAATTGTCGAAGCATTTCTTGTAATTGCAACACAACCGATTGACTCACCGTAAGTTGTATTAGGACAACCGCCGAAGAATGCACCTGCCATAGAACCGATACCATCACCTAAGAGTGTTCTTGTAAGGCCCGGATCTTCTGTAAGGTCTTTTCCTACAATTGTAGAAAGGTTTTTATGGTCTGCAAGATGTTCTGCAAAAACTACAAAAGCAACAGGAACATAAGCAGAGAAGAGTGTAAGAATATATTTTGCAGAAATTGCCTTTAAGCCTGCAGTACCACCAAGAAGGAATGTGAATTTAGGAAGAGAAATCCAGCCGGTAACAGATTTAAAATTAAGTGAAGTTAATGCACCGTAATTTATTACGATTAACGAAGGATTTTTTGAAGCATATCCGATTAATGCAAAAATAGAAGCAAGAACGTAGCCAGCAAGAATACCGATGATAAAAGGAATAAGTCGTCCTGCTTTTTTACCGTAAGTAGAGCAGAGCATTGTAACTGCAAGAGTGACAAGTCCGCAGATAAGCGCAACATAAGTGCTTCCGCCTTCAACGCTTGACTTCATAAGATCGCCGACAGCATTTCCTGAAAGACTTAATCCGATTATTGCTACTGTAGGACCGATGATTACCGGCGGCATTAATTTGTTTATCCATTGTACACCGCAGAATTTAATTATGAGTGCAATAATTACATAAACAAGACCTGCCATTACTGCACCGATGATAAGTCCCCAGTAACCTGCCTGTTCTGCAAGTCCGAGTGTTGCAGCACCGCTGAATGCAGAAAACATTGAGCCTATGAAAGCGAATGAGCTTCCTAAGAAAACAGGGCTTGAGCTTTTTGTAAACAGCAGATAGATGATTGTTCCAACACCGGCTCCAAACAATGCTGCAGAAGCAGATAATCCGTGGCCGATAATTGCAGGTACAGCGATTGTAGCCGCCATAATTGCCAGAAGCTGTTGTAATGCGAACAATACAACTTTGCCGAGCTTCGGCTTGTCTTTGATTCCGTAAATCAAATCCATATGATTACTCCTTTTGTATGTATAAAAAATTATATATTTATTTCTAACTTAATAGAAAATAAATTACAGTTTATAGACAGTTCCATCCTTAATGATGTCTATCATGATTTTGACAACCTGCGGATCAAACTGTTTTCCGGCACATCTCTGAAGCTCCATAAGAATTCTTTCTTCACTGAACTTTAATCTGTAGCATCTGTTGGCAGACATTGCATCGTAGGAATCGGCAACACATACTATTCTGGCAACAATCGGAATATCATCACCCTTTAATCTGTTTATGTAACCGTTTCCGTCATATCTTTCGTGGTGATAGAGAACTGCATCGTTTATTACGGGAAGAATCGTAAAATTCTTAAGAAGCTCGGCACCGTTTGCTGTATGCTGTTTGATAAGTCCCCATTCATTGTCCGAAAGATGCGAGGTTTTGTTCAGAATATCATCTGAAATAGTAATTTTTCCTATATCGTGCATCAGTCCTGCATAATACATATTTCTTGTTTCAGTTTCATCAAAGCCCATCCGTCGTGCAATTTCTTTTGTATAGGAAGCAACTCTCGTAGAATGACCACGCGTATACGGATCCTTGTTATCGATAAATGTGGTAAAAGTTTTCATTGTCTGTTCAATGAGGATATTGTCGTGCAGCATTTCCTGCTCATGCTTTTTAATCTGCGAAAGCGTAGAATAATAGATTAATACAGAAATTGTAAACATTGAGGCAAGAATCAGTGTAAGTAAACAGAAGATGTTGAAGACAAAATCGTTATAAATATGGTGAATTTCTGTTCCCGATATACTGGCACTTGAAAATTCAAAGAATTTTTTCGAATGGATTATAAATCCGAACGTTTCCTGGGAATTATGCTTTATGACCTCATTGCGTTTTTCCTTCGGCGTTATGAAAAGTTCATTTTTTTGAATATCACAATTACAGTTCCAGGTATTTTCAAGAAATGATTCTTCCTGCACCTGAAGCTTTATTTCCCAGCCGGAAAAATCAAAATCCTTTGTGTTAATGAATGTAACATCGTAAGCAGTGACAAGAGATTTATCTTCTTCCACCCAGGTATTTGTTCTTTTAACCGATACATTGAGAATATTGGTTGAATTTACGGGTTTTCTTAAAGAATCCTGTGAGTATGTCATGTAACGATGCATTACATTTTTTAAATAGATGCTCCAGCCGATTGTCCCGATGGAAACAATACCGAAGCAAAGACCAAGTATAATTACTACTTTTTTTATTTTGTTTTTTTGGTACATCATAGCATTTTTACACCTGTAAAAGCTTTAACTCCCGTTAGAAATATTATACAACGCTTTTCTTATTTTTCAATGAAAAAAGAAAATAAGTTTAAAATATATTGAGATAGATTTAATTTTATGGACAAATGAAATAAAACTGATATAATATTATTGTACAATTTTGTGCTAAAAGGGGTAATTATGTCAGATTCAGCTTCAACATTGAGTATTACAAAGCCTTCTAAACGAAAGAGTC
The DNA here is from genome assembly GCA_017548565.1 of Treponema sp. GTDB lineage: Bacteria > Spirochaetota > Spirochaetia > Treponematales > Treponemataceae > Treponema_D. Next base: position 77,486 of record JAFYZU010000050.1, read on the forward strand.
TTGGAAGAAAATATGGTTTACTTACAATTCTTGCAGTTTTTGCTCTTATGGGTGTACTGTTAACTGTAGTTACATGGGGTGTTCAGAAATATTCTACTGCTTCTTATTATGACATGTCGGAAGAGCTTGTAAACGGACGTTCTGAGGAAATAAAAAAATGGATTTCAAATTATGAAAACGACCTCAGGATTTATTCTGAAGCAGATGTTGTAAAGACCGGAAGTGCGGACGCTGTAATTGAATGGCTCCATAATCATACAAATTTAAGGAATCCTGATTATGACTATATGTTCTTCTGTACCCCTGACGGAACCTCTTACCGCGATACAGGTCTTATCGGTAATAAAGGCGCTTTGATTGAACGTGACTATCATAAAGCAATGATGCTTGAAGGAAAGGATGTGTTTGTCGGAAAGATGGTCCTTTCAAAAACCTCAGGCCAGTATGTACTTCCTATTGCACGCCCTGCAAAAGACAGAAATGGAAAGGTATTCGGATATTTTGTCGGAATGCTTGGTGTAGGTGCAATCGGAAAAGAAATTGCTGAATTTAAAATCGGTGAAGAAGGTTATTTCTGCCTTTGTGACCGTGCCGGACAATTTGTTGCTCACCGCGATGAAAAGATGATTATGGAAAGCATAGATCTTTATCCTGAAGTTAAGGCTATTGCACTTGAAAAGAAAACAGACAGAACTAAAATTACGATAGATCAGGTTGAATGTGAGGCATTTGTTTCGCATGTTGACGGTCCTGATATGACAACCTGTTTTATTGTTTCTTCACGACAGATTAATACTGTAACTTCAATCCTCCGTAATATAGTTGTAATTGCTTCGATTATCATTGCAATTGTAGTTTGTATAATCATTGAAGCAATTATCTTTATCATTATTGGACGTCTTCACAAGGTTAATAAACTTGTTGAAAAGCTTTCTACCGGTGATGCAGACCTTACCGTACGCCTTAAGGTTAATCGCAATGATGAAATCGGCGCACTCATTAATTCGGTAAATGCCTTCCTCGAAAAATTCCATTCAATCATGATAAATATAAAGGGATCCGAGAAAAATCTTTCGGATGGCGGTTCAACGCTTCTGGAAGAAATTTCAACTACAACCTCTACAATTTCTCAGATGGCAAACAACATCGGTCTTGTAAATGATCAGGTTAAGACTCAGGCTCAGTCAGTTGAAAACTCAGCAAGTGCAATTACTGAAATTACAAGAAATATTGAATCGCTTGATGCAATGATTCAGGGTCAGGCTTCTTCGGTAGTACAGGCATCTGCCGCAGTAGAAGAGATGATCAGTAACATCAATTCGGTAGATAAATCTGTAGTTAAGATGGTTGATGAATTCGGCATTCTTGAAGCAGATACACGAAACGGTATTGAAAAGAATACTTCAGTTAATAATCTTATTCAGAGAATTGCACAGCAGTCTACTTCAATGGTAGATGCAAATACGACAATTCAGAATATTGCAGAACAGACAAACCTTCTTGCCATGAATGCGGCAATTGAAGCGGCACATGCGGGTGAAGCAGGACGCGGTTTCTCTGTAGTAGCCGATGAAATCCGTAAGCTTGCTGAAACCTCTGCAGAGCAGTCAAATAAAATCGGTGAAGAACTTACAAGCATTCAGAATGGTATTTCAGATGCAGTAGAAGCTTCTTCTGAATCTGAACGTTCTTTCCAGGCCGTTTCTTCACGTATTGCTGATACAGGAAATATTATTTCTGTAATCAAGAGCGCAATGGAAGAGCAGCAGTCAGGTTCACATCAGATTCTTGAAGCACTCCAGAACATGAATGACAGTACAACAGAGGTTCGTGGTGCTGCAGCAGAAATGACACGCGGTGGTGAAGCCATTATGCGTGATGTTTCTACACTTAAAGAAAGCATGAGCAGCATTGAAACAGCAATTTCTGAAATTCATGACGGTACTAATTATGTAAATGAAAGTACTAACAAGCTTCGTGATGTTTCCGTTTCTTTCTCAGATTCAATCAAACAGATCAGCGACGACGTAGACAGATTCAAGGTTGATTAATCCGGATGGAAACAAATGCATAAGACAGAATTTAATTTTTTCGATTATCTTTCGTGGAGAGGAGACTTATCTTTTGAAAACGACCCTTTCAATGAAATAGACGGACTTATTTTATGTGCCCTTGTTTATTTTAATTTTGACGGTATTTTAACAGAAGATTTTCATCAAAAGAAAAGTCTGAGTCAGGTTGCAGATGAGTTTGAAAATTTAAGTGATTATAAACAGCGTTGTTTTTTAGGTGCAATGATAAGTAAGGAAACGCCGCGTCTTTTACAGGAATGTGCGGTTTCCAGAAGGTTCAGTCATCTTATGACTACAGGCTATAAGGTTGTTTTTGATAAAGACAGCGAAGAACAGTTTGGTGCCCTTACATTTATTCTTGATGATAAGAAAAATACCCGCATCGTTGTTTTCAGGGGAACAGATGATTCAGTTACCGGCTGGAAAGAAGATTTTAATCTTGCATTTAAATCAGAAATCCCATCCCAGCTTCATGCACTTGAATATCTTGAAAATGCGTATAAGGTTTTTCACGGTCAGTTTATAATTACGGGGCATTCAAAAGGCGGAAACATTGCAGTTTACAGTGCGATGAATGTCAGAAAATGGTTTTTCGGTAAAATACAAACCGTGTACAATTACGACGGACCTGGTTTTTCAGCTGATGTTATAAAATCACAGAAATTTGCGTCAATTAAAGAAAAAATCAGAACCTTTTATCCGTCGTTCTGTATCATCGGTTCTCTTTTCTGCCATGATGATAATTTTACAATCATAAGCAGTTCGGCTAATACTTTCATGCAGCATGATCCTTTTTCATGGAATGTTGAAAAAAAGTCCTTTGTAAAGGCAAAGGATTTTTCAAAACAGAGTTTACTTATAAGTGATGTTTCAAATAAATGGATTACTCAGCTGCCAGGTGATGAAAAAGAACGATTTATTGATACATTCTTCGGAATAGTCAACTCTACGGGTGAGACCTGCATTAATGGTCTAGTAAAGAATATCGTTTCTACCGGAACAAAGGTTGTTGCTTCAATGGCAAAGCTTCCGTCAGATCAGCGCAGGCAGTTTACCAGCATGTTTAAGTTATTCAAGCAGTTTTGTATGGAAGGGCTTCCTCTTTTTAATAAAAATAAGAATTAACAGTTTTTTAAATTACAACTTTATTTGTATAAAACGTGTAAATTCAGTATACTGTGTCTTATGGTAATATCATCTATAGATTTGGAAAACGGACATGTAGTTCAGCTCAAAAACGGCAAGGATCTTGTTTTACAGAGGGATGACGCAGATGCCCTTATAAAGGATTTTGATTTTTATGGTGAAGTTGCAGTTATAGATCTTGATGCTGCAAAAGGTAATATTGATTCAAAAGGATATACGGTAAACACACCTTTGTTAAAATCACTTTTGCGGAAAGGCAACGTAAGGACAGGTGGTGGAATAAGGACTGTAAAAAGGGCAAAGGAGCTTATTTCTCTTGGTGCAGAAAAAGTAATAATCGGTTCTGCAGCATGGAGTTCAGATCCTTCTAAGAGCGGTTCGGTAATAAACAAAGATTTTCTTGAAGAACTTGTAAAAGCAGTCGGTAAAGACAGAATCATAATAAGCGTTGATTCAATAAACGGAAAAATTGCAGTTAAGGGATGGACACAGACTGTTGATATTCCTCTTGTTGAAGGTGCAAAAGAAGCAGAAAAATACTGTTCTGAGCTTTTGTTTACATGCGTTGAAAAAGAAGGCTGCATGCAGGGAACTGACATGAATTATGTAAAGCAGCTTCGTGATGCGGTAAAGTGCCGTGTTGTTGCTGCCGGCGGTGTTTCTTCGGTAGAAGAAATTGAATTTCTCGAAAAACTTCATTGTGATGTTCAGCTTGGAATGGCTTTATATACAAACAAGGTTTCGCTTAAGGATTCCTTCATTGCCTGTTTGAATTTTTCTAAGAGTGATATGATCCCGGTCATTGCTCAGAGCGTTAATGGGCAGGTTTTAATGCAGGGTTTTGCCAATAAGGAAGCCTTTGAAAAAACCTTTGAAACAAAACAGCTTACGTTCTGGAGCCGTTCAAGAAATGAATTGTGGACAAAGGGTATGACAAGTGGTAATTATCTTAATGTAGTAAAGCTTCGTGCGGACTGCGACAGGGATTGTGTTCTTGCAACAGTTGTTCCTGCTGGTCCTTCGTGTCATACGGGAAGCTGGACGTGCTTTAGTTCAGATCCTGACGAGCAGTCATCAATGGGAAGACTTTATGATGTAATTGCCGACAGATTTGCAAATCCGAAGCCTGGAAGTTATACTGCAACGCTTGATTCAAAACGTGTGCGCGAGAAGGTAGAGGAAGAAGCCGAAGAATTATGTGAAGCAGAATCAAAGGAAGATGTTATCTGGGAGGCTGCTGATTTACTTTATTTTGTAAACGTTCTTCTTTATAAAGAGGGTGTTACATGGAAGGATGTTTATGATGAACTTGATAAAAGACATAAAGAAAAATAATTGATTAGTCATACAAAAAATGGAGATTATTTATGATAAAAATACAGAAATATAATGAAGTTGAACCTGATTTTTTTACAGGCCGAACCTTTGGTGAATCTAATGATGTAGTAAATTCAGTGCTTGAAGAAGTTCAGAAGCGCGGTGATGCGGCACTAAGACTTTACGGTAATAAATTTGATGTGAGCGTTCCCCAAAATTTTGAAGTTCCTCAGGAAGAATTAAAGGCTGCGGCAGAAAAACTTAAGCTCGAAAAGCGTGATGTTTATGATGCGATTGTTTATTCTCATGACCTTGCTTTAAAATTTGCACAGCTTCAGAGAAAATCATTTAAGGATTTTACTGAAGAGCTTGCACCCGGACTTTTTGCATCACAGAAAACAATTCCTGTTCAGACAGCAGGTTGTTATGTTCCTGCCGGTCGTTTTCCTTTGGTTTCTACAGTAATAATGACAGTTACTCCGGCAATTGCAGCGGGTGTAAAAAATGTAATCCTTTGTACACCACCACGTGTTCATCCGGGAGACAGAATTGAAGCAGAAAAATCAGGAAAGGGTGTCACTGGAAAAGCATTTGTCGGCGGAAAACCGTATGCAGACGAAGGAATTATGGCGGCCGCTTATATCTGCGGTGTAAATCATCTTTATGCAATCGGTGGTTCACAGGCAATCGGTGCAATGGCTTATGGAACTGAATCGATTCCTAAGGTCGATGTTATTGTCGGTCCTGGAAATAAATTCGTTGCTTCTGCTAAAAAGGCAGTTTTTGGTGCAGTCGGAATTGATATGATTGCAGGTCCTACAGAAGTTCTTATTATTGCAGATGAGACTGCCGATCCGCGATGGGTTGCCGCAGATCTTCTTGCGCAGGCAGAACATGATGTTGTAGCACAGCCTGTACTCGTGACTGTAAGCGAAGAGTTTGCAGAGAAGGTAAGCAATGAAATAGAAAAGCAGCTTGAAACTCTCACTACTAAGACAGTTGCAAGACAGAGTATAGATACTTTTGGAAAAATCATCCTTGCAGATTCCTTTGAGCAGGCGGTTGAGATTGCAAATAAAAAAGCACCTGAACATCTTGAACTTGCAATGAAAGAAGGAAAAGAAAGGGATGCTGTAAGCAAAAAACTATATAATTACGGTTCACTGTTTACTGGATGCAGCAGTGCAGAGGTTCTTGGTGATTATGCTGCCGGAATAAATCATACTTTACCGACTTCTTCTGCTGCAAGATATACCGGTGGCTTGAGTGTAAGGATGTTCCTTAAAACTGTAACAGAGCTTAATGCTGTTGAAGGTGCTGCCGGAACCTTGAGAAGTGCTGCTGCTGCAGGATTCCTTGGCGATGCTGAAGGACTTGCAGGACATTCGTATGCCGCAAGAATCAGAATGGAAAAGAAGGCAAAAAAATGATTTTAAGAGTTACTAAGCTTGGTGAAGATATATTGCGTCAGGTTGCACAGCCGGTAACGGAAGTTAATGATGAAATCCGTCAGCTTGCGCAGGATATGTTTGAAACAATGATTGAATATGACGGCGTAGGTCTTGCCTGTCCACAGGTCGGTAAAAGCCTTAGAATGTTTGTCGTCATTGCAGATGATGATGTAAAAAGGGTATTCATCAATCCACAGATAATCAAAACATCAAGCGAAGTAAGTGATTATGATGAAGGCTGTCTGAGTATTCCGCAGGTATATGAAACAATTACAAGGCCGGTGAAGGTTACCGTTCAGGCTATGAATGAAAACGGAAAGGTTTTTACGCTTGATGCCGATGGACTTCTTGCAAGAATCATTCAGCATGAATACGATCATCTGGAAGGTATTCTTTATATTGATCGAGGTGATAAGGACTTTGCAGAAAAAACGACAGCACAGTTTAAAAAACGTCTTGAACGTTCAAAACAAAAGGAAAAAGAGAAGGCTTTGAAGGCACAGCGCATTGCAGCAAAAATTGCAGCCAAAGAAGCGAAGAAAAATAAATAAATGAAAATAATTTACGCAGGAAGTCCCATAGCGGCAAAGGAAACATTACAGATTCTCGTTGAAAATCAAAAGGCTTATGGTTTTGAAACAGCAGGAGTTTTATCGAATCCTCCGTCTGCACAGGGACGTCATAAAGAACTTGTCAACACACCGGTTGCACAGTATGCGATCGAAAAAGGTATTCCACTGTTTACACCCGGGCATCTTGATTCGCAGGCAAGGGAACAGATTCTTCCGCTTGGAGCAGATCTTCTTGTATGTTTTGCTTATGGTCATATTTTTGGACCAAAGTTTCTTGAAATGTTCAGAATGGGCGGAATAAATCTTCATCCTTCGTTATTACCTAAATATCGCGGATGTACACCGGTTCCTGCAGCAATTTTAAATAGAGATAAAGAAACGGGCTTTACGGTACAGAGACTTTCGCTTAAAATGGATGAAGGAGAAATCCTTGCACAGAAAAAAGTTATCCTTAATCAAACAGAAACGGCAGATTCTCTTTTACATGATGCTGCCGTGGAAGGTGGAAAACTTATTCTTGAGCTCATAAAAAATGCATCGTTAAACGGAAATCTTGAAAAAGGGGTTTCTCAAAACGGGGATTCGTCATATACTGTACAGATAACGAAGGAAGATGCCCGCATTGACTGGAATAAGAGTGCAGTTGAAATTGAGGCAAAAGTACGTGCATATTATTCCGAACCGTGCTGCTGGACTACTGAAAAAGGACAGCCGCTGAAGATTCATAAGTCTAAGGTAATACAGAATTATAACGGAGAATATGAATCAGAACCGGTTGGAAAAGTTCTTCTATTCGATAAAAACGAAGGAATTTTTGTTAAAACAGGAAACGGTATTTTGAGTCTTTTAATCCTGCAGAAACAGGGTAAAAAGGCTATGAATTATAAAGACTTTATGAATGGTGCCAGAGATTTTACAGGTACTGTTTTAGGAGCAAATGATGGAAATTACTGAAAACAAAAAGAAAGAAAAAAAATCAAGGAAGCTTTCAAGAATTAATATTGAACAGAATTATGAAAAAGTTCAGTCAAATGTACCGGCTTTGTTCTGGGTATGTTTTTCTGCATTTTTAGTAATGATTGTATTCTGCTGTGGAGTTTTCTTTGCAAAGGTTAAGGGACCTGAAAAAGTCCTTGTTCCGAACGTAACAGGAATGCAGATTGAAGATGCTTTGATTGAAATGCAGGTAAACCGTCTTTATGCAAACATTACGCTTCGTTTTTCAGAGGATGGAATTCCTAAGGGAACAGTAATGGAACAGAATCCTAAAGCAGATTCCCTCGTAAAAGCAAACCGTTATATTGATTTAGTAATCAGTCGTGGACCGGAAAAAGAGGTTGTCCAGGATGTTGTCGGAAAGCTTTATGATCAGGTTCAGTCTACAGAAAACATCATCAAGGCAGAACCTCAATATATCATCAATTCAAAACCGGCCGGAACAATCCTTGCTCAGTTTCCACGAAGCGGATATAAGGTTTCAAGTCCAGTTCAATTAATGACTGTAGTAAGCTATGGTCCTGAAGCAGAAAAAGCAAAGGTTCCTGATGTTACAGGAATGACAGTTACAGATCTTCTTGAAGAAATGAAAAAATCAAATGTAATTTTTAATGTTTCTGCTCACTTTGCAAATGAAAATGAAGAATTCGGTAAGGTTATTACACAGACTGTAAAACCTGAAACAATCGTTGATAAATATTCAAGAGTTGATGTTGAGCTTGCACTTCCGGAAGAATTGCAGGAGAACAACAGATTCGGTATTTTTTCAAAGACACTCGAAGAATATCCTTTTCCGGTTGATATGAAGCTTGTTTTCAGGGCATCGGATGGAACAGAAACAGAACTGCTTTCTTTTAACCATCCGGGTGGAAATCTGACTGTCCCTTATGTGCTTCCACAGGGAGCAACAATTCTTCTTTTTGTTCATGACAGCATAGTAGAAAAAGAAATAGTAGGATAAATATGAGCCAGCCGCTTGTTTGCATGACTTTAACAGGGCATACTCTTGCAGAGGATGTCCAGATTGTCCGGAAATATGAAAAATTCATTGATGTAGTTGAACTTCGTGTTGATTATCTTGATGAAGATGAACAGCTTGTAGTAAGACGTTTTCCATCGATGATAAGGCTTCCATGTATTCTGACAATCAGAAGGGACATAGACGGCGGTCTTTTTAATGGCGGTGAATTCGCACGTACAAATCTTTTCGGAAGGGCACTTGCTTTTGCAAATCAGGACAGGGCTAAGAATTTTGCCTACGTAGATTTTGAAGAAGATTTTAATATTCCGAGCATTCAGGATGCTGCACTTGCGTTCGGTGTAAAAATAATAAGAAGCTTTCATAAAATGAAGGATCCGGTCTATAATCTCAAGGAAATGTGCGACAGGATGCGAAAGACAGGTTATGAAATTCCGAAAATCGCATTTAAACCGAAAAAGCTTTCTGATGTATTGAATCTTTTTACGGAAGGTCAGGCAATGAAGGATTATGATCACATCCTTTGTGCAATGGGACCGGAAGGCCTCCCTTCAAGAATTCTTTCTGCCTTGTCTGATTCATATCTTACATATACATCGCCCGAAGAAATGCAGGGAAATGTATCGGATCTTGGACATCTGGATCCTGTTACGCTTAATAATCTTTATAATTTTAAATCAATTTCTGAACAGACAGATATTTATGGAATAACAGGCTGGCCAATGGTAAAAACTTCAAGCCCTGAAATTCATAATTCCGGTTTCAGAAATCATAATCTCGACAGTGTATTTATTCCCGTAAGGTCACCGCTTGTTTCAGAAGCCTTGAATTTTGCCGAAAAAATCGGAATGAAAGGAATGTCAGTTACGACACCTCATAAGGAATCGGTTTTGTTTTATGTAAACAATCAGACGCCCGAGGTTCAGCAGATTGGTGCATGTAATACGGTTGTAAGAAAAGATAATAAATGGTTTGCATATAATACCGATGCATATGGATTCAGGCGCGCGCTTGAAGAATTTATCGGTACAAGAAAATTCAGAAAAAAAGTTGCAGTTATAGGTGCAGGTGGAGCGGCAAAGGCAGTCTGTTATGTTTTAAAGCAGATGGGTGCTAAGGTCTGTATTTTTAACCGTTCAGTTGAGCATGCACGGACAATTGCCGAAAAATTTTATTTTAAGTACAGCTCACTCAGTGTTGATTGTATTGAAAAGCTTCATGAATATTCAAATCTTATTATCCAGACGACACCGGTTGGCATGAGCTTTGAAGCAGTTTCTGAAGAAATAGATCCGATTCCTTTTTACAGCTTTAAGGGAACCGAGCTTGTTTTTGATCTTATTTATAAACCGGCAATTACTCCGCTTATGAAGAGGGCATCTCTTGCGGGCTGCAGGGTTTGTAATGGATATAAAATGCTTGAATATCAGGCTTATGAACAATTTAAATTATTTACGGGAATAGATTATGAATCAAAATGAACAGAAAATACTAGCTGCAACTACTGCAGTCGATACATTGATTGAAAAAGGTTTGATTTTCAGCGGAATGAAAATAGGGCTTGGTACCGGTTCTACTGCAATGCCTGCCGTAAAAAGACTTGCTGAACATATCAATAACGGCGATTTGAAGGATATTAAGGCAATCGTAACAAGCTTTCAGACACAGAATGCATGCCAGGATTACGGTATTAGTGTTTATTCAATGAACGATAAGATAATAGCAGGTCAGCTTGATCTTGCAATAGACGGTGCCGATGAAGTAACCCCTGAATGCTTCTGCATAAAAGGTGGTGGTGCTGCTCATGTCAGGGAAAAAATCGTTGAATATAATTCAAAAGTTTTTGTTGTAGTTGCCGATTCTTCGAAAGCGGTAGAAACAATTGGTACGAAATTTCCTGTTCCGGTAGAAATCATCAGTGAAGCAAGAATCCCTGTTACAAATGCACTTAATGCGCTTGGTGCTGAATGTGTTCTTCGTGAGGGAATTAGAAAATGCGGACCTGTCATTACAGACAACGGTAATCAGATTCTGGACTGTACATGGAAGTCACCGATAAATCCTGCTCAAATGGAAGACAAAATAAATTCAATCGTCGGTGTTGTAGAAAACGGACTCTTTTCAAAAAATAAACCGGTTGTTTTCATTGCAAAAGAAGACGGAAAAGTAGAAATCAGAAATCTGAAATAAAATGTTTAATCCGTTTAATTCAGAGCTTTCACGTCATTACTGCCTTGAGCTTCTTGATGATATTGAAAATAAAACTGTTGTTCTAAAACAGATATCTGAAATCAGTATAGAAAGAATTAATCAGGGAATAATGACAGGCGCTCTTGTATGCTGGGATCCGCGTAAGAAAGAAAGGGTTGTGCTTCATGCAGTCAGCGGGATTGCAAAACAGCTTTATACAAATGATTCAAAGCAGACTTATATTAAAAACGGAATAAAACATGTCATTGTGCCTCCTGTAGCAAGCGGAAAAAAGATTACGCGCGCATTACGGAAAAACGACAGAAAAATCCATGAGCTCACCGAAAAAATTAATCGACTGCAAAAATCTGCAGATGAGGAAGAAAGCAGAAACCATCTGATTAAAATTCGTAGTAATTTATGCGATGAGTCGTTAAAAAAAGTATTTTCACTTTATAAATTTCATTGTGCGGGTAAAAAGACAATTTCACTCAATAAGATTATAAAGGAACGTAATGCTCTTGTACCGACAGGAACCGGTGACTGCTGTGAGCCGAAGCTTTTGAATTATGCGTTTAAGAAAAAACTTGAAATAATCAGTATGGCTCAGGTTTTCTATGATGATGAAAAAAAGTATGAAAGCTTTGATCCATGCAATGAGCGCTGCGGAATTCTTTTTCCATATCTTCTTGGACTTGAAATCCTTTATCAGGATTCTTCAATTGTTGTTGTAAATAAACCTTCGGGAATGCTTTCTGTGTGCGGGAAAAAACAGAAGGATTGTGTTGAAGAAAGGATAAAAAATATTTTTTTTGATTGTGAAGTGGAGCAGTGTGCTGTTCATCGTCTTGATATGGAAACTTCAGGCCTTATGATACTTGCAAAAACAAAAGAAGCCCACAGGTCACTTAATCTTGAATTTATGAATGGTCTTGTTCATAAAAAATATATTGCAGTTCTTGATGGAATCCTTGAAAAAACAGATGAAAAATATAAAACGCTTGAAAACGGACGTTTTGAATTACCGTTCAGGCTTGATGTTAATAACAGGCCGCATCAGATTTATGATGAAATAAACGGAAAAACAGGAATTACACTCTGGAAAAAAGACGGTATCGTTTGTGTAACTGTGGACGATAAGCAGAAAATCAGGGGATCAAAAATCATTTTTACACCGCTTACAGGACGTACTCATCAGCTCAGGCTTGCAAGTGCAGATTCTCATGGCTTTAATCTTCCGATAATGGGAGATTCTCTTTATGGAAAATGCAGAAAAAATCAGAGACTCATGCTTCATGCCGCTGAGCTTGAGGTTTATCACCCGGTCTCAGGGCAGAAGATGATTTTTAAAAAAGATTTTATTTTCAGTTAGCTTTTTTCTGGTAGCTTGCCTTTACCGCTTCAACAAAAAGACTGTTCTGGTCGCTTCGTTCAGGAACCGAGAACATAGGCTTTCCGTCATTCGGCGATATACGATAGATGTTCATAGGATCGGTAGTATATGCAGGACTTCCGGGATTGTTTATCCACCAGTCGAGGACAGATACAAAACAGAGTGTATATTTCAAAAGATTTGCGTTAGTTGCATTTGTCGTTGCAGTTTTATTCTGTGCTCCTAAAAGTACATCAAGTCGTTTTGAAACTTCATTCTGAATGTCGAATTTATAATGATCCCATGGATTTTCAAGAAGAGGAACCTGACCTTTTGTCGATGCAGCCTGATCGCATTGTTTAACTACGATTGTAAGATACTTTCGTGCAAAATCTGTGCGGTGGAACATTGGACGGTATTTGCTTTCATCAGAAGGACGCTCTAAAAGAAGCTGGTCGAATTTGAAGTTAGGCAGAAAGTGATAAGTCGTCTGCCACAAAAGTGAGGTGAGTATTTTTTTGCCGAGCATTGATTTTTCAAAATCGGCCTGAGAATAAAGTGAATTTGTAAAATTCGTAAGAGGTTCGCAGTAAAGACGTTCAAAGGTATCTTCCCTGTAAGCAGACCATTCGTCAAGAATATCCTGAATTGTGTCGGCATCATTTTTTGCACCATCAGCTTTTGCGAATTTCATGTTACGGCAGCTCTGGAAACAATCCTCGATTATACGTTGAAGTACGACTACAACCTGAAGAGGATTTTCCGGTGAAAGACAGTTAAAACCGTCTGCAAATTTATAGAGAGGCTGGAAATAAGGATACATGTCAGGATGCTCGTCGAGGCGGTCGAAACCTGCTTCCGGGAACATCTGATTTAAAAGCTTTAACCCTGTTATTACAGAGGAATCTTTTGCACCTTTTGTAGGAGCGGCTGGTTTTGCCTTTTCTTCTTTCTGTGAAGAATCATCCTTTTCTTTATCCGGAAGAAGAAGATCGAATTTATGAAGTCCTGTGAATTTCAGGATTTCGGCAACCTTTACAGAAAAGAATTCAGGATAATCCTCGTAGGTGTCAGAACACATCCTCATGAGGATCGGATAGAATTTTTTGATTACTTCTGTATCTATGTAAAGCCACTCGGTAATCGCCTGTTTTGCCATGGTAGAAAGCTTATCTTTCGGTGAATCAGGATAGTTTACTTCGTCATTATAAATTTCCTTGATAAGCTTTGGAATTTTATTGTTTCCGTAATAGTAGATTGTCATGAGCGGCTTGTACACGAGTCGCATAAGCTGAGTCAAATCGCAAAGGAGCATCGGTTGCTGTACCTGTTTAAGCGAAAGATATTCAGTTTTAATTCCTGACATTCCCCATTCAGCAATCATTCTTAAAAATTTAAATTTTGCCTCTGAGCCATTAACTATTTTTGATTTATATGTTGCCGGTGCAATCTGAATAAGTGTTTTTGTTACAGTGATGAAGGCTTCCATGTGTTCGATTGCTTTTTTGATTGTGTAGTCATAGAAGGAATAATTGATTTTTTCAGTTCCGTTTTTCTGAAGTGCACGAAGGAAATTAAAGAAGCCGTAGTTCGGTTTGATTTTATATTCCGGAGACATCATTACTTTATCGAACATGTTATTTGCTTTTTTAGAAACGTTCGGTAAATCTTCACGTATATGACGTTTTGTCGGAGTTACTGCCGCTTTCTGAGAAGATGCAGAACCTGATGATGAAGATGAGCCTGATGTAGTTCTTACGAGTCGTCCGCTGTTGTTATGGTTTCCGTTTCCGCTGCTTGAACGTTCATACATTACTTCGCCGCCGAGTTTTTTAGCCATTACAGCCGCTTCCTTTTCATCGATGTTACCGATGTTTCGTCTTGTCTGTTCAAGAGTTCCAGGTTCCCAGTTTGCTGTCTTGTTTATCTCTTCACCCATAATATTCTCCTTTTCTTTACTTTTTATATTTTATATTCTTAATGTGCTTTTATTTATGATTCCAGGGAAATTCTTTAATACAAGCTTTTCTCCATCCTTCGTAAGCATTACTCCATTGTAATAACCGTAGATTACATTGTAGTCAGTCCTGATTGCAATTACATTCAGAATCCTGTGATTGTCAGAAACAGGAGTAAAGGTTAAATCTATCATGCTTTCGGTGTCCTGAATTATCCAGTCTTTTTTTATTCCGAAAGGATGAGTCATAAGGACAGATGGAAGTGCAGTAGTGTCACCATCGACCGTTATAAGGTTTTCATTGTATTTATCAGGATCTGCTGCATCAAGACTTGAATTTTTAAGCTGGAATATTACGTTCTTTGACTGAATTTTTCCGATTCCCCAGGCAAGCGTAAAGCGTGTATGCATCTTGAAATAAGTCCTGTTGATTCTCATTGCAGCAAGTCCTTCGCTTGAATCAAGCTTTTCGTCATCAACAAAAAAATTTCCCTGCATCTTCATTGTAGTAAACCAGGTTGCCGAACATCTTGACTGTGAGGGAGAAGGACAGACAAAAAGTAAATCTGTATGCATTCTGGAATTCATCGGAGAAAAAATATATCCTCTTGCAGATGGACGTATATTATCGCCTTTAACGTTGAATTTCATTGCCATGTGTCTGTGGTTTCTTCCCCAGGATACCTTTATATACCGTGATTTTTTATAGCTTGCACAGATTCCCTGCGATGTATTTTTCGGGATTATTCTTTTTCTTGTTGCTGTAAAAGTGTGATATACATATTTTCTTCCGGTCGACATGTTCCAGAAAATGATTTCGGCAAGTCCGAAGATTTTAAAATCATGGAATTCTACAAGTCCTATTACTTTATCTGTAGAAAAAATATAATCAAGACGGCTTTTTATTCTGAGCTTTGAAAGAAAAACAGGAAGAGGAAGCCCTGCATAAGGAGCCCTCATTCCCTTTACGTCAAGCTTAGGAGGAATATCATTATATGTTCCAAAAGCAGCCTTTCCGTTACTTACGATTTTTGCAGGCGGCTTTGAAAATTCTTTCAAATACATTGTTATTATTATAAACGAAGTAAATAGAAAAGTGAAGTAAATCTAATGACAAATCTGTATTGATTTATTATAATTCATTTTAATTCAGGAAAAATATTGTACTGGAAAAAAGAGGTTTTTTAATGATAGTAATGAAGTTCGGCGGATCATCCGTTGCAAATGCAGAACGAATCAAGCATGTTGCATCTATAATAAAGGCTTATCAGGAAAAAAGACCTGTTGTAGTTTTGTCTGCAATGGGCGATACAACTGATCATCTTCTGGAAGCAGCAGATAAAGCTGTAGAAGGAACAGTTGATGTTCAGGGAGTTGCAAAGCTGCATGAAGATACTGCAAAAGAACTTGGAATCAATATAGACACAATCGAAGCTTTGCTGAATGAGCTTAAACAGCTTCTTACAGGTATTTCAATGCTCAAGGAAATAAGCAAACGCTCAAGAGATTATCTTGTTTCTTTTGGCGAACGCATGTCTGTACGAATGATGGCGGCATATCTTGAATCACAGGGCATTGCATCTCAGTTTTACGATGCCTGGGATATAGGTTTTGTGAGCGACAGTAATTATATGTCTGCAGAGCTTCTTGATGATGTATGGCAGACTATTCCTTCATATCTTAATGCCTATAAAGATGGAGTTTCAAATTCAATTCCTATTGTTACAGGATTTATTGCAAAGGATAAAAAAGGAAATATTACAACTTTAGGAAGAGGTGGTTCAGATTTAACTGCAACAATGATAGGTGCTGCAATGCGTGCAGAAGAGGTTCAGACCTGGAAAGACGTTGATGGAATTTTAACGACTGATCCACGCGTCGTAAAAGAAGCAAAGCCTGTCCCGGAAGTAACATACGAAGAAGCCCAGGAGCTTGCAATGTTCGGCTCTCAGGTTCTTCATCCGCGATCAATGCTTCCTGTACGAAAAACAGGAACTCCGGTTCGTGTAAAAAATTCATATAATATCGAAAGTCCCGGTTCAATCATCGTTGAAAAACATGAAGGAAAAGTCCCTCGTGTATGCGCAATCACTACAGTTAAAAATATACAGCTTATTGATATTACATCTTCGAGAATGCTTGGTGCAGCTGGATTTTTAGCACACATTTTCAATAACTTCCTTAAATGGAATATTTCGATAGATGTAATTGCAACCTCTGAGGTTTCAGTTTCGCTTACGGTAAATACAAAGGCAGATTTATCAGGCTTGATTTCTGATCTTGAACAGGCAAGTCAGGTAACAGTAAAGAAAAATAAAGCAATTGTTACGATCATCTGTGATGCGGCACATTCTTCGTCTATTCTTTCAGATTGTTTTGCGGCTTTGGAAAAAGAAGGAATTAACGTACAGATGATTTCTCAGGGGGCAAGCAAAGTTAATATAAGCATGATTGTCGATGAAGAAGAAGCCGATAAAACTGTACGGATTTTACATAAGGCTTTTTTTAATTAGAAATTATCAGCGCGTAAATAGTTTACGGCATATTGCAAATGGAGGTTCTTGATGAAAATTGCTCTGGTCGGTTATGGAAAAATGGGTCATATGATTGAGCAGGCTGCGAAGCGTGCGGGTCATGAAGTGGTTGTTACCATTGATGTTGTTGCAGATGATGCAAAGGTTATAGTTAAACAGGGTGATGGAGAAGCAGTTGCACGTGCCGTAAAATCAAGCGGTGCCGAAGGTGTCATTGAGTTTACACATCCGGTTGCAGTCTTGAATAACATAAAGGCACTCCTTCCTCTTGGGCTTCCTGTTGTCGTAGGAACTACCGGCTGGAATGATAAACATGAAGAAATCCGCTCTCTTGCAAAACAGGTTGGCGGAACTGTTATGACTGCAGGTAATTTTTCGATCGGTGTTAATATGTTCTATAAGATTGTTGAAGAAGCTGCTAAAATTATGTCGGAATATGATGATTACGATGTTGCAACATGGGAAATGCATCATAATCAGAAGGCAGACAGTCCGAGCGGAACAGCCCTTGAAATAGCAAGAAGAATCCAGCTTTCATACAAGGATAAAAATGAAATTGAAACGGATGCTTTTCATGAACGACCGGCTGCAAATCAGCTTCATGTAAGCTCAACACGCTGCGGAAACGTTCCCGGAACTCACAAGGTTTTCTTTGATGGAACCGCAGATACGATTGAACTTACACATACAGCGCGAAGTCGTGAAGGTTTTGCAGTTGGAACGGTAAAGAGTCTTGAAAAACTTGATGAGGCAATAAAATCTGGTCGTCTTTCAAGGGGAAATCTTTATTTATGGAATGATTTATACTAATCCTTAAAGTACAGGCTTCCGGCTATTGCATAAAGAGTGTATTTCTGATATATTTTTTGATACGTAATTAGACTTTGGGCGTAATGGTATTTAATCCCCGTTTTATACTTATTAAGCAGTCTAGTTTACCAGTCTTTTGCAGAATGGATTTATGTTTCCTTATTCCACTGCATCGGGCGTATGAAATGAATTTTTTAATAGAGGTATTATATGTACGCAACTATTGAATTTAAGGGCAAGCAGTACAAAGCAGAAAAAGGTGCTGTCCTTACAGTAGACAAGCTTGATGCTGAAAAAGGTGCAAAAATTGACATTGATTCTGTTCTTTTGGTAAGTGATAAAGACAAGATTAGTGTTGGAACACCTTATGTTAAAGGTGCAAAAGTAACTGTAGTTGTTGAAGAATCTTTCAAAGACAAAAAGATTTTGGTTTTCAAATACAAATCAAAGAAAGATTATCATCGTCTTATTGGTCACAGACAGCAGTACACTAAAGTACGCGTTGATTCAATCACTCTTGCATAAGTGGAATTTTAAAGGAGAATACTATGGGAAGAACACGTGGTGGATCTGGTGCTAAAAACGGACGTGATCCAAATCCAAAAAGCCTGGGCGTAAAAAGATATGCTGGAGAAGCTGTTACTGCAGGTTCAATCATCGTTAAACAGCGTGGAACAAAATTCTATCCTGGTGACAATGTAATGAAAGCAGGAGATGACAGTCTTTTTGCAACAGCAGATGGAAAAGTAGTTTTCGGCGAAAGAAACAATCATAAAATTGTTTCTGTAGAAGCTGCAAAATAAGTTCGGTTTTTACTGAATGATAATGCCCGGTGTGACGTGAATCTGCCGGGCTTTTTTTTTGATAGATTCCCCCGATCAAGTCGGGGAATGACAAACAGTGTCATTGTCGGGCTTGACCCGACAATCTTTATGACAGGTGGTTCTAAATGATTGGTTTTGCAGACGAAGCAAATATTGAAGTTCGCTCAGGAAACGGCGGTAACGGTTGTGTTGCATTCCGTCGTGAAAAGTATGTTCCTCATGGTGGTCCGAACGGTGGTGACGGCGGAAAAGGCGGTGATGTTGTTTTTGTCGTTAAACGAAATCTTCGTACGCTTGCAAAACTTCGTCAGCGTGTTTGCTTTAAGGCAAAAAACGGCGGTGACGGTCAGGGCTGGAACAGATATGGGGCTGACGGTGAAGATGTCGTAATTCCGGTCCCTCCTGGAACTACCATCAAAGATGCAGAAACCGATGAAATTATTTATGATTTTACATCGGCAGCAGATGATGAATCTTTTGTTTTCCTTAAAGGCGGTAACGGCGGATGGGGAAATGTTCATTTTAAAACTTCAACAAATCAGGCTCCGAGAAAAGCGAACCCTGGTCAGAAAGGAGAACGTCGTTTTTTAAAGCTTGAGCTTTCAATCATGGCAGATGCAGGTCTTGTCGGTTTTCCGAATGCAGGGAAATCAAGTCTTCTTACATATTTTACGAATGCAAGACCGAAAATCGCGCCGTTTCCCTTTACAACAATCATCCCTAATCTTGGTGTTTTACGCATAGATGACGAACGCGATATTATCATTGCAGATATTCCGGGAATTATTGAAGGAGCATCTGAAGGTCTTGGTCTTGGAGATACATTCTTAAAGCACATCACCCGTACAAGCTGCCTCATTTTTATGATTGACTGTTCAGATGAAAACTGTTTTTCGACTTATGACACGTTGTGCAGCGAGCTTGAAAATTATTCAGACGATCTGATGGAAAAGCCGCGTATCGTTTTGTGCAATAAAATCGATGTAGAAGGGGCTTTTGACAGGGCGGTTGAAATCAAGAAATCAATTCAGAAAAAAGATAAAAGCATCAGTGTAATTCCTGTTTCAGTTATAACAGGAAGAGGAATGAACGACGCAAAAAATCAGATTATTTCACTTATAAACAAATATCAGAAGGAAAGTACGGAGAATCAGATTGTTAATGAATCAAAAAATGATTTTCTTTCTTCACGTGCTTTTTCTGATGATGAGGATGTACAGTATCCGGGGAGTGAAGGTTAAATGAAAATTGCTGTTTTCGGCGGAAGCTTTAATCCTCTTCATATAAGTCATGCCATGCTTGCTGATACAGTAATCCGTGAGCTTGGTTATGATAAGATTATTTTTGTACCGACTTTCATTCCTCCTCATAAAGTGATGGAAGGAAGCGTAACTGCCGCTCAGCGCTATGATATGATAAAGGCATTCTGTAAATCTGAAAAAAACAGTCATTTTGATGTTGATTCATGTGAAATTGACAGAGGCGGTGTTTCTTATACTTCAGATACGCTTGAATTTCTAACACAGAAATATAAAAAACAGCTGGACGGTGAAAAACTTGCATTTGTAATGGGTGATGAGGTTGCCGCTGAATTCGATAAATGGAGAAATCCTGATAAGATAGTTTCACTTGCAGATTTAATCATCACGCATCGCTATCCGGATTTAAGGGCTCTTGAAAAAACAGTTTATGATAATAAGCCGACAGGAGAATACAAGGGTGATTTCTGCGTACAGTTTGATTTAAAGACTTTTAAATATCCCTGTACATATCTGAATAATCCGATTCTGCCTGTTTCATCGACAGAAATAAGGGCAAGGATAAAAGAAAACAAAAGCTTCAGATATCTTGTTCCGGATGCAGTTTATAAATATATAAAGAAAAATAATCTTTATGTTTAGGTTATAAATATGGATGATATTAAACAGAAGATAAAAGAAATTGATGAATATACAAAAAATAATATAAAGCCGTCGAGATATAAGCATTCAAAACGGGTTGCTAAAATGTGCGTAAAGCTTTGCCGCCGTTATTCCCTTGATGTAAAAAAAGGATATCTTATCGGTATAGGCCACGATATGTGTAAATATCTTCCTGATGAACAGATGATTGAAACTGCATCACGTGACGGTCAGCCGATTACTGAGGAAGAAAAGAAGGCACCGATGCTTTTACATGGAAGGGCAGCTGCAGTCATAATGAAGGAAAAATTTAATATAGACGATGAACAGCTTCTTGAGGCTGTCGCTAATCACGTTTCCGGTAAAATAAGGATGTGTGATTATACAAAGATTCTTTTTCTTGCCGATAAATGTGAACCGAAACGTCCTCAGTCGACAAAAAAATATCGCAATAATCTGATGAAGCTTTCACTTGATGGTATGACGGCAAGTGTCCTTCAGGAAAATTACGAATTTCTTCTAAAAAAGGGTTATTCAATTTACCCAAACACTAAAAAAATGATACAATATTATACAGAAAAAGCAGGTAAAGAGGGGAACTAAATGGAAAAACTTTCTGACAAACAAAAAGGTATTATCTTCTTATCAATTATTTTTGCAATAATCGCTGGTGCGGTAATTTACTTTGTTCATTCTTTGAAGACTGATACGGTACGTGATATTCTTGAACAGGACAAGCTTTTGAGAATGCTGCTTGTCGTTGAAGATGATGACAATAAGGAATTGTTTTCTACAGTTCTTTTATATGATCCTGAAACTAAAAAAGCCGCATCTATAAGTATTCCTGCAAATGTCGGTGCCATCTGGGAGCCTCTTGGAAGAACTGACGGTATTGAAGCGGTTTATAACGAAAAAGGAATGACTGTCTATAAGCAGGAGGTTTCAAAGCTTCTTGGGATTTCTATTCCGTTTACGGTTACAATAAAGCTTCAGGATTTTGTAAAGATGTCTGATATGCTTGGCGGTATGAGAGTTTTTATTCCTTCGCCGATTGATTATTTTTCGGAAGCAGAAAACAAAAGGTATCTTCTGCCGTCGGGAGCTGTAAATCTTGATGGTGATAAAGTCGCTGTATACATGACTTACCGCGTTGAAGAAGAATCTGATGAAAATATTCTTGATCGTTATCAGAACGTTGTAGTTGCCTTGTTAACGGGCATTCACGATAAAAGTTTCATCATGTTTAAAAATGATAATTACAAAAGATTCCTTTCCTGCATAACGTCAAATCTTTCGGAAATCGATGAACGTTCGCTTTTTAAAATTCTCTCGGAAATAGACGCTGAATCAATTATCCGTCAGACTGTAACGGGTTCTCCTCGAACTGTCGAAGATAAAAAGCTTCTTTTCCCTTACGAAAATGGTGAACGAATAAAATCTTCCGTAAAATCAACTACAAGTATGATTGTTTCGACAGATGGTACAATTTCAAGTCATCAGTATGTCATAGAAATCCAGAATGGAACTACAAAACAGGGTATTGCCGGCAGAACTGCAAGAAAATATAAGGATTCAAGTTATGATGTCCTTGCTTCGGTAAATGCAGACAGAAATGATTATGAAAAGACAGTAATCATAGATCATATTGGAAATGAAACAGCTGCAAAAAATGTCGGTGAACTTATTCATTGTACGAATATCGTTCAGGCAGATTCTTCAAATACTGAATCAACAAAAAAAGCAGCTGTCGATTTCACTATTATTTTAGGTGCTGATTATAATGGTGATTATGTAATCAACAAAAATTAATATTGAGGTTAAGATGAAAACAACAGAAGAAAAAGCAAAAGAAATTGCACAGTTAATGATAGATGGAAAGGGCAGTAATGTAGTCTGTCTTGATATAAGCGGCTTAAACAGTTGGACAGATTATTTTGTAATAGTAACAGTTGCAAGTTCTACACAGAATCAGGGTCTTTATAAGCAGATTAAGGATTACATCAAGGAAAATGATCTTGAAATTCATGTTACGAAAAGAAAGAGCCCCGATGGTGATGACTGGAATCTTGTAGATTTAGGACCGATTGTAATTCATATGATGTCCGCTCAGGCACGAGAATTTTATGATCTCGAAAAATTGTGGCATGCGGGAAAAATAATCGAACTGTAGATTTTATAAAGGGATTTTTGCGGTGATGAAAGTTATTCGTAATCTTCGAAAAGCTCGTCACCGGCAGATGAATTATATGAACTGCTGTAACCGTCTTCGTCTTCTACATCGTCATAGGGTTCATCGATATCTTCTTCTTCCTTAAAAACATCGTCGTAGTACAATTCTGAATCATCATCCATATCATCAAGGATTTCATCGTCTTCTTCGATGTCATCAAAATCATCATCGAAATCTTCATCAAAATCATCGAAATCGTCGTCATAAGAAAACGACATCGTGAATTCTTCTAATTCAGAATCAGCAGACATACAACACCCCATTTATATTTATAAATGTTTCTCGGATTTAATATATAATAAACGCATTATTTTTTCAACTGTTTTCAGTTCCAGTTTCATTCTTTTTCAGTTCCAGTTTCATTCTTACTTATAAAATATAAAACCGGAATAAGAATAATTTCTGAAAAGCTTCAGTTCAGTGTTGTATTTATAATCAATGCTGGTAAAACAGAATGCAACTTCATCATCAGGCATATACCATAAAGGTTCATCGTTGTTTATATCTGAATCAAGTGATAAGAAAAAAGCTTCCAGATTATATTTTCTGCCGGTTTTTGAGTACCAGACAATTTCTGAAATTTGTTTTTCATATTGAACTTCTTTACCGTCCTTCCATTCATAATCGTATATACTGTCACTAAGTTTTGCAAATTCCTTATAAGGTTCAATATTCAAAATTTTGATGAATTTAAAAGCCTTGTCAAACACAAGCATTTTTTTATCATCGCGTTTTGTTTTGATTCCAAAAACCTCTTCGAATCCAAGATAGGTTGTACTTTTTCGACCATCTATATAATCAACTTTAACAGCCCATTCCGGTTCTGGAAGATGACTTGTCCACATAATATATCTGTATGAAGAATGAAGGGCATCTCTGTCTTCATCTGTAATTGCAGCTTCAAGAGAATCGGGATTATAAGATTTCAGGGTATCTGTTGCTTCATCATAAATATCATATTTATTCATTATCCTTACCATTCTTGAAAATTGACTTTTATGCGCCATGTTTATAAGGTTAAAAGGAGTTATACTGTCAAACAGTACAATTGCGGTAAGTGCAACAATTGCCAGATTTATAAATTTTCCTTTTTTAATAAATGTAAGGATAATTGTGATAATAGAAAAAATGATGAAGAGCAGGCTTGAGTAACGGTACCCTGTAAAGCCGTAAATATTCACGCGGATAAAGTATGCATAAATCTGAACAACAATAAGCGGAATAAAAGCAAATGCTCCAAATTTGTAGAAGAACTTTATTACGGGGAACTCGTCATACTCCCGCAGAATAAAATAAAACACGATGTAAAAGCAGGAAGCAAAAGACACAAACCAGTTTATCTGCCCGTTAGGAAGTTTTAAAAGGAACAGTGCCTTTAAAAGATAAATGTACAAAATCAGAATAAGAACGGCAAAAATAGGAAAAAGAATATACAGCGTAATTATTTTAAATGCTTTGCCCGAGCTTTCATCCTGACGCCTGTTGAATAAATAATAAGTAAAAGAGTTTATGCCAAAAACAAAAACGCAGAAGGCAACACAACATTCATATACATCAGATTCATTTGTATTAAGTATAAGATTCTGGACTGCATAAATTAAAAGGCAAAGTCCGCCCATAAGAATGAGAGTCATAAACGTGCAGAAAAGAGTATACTTAAACACCAGCGAAAAATATGTGCGTGAATTTTCTTTTGGAATAAAAAGATATAAAGTGATTAATGCAGCAGCACAAAGAATTCCAAAGTAATAAAGCTCGTTATAAACGCTGTTTCCAAAACCGCGATGGGCAAAAAATCCAAGAATGGCACCTGCAGCTGCTACGCCGGTCTGAATAAGATATTTTTTTATGCAGGATAATTGTTGTGTAAGCAGAGTTGCAGGCATTGCAAAAAAAGAAGCCATAAGAAATGCCAGACATAAATCCTGCCAGATTGTAGAAGAATTATCAAAAGACTTGCAGATATCCATGGAGGCAAATACAAATGCTATACAAGTTGAAATGAAAATAACTTTAGAAGAAGCGAGATGTAATGCGGCTTGTGCCAGCGTTTCTTTGATTTTTGTTTTAATGTTATTTATTTTACTCATAAAAGCATTATAACATTACAAGTTGAATAATGCAAAATTAACGGAAGCAAGTGTTTTGTCTGTTTAATTATAATAAAAATCAAAAAGTATTCGGGTAAGGCGGATTTGAACCGCCGACCCCTAACTCCCGAAGCTAGTGCGCTACCAGCTGCGCTATTACCCGAAATTGAAACATAAATAAAAAAGCTCCCCAAAACGGGAAGCTTTAGCGCGAGCGGCGGGGCTCGAACCCGCGATCTCCGGCGTGACAGGCCAGCGCGATAACCAGCTTCGCTACGCCCGCGTGATGTTGTTATATTATAGGAATTTATGATTAGTGTCAATAAGTTATATGAAAAAATATACTATTAATTCTTAAAATATGCCGGATATTTCAGACGTATATCCTGTTCATCTATATGAAGCTGCTGAAGATGCTTAATGCTAAGCTCCTTTGCTTTTTTGACATTTTTTTCTTCAAATGCTTTAAGAATCGCTTTATGATCTTCAATTATTCCCAGCCTGTCTCTCGTTACAAGCTTAAGCTTTCTGTATCTGTCATAATGGATGCTTACCATTTTAACCATATAAAAGCATTGCATCCTGTTAGTAATTTTATAGAAAATCTCATGAAATTTATTGTCTAACTCTAATATCTTATCGGTATTTCCTTTTGAATTGTAAAATTCCTGAAGTGAGATGTTTTCCTGAAGATTTTTTATGTCTTCTTCAGTTGCATTTTTACAGGCCTGTCCGGTTATTGCAGATTCGAGGGTAGAGCGGATAAAAACAGATTCATCAATAAGATCCATATCAATTAAACTTACGCGGCTGCCTTTCTGCGGATATACTTCAATCACTTTTATTTTTGACAGCTCTTGTATTGCTTCATGAACAGGTGTTCTTGAAAGATTCAGATCTGATGCAATCTCCTGTTCACTTATCATACTTCCCGGAACAAGTGAAAGATTTATGATATTTTCCTTTATTGCCCTTAATGCGTATTCTCTGTTTGTTTCTTTCGGATCTTTTTCTATTTCTTTCATACGCTGCCTGTTTTTTTTGATTGAGATGTTCTTCTTTGTTTAGGTGTGGTGCCCTTGAGTTTTTTATACGTTCTTATAAAATGGCTTGCATCTGTAAAGCCTGTTTCCTGACTTATGTAGTCAAGAGTTTTATCTGTGTATAATAAAAGTGTGTCGGCTTTACATATCCTTACAAATTCAATATATTCCTTGCAGGTTTTTCCGAACTGAGCCTTAAACTGTTTTGCAAAATTCGAATAGCACATCCCGCATTTATTTGCAAGAAGCTCTATGTTGATGTTTTCTGCTGAATGCTGATCAATATATTCGAGAACAGAAAAATCTTTTGCCGAAAAGCTGTCATAGGTTGTTTTAGTCGTAAATGAATAACCGTGTCTCATCCATATTCTGAAAAGCTCAGTGATTATAAGGCTGATTGTCGATGCAACTTTTATATCATATCCGAATTCTTTATGCTGGGTTTCCCATATACAGTTTTCAAAAAAAAGCTTAACCGGATTAAAGCGCAAATCATTTGCCGTAATCAGATTAAAATGCTGGTCATTCTGGATTGTATTGTCGAGAAGCTTCGGAAGCTTTGGAGACCCCGGGGTTGTATTTGATAAAATCATTTCGTCAAATTTTATTGCATAAAATAACGGTTTTTCAAATTCTGCTTCTTTTGTAGGATAATCAAGAAAGGAATGAATCTGTTTTGGATGAAAAATAATAAGGTCTCCGGGATTCATCGTATACTGCTTGTCATTTACTTCTGCAATCAGAATTCCTTTTACAAGATAAATCATTTCGGTAAAGTAATGCCAGTGTGGTTTTACTGTTTTCCAGTCGCCCGTGAAAGCCTGAAAAGGAGAATTTAAACTGTCACTGTATTCAAAAAGTTCATCCATATGTCTGCATTCTTTTCTATTATAATACTGGAAAAAAATACAAAATAAAAGATGAAAATTACTAAAAAATATCATTATTTGATATTAAATAGTGTATAATTGAATAAAGTTGCAGGAGAATTTCATGAAATTAATCCATTTATCAGATTTGCATCTCGGAAAAAAAATCAAGGAAAATTCACTTCAGGAAGATCACGTTTATATTTTAAAGCAGATTATTGAAATAATCCAAAGTGAAAAACCAGATGCTGTTCTTATTGCAGGCGATGTTTATGACCGGTCCCTTCCATCCGTAGAAGCAGTAACACTCTTTGATGATTTTATTACAAAGCTCTCTTTATTGAAAATCCCGGTGATGATTATAAGCGGGAATCATGACAGTGCAGAACGTCTTACTTTTGCATCAAGGCTTCTTAAAAACAATCAGATTTATATAAGCAGAAAATATGACGGAAATGCTGAATGCGTTGTTTTGAACGATGAATATGGAAAAGTTAATTTTTATTTTCTGCCGTTCATCAAACCTGCAGTCGTCCAGCAGTTTTATCCTGATGAAAAAATTGAAACTTATACTGATGCTGTCAGCCTTGCAATAAATAAGATGAATATTGATAAATCCTCGCGTAACGTGCTTCTTGCCCATCAGTTTGTAACAGGTGCTCAGCGCTCTGATTCCGAAGAGTTATCTGTTGGTGGTCTGGATAATGTAGACAGCAGGGTTTTTAATGATTTTGATTATGTTGCTTTAGGTCATCTTCATGGACCGCAGACAGCAGGCTCTGAAAGAATAAGATACAGCGGAAGTCCCTTGAAATTTTCATTTTCCGAGGTAAATCAGAAAAAGGGAGTACTTATTGTCGAACTTGATAAAGATGGTTTTAAAGAATGCAGGACTATACCTCTTGTTCCGTTGCGCGATATGATAAAAATCAAGGGAAAATACGATGAGCTTCTTTTGAAGAAAAATTATGAATCTCTTAATCTTGAAGATTTCATTCATATCACTCTTACAGATGAAGATGAGATTCCGGATGCGTTTTACAAGCTTCGTACGATTTATAAAAACCTGCTTACTCTTGAATATGATAATCTCAGGACAAAAAATAACAGCACTATCAGTTTTACAGAAGAAATAAAGGCGCTTAGTCCTCTTGAACGTTTTGATCGTCTTTATGAAATGCAGAATAATTGTCCGATGAACGATGAACAGAAATCGTTCCTTGAAAAACTGATTGAAGAAATCTGGGAGGCAGAATAATGAGACCCTTAAAGCTTTATCTCAGCGGATTCGGACCGTATCTTCAGAAAACAGAAATTGATTTTTCTAAATTCGGAACAAAAGGGCTGTATCTTATTACCGGTGATACGGGTGCAGGAAAAACTACTGTCTTTGATGCAATAACTTATGCGCTTTTCAATCAGCCGAGTGGAAATGACAGGACAGCCGAAATGATGCGTTCAAAATTTGCCGGACCTGAAGATCCTACTGAAGTAGAAATGCTTTTTGAATTAAACGGGAAAAATTATACGGTAAAGAGAAATCCCTCGTATATCGCAAAAGCAAAGCGTACAGATGGCGTAACAGAACGGTTAAGTGAAGCAGTTTTAATTTATCCTGATGAAACAAGAATTTCCGGAGTTACAAAAGTGAATAAGGAAATCGAGGAGCTTTTGGGAATAAACAAGGATCAGTTCTGTCAGATTGCGATGTTAGCACAGGGAAAATTCAGGGATCTCTTGATTGAGGATACAGAAAAAAGGAAAAAAATATTTCAGCAGATTTTCAAGACAGATAAATATGAGCAGCTCCAGGATAAATTAAAGGAAATTGAACTTGAGAAATCAAAGGAGCTTAAAGAAATAATTTCAAATCTTAATAAGGATTTTGCAGAAATCCAGTGTGATGAACATAGTCCCTTGAGTATAGATCTTGAAAATGAAAAAAAGATGGAATCTTCCTGGGAAGAAAAAATCACTCTTATTGGTAAAATAATTCAGGAAGAGGATGAAAAATATAATGATATTAATCAATCCCTCGAAAAAATACAGGCAAAACTTGATAAGATTAATGAACAAACCGGAAGTGCACAGCAGATAAAGGAAGCGGCAGAAAAGCTTGAAAAAGAACAGAAAGAACTTGTATTAAAGAAAAAAGAATTTGAAAAAATAAAAAAAGAATATGAGGATATAAAATTAAAGGAAGCAGATATTCTAAAAATCAAGGAAGATGCGGCTTTATTGAAAAAAGATCTTTCTGAATATGACAGGCTTTCAAAAATCAATGATGAGCTTATAAAAAATGAAAAATTCTTTGAAGAAAATAAAATGCTTTTGAGTGAAGCCGAAAAAAAAGAAGCATCTGCTGAAGAAAAAATTAAAGAGGTAAAAAAAATAATCGATGAGCTAAAAGGAAGCGGGGAACTTTTTGAGAAGCTTAAAGCACGTAAAACAAGTCTTAATGAACAGGAAACAAAAATTGAAAGTCTTTCAAAGGATGCAGCTTCTTATAAAAATTTAATTTCTTTGGTCGAAAAACTTCAGACCGATGCAAAAAAGGCATTTTCGGAATATGAAAAAGCACAGAACGAATATGAAATGCACTATAAAAATTTCATGAGGGCTCAGGCTGGGATTCTTGCAGAAGAATTGAAAGACAACAAGCCGTGTCCTGTCTGCGGTTCGCTTAATCATCCTCATAAGGCAGAAAAAGAAAAAAACGTTCTTTCTGAAGCAAGAATAAATGAGCTTAAACAGGCAATGGAAAAATGTGATGAAAATCAGAACAAAATTACTGCTGAAATAAGTTTAAAAACAGGCGAACAGAGAATTCTGATGAATACTATAGAAAAAAATGCTTCTGAGATTTTTAACAGCTTTGATTTTAATCAGCTTGAAAAAATCATAAAGGATAAGAAATCTGAAATAGAAAATGATCTTTCTGAATGCACTAAACAGCTTTCTGTTCAGGAAAATAATAAAAATCAGAAAGAAAAAAATGAAAAACTTATACCGGAGCTTGAAGAACAATTAAAGATTTATTCTAAGGAAAAAGCTGAGCTTAAAAATTCGGTTTCGGTGTATGAAACACAAATTAAGAGCCTTAAAAAACAGATTGATGAAATGACAGAATCCCTTGAATATAAATCAAAGGAAGATGCGGAAAAGAAAATCAGGGAGTTCGAAAACAATGCTTTTGATTTGCGTAATAAAATCGATAATCTGAAAAATAAACATGATGAATTCATTTCAGAAATCAATGGTACAGAAAAATCAATCCAGGTTAATAAGGATATAATTTCGAAAGCAGAAAATTCAAATCTTGACAAGCTTAAGGAAGAAAAAGAGGAGCTTACTAAGAAAAAAAATATTCTTTCGGACGAAAGGGATCTTGTTTTTCAGAAAAATAATATAAATAAAAAATCCCTTGAAAAAATCAGGTCTCAGAGTAAGAATCTTATGGTAAAAGAAAAAGCTTATATGATGGCTGCAAGTCTTTCGAATACCGCAAACGGAAAGGTGAGCGGTAAAGAAAAAATCATGCTGGAAACTTTTGTCCAGATGTATTATTTTGACAGGGTAATACAATATGCAAACCGTCGTCTTATGGTAATGACCGATTCTCATTATGAACTTAAACGAAGTGAAAATGAAAATGAAAAAAAATCTCAGACGGGACTAGGTCTAAATGTTGTAGATCATTATAATGGTTGTGAACGAAATGTTAAATCACTGTCAGGCGGTGAAGCTTTTCAGGCATCTCTTTCCCTTGCACTGGGATTGTCCGATGAAGTTTCAAACGAGGCTGGCGGTATAAAAATAGAATCAATGTTTGTTGACGAAGGATTCGGTTCTCTTGACAAGGATTCCCTCGATAATGCTATGAATGCGCTGGTAACAATAAGTGAACGTAATTGTCTTGTTGGAATTATTTCGCATGTAGATATTTTAAAAGAAAAAATTGACAGACAGCTGATTGTAAAAAAATCCCTGGAGGGAACAAGCTTTATTACTATGCAGATATAAAAGCAGCAGGAGTTATGCGATGGATTTTCTTGACACTAAAAATATCGGGAAGGAATACAACGGATTTGTTTTATTAAAAATAGATGATATAAAGGATTTTAATGCCAAGGGAGTTTTTCTGCGTCATAAGACAACAGGAATGGAAGTTTATCATTTCGTTAAAAATGATAAGGAAAACCTTTTTGCGTTTGCTTTCAGAACTGTTTCAAAAAATTCAAAGGGAACTGCTCACATTATTGAACATTCGACCTTGTGCGGTTCAGAAAAATATCCTCTTAAGGAACCTTTCGCAACCCTTGCATCCCAGAGCCTCAATACTTTTTTAAATGCGATTACGTATCCCGACAAAACTGTATATCCCGGTGCGTCGCTGATCAAAAATGATTATTTTAATATGATGGATGTTTATGCAGACAGTGTTTTTTTCCCGAAGCTTGATAAATCAACCTTTCTTCAGGAAGCATATCGTCTGGAAATGGACAGCGATGAAAAATGCAGCATACAGGGTGTAGTTTATAATGAGATGAAGGCAGCTTTTTCTTCTTTTTCATCGGTTGCCTTTGATTGTCTGAATGACTGTATGTTTCCGGATAGTTATCCTTCTTTCTGTTCCGGTGGAGACCCTCTTGATATTCCATCGCTTACTTATGAGGATTTTCTTGCTTTTCATCAGAAGTTTTATAATCCCGATAACTGCATGCTCTTTTTATACGGCGATATTCCTACTTCAGAACAGCTTGATTATCTTAATAAAAATTTCATGAACCGTCTTGAAAAAAAATTCGGATGCAAAGAAACAGTTCCTTATATCAATCAGAAAACACCTTATGTAAAACCCGAAGTCCAGGAGCTTTTAAATATTAACATCCATAAAAAATCACAGGAGTTTGAATTTACGGCTCCTGTTACCGGTTCTACAGGTAATGTAGCAGCAATGTCGTTTTATACCGGAAAATATGATATGGAGAAAATATTTCTCAACGAAGTTCTTTGTGGAATTGCCAGTTCTCCGGTTTCTAAGGCGCTCAAGGACAGTAATCTTGGTGATGATACTGTCATGGGAAATTTCGGACAATTCCTTGAAGAATACTGGTCGTTCGGTTTATCGGGAGTTAAAGAAGGAAATGAAAAAAAGGTTTTTTCACTTGTAAAAAAAGAAATCCTGAAGCTTTATAAAAACGGTGTTTCCCGGAAGGATATTGATGCGGCAATTATGGGTATTGATTTTAATCTTCGTGAAGAAACACGTTCCTGGGGACCTGTCTCACTTACTTTTATGCAGAGAGCCTTGAAAGGATGGGTCTGGGGAAACGATTGTATCAGTCAGCTTACTCCTATTTCTGATTTTGAAAAAGTAAAAGAAAAAATCCGTTCAGATAAAGATTTCACTGTAAAGCTCATTAAAAAATATTTTATAGATAATGATGTTGGCATAAAGGTAATTATACGTCCTTCAGATAAATATTATTCTGAACGTCAGAAGAAAGAAAATGAAATTATAAAAAATATGGAAAGCCTTGTTGATAAAAATCAACTTAAAAAAGATCTTGAAGCATTTCATGAAAAGCAGTTGAAACAGGAAACAGATGAAGAGCTTTCATGTATCCCGCATACAAAAAAATCTGAGCTTGATAAAAACATTGACGATGATCATGTTGAGCTTAGATTTGTAAAGGGCAGTGATAACAGTGATATTCCGCTTTTTGTTAGTGAAGAAGAAACAAACGGTCTTTTTTATCTGGACGTTCTTTTCCCGTTTGATACACTCGACTGTAAATATTTTAAATATCTTCCGTTTCTATCGACAGTCATTACAAATCTTGGATGGGACAATCAGAAATGGAATGAATGCATTCAGGAATCGGCATGTATTATGGGCGATGTATGGGGTAAAATAGTAACAGGCTCTGTCTATAAGAATCGTGAATGTCAGGAGTTTGCAGAAAAATATAAGGACTATAATTTCTGCGGAAGAAAGTGGCTTGGTATTTCGTGCGAGGCAATTACAGAAAATGCTGAAAAAACCTTTGAATTGTTTTCTAAAATTATTACTAAGATGGATTTTAAAGACAAAAGAAGGTTTAAAAGCATACTTCAGGAGCTCATCGCAGAGAAAAAATCGATGCTGGTTGGCAGCGGTCGTGATTATATTTCAAAACGAACAACTGCATCTTTCAGCGAAGGATACGCACTTGCAGAAATCTTATGGGGTGTAACACAACTTAAGACAATCAGTGATTATCCGAAGATGAATGTTAAAAAGATTTTAAAGCTGTATGAATATATTTACTATGAGTGCATAAAATCAGGTGGAATAATTCATATTACGGCTGATAAAAAATCGCTCGAAAAAATATTACCGTTTGTCGAAAATTTTGCAAAATCATCAGGAATTACAAGGCTTAAACCTTCGAATAACTATCAGCTTGAAGATTATATTCCTCATATTTACAATTTTGACAACATAAAGGATAAGAAATTTACCGAAGCAATTCAGATTGAATCTCAGACCGGTTATGCTTTTTGTACCATTCCGGCTTCTACTTATCTTACAAGACAATCGGCTGCTGAAAATGTATTTGCAAACTGGCTTGGAATTCATGCTTTCTGGGATGTTTTCAGAACGAAAGGCGGTTGTTATGGAGGTTCTGTAGGAGTCGATTCGGGTGAAAATCTGTTCAAAATGTCTACCTATCGTGATCCATGTCCTGATAAACATGTAGAAATGTTTGAAAAGGTTCTTAGTGATGTAACAAAAAATAAAATCAGCGAAAAGGATGTGGAAAAAGCAATTGTCAGTGAATATGGGAATATGATTATTCCGCAATGTCCTAAGGATAAGGGGCGTATTGCCTTTGAATCATTTATTTATGCAAATTATGATTTTCTGCCAAAGAGGGTTTCCAATCTTCTTGACGTTACACCAGAGGATGTTAATGAAGCAGCTGTAAGACTGTTGAAAAACGCAGGTGAAATAAGTCATAAGGCAGTTTTTTGCGATAATTCTATTAAAGTTTGTGGAAATTTTCTTGAATTACCGTTATAAATCTGTTAAAATAAGATATTCCAACAAGGATGAAGGAGTGTCCTATGGATAAGAAAACAAAAGAATGTATCCAAATGATGAGAGATTTAGTTTCTGATGTTCAGGGTGCACCATTCCCTGGAGAAGAAATTACTTCGGAATTGTACTCAATCTGGTACGAACATGCACAGAGAGCAGCCGTTGAATGCTTTGAGTTTTTAAATGCTAATTTTCCTAAGGAACAGGCAGAATTATCTAAAACAATAGATAAAATGTTTGAAGGAAAAAAGAAAAATTAACATATTATTCATAAAATATATTTATCTTTTTGCTAACACCCGTTGATTATTTTGCCGAAAAATAAATAAGATATTTTAAGAAGGGGAAATGTTGTTATTATGGGTGCAGCTAAAAAGAATCTTAAATCAGGTAAATTAGGTTTTAACGGACCTAAAAAACGTTTCGGTATCAATTACTGGCGTTTTTATTTTAAAGGCATACAGAATAACGGTGGAACAGAATGTATGTTCTTCATCGAATTTGAAATGCTTAATCCTTGGTTATATCCTTCAGAACCACAGCTGGGCTTCAAGCCTAGAATCCAGATAAAAGAAGATGATTTACAATACGCTTTGTCGGGTACTTCATCTGCATACGAATTAGAATCCGAAAAAATTATACAGCCGTCTTATGTAGCAGTCAGGGCAGGTCGTCTTGACAGTTGTCCAAAGCAGATAACGGCATATTATCCTGTAAAGAACTGCAGTTTTTCAACAAGACCTTTTGAAATCTGCGCAGGTCCCGGTATTTTTACAGAAAACGAATTGAGCGGAAGCCTTTCTTTGTCTGAAGAAGAATGTTCAAAGCATCCTGAATATCTTTGTAATGCGGGTGAAATAAGCTGGAATCTCCGATATGAAGTCGTAAAGGAATTTGCAGAAGGCTTTGAAGATAAAACAGATAAATGGTTCCCGGCAGGCATTCAGACACAGATAAGTGGACTAATAACGATAGATGGTGAAGATTACGTTGTTGATGAAAAGAAATCAAACGGATATATGGACCGATTTATCGGAAAGTCATTCCCTGAGCCATGGTTCCACATCTCTTCATCAAATTTACAGAGTCTTATTTCCGGTAAAACTCTGTTCAACTCTAATTTTGTCGTACAGGGATTGTTTGAAGACAAGCTTTCATTCATCGGAAGCTTTGAAGGTTCAGATATTATACTTCTGGCAGATGCACCGAAACGAAAATACACTTCTGTATGGAATTGTATTGAATCTCCGGAAGCAGATGAAAACGGTGATAAAACAGTTCACTGGTCTGTAAGCTTTAATTCAAAAATATGGATTATTGATATTGACATTACGTGTAAGGTTAAGGCTTTGTATGACAGAAAGCTCGAATGTCCTGAAGGAAAACGACGTATTTTAAGTATAATTCAGAGCGGAACCGGTATTGGTGAAATAAAGCTTTACAAAAAAATAAAGAATGATCTTGAGCAGATAGAATACGCACGCATTACAAACGGAATCTGTGAATTCGGAAATATTGAAGAATAAATAATCTTTTTTCTTGCTATTTCTGCCTTTTATTATTACTTTTATTTTTAAAGAGGCAGATAGTATGAATTTAGAGAATTTTACAATCAAAGCACAGGAAGCCCTTCAGGAAGCTTCATCAATTGCTAATAAAAATGACTGTTCAGAAATTTGTACTGAACATCTTCTCGAAGCGTTACTGGAACAGAAGGATGGACTTATTGTTCCGATTATTGAACGTATTGGTGCTCCGGTAAAAGAGCTTCTTTTAAAAGTCCGAAATACAGTTGCTTCAAAACCAAAGGCATACGGAAATACTCAGGTTTATTTATCTTCTGAAATGCAGAAAATCATTGCAAAGGCAGAACAGGAAATGGCAAATCTTCACGACCAGTTCCTTTCTACCGAGCATTTTCTCATAGCGATGACTGAATCAGGCGGCGATACATCTCAGTTGCTCAATGGTTTTGGAATCAATAAAAATACGATAATGGAAGCGCTGAAGGCAGTCCGCGGTAATCAGACGGTAGATTCAAATGATCCTGAAAGTACAAGCCGTGCACTTGAAAAATACTGCCGAGATTTAACTTCAATGGCAAGACAGGATAAAATAGATCCTGTAATCGGTCGTGATGAAGAAATCCGTCGTGTAATGCAGGTATTGTGCCGCAGGACAAAGAATAATCCGGTAATAATCGGAGAACCGGGAGTAGGTAAAACTGCAATAGTTGAAGGTCTTGCAAGACGTATCGCAGCCGGCGATGTACCTGACAGCCTGAAAAATAAACGCTTGTTATCTCTTGATCTTGGGTCACTTGTTTCCGGAGCAAAATTCCGTGGTGAGTTTGAAGAGCGGTTAAAGGCACTTATTAAGGAAATTCAGAATTCCGAAGGTCAGATTATTTTATTTATTGATGAACTTCATACGCTTGTAGGAGCAGGTTCCGCTGAAGGCAGTATGGATGCTTCTAATCTTTTAAAACCTGCTCTTGCACGAGGTGAATTAAGGGCAATCGGAGCAACTACCCTTGATGAATACAGAAAATATATCGAAAAGGATGCAGCGCTTGAACGACGATTTCAGCAGGTTTATTGTGCAGAACCAACCGTTGAAGATACAATTGCGATTCTTCGCGGACTTCGTGAAAAATATGAAATTCATCATGGAGTGCGCATTGAAGATGAAGCTCTTGTTTCTGCCGCAATTTTATCGAACCGTTATATTACTTCAAGATTCCTTCCGGATAAAGCAATAGATCTTGTTGATGAAGCCGCATCCTTATTGAAAATGGAAATTGAAAGCCAGCCGGTAGAACTTGATCAGGTTGAAAGAAAAATCCTTCAGTATCAGATTGAAAAACAGTCTCTCCTGAAAGAAAACGACGAAGCAAGTAAGGAACGCCTTGAAAAGCTTGAAAAGGAACTTTCTGAATTAATTTCAAAGCGTGATGTAATGAAACTGGAATGGCAGAATGAAAAGAACAGCATTGATAAAAACCGTGGATTAAAGGAACAGCTTGAGCAGAAAAAATTTGAGCAGGAAAAATATACACGTGAAGGAAATCTTGAAAAAGCAGCTGAATTGAAATATTCGGTTATACCGGAACTCGAAAAACAGCTTGCAAATTCACAGACAGCGGAAAAAGAACCTGAAAATAAAATGCTCAGGAATTCAGTAACTGAAGAGGATATTGCAAAAATTGTTTCTTCCTGGACAGGCATTCCGGTTGCAAAGATGCTTGCCGGTGAAAAACAGAAATATCTTGAGCTTGAATCAGTGCTTCATAAACGGGTAATCGGTCAGGATGAAGCAGTACAGGTTGTAAGTGATGCAATCAGGCGAAACCGGTCAGGTCTGAGCGATTTGAACAGACCATTGGGAAGCTTCCTTTTTATGGGACCGACCGGTGTCGGAAAAACAGAGCTTGCAAAAACACTCGCTGATTTTCTTTTTAATGATGAAAAAGCGCTTACCCGTCTTGATATGAGTGAATATATGGAAAAATTCAGCGTTACCAGACTGATCGGAGCTCCACCGGGATATGTCGGTTATGATGAAGGAGGTCAGCTTACAGAGGCAGTGCGACGAAGACCATATTCAGTCATTCTTTTTGATGAGATTGAAAAAGCTCATCCTGACGTTTTTAATGTGCTGCTTCAGGTGCTTGATGACGGAAGACTTACCGACGGACAGGGAAGGGTTGTTGATTTTAAAAATACAATAATCATCATGACAAGTAATCTTGGAAGCGACATTATTCTTGAAAACAAGGGCGATGTGCAGAAAACAAAAGAACTGCTCCAGGTGCTATTAAAACAGACCTTTAAGCCTGAATTTATAAACAGGATTGATGAAACTGTAATGTTTAACGAATTAACTAAGGATAATATTTCAAAAATCGTTGAGCTTCAGCTTTGTCGTGTTCAGAAACGGCTTGAAGATAAAAAGATTCAACTTGTTTTTGATGAAAGCGCAATCAGTTTCCTGTGTGACAAGGGATATGATCCTTCTATGGGTGCGCGTCCTGTAAAACGTGCTGTTCAATCTTATGTTGAAAATCCACTTGCAAGAGAACTTTTAAGCGGGCATGTCCTGGAAGGACAGAAAATTTCTGTGACGTGTAAGAAAGATGAGCTTGTATTCAGTCACTAAAGGTTTTAATATATCATCCTTTATGATAATATAAAGACATGCTATCTTATCAGCACGTTTTTCATGCGGGAAATCATGCAGATATACTCAAGCATTCTGTTTTAATTCAGGTGCTTGAGTCTCTGAACAAAAAGGATAAACCGTATACATTTTTCGATACTCATTCCGGAAGTGCTCTTTATGATCTTACTGACAGCCGCAGTCTTAAAACAGGGGAAGCAGAGAAGGGGGTAATTCAGTTTTCCAAAAGTGAAAAGGATTCGCTTAAAGATTATCCGCCGCTTTTGCATTATTATGATTTTGTTTCTGCTTACCTTAAAAATCATCTTTATCCCGGCTCTCCCGAAATTGAAGCATGCTTTATGAGAAAACAGGATACCCTCATCCTTTCAGAACTTCATCCCTCGGAAATTGAAAATCTCAGGGAAAATATGAAAAATCATAAGGGTGAAAATAAACCTTCAGTAAAGATTCATTTTCGCGACGGATGGGAAATGCTTAAAGCCCTTACACCGCCTTCGACCGGTCGGGGGGCGGTTTTAATAGATCCAAGTTATGAAACTTCTGATGATTATCTTAAGGTGGCAGAAATAATATGTGCGGTAAACAAAAAATGGAGTAATGGAATAATTCTTTTATGGTATCCTCTTTTAGCATACAGAAAGAATGAAATTAAGTGCATGCTGGAAACGATTGAAAATAATGTATTGAAAACAAATCATAATACACAGATTAGTAATCTTGTCCTTAAAGTTAATAAGGAAGATGCTCATAAAGAAGTCGCGCTTGAAAAAAATGAAGAGGTGAATGATTCTCCTCGGTTATATGGAAGCGGGATGTTTATAATAAATACTCCGTATATGCTTGAGGAAAATGTCCGTAAACCGCTTGATTTTTTAGCTAACGTTTTCTCGAAAAAAAATCAATGATTTTCTGGAAGAGATGCTTGAAAAATAAAAAGATTCTGTAGAAAAAGCCGGGATGTCTTAAGCGTTCAAGGCGTTTATATCCTTCAAGAAGCTCTTCTTCAGTGAATTCCTTGCGCTGATTATTTTCTTCAATTTCCATTTCAAGCTCATCAACTTCGGTAAGGTTATCAATTACATTTGCATTGATATTTGTCCAGCCGAGTGCCTTAGCAGCCTGAAGACGTCTTTCTCCGGCGATTAACTGATATTTTCTGTTGATAGTAATAGGATTAAGAAGTCCATAGGTTCTGAGACTTTCTTTCAAATCATCGAGATTACCTAAATCCTTTCTGACTCGTCGTTTAACTTTAATGTCCTTAATAGCAACTAACATACGACCTCTCTTCCTATTCCATCAGGAAATTATAATTATCTTCATCCTCTTCTTCGTCTTCTTCATGCTCTTCGATTTCGTCTTCATCTTCGAAGAAATAATTCTGATGAGTATTATTTGATTTTTTATTTG
Organism: Treponema sp.; assembly: GCA_017548565.1. GTDB lineage: Bacteria > Spirochaetota > Spirochaetia > Treponematales > Treponemataceae > Treponema_D. The sequence goes on from JAFYZU010000050.1 coordinate 116,518, forward strand.
AATCTGTTCCAAGATCAAAATCATCTTCGAGGAAGCTTAAATCTGTCGTAAGACCACCGCTTGTAATGTTTTCTGACCAGGTCTGTCCTGAACGGATGTCTTCATTACGTAATCTTTCTTCACCGAGAATCTGACCTGTTTTATTTGTATGAACAGGACAAACTTTTGTCGGCTGAGTTCCGCTTAAGAACCATTGGATTGTTGTTCCTTCATTACAATCTGCAGAAAGGAGTTGTCCCGATACCTTGCAGACTTTCATCTGAACGACTCCATCCTCAGGTTTCGGGAAATCCTTGTAAGGAAGATCCCTGTGGATTTCACCGAAGAATTCACCCCATGCAGGACCGGCAAGTGTGGCACCGGTAATGTTCAATCCTAAAGAGTTACCAGGTGAGTCAAAGCCGAACCAGAAGGCTGCAGTATAATATGGAGTAAATCCGCAGGTCCAGGCATCGGCCCAGTTCTGTGTTGTACCTGTTTTTCCTGCTGCAGGCATTTTTTTCTTTTTACCGTTTGCTTCAGTATAGAAGAAGTTTTCATCCTGTCCCTGAAGTGTACCGCCGCCGCTTACTGTCTGTTCAAGCATTTTTGTCATTACAAAAGCAGTCTGCCGCGAAATAACCTGTGCGCCTTCGCCTTTTGCTTCACGTGCCTGCATTATTTCACCTTCTATGTCGCGGTAAAGGTCTCCGTTGCTTTTTTCAATGCTTCTGATGGCAATTGGAGTAATTTCTTTTCCACCGCTTGCAAAAATAGAGAATGCTCTTGCAAGTTCAATAGGATGAATTGAACATACACCAAGACCGATCGGATATCCCGGAACAAATGCGCGTGAATCAATTTCATTATCAGGAATACCGAGCAATGCTATTGCACGATTGATTGCAGCATCAAATCCTATTCCATCAAGAATCTTAAGAGACGGAACGTTCATTGAGTGAATAAGGGCGTAGTACATCGAAACGTTTCCTTCCCATTCACCGCGGAAGTTCTGCGGGATGTAAGGTTTTCCGTCTGCAGTATGGAATACAATCGGTGTATCAGAAATCTGTGTAGTAGGCGTGTATTTTTTTGAATCAATTGCAGCAGAATAATATAGCGGCTTAAATGTTGATCCCGGCTGAAGCAAAGCCTGTGTAGCACGGATAAACTGATTGTCTTTATCGTATTTACTTCCGCCGACGAGTGCATTTATAAAGCCTGTGTCATTCTGAATAGAAACCATTGTTCCTTCAATGATATTCTGCTTGTCTATATCCTTAAGTAATTTTATACCCTGATTTGTAACTTCCTTAATCGGTTCCTGTCCTGTAAGCATTGCAAACATATCTACAACCGGGTTTACGTTTGTTACATAGTTTGTTTTAGCCCTCTGAATTGCCCGCTGATGTCCTACTTTTAAACGAGGAATGTTATACATAACTGCCAGAAGCTCTGCAAAAGGAATATATGTCTGATAGGCAAGGCTTCGTTTCTGCGCTTTTTCTGCTTTATAGCGCTTGTTACCGATGTCTATCCATTTTTTCATTACATTTTCAGCAATATACTGATGTTCAAGATTGAGGGTTGTTCTTACAGTAAATCCGCTTGAATAAATATCATCTGAACCGCGGATTAAATCAGAAAGCTCACGGCGTACATATTCACTGAACCATGGAGCCTTATCATCCTGCATCATATATGCCGATTTTGATGTTCGTGTAAAGTCGAAATTACCCCAGTATTCATCGTACGAAAGATCTGCATCAACACGTGAAATATAGTCTGCATCTACCATTGAATTTAAAACGGTAAGCTGTCTTTCCATCGCCCGTTCAGGATGATCAAACGGATTATAGTAAGCAGGGTTTGAAAGCTGAATAACGAGGAGTGCTGCTTCTGCAGGTGTTATTTCCTGTGCGCTGTGACCGAAATAATATTTTGAAGCCGCACTTACACCATAAGTACCGCCGCCGAAATATATTTTGTTCAGATATAGTTCAAGAATTTCATTTTTGGTAAAACGGCGTTCCATCTGGATTGCCCACCAGAGCTCATGTATTTTTCGTGCAATAGACATTTCAGTACGGTCACAGAAAAGGGTTCCTGCAATCTGCTGGGTAAGGGTAGAACCACCTCCAAGACTTATATGGAAAACCTGTCCGACAAGAGCACGTATAATTGCCTTTGCGTTGAAGCCCGGATGTGAAAAGAATACTCTGTCTTCGCGAGTGATGAGCGCATCTACAAGAAGCTGCGGTAAATCGTGAAAAGAAATAATTTCACGTTTTTCATCTGATGTAAATTCAGTAATGATTTCATCATTTATATCAGTGATTTTTGTAGGTAATGCTGTATTGAATTCCGTAAAATATTCGGTATTGATTACGTTCTGTGTTTCTGCAAGAAGGGATCCTAAGGCTGAACCTGATGCAATGGCACCAATGAAAAAAAGCCCTAAAACAATGATACCTGAGATTTTTATTCTTCTGCCGTTTGCGTTTTTCATAGTATTACTATTATATAGTAAATCATTGAGTAACTCAACTATATTATGGAAATCAGTTAAATAAAAAAGGCACGGTCTAGACCGTGCCATGCCCATCAGGCAATCGGGAGCATGGGTGGGAGGGGAAAATGCCCCCGATACTTTAATTATCGACCTGAAAGTGCTGAATCTTTAATCGAAAAAAAAATATTTTTTGCAGGAATAAAGTTATTTTATTTTTACTGTTCAATAATCTGAACGTCAAACGTAACGTCAATTTTGTAGGTTTTTCCCTTCATTGCATTGATCGTACGTATAAGCTCGTAGTTTCCTATTTTGAATTTGAGGTTATGTTCACCCTCTGTAATAAAAAATTCCTTGCCTGTAGAATTACACTGGCTTCCGTCTATAAAAACAGAAACATTGTTTGGTGCTGAAATAATAAGGGTAGGTTCAATGCTTTTAAGTATTATTGTAAGATTTGTCAGACGTGCCTGTTCGATTCTTACCGTCCTTACTTCTGTGCGGTATTTTTCGGAAATTACTGCAACTGTATGAAGTCCTGAAGAAAGTGTTATACCGTTCATGCAGTTTTCAATGCTGCAGGGGAGATCGTCGATTAAAACAGAGCATCTGTCGGTTTTTTGTCCGTCTGCTAGAATATTCAGGGAAAGGCTTCCGTTGTTCGAAAAAACCGGCGAAACGGTTATCGTAAATTCTGCATTTACAAGCGATTCGTCGGTTTTCGGAAGAAGCTGGTTCATGCGGATAAACAGATAGTTGTTTTTCAGATTCGGGATTGAATCAATCTTTGTCGTATATTGATTTGTCTTGAGTTTTTTTGTGTCGGCGGTAAAAGGAATCTGTACAATCCAGGTGAATTTTGAGGGCATGACGCACTGAAATATTTTAATTCCTGAATAGTCTATCTGATCACTGCTTGGTGCTGGTTTTACGCTGTCATAAAGTTCAAGCTGACATGAATTTCTTGTGATTGCAATTTCTTCCGGAATTGTGATTTTAAGTTCAATCCCATTCATGTATGGACGTTCTTCGGGAATAAAGATTACAAGCGCATCGTTAATATTCATCTTTACAGAGGAAGAAAAATCAACATCCTTTGTAATGTTTACGAATTTAGCCTTATTGATTCGAAACGATTGTGAAAATGCGTCTGCCGCTAATGTTAAGATAAAAACCGTTAATAATAATTTTTTTATTTTCATTTTTTATATTATAACTACAATTTTAATTTTGCCGAAGGGTCCTGAGCAACACCGCCCTGTCGTATTTCAAAATGCAGGTGAGGTCCTGTTGCCATTCCTGTCTGGCCTACGTAGCCTATAACTTCTCCTTTTTTTACTTCATCGCCCTGCTGAACGTTCATTTTCGAAAGATGTGCGTACACACTTGAAACTTTTCCATTATCGTGACTGATGATTATATAATTTCCGAAGGTCGGATCATTTTTTACTGCGGCAATTACACGTCCGCTTTTTACTGCATAAACTTTTGTACCGGTGTTTGCGGCAAAGTCTATTCCGTTATGTTTTTTCCATTGTCCCGTAAAAGGCTGCTTTCTGTTTCCGAATTCTGATGAAATCCAGAAGGAATTCCTGTCAAGCGGTAATCTGAACCCGGCATCGAGGAAAAAAGCGCGTTCAGTTGACGAAAAACGCTTGTCCTGAAGAAAAATAAAACTTCTTCCGTTTATGTTATAGCAGATATGCTTTTCGGGATTAAGGTCATTGAAATATGCTTCGCGTAAAAGGATTTCAAGCGAGGTGATTCCCTTGTTTTTTGTAATGAAAAGTCCTGGGACGGTTGGAAGGATTAATGTTTTACCTTTGATTGATTCTTCTGTATTTTCAATTGAATTTAGAGATGCAATCGTATCATAGGGAATATTGCAGCGTGATGCAAGCTGAAGGATCGTAAAATCCTCGGTTACCTTATATCTGAAGAAAATCATGTCGGGGTCTTTTTCTCCTGCCATAAGCCTGTAATTGTCGCTTACGATGTAGGAATATTCCTTGAACATTGCATTACGTGACTGAAGCTCAGTAAGAACCGGCACATGCGAAAGATTAACTTCAACGGTTTTAAAATCCTTTTTTGCTGATTGAGGAAAAAGTGATATACATAAAAAAAATGTCAGAACTGCACAAAGTCCTTTATTTTTCATTTTTTATCCGGTTCATCAGAATATTAAAAACTGTAATCAGAATTATCATGATAACTAAAATCAGTATTGAAAGAAGCTGCCTTTCATCAAAAACTGACTTTATGCTCAGATAAAAGCCAGAAGCGAGAAGTGCAAGATTAACGAAAAACTGTATCGTTTTTTTAATCGGAGTTTTAATGATTTTCTTTACTGCAAAATAAATGACAGCGGAGCAGAGAAGAATCAGTACGATGATTGTATAAATTTTTGGAACCCCGGTTGAAAATTTCCATAACGGCCAGACAAATACGAACGAGGCTGCAATGCATGAAATTATTAAAACAGCAAATTTGAGTATGCCAAGTAGTTTAGATTTCAGGTTTGATTTGTAGTTATTCATACTATTTAAAATAACAAATAAAGTAAAAAAAGGTTCCTGATCGGATGTCAGAAACCTTTATAAAGAATTATTAAATTCTATTATTCTTCTGTTATAGCTTCTGTCGGACAAGAAGCAGCGCATGAACCGCAGCTGATACATTTGTCAGCTTCGATTACTCTTTTGTCGCCCTGTTCAACAATAGCTCCAACTGGACAGTCACCTTCACAAGCACCGCAGTTAACACAAGCATCTGTAATTTTAAATGCCATTCGTTTACTCCCATAAAAATAAAATTTTTATCATTATGATAATACAACATAAAGTTATATTATGCAAATACTTATTATCAAAAATAGTAACATATTATTTGCATTATTTTTATTCCTTTTGTATAATTCTTTTCATGAATAAAGAACAGATAGCGTCATATATTGATCATACGGCCTTAAATCCATGTGCAGGCGTAAATGAAATTGAATTATTGTGTCAGGAAGCAGTTTCAAATAAATTTGCTTCTGTATGTGTAAATTCATATTATGTACCTTTTGCGGCTACGGCACTAAAGGATTCTAAGGTAAAGGTCTGCACTGTCATAGGATTTCCTCTTGGAGCGGCTTCTACAAAGGCCAAGGTTTCGGAAACAAAGGATGCTGTTTTGAATGGTGCCGATGAAGTTGATATGGTAATAAACATTGGTGCGGTAAAGGATGGACGCTATACTGTTGTCGGAAGTGATATAGCCGCTGTCGTTAAAGAAGCACGAAAATGCGGTGAAAAGCTCCACAAAAAGATTATAGTCAAAGTAATACTTGAAACATGCTTTCTTGAAGATTCAGAAATAGTAAACTGCTGTCTGTGTGCAAAAAAAGCGGGGGCAGATTTTGTTAAAACTTCGACCGGTTTTGCATCTCCTAAAGACAGGGACGGTACACTTCTTCCTAACGGTGCTTCTGAACATCATGTTAAGCTTATGCGCGATACAGTAGGTGAGGATATGGGAGTTAAAGCTTCCGGTGGAATCCGTACAGTTTCAATGGCTGTGTCGATGCTTGAGGCAGGAGCAGACAGAATAGGAACATCAAGCGGTGTTAAAATAATACAGACGTGGGATGAAAACACCGAAATTAAAAATCTCAGAAACCCACGCCTGTAATCTGCGTCCGATATTTCTTATAAACTACAGGGAAGCCTTTTTAATATCTTTTACAGTGTAGTTATATTCCTTATCGTTTACTTTAAAACTCATTTCTTCATTTAAAGTTCTTTCGAGAATTGCATTACCGAACGGTGACATATAAGAAATGATATTCTTTTCAGGATCTGATTCCCATGGTCCGAGGATTGTATAACTTTCATCCTTATTTGTCTGATTATTATGCAGCGTAACTTCCGTTCCGAAAGAAATTGTCGATGTAGAAACTGTTGTCGGATCGAAAACTGTTGCACGGTTCAATTCTTCCTGGAGTTTTGCAAGAGAAAGGTTGAGCATGTGCTGCTGTTCCTTTGCTGCCTTGTATTCTGCGTTTTCTTTTAAGTCGCCCTTTGCACGGGCATCTGCAACATCCTTTGCATTTGCCGGAAGCTCTACGTTCTGGATTCTGTAAAGTTCTGCTTTCTTTTCTTCAAGCTTAGCCGCAGTTACAAGCATGCCGCCTGTAGATTTAGAAGATTTTTCACTTGAAGAAGGGAACTTGAAGTCAGGATATTTTTCAGAAATCTTATGGCGTGTTTTTTCCTTGTACGAAGGATCAATGTCAACAATATCGTCAATCATTGTATAGAACTTTTTAACGGTTCCTTCATCCTGATTGAAAATATAATCATAAAGATTTTCTTTGTCGAATAAAAGTTCTGTTGCTTTTTTGTTCAGTTTCTTGTTTTCCGTTGAATCAACATGAGCATTGATTTTCTTGAATGTAAGATCAATGGTGTTTATAAGAGTGATAAGCTGTTTTTCTACAGGGATGCCTGCATTGATAAACCATTCCTGAGCCTTACAGTTTTCGAAGAAGAACAATACTGTTTCTTTATAATCCTTGTAATAAGTAAAGCTTGTTCGTACGAATTTCTGAACATCTTCCGTAAAGCCGTTTTCGAGAAGTGTATTGATGATTGAAATGTCAAGGATATTAGGGAACAGTCTGATGTATTGTTCCTGCCAGTCAGGAAGCATCTTTATGCATTCAAGAAAATCCTTCTTAAGCGATGTATTTTTTGTGTCCTTCAATGCATCATAAGTTTTTCTAGGATCCTCGAGTCTGTTATAAAGCTCTGCAAATGTTTCTTTTACAGGATATGCAATCTGTTTTTCAATTGCCGAAAGCTTTCTTACTATGAGATAAGATGCAATGACATATTCATCAACATGCTGGATATTCTTGAGACGGTTTGTAAAATAGCTGTACATTTTATCGTTGAAATCTTCACTTGTAAGATCTGCTCCGTCATCATCAGCTTCCTTTACATATTTCATGAGGATGTCAACGCGAGGGAAGAATTCCTTCTGTGCTTCGAATTCGTTGAAGTGCTTTTCTTCAGAAGATAATTCATTTTCGTGAACTGTATAGCAGTTGATGTTGTTTGAATCGACGCTGAACATATTGTTGCCGTCGAGGATTTTCTTTGCGTTTGTGCTCCATGATGTCCATTCACCAGGGGTAAGAATCTGATCTACAAGCTCTGCTTTAATGCGTTTAAGGTCGCAGTGATTGTCATAGCTCTGGATGATGATTTTAAGATATTTTTCAGGATTCTTCTTTACATCATTTTTAAGGGCATTAAGATCTGTACATCTTGCCTTGATTACCCAGATATGGTCGTTTGCAAGAGGTTTAAGTGCGGTAACTGCCATCTTAAGTGCAATTTCATGAATACCTTTTTTCTTTCCGAAGTTGATTGTAAGAATATCGTGCTCAAGCTTTCTGATGATACCAACGCCCCATTTCTGGTGGAATACAAAGGTTCCTTTATCAAATGCGATGTGTTTTTCAAAGTCATTTATAGCTTCAAATACGTTTCTGTAATTCTGTGTAAGGTTTGAAGACTTGATGTAATCTTCGAGGTGGCTGTGATTTGAATATTTGTTTCTGTAGCAGTCTGTAAGCTCTTTTCTGGCCCATGTATCTTTAGGTTCTATTTCAAGATTTCGTTTTAAGATTGAAATTGCCATATCCCAGCGGCCGTTTGCCTTGTTCCAGTCATAAAGCTCCTGCATGAGTGTAGTTGTCTTTAATTCACCGAACTGTTTTGCAATTTTCTGGCATGTAAGCTTGAAGAAATCATTCTTTTCCGGATTAATCTGAACAAGCTTTGTCCATATTTCCTTTACACCGTTGTAATTTCCAAGCTTATTATATCTTAAAATGGCTTTTTTATAGTATTTATAGGCATTGTTCGTATCACCGGTAGATTCAAGGTGTTCTGCAAGTGCCTTTGCAAGATCTGCTTCTGTTTTATCCTGATTTACAATCTGTTCATATAACTCCCACACTTTTTCGTTATTGTCCTGGATATAAGTGTCTGCAAGTGTTCTCAGTGCAAAAAGATTGTCAGGATTATCTTCAAGGATGAATTCACAAAGATATGAAATGATTGCTTCCTTGTGGTTTTTCTGGAAAATATCTACAAGAGTTTCTAATGAGGAATTGTCAATGGAGTTTGTCTGCAGTGAAATGATTCCATGGAAAAATAAAGCAATGATACTGTCTTTTGTATGTGAAAGATGTTCTTCACAGATAGAATAGATATCATTTACGCAGTTCTGAGCCTTTGCGTTCTGATAAAGCTCTGCAAGTTCCTTTAAGTCGTTCTGTGTGTAGCCGCTGATTGTTGCACGAGTCCAGGTTTCTTCCTTGAGCATATCCTGTACTGATTGAATTAAATTTTCTGCCATCTTAAAACTCCTGTTATTTTATATACAAATCGTAAATCGACGAATCTAATATTTTTATCCTAAGTAATATTTCATTGATTTTCTGTATGCTTTCATGCTTGAGCATATAGTGGTCAATGAGCCAGAAATAACTGTTCAGCAGCTTAGGAACAAGAATATCTGTCTTGCACGAAGGATCCTTGTATTCGTTTTCCATCGCGTAGATGTTCTGTCGTAACCTGACAAACTCCTGTGAAGTTAATTCACGTTTTATATTGAAAATGCCCAGTAAAACTCCGTATACAGGTATCCACTGGAGCAAACTTTTTCCTGTGTAGCCTTTTTCCTTTACATTATCAATCAGACAGTTTATTAACTCTGAATCAAGATAATAAAGGTCAATGTCTTCCGGTGAAGTAAAAAATGCTTCCCTGAAAAGCACCTTGCTGTATTTGTCTTCTCCGCACAGTGCATAACAGTCGGCAAGCTCTGCCAGAACCGAAGCCATGTGAGGATAAACCTGATTGGCTTCTGACAGACAGCTTCTTGCATTGTCAAAATTACCAAGTTTTTTGTAACAGATGCCCGCATTGCGAAGGATTTCTGCCTTTCTCAACGGTTCACTTTCATCAAAAAGCTTCTGATAATTTTTAAGTGCAGTGGAAAAAAATCCTTTCTGAACCGAATAAAGGGCCGGTTCATATACGAATTTTTCTTTATTCAGAAACAACTGAAAAGATTTCCATTCAGACAGAAGACGGTCAGCATATTCATGTTCATTTGTAAGTACTTTCAGTCTTTTGTTTGTGTCAATCCAGAATGTACAGCAGCGGTTAGTATAAGTTAATTCCATGCTGCCCAGTTCCTTTTCAAACAGGGAGCCTATCTGAACCTGAGCCTGAATGGGATTGCCTTCCTCGAGAAGCTTAAGGACTTCTTTTAAGCCGTTTTCAGTCTGAATTTCCATAGCGCCTTATTTTAATATAAAAGAAATTGAGATTTTAATCAATAAAAATTATGAAAAAATAGAAAAATTGGAACAAAATATATATACCTAAATAAAGAATCTGTCAAGTAATTTTTTTTATCTTGTTTTAAAATTGTGGACAGTAACCGAAAAATCGATTATTATATATAGTATGAAAAGTCCGGTTTTAGCTCCATCATTGCTTTCGGCAGATTTTTCTAATCTCGAAAAAGCAGTAAGTTTAATTGATTCAAAAAAATCAGCTTTTGTCCACATTGACGTAATGGACGGACAGTTTGTTCCACAGATTACCTATGGGCAGCCTGTAATAAAATCAATCAGAAAATTAACGAAAACACCTTTTGACATTCATCTTATGGTAAAAAATCCGGAAAATCAGATTGAATCGTTCATTGAAGCCGGAGCAGATTGTGTGACCTTTCATCTTGAGGCAACACCACATGCGCATCGTCTTATTCAGATGATTCATGAAAAGGGAAAAAAAGCGGGAATTGCAATCTGCCCTGCAACCGGTGTAAGTGCCTTGTCTGAAATTCTTGAATGCGTTGATATTGTTCTTGTAATGACCGTTAATCCAGGCTGGGGCGGACAGACTATAATTCCTTCGTGCATTCAAAAGATTGCTGAATTGAAAAAAATCAGGGAAGAAAATAAATACGGATACAGAATTTCTGTTGACGGTGGAGTTAATCAAAAGACTCTTTCTTCAGTTGTCGATGCCGGAGCAGACATTATAGTTTCCGGTTCATCTTTTTTTAACGGTTCACTTGAATGGAATTACTGATAAACGGGAGTGATGATGAAAAATATTAAAATACATTCATTGATATTCATGCTGCTTCTAATCCTTCTTCCTCTTTCTGCTTCTACAACAGGACAGAATACTTTTATGCAGGGATGTGAAGCTTATTCAAAGGGTGACTGGGAATCTGCCGTAATTCTTTTACGAAAGGCAATACAGTATTCAGAAAATAACACTGCTGATACAAAATACATGCTCATTACCGCAGAAATTTATTCAGGAGACAATAAAAGTGCCCTTGCTGATTGTGATGATTTTCTGAAAACTTACAGACGTTCGCTTTATAAGGACAGAGTTCTTTATCTGAAGGGAAAGCTTTTATATCTTCTTGGTGATTATGAAAATGCAATCATAATCTTAAGTGATTTCTGTCACAAAAATGAAAAGAACGAGCTTTATCCTTCGGCTTTGTTTTACATAGCAGAATCTCTCAATGCCGGATATAAATACGATGAGGCAGAAGCAATTTATGAGCGGATTATCGTTCAGTTTCCGGGTAACGAAAAGGTTTCTGCATCTCAATACAGAATAGAAAGCATTGCACAGCGTTCACGTGAAGAAAAACTTCTGTATCTTCTTAAACAGACCGGTGAAGAATATCTTGCCGCAAAAGAGGATTATGAAAGACAGCTCAAGCTTTATAATGCAGAGGGTGCTTCTTCAACGAGGGACAGACTTACCGAAGCACAGCAGCGCAACAAGGAGCTTGAAGAGCAGGTAAGGGAACTTGAAAATCAGATTGCACTTCTTAAGGCTGATCGTGAAAAACGTGAGGCAGAGGATCAGCGTATAGAAACTGAAAATGAAAAGGCAGTCCTGCAGAAGGAAAAAGATAATGAAGATGCCGTACGAAAACTGAAGCAGAAGGCAAAGGTAGTAAAGCAGATAATGGATATGAGTCAGAAATAGGCGGGTAATTCAGGGGAAAATATGAAAAAGAGCAGATTTATTTTAGTTTATGCATTGATTTTTCTTTCATTTGTTTTTAATGCAAATTCTTCGGCATTAGATTCAGTAAGCACTCTTTCATCTTCCGGTGAAATTCATGTTTATAATGCTAAAATGACAAAAGAAGAAAAAAAGAAGGCAAAAATCGAAGAAGAAGCACGGAAAAAAGCAGAAAAAGAAAAGGCTGCCCTTGAAAAACTCGAGAAAAAAGAAAAAGCAGCTAAGGAAAAGTCAAATAAATCTTTAAAAAACAAGTCAGAAAAAGAAAAGCCGGCTGCAGAAAAAAAATCCGGTAAGGAAAAGCAGACTGAAAAACCGGTTGAAGAAAAAAAGAATTTTACGGGATGGGAAGAGCAGTCAACTAAAACCATAGATGTTACCTTCGGCTTAATCAGAATAAAGGCACGTCCAAAAAAGGGAACTTTTAATATTCTTGCCGTAAACGAAGACAATAAATCAATTCCGGTACTGTCAGCTTCTAATGAATATATAACTACTTCTTTTTATCTTAAGGCAGGAAAGAGAATCATCAAGCTGAATGAGGATCCTACAGTAAAGACCGCCGCAAGAAAAACATCAGATGGTGTGGAGCTTGCTTACAATGCAGATAATCTGGCTGTTGTTTTCATAAAGTTTACATGCTTCAGTGCCCTTGAAAATTCAGACATAGATTCAATTAAAATCAGTGCAAGTGTAATAAATACTTCAAACAAGAAAAATGATTTTGAGCTTAAGGCAGTTTTTGATACAGTGCTTGGTGAAACAGACAGACATCATTTCTATACTTCATCAAAGGTTCCTGTAAAAAATGAAGTTGCAATACGTCAGTTTACTTCAGACAGCTGGTTTGTTTCAAAAAATGACAATGTGTCGATGCAGTTTATTTTCTGCGGTTCAGAAGCGACAAAGCCTGTTCTTGTAGCAGTTGCAAATTATTCAACTCTTGATACTTCGCGATGGGAACCTGATCTTACAGTGCTTCGTTCATTTGATACAGTGCTTTCTTACAATAATTCAGCGGTAGAAGCACAGTGGCCTAAGCATAAGCTTTCGACGGATGAATCCTTTGAAGAGGTTTTTTATCTTTCGTTTGCAACCGGTGATAATCATTTGAATGGCCAGTATATTGCAGGAGATGATTCTTTCGAAGAGGATGAAGAAATCGTCGTGAAGAAGCCTGCTCCAAAGCCTTCTTCTGGAAAGAATTCAAAGCCGCAGGATAAGACTTCCGGATCAAATGTAAATAATTCATCTGCTTCTAAGGATGATACTCCTGTTTTACCGAAGGATTCAAACAGCTTTGACAATGTAACAAATGATTATATCCAGAGACTTCTTGCTCAGATTGAAGCACTTGAAGATTCCGGTGAAAACGTAAACAGAGATGAAATTATAAGATTAAATGCCGAGCTGGATGCAGTTCTTGAGATTTTGCGGAAGAAATGATTTATGGGAATGGATGTTGTAAACCTTGCGTGGAAATACATGCGCAGAAGAAAATTTTCTACTGCAATAAAGCTGCTTGAAGCAAAAGCGGAAATTTATGAAGACAGCTTTGAATATTATCTTTGTCTTGGAACTGCATGTCTTTATGTGGGTGATGTAGGATCTGCCGTTACAAATTATGCGCTTGCACGAAAAATAAAAATTACCGATACACGACTCATTTTAGGTCAGGCCGCAATTTATCTTCGAAGGGGTGACACGGATCGTGCGCTTCAATATTACATGGAAGTTAAAGACAACGAGCCTAATAATCAGATTGCGAATGATGCGCTTGAGTTTATAAGGGCCCGCGGAGATTATGATACAATATGCCGCTGGGTTGATACGGGGAGAATTGAACAGTTCTATCCGCCGCTTGGAGTAAATCCTGACAGGGTGGCAAGTGTTATAGTACCTGTCGCCGCGCTTATTCTTCTGACTCTTTTTATAGTCGGATTGCCTCTGAAAAACAGAAAACAGGAAGCATTCAGAAAGGATTTGTCTGAGCTTGCTTTAACGAAGGATGAAACGGCAAGACCACAGGAAACAGATTTGTCTACACAGAATGTAAAATATATTCTTTCCAGCCGTCAGATTAAAGAAAGCTATGAAAAGGCACAGACTTATTTTCAGGAAAACAGGGATAACGCCGCACAGATTGAAGTTAATCGTATTTTGAATTCAAATGCGGCAGTTTCAATCAAGCAGAAGGCTCTTGTATTAATGTCTTATTTCGAAACACCAACCTTTGATACGCTTTCAGACAGTCCTTCTTTTGCACAGGTTGATGAGGATCCTGTTCTTTATTTGAACTGCTGGGTCGTATGGGGTGGAAAAATTTCTGATGCTTCGATGTATGATGATGGAAGTTACCGCTGCCGTCTTCTTGTTGATTATGATACAGGAGAAAAACTTACTGGAATTGCGAATGTCCGTTTTGAAGATAATCCTGATATTGAGACAGATAAGCCTGTAAAAATTCTTGCCAGGATTCAGCAGGAAGATGATAAAGTGTATTTAAAGGGCAGAATTGTCTATCAGAGTGTTAAAAACGGGTTAAAATAAAATTTTTTAAAGAATTTTTTAAAAAAGTGGTCCGAAAACTGCTTTTTGAAGCCATATTATATATTGGGAGGAAGGTGGCTAAGTATGTCGTTAAATGGTTCTAATCCGATGGATCTTTCGGAAAAAATGAAAGCACTGGAAGCAGCCAGACTTCAGATTGAAAAACAATTTGGTCAGGGTGCTTTGATGAAGCTCGGTGATAAAACCGATACTTCTGGAATTGAAGTAATCCCATCCGGATCTTTACTGCTCGATGAAGCGTTAGGCATCGGAGGATATCCGAGAGGACGTGTTATTGAGATGTATGGTCCTGAGAGTTCGGGTAAAACAACGCTTGCTTTACATGCTATTGCTGAAGCACAGAAGCTTGGAGGTATTGCCGCATTTGTTGATGCTGAACATGCACTTGATCCGACGTATGCGAAGAATCTTGGTGTAAACATTGATGAATTGTGGGTATCTCAACCTGATACCGGTGAACAGGCTCTGGAGATTACAGAAAATCTTGTAAGAAGCGGCGCAGTCGATGTTGTTGTCGTAGACTCTGTTGCAGCACTTACTCCACAGAAAGAAATTGAAGGGGAAATGGGTGATGCCGTTATGGGTATGCAGGCAAGATTGATGAGTCAGGCTTTGAGAAAATTAACAGCGATTATCGGAAAGTCTAATTGTATTGTTATTTTTATTAATCAGATTCGAATGAAAATTGGTGTTATGTTTGGAAATCCTGAAACTACTACAGGTGGACAGGCCTTGAAATTCTATTCATCTATACGACTTGACATCAGGCGTGTTGAGACAATTGATGGAAAGGGTGAAGAAGAAGCTCTCGGAAACCGTGTAAGGGTAAAGGTTGTAAAGAATAAAGTGGCACCTCCTTTCAGGAAATGCGAAATTGATATTTACTTCGGAAAAGGAATTTCTGCTGCGGCCAGTTTGATAGATTCTGCTGTAAAACATGGTATTATTGATAAACGTGGTGCATGGTATACGATGGGTGAAACAAAAATTGGACAGGGAAAAGAGAATGCTGTTGCGTTTATAGAAGCAAATCCTGAACTTGCAAAGCAGATTGAAACAAAATTGAGGACTGAAGTATTTCCGGGGCAGGTTATAAAGGCAAAAGATCCTTCTGAAAAGAAAGATAAAGCTGCTGTAATGACTGACGGACAGACTGCGGTACAGTAATTTAAAATGAAAAGTGTTCTGTTAGGACTTGGATCAAACAATGACTATAACGGCATCGATTCTTTTGATATTCTGAAGAATGCATGTCGTGACTTAGCTTCCTTTTTATTCGATGGAGTATATTCATCGGTATATAAAACTAAGGCTATGTATGTGGAAAATCAAAAGGATTTTCTGAATATGACGGTTTATGGTTTTGTTGCCGATGAAATGACTCCTTATCAACTTCTTGATAAAATTCATGTTATTGAAGCAGAATATGGACGGGATCGTTCAAAGGAAATCCGTTTTGGTCAGAGAACACTTGATATTGATATAGAGCTTTTTGCTGATTTGACAATAAATGAACCAGATTTACAGATTCCTCACTTAAGGATTTCTGAAAGGGCTTTTGTATTGATTCCTGCTATTGAAGTTTTAAAGAAAACTGCCGATGTTATAAACAGGGACAAATTTAAACAATATCTAAAAAATCTTACATCAAGTGAAAAGAACGGGGTTAAGAAGGTTTTTCCTGCAAAAAAGTTTTGTCCTTAAGGTAGATTTATGGAACAAAGTACAAAAGTCGCAACAAAAGAAAAACACGCCTATAAAGCAGGTGAATTTGAAGGTCCTCTTGATCTTCTCTGGAGTTTAATCCGCGAAAGCAAAGTAAATATTTATGATATTCCCATTGCACAGATAACTGAACAGTATCTTGAATATCTTGATTATGCAGTTCAGACTGACTTGGGGGATTTATCGGAATTTTATATCTGGGCAGCTAAATTAATCCACATGAAAAGTAAAATGCTGCTCCCTGTTGAATTCAGCGATGATGACGAGGATGATGAAGATCCAAGACAGGAGCTTGTTGATAAACTGATTGAATATCAGAAATTCAAGAAGCTTTCTTTGCTGATGGAAGAACAGGAAGATGATTCTGAATGGAGTTTTGAGCGAAAGAAAATTCAGAGGGTGCTTCCGTTTGACGATTCAGAAGAGATGTGGGAAGAAGTCGATACATGGGAACTTCTTCAGCAGATGCAGTCGATTTTCAAACAGATAATGAGTCAGTATTCAAATGAAAAAATTTTGAATATGTATGAAGAAATATCTGTAAATGAAAAAATCACTCTGATGAATGAGATTCTTGAAGATAAAAAACAATGTATGTTTACAGATCTTCTTACTCGTCCCGGTAATGAAATGGATGTAATCTGTGCATTTATGGCAATCCTTGAGGCTGTAAAATTTAATATGATTACCATCTTCCAAAATAAACTGTTTGGTGATATAAAGATATGCGCAAGGGAAGATAACAAAGGTTATGTCCCTGATGAAAAAGAATTAACAAGCAATTAAGGATTGAATAATTTTTTATGGATTTAAAGAAAGAAGCCGCACTTGTAGAAACAATTTTATTTTTGGAAAGTGAACCGTTGTCTGAAAAAGTACTATCAAATAAGGCTCAGCTGGCAGAGGATGTTGTTTCTAAATGCATTGAATTGTTAAAGGAAAAATATGCTGCTGATGAAAGCGGACTTGAACTTGAAATGATTACAGGCGGCTGGTGTCTTGTTCCTAAAAAAGAATATTGGGAAGTTCTTAAGGAATTTTATGGTTCGAAAAGAGAAGGAAGACTTTCTAAATCTGCATTGGAAACTCTTTCGATAATTGCATATAAACAACCGATTACACGTGCTGAAATTGAATC
The DNA here is from genome assembly GCA_017548565.1 of Treponema sp. Taxonomy (GTDB): domain Bacteria; phylum Spirochaetota; class Spirochaetia; order Treponematales; family Treponemataceae; genus Treponema_D. The sequence goes on from JAFYZU010000050.1 coordinate 133,574, forward strand.
AATTCGTGGTGTAAGTGTAGACAATATGGTTCGCCTTCTGTTTGATCGTAATCTTATAAGAGAGGTTGGAAAGAAAGAAGTACCTGGAAGACCAACTCTTTTTGGAACTACAAAGGAATTCCTGAAATTATTCCATCTTAACAGTATTTCTGAATTACCTAAGCTTGATGAAGACGAACAGGAGAGGTTCGAACTTGCCCGATAAATCCACTGATCCTCAGAATGAGAAAAATGAAATCCGCTTACAGGTTTATCTTGCTCATGCAGGAGTTGCAAGCCGTCGTGCCAGTGAACAGATTATTCTTGACGGTCGCGTTGCCGTAAACGGGAAAATCGTATCGGAACTTGGAATAAAGGTTAATGATTCAGATGAAATTACAGTGGACGGTAAAAAAATTAAACCGGAAAGCCGTAAATGTTATGTACTCTTGAATAAACCTGCAGGTTTTGTCTGTTCATCAAGCGATGAAAAAGGCCGTCAGGTTGCAGTAGATTTATTGAAGGACAATTACTGTGAACGCCTTTATAACGTCGGCCGTCTTGATATGTATTCCAAAGGAATGATTATATTTACCAACGACGGGGACTTTGCGGCAAAGCTTTCTCATCCTTCGAGTCAGATAGAAAAAGAATACATAGTTGAAACAAGTCAGGATATTCCGGATGATTTACCTGCAAAGCTTGAACATGGAGTACGTGTTGAAGGTGTCTTTTATAAACCTGTTTCAGTTCAGAAATTAAAGGATAGAAAACTTAAGATAATCCTGATTGAAGGAAAAAATCGTGAAATCAGAAGAATGCTTGAAAGCCAGAACATCGGCACAAAATCTCTCGTACGAGTGCGTATCGGTAATGTTCTTCTTGGACAATTAAGACCGGGTGAACACAGGGATTTAACTTCTGCAGAAGTGAAGGGATTGCTGAAAGAAAGTTGTAAGACGGAGGATAAAAAATGAACAGAAAAATAAAATTATTAATTATGGGATTGCAGCTTTTAAGTTTTATTTCCTGTAAAAATGAAGTTGAAAATTCTGGTTTAGTTAAAGTTAAAGGTTATGATGGAACAGTTGTTATAGAAGGTTCTAATGTATTTACCGAAGGGAATGAAATTGCGATTTCTGATCTCTTGGTATGTGATCATGAAGTAACACAAAAGGAATATGAAACTTACTGTGAATATGGTCAGAATAGACCGGATAATTATGGCAGAGGAGCTGATTTTCCTGCTTATTATGTTAGCTGGTACGATGCGATAGTTTACTGTAATTTACGTTCGATGAAAGAAGGTCTTTGTCCTGTTTATTGTATGGGAGTCTGGGCAGATACAAATCCGACAGAATGGGAGGGTATTGAGGATGTTGAAGTATATTCTGGAAACAAATTCCAATTGAAATATCGTGGACCAGAAGGAACAAATTCTGATTGGGATGCTCGAATATTTGCAGATCCTGATGCGAACGGTTATCGTCTGCCAACCGAAGCTGAATGGGAATATATTGCACGAGGCGGTACTTTGCTTTCTACAGATAAATACAGCGGTACAGACAGTGATGATGAACTTACAGATTATGCATGGACTGATTCAAACAGCAATGGGAAAGCTCACAAGGTAAAAGGTAAAAAAGCAAATGCACTTGGCATTTATGATATGAGCGGTAATGTTGAGGAGTGGTGTTATGATTGGAGCACAAAAAATCAATATCGTGTAAAACGCGGCGGATCGTTTAATGATGCAAACGATTATTGCAGCGTGACTTCCAAAACTGGAGCTGCTCCTTATGTCCGCAGTAATTCTATTGGTTTTCGGGTAGTGCGCAGCGCGGATTAGTGTAAAATCAGCCGGATTTTTTTGTTTACAATATATATATATATAATTGAAGTAAATAAAAAATCATGGAGGCACTAATGAGAAAACTTTTAAAGATTTCTGTATTTATTACGGCAATAGTTTTTAGTTTTGTATTATCCGCTTGTTCGAATGGCAGTTCATCTGTAGAAAAACCTGCATTGGCCGGGAAGACTTATAAGATTACTTCATACATTTGGTATTATAGTTACTATGAAGATAATGTATGTGATTATAATTCAACCTGCAGAAAAGAACTTGTATCTGAAAATACAGTAACTGTAGATTATAAAGCGGATGATGAAGATTATTTCTGGACAATTACAAGAACAGGAGCAGGCAACAGTTTTGAATATACTGCCGTTGTTGATCATTATTCAGAATATGTTGATAATAGTATAATGCAGGGATGGTGGGATAGAACTGCAGAAAAACAGTCAGATTTTGACAGATTTCCATCCCAAGCTGAAAACGAATTTAATAATACTTATAATATCCGGAATTCATTTGGTAATATTACATTTCTTGATGAAACAAATTTTCAGTTATGGCAGGAAACTTCCGGAAAATTTGTCTATGGTACTTATGAGACAAATAAAGCAGGTACAGAAATTATATTAACTATTTTAGATGAAAGTAAAAAATTCATTTATTCGAAAAAGAATGGTACGATGGATTATACTTTTACAGAAGATGATCGTGATGCTTCAGGAACAGGATCAGTTATAATGGATATTTATCGTTTTTCAGAGTTTTAATTATTCATGATTGAATACAAAATTTCCGGCATTTATTAAAAGAAAGGTCCTGTGGATAACTGCAGGGCTTTTTTTATGGAAAAAGTTCAATAATCGTGATATATTTAATATAGATTTTCAAATGGAGGTATATTATGGCATTTGATCTTTTACAAAAGAATTATGAAACGCTAACAGAAGAACAGCAGATGATTGTCTATAATCTTGTTTTGTCTCTTGTAAATTTAAATACAAAGCCGTTAGAGACTCCTGAAAAACGCACTTTTGGACAATTTGCAGGAAAAGCCACAGCAGTTTTTTCTGATTCCTGGGAAATGACCGAAGAGGAACTTTGTTCTTTATGAAATATCTCATAGATACACATATTTTGATTTGGCTTGCAATTGCTCCAGATGCTATCTCTAAAAGCATTCTTGAAATAATTGAAAATCCTTCAAATGATTTGTATGTTTCAACTGTTAGTTTATGGGAAATAGCAATAAAGCTTTCAATTAAAAAATTAGATTTAAAGGGATTGGAAATTTCAGATTTAGTACAAATGTGTCAGGAGCAGGGAATAAAAATTATTCAATTACCGGTTTCTGCTGTTATTAAATACAAAAATCTTTCAATTAAACAAGATCACAGGGATCCATTTGATAGAGCTTTGATTTCACTTTGTATATCTGACAGTTATGTATTTCTTTCTCATGATACAAAACTTGACCAATATGAAACTGATGGACTTGTTTTTATTTCATAAGTATTGTTAATAAAGTGACAATTATTTTAGTTTATCTATTATAGTAAAAATCGCTTTTTTAGATTCAGCTTCAAGTTTTTATGACAGTGTTTTTTATTTGTTCATTTGTTAGTTGTAATAATTCAACAGCAAATTTGAAATGGAAAGAAAATGACAGGGAGATAACAGTTTATCAAGAGAATTATATTCAAGGTTACAATAGAAATCTATTTTCATAAGAAAAATTATTAAGAAGTGCTAAACCACTATAATAGTATTGGCATGATTTAGTGAAGCATTAAGAAAGTCTGCATATTTATTCAAATAGATGCAGGCTTTTTTTTATTTACATTTTTTTGTATGAGCATGGAAAAAGTTCAATAATCGTGATATATTTAAACCAGTTTTTTTAACGGAGATATAAAATATGATAATCGCAATTGACGGACCAGCTGGAACGGGAAAAAGTACTATTGCAAAAATCCTTGCAGAAAAGCTTGATATTACTTTTTTGAACAGCGGGGGCTTTTACAGGACGCTTACAATGGCTGTGCTTGATGCAGGAATTGATTATAAGGATGAAAAAGCAACTCTGGAATTCTGCCGTAAACAGAGGATTGAATACACAAAAGAAGGGCATTTTATCTTAAACGGAAAAGATGTTACAGATCACCTGCATGATGATCGTATAACTGACAATGCTTCTCAGGTAAGTGCCATCGTAGAAATCCGTCATCTTGTAAACGACCTTATGCGTGAAATTACAAAATCTCTATCAATTGTCTGTGAAGGCCGTGATATGACTACCGTTGTATTTCCGGATGCCGAAGTTAAGGTGTATCTTGATGCAAGCGCAGAAGTTCGTGCTAAAAGACGTTTTGATCAGGGTGTAAGCGACATGACTCTGGAAGAAATTAAAGCAGCAATAGAAAAACGTGATGAAATGGATAAAAATAAAAAGGAAGGTTCTTTAAAGATTGCACCGGATGCGCTTTATATTGATACTTCTAACTTGACGATAGACAATGTTTGTGCGATAATAGAAAAACAAATTTCATAATTTAAAAGGTTATAAAATGGAAGAAATGGAAGTGGAAAAGGAAGAAACTCAAACCTCCAAGAGTGAATTCCAGACACAATTAGAGGAATCTCTGAAAGGATTCAATGCACCGGAAGCTGGTAATTTAGTAGAAGGAACTGTAGTTCAGGTTACTAATGACTATGTTTATGTTGACATTGGAGACAAGTCAGAAGGTTTAATCCCTGTGGAGGAGTTCGCAGAAGATCTGCCGAAAGAAGGGGATAAGGTTCAGGCGTTGTTAACAGGTCATAATTCTAATGGTCCTGTTTTATCTAAGAAAAAAGCTGATTCAAAGCGTTATTTGAAAGAAATTCAGCAGGCTTACAAGGACAAGACTCCGGTAGACGGAAAAATTGTTAAGGTTGTAAAAAGCGGATACGAAGTTGATCTTGGTATTGATCGTATGGCTTTTCTTCCTATCAGTCAGGCTGATGCTGAAAAAGTAGAAAAACCGGAATCACTTGTTGGTGTAAAAACAAAGTTCTATATTGAACGTCTTTATTCAGACAGCAAGCTTAATCCTGTTGTTAATAGAAGAAAATATCTTGAAGAGACAATCAATGAAAAAAGAAATGCTTTCTTTGCTTCTACACAGATTGGTGACAGCGTAAAGGGAACTGTAAAGAGCTTTACAAGTTTCGGCGCATTCATTGATCTTGGTGGATTTGATGGTCTTCTTCATATAAATGATATGAGCTGGGGACATGTTGCACGTCCTAAAGATTTTGTTAAAAAAGGTCAGGAAATTGAATTAAAGGTAATTCGTCTTGATCCTGAAGAAAAAAGAATCAATCTTTCTCTGAAGCATTTTTCAGAGGATCCTTGGGTTCACTTTGAAGACAAATATCATGTTGATGACATCGTAAAAGGAAAGGTTACAAAGCTTACTGAATTCGGTGCATTTGTTGAACTTGAAAAAGGTATTGAAGGTCTTGTTCATATCAGTGAATTCTCATGGACTAAAAAAATCAACAAACCTGGCGATATGGTAGCTGTTGGTGATGAAGTTGAAGCAATGATTCTTGGTTACGATATTCAGAATGGTCGTGTTTCTCTCGGCATTAAACAGACAAAGGCTAATCCTTGGGATACAATCGCTGAAAAATATGCACCTGGAACTGTAGTTAAGGGAAAGGTTGCAAAGGTAACTAACATCGGTGCTTTCATTACTCTTGATGAAGGAATTGATGCTTTCTTACATGCAGAAGATATTTCTTGGACAAAGAAGGTTAAACATCCTGGAAGTGAATTATCTGTAGATCAGGAAATTGATGTAAAAGTTCTTGAATGTGATGCAGAAGCTCACAAAATAAAGGTTGGAATCAAACAGCTTACAGATAATCCTTGGATTTCATTTGCTGAAGAATACAAGCCTGGTTCTACAATGGAAGGAGAAATTACTTCTATTACAGAATTCGGAGTTTTCGTAAAGGCTCCTAACGGAATTGAAGGTCTTGTAAATAAAGCTAATCTCAGTGAAGAAAAAGATGTTCCTTACGAACAGGCAGTAGAAAAATATAAAGTCGGCGATAAAATTAAGGTATATGTTGTTGACATCAATACTGCAAAAGAAAAGGTAACTTTATCTGTACGTGAGTTAAAGAGAAAACAGCAGCGTGACGAAATCTCTCAGTATATGGATTCGGGCAACGATGCAGACCGTCCGTTTACACTTGCTGATATGATGCAGTCAAAGAAAAATGACTAATATCTGTAAGATCAGATTCTTATAGTATTAATTGTTTTCCAGATAAACGCATTGCATGTTATTTTACGTGTAATGCGTTTTATCTATTTAATCAAAAGGTAATACTTGGAAGAAAATACAAATAAAATCAGCAGAGTTCCACAGATTGCGGGTGTAAGTAACTTTGTTAATGAAATAAAGCAGTTGATTGATTCCGTTTCTGAAAAAACTTTTTCTGTCTGTCTTTACGGGGAAAAAGGAACCGGAAAAAAACTGTTTGCCCAGACTGTGCATCTTAAGACTTCTAAAAACCTGAGGAACTTTGTTGAAATAAACTGCCGTTCTTTTGATGAAAATACAATCAATGAGCTTTTACAATCTTATGCTCAGCTTGATTCGGTTGATTCAAAAATAACACTTTTCGTGAATTATATAGAAGAGCTTTCGGCCGGCAGTCAGAGTGTTTTTTTAGATGCGGTTAAGTCTTTTTCTTCAAAACAACTTAATCTGCAGATAATAAGTTCGACTGAGTATTCGCAGGATAGATTAAAAGAAGTTTTGAATGGGGAACTGCTTTTTTATTTGAAAAACATTCAGCTGAATTTTATACCGCTGAGAAATAGAAAAGAAGATATCATCCCTGTTTCGAATTATTATCTTGAAAGATTTAATAAAGGTTCCGGATTAAAGCTTCAGGGCTTTACAAATGCTGCAATTCAGGCTTTACAGGATAATTTCTGGACCGGAAACGCAGATGAGCTTATAAACTGTATACAGCATGCTTTTATTGTCTGTAAAACTAAAACTATTGATTGTGCCGATTTAACGCTTGGAACAAACAGTATGGAAAAGCTTGATATGACGCTTAAGGATGCAGTTGACGGTTTTAAGAGAGATTATATTACAAAGGTTCTTGAAGCAAATAACTGGAATCAGACAAAAACTGCAAAGGTGCTTGGAATACAACGCACTTATGTGATAAAATTAATAAATGAATTACAGATTAAGAAAAATTGATTTGTGATTGACAGAGGTTATACAAATGGAAAAAAACACAGAAAAGAAGACAACAAGTGCAAAACTTAATGCTTTCCTTGAAAAAAACAGAAAAGGTCTTCTTGTATTTTTTATTATCGTTATTGTCGGATTAGTTGGATTTATTGCTTATGAAGTTTTCAACTCTTCGATAACAAACAAGGGATTGACTGCAATAGATACAATTTCTTATGAATTGACAAATAAAGCAGTCGGACTTGATGATGCAGAACTTACGGCAAGAAAAAATTCTGCAATGGAAAAATTAAATCCATATTTATCAAAGGGTGGAATTACAGGTGTACGGGCAAATCTTCTTGCAGCAGAAATTGCTTTTAATTCAAAGAATTATGATGATGCAATCAATTACTATAATCAGGTAGTTTCAAAGGGCAGAAAATCATATACTGCACCGATTGCATATTATAATATCGGAACTTGTTATGAACAGAAAAATGATCTTAACAATGCAGCCGAAAACTATAAGTCAGCAGTTGAATATAAGGATTTCGTTTTAAGGACTCATGCTCAGTTCAGCTATGGACGCGTTCTTTATACTCTTGGAAAATTTGATGAAGCAAACACCGCTTTACAGGAACTTGTTGATGAAAATCCTGATGATTCCTGGGCAGAGCTTGCTAAAACAATTATTATCCAGATGAAAGCTGACGGAAAAATTAACTAGAAACAGACCTTTATAATTATGAAAAAAACTTCCTGTAAATTATCAGATTTTCTTTTCTTGATTTTTACCGGAAGTTTTATTTTTTTAACTTTTTCATGCGGTCTTGATACTTACGAAGTCATCTATCCGCCGTATGGTGTTTCAAATCGTCCTGAAATTACAAGCTATAATGACGAGCAGTCTTATGAAAATAAGACCTTTACGTTTACAACAAAAGAAACTTTTGTGTATTCTGAAGTAAAATTTTTAGGAACTGATGTCTATTATAAAATCTACAATAATTTTGATGAGATGATAAGTGAACGTTCTACGCTTATAAATCTTTCAGAAAGCACGGAATACAGCAATAATTCTGCAGTAAAGATGACTACTTTGACAACCAGCCGTGATTTTGGTTATCAGAAGTTAAAGACAATAGATACCAGAAATGAGTTTTTGATTCCGGCTGCTTCAAGTCCAAAAGACAGAATAGTCACAATCAGACTTTCAAATTATTTAAATAATGATTTTAAGGCCAGCCTAACGATAGATGGTTCTTCTACTATAGATGGAGAGGAACTGATTCCCTGCAGGGAAAAAAACAACCTTACGTTTGATTTTGGAAGGGATGGAAACAACGATCTGGAGCCTCTGGAAGGTGATGATGATTACAATTTCAATCAGACTGCAAGCAGGGCAGGATATTATTACATTCCTTTGTTTGCCGTAAGTGTCGCAAGAGATACAACTTATACACTGCAGTTTTCAAGGATTGAGTATCTTGGAACGGTTATTATCAATTCTAATAGTGAAGATAATTGATTTAAAAAATCATTAATAAAATATTTACAGGAACTTACAGAGAAAAAAAAAGCCTGCCACGAGGCAGACTGAATTGATGCTTGCTGGGCTCGAACCAGCGACCTGTTGCTTAGAAGGCAACTGCTCTAATCCAGCTGAGCTAAAGCACCAACTTTTTATAATATATCAAAAATATCCGATTTGTTCAATAGTACGTTTTCTGCGGATTTTAAGACATTTTATTGTTTTATACCAAGCATTTCCTTCATTGTCCGCCAGCCAAGCATTGCACATTTTACGCGGGCAGGCATGTGTGAAATATCCTGTAAAGCGGCTGCTTCATCAAGGCGTTCCAGGTCTTCTTCTGTAACTTCTTCTTTTATCATACGGTCAAATATATCTGCAAGTGCGAGCGCTTCATCTTTTGTTTTACCGATTACAAGATCTGCCATCATGTCTACAGAGGCCTGACTTATTGCACAGCCGCTTCCTGTGAAGCTTGCATCAGTGATTTTTCCAGAATCATCCATTTTCATCTGGAGTGTAATCTGGTCTCCGCAGCTTGGGTTTACGCCTTCAAGACAGAAGGTTGGGGAATCCATATCGGCCTTATGTGATGGGTTTATGTTGTGTTCGTTTAATATTTCACGGTAGAGTTCCTTTGTGTCCATAGTTAATCCTTAAATCCCGACCATTCCCGCAGGTGGCTTAGTTTTTTCAAAAAGATGTCAATTTCCTGTTCGGTATTGTAAAAGTACAGGCTTGCGCGAGCGGTTGCAGTTTGTCCAAGGTACTGACCAAGCGGCTGTGCGCAGTGATGACCTGCACGGATTGCAATATGTTCTTCGCTGAGCAGGGTTGCAATGTCGTGAGGATGAACGCCGTCAAGTGTGAAGGTAATAATTCCGCAGCGTTTGGAAGCATCTGTAGGACCAATTAAATTAATGTGCGGAATATTTTTCATACCGGTCAGCATGCGTTCGGCAAGTTCCCGGTCGTGCTTTTCAATATTATCTAGACCAATGCTCTGAATGTAGCGGATTGCTGCTGCCATTCCAACGGCGTCTCCAGCACTTACAGTTCCTGCTTCAAATTTGTGAGGAACTTCGGCCCAGGTTGCTTTTTCGCGGGTTACGTATTCAATCATTTCACCGCCACGAAGGAATGGATCCATTTTTTCTAAAAGTTCATACTTACCGTAAAGGGCGCCGATTCCCATTGGACCGCAAAGCTTGTGGGCACTCATTGCAAAAAAGTCTGCGTCTATATCCTGTACGTTAACCTTCATGTGTGGGGCTGATTGAGCGCCATCTACAATAAAAATTGCTCCCACTGCATGGGCTGCTTTTGCAATTTCTTTTACAGGATTTGTTACTCCAAGCACATTGCTTACATGAACGACTGAAACTATTTTTGTGTGCTCATTTATTTTTGCAGAAATTTCTTCCCTGCTGATAATACCTGTTTCCTTGTCGCATTCCATAAAAACAAGTTTTGCACCTGTTCTCTGACAAACCATCTGCCATGGAACAATATTTGAATGATGTTCCATTATTGTAACGCAGATTTCATCACCGGCTTTCAGGTTTGTTAATCCCCAGCTGTAAGCAACAAGGTTTAAGCTTTCAGAAGCATTTCGTGTAAATACTATTTCTTCTGAGTGTGTGGCATTTATAAACTGTGCAACTGTTTTGCGTGCATTTTCATATGCCATAGTTGCCCGTTCACTTAATGAATAAAGTCCGCGAAGAGGATTTGCGTTTTCTGTAGCATAAAAGTGTGTCATTGCATTCAGTACAATAAATGGGCGCTGTGCAGTTGCGGCTGTGTCAAAATATATTAAATCTTTATTTTCTTCTGAGCTTTTTTCATCTATTGCCTTGAAGAAAGGAAAGTCTTTTCTGTATTTATTCATTATATATCCTGCTGACAAATTATCCTATTGCCTATCAATTTCATATGTTTATATGCTATTCTACTGTTTTTTATAATGTTTTACCATACTATTTTTAATGATTTAACATAAGTTATAGAATAAAAATATATCAAAACTTGTTTTTTGATTTTTTGGATGTTATATTATAGTAATCGTAAGCAGCTTTAAAGGAGGATTTTCATGGACATAAAAGAAGCTATTAAGCAAAGACATTCGGTAAGACAGTATAAGGTTTTACCTCTGGAAGATGCGGCAAAGAAAAAACTTTCCGCTCTTGTAAAAGAATGTAATGAGCAAAGCGGTTTGAATATTCAGCTTGTTTGTGATGATACTGAATGCTTTAATACTTTTCTTGCTCATTACGGAAAATTCAAAAATGCAAATAATTATTTTGCCATGATTGGGAAACAATCCATGAAAAATCTGGATGAACTTGTGGGTTATTACGGACAAAAGCTTGTTCTCGAATCACAGATGCTTGGTTTAAATACATGCTGGGTTGCAGGAACTTTTGGTCGGAAAAAATGTAAGGTTAATATTTCTGACGATGAAAAACTTCTTTGTGTAATTTCGCTCGGTTATGGAGAAAATCAGGGTACAGCTCATAAATCAAAGCCTGTTGAAAAGCTTTGTGATGTTCAGGAAGCAGAAAAAACTGAATGGTTTAAAAACGGTCTTGAAGCGGCTCTTCTTGCACCAACTGCACTTAATCAGCAGAAATTTAAAATCAGTCTTAAAGATGGAGAACCTGTGATTACTACAAAGGGTGGTCCTATGACAAAGATTGATTTAGGAATCGTAAAATTTAATTTTGAAGCAGCAAGCGGTCATAAATGTAAATAACAGAAAAATATCTTATTGAATAAAATCAAGGATTAATTGTTTGATATTTTCATCCGGGAGTTTTGATATTGTTGCTGTTATTTTTGCACGGGTTAATAATTCTTCTGCGGTTGTCTGATCAATTCCCCGGGTATTCATGTAAAATAACATTTCAGGCGAAAGTTTTCCGATTGTTGAACCATGCTCGGCAGAAATATCTTCTTCTCCACACAAAATAATCGGTGCTGCTTTTACAACTGCTTGTGGAGAGAGAAGGAGGGTGGTTTCCATTTCGTTGCCCTTTGAACCACAGCAGCCCTTCCGCATATCAATTGTTCCGCGGTAAGTTTTTGTTGTGTTGTCTTTTACTGTACCGTCGGTTTTCATATTGCATTGGGTTTTCTTTCCTGTGTGTACGACGGTCTGATTCATGTCTATGTATTGATTTTTGCAGCAAATGTAAGCGGTGTCTGATTCAAATTTAGACTGATAGCCTGAAAGTGTTGCATGGAAGCTTGCATTAATATGCGAGCCTCCAAGTTCAATTTGTGTAAACGTTACCTTTGCATTGTCTCCGCAAACTATTTGAGTATCGTCAATCTGATTTACAGAAGTGTCGCAGAGCTGAACTTTTGAAATATGAACCTGAGCGTTTTCTTCTGCATAAACTTTAGTAATGCAGCCATGTACGATTCCTGATCCTGTCGAAGGGCCACCTGCATACACAATTATCACATTGCAGTTTGTTCCTGTTTTTGCGTGAATGATATTGTGTGTTGCACAGTTTGAATCAACATTTATTCTGATTATAAGAGGTTTTGTATCGTCGCCGGCTTCGCCTTTTTCAAAAGTGTAAATCTTTCCGGTGGTTGCGCTGGTAATAAGTTCAACGGCTTCTTTTCCAATAGAGTTTTCAGGTTCATCAAGTTGTGTCTGAATATTTTTGCCACTTGTTACAGAAACTCCGTCCGGAATCTGCTGGTCAGTGCCGTTGTTTTCTGCCAGAGAAAAATCGTATGTTACAGAGTCTTTATTTATTTTAAGCCAGGTCCATGTTAGGCATGGAATTGGGTTGACTTCTATTGTTTTTTCCATCACATCGACCCCTTCATCTCTAGACGTATCAAATTGTTCATCTCAACTGCATATTCCAGCGGGAGCTCTTTGCTGACAGGATTTGCAAAGCCACTTACAATCATACTGCGGGCTTCGTCTTCCGGAATTCCTCTGGACATAAGGTAAAAAATTGCGTCGTTTGAGATGCGCCCTATTTTTGCTTCGTGGCCTACATCGCATTCGTCGGTTTTAATTACCATTGCAGGAATTGTATCACTTCGGCTTTCACTGTCGAGCATAAGGCTTTCGCAGCTTACGCTTGTTTTACTTCCTTTTGCATTTTTGTCTATATAAACTGCGGAACGGTAAATGCTTACACCGCCGCTTTTTGAAATTGACTTTGTAGAAATAAGGCTTGTTGTATCAGGAGCAAGGTGTACCATTTTTGCACCGGTATCAAGATTCTGTCCGGCCCCTGCAAACGTAATTCCTGTGAACTCAGCTTTTGCACCACGTCCAACCAAATCACTTTCGGGGTAGAGGTAGCTTATGTGCGAGCCGAATGAGCCTGAAACCCATTCAATGCTTCCGCCTTCTTCAACCCTTGCACGCTTGGTGTTCAGGTTGTACATATTCTTTGACCAGTTTTCAATGGTAGAGTAGCGCAGGTGAGCACCTTTCTTTACAAAAAGCTCAACGGCACCAGCATGAAGATTTGCTTCGTTATATTTAGGAGCAGAACATCCTTCAATAAAATGAAGATCAGCTCCTTCGTCTACAATAATCAGTGTGTGTTCAAATTGTCCGGCGCCGCGTGCATTCAAACGGAAATATGACTGAAGCGGAAAACTTAAATGAACACCCTTTGGAACATAAACAAACGAACCGCCGGACCATACAGTACCATGAAGCGCTGCAAACTTATGGTCGCGCGGAGTAATGAGTGTCATAAAGTATTCCTGAACCATCGGACCCCATTCAGGTGATTTCAAAGCTTCTTCAAAACCAAGATAAACAACACCCTGCTTGGCAACTTCTTCCTGAACATTGTGGTAAACAAGTTCGCTGTCGTACTGAGCGCCAACACCTGCTAAAGACTTTCGTTCTGCTTCCGGAATTCCCAGTTTTTCAAAGGTTTCTTTAATATCCTGCGGAACATCTTCCCATTTTCCACTCATGTTTGTTTTTGGGCGAACATAAGTTGCAATGTTTTCTATATGAAGTCCGTCAATTGAAGGACCCCATTTTGGAACTCGCAGCTGGTTGTAAGTTTCAAGTGATTTTAAGCGGAATTCACGCATCCACTGGGGATCGCCTTTTTCTTCGCTGATTTTCTTTACTATATCTGGAGTGAGTCCGCTTTCAATACGGTAAAAATCCTTTTCGGATTCTTCGTAGCGAAAATCATAAAACTCACGGTTTATATCACTGATTTGTGCTTTTTCTTCCATAAATTAGGAGTAATATAGCATATTACCGGGAAAATGAAAACACCATTGATTTTAGGATTATCAAGAAAGAATTTTCGTGTTATTATAAAAAAATGGAAATAAGAATTAAATCTTTTGATAACGGAAATCCGTGGGATTTTGGAAAGACATCTGCAGACTACGCAAAATACCGCGATATTTATCCAAAGGCTTTTTATGATAAACTTATTGAATTGAATATTGGAACAAAGGGACAGTCGGTTCTGGATTTGGGAACAGGCACCGGCGTTTTGCCAAGAAATATGTATCAGTATGGTGCAAAGTGGACCGCCTCTGATATTTCTGAAAATCAGATTAAATATGCAAAGGAACTTACTTCGAAAGCAGGGCAGAAAATTGATTATATTGTAAGCGCAACAGAAGAACTTGATTTTTCCGCAGAATCATTTGATGTTGTAACTGCCTGTCAGTGCTTTATGTATTTTGATACAAACATCATCGTTCCAAAAATTCACAAGTGGCTCAAAAAAGACGGGCATCTTGCAATTCTATTTATGTCATGGGTTACTTCTGAAAGTCCGATTGCACAAGGAAGCGAAAAACTTGTTTTAAAATATAATCCCGACTGGAATGGCGCAAATATGAACCGCCATGAACTTAAAGATCCTGATTGGGCCGGAGAATATTTTACAGTTGCAAACAAAATCGGCTTTGATGTTCCCGTGACTTTTACAAGAGAAAGCTGGAACGGAAGAATAAAAGCCTGTCGTGGAATTGGAGCTTCTAAGCTTACCCCAGAACAGATTTCTGAATGGGAAAAAGAGCATGTTGCTTATCTGCAAACACAGCCGGAAGTTTTTGATATTCTGCACTATGTTACGATATTGGATTTGACAAAACTGAGCAATATTTGACAAGATTTCTGGTGAAACTCCGCGTAGAATAAAATCAACAACGGTTCAGGAGGAAGCAAAAGTTGGAGTGGCTTACAAGTATTCGAAAAGCAATTGATTACATGGAAGAACATCTGGAAGAAAACATCACTGCGCAGGATGTTGCTGATCAGGTGTTTATGTCCTCATTCTTTTTTCAAAAAGGTTTTTCGCTGATGACGGGGTACGGGCTTGGTGAATATATCAGAAACCGCAGACTTTACCAGGCGGCGCTGGACCTTCAGAAAACTGATGAAAAAATAATCGACATTGCTTTTAAATATTGCTATGAAACTCCCGAAAGTTTTTCAAAGGCTTTTTCGCGCTTTCATGGGGTTAGTCCATCCGAGGTGCGACAGGGCTCTATGGTAAAACCATTTCTTCCTCTGAAAATTGAAATTTCTATTCACGGAGGTAATCAGATGGATTACAAAATTAAAAAGATGGCAGGCTTTAAGGTAATTGGTTTTGCCCGCGAATTTGACGGCGAAAATTCTTATATTGAGATTCCAAAGTTCTGGGATGAGATTCGCGAAAAGTATGCTGCACGCGTCTGGGGTGGCCAAGCTCCTTCCAACGAGTATGAAAAAGCA
>JAFYZU010000051.1 GCA_017548565.1 Treponema sp.
GTTATTGGAGTCTTGTAAATACAGCCTCCAAACTCTCTCCAATTCGCCAGGGGTAATTCCCTCCCTATCGGAGAGAGTCCTATGCATCACCACTTCTTTTTCTCTTCCACCTGCCACACAGCCTTCACCGCAAGCCCCAGCCAGAACCTAGCCCCATTCGAACTCATTCTCTTAAAGCCTTTCTCGCTCATCCTAAGTCCCAGCCATTTCTGCGACATAACCCGCTCATTGTTTTTAGCACACCACTTAATATAAATCTCATACAGCGTCTTAGTAGGAAGCCGCCAGCTCAGCGAAGCATCCACCTCAAGACAATCATTTACAAAAGTTCCAACCGCATCCATATCCATTCTATACTCCTCATTTGCCTGACGAACCGCAGCAGGCTCTTCAAGACCTTCTTTTTTCCACATCGCATAACCTTGAATAAGCCAATTCAAAATTCCGGCATTTTCTGCAATCAGTTTTTCCGTAAGTTTTTTATCCCTCTGCTCAGGAGGAATAGTCACATTAAAAGGAATCATTTTGATACGCCGCCAGATTCCGTTATCAGCTCCTCTGATTTTCGGCTTATGATTAGTCGCCATAAAAATCTTAAAGGTCGGCTTAAAAGAAAAATACTCACCGTACAAAAATCGCGCCGTCAAGGAGTCCTCACCGGTAACGCTTTTAATAAGGCTTTCACTCATCGGGCTTCCTTGTTCCAGCTCACTTGTCGTAACAAGCCTTGAACCTTTAAGACGTGCCAGGTCGTTACTCTGTTCTTTATTTTTCTTTGTAAAAGTTTCAATTCCAGTGCTCGTGCCATAGTCTCCAAAAAGCTGAAGCAGCACATTCAAAAAAGTAGACTTACCATTGGCGCCAGTTCCCCACAAAATAAAAAGACACTGTTCGCTCACATCGCCGCTAAGGGCATACCCGCAGGCCTTTTGAATAAAACGAATAAGCTGCATATCCTTATCAAAAATCTGAAGAAGAAACATCTTCCAGGTCGGACAGTCCGCCGCCTTATCATAAATAAAACAGCTTTTCTTAGTGATAAGATTTTTGATATTCGGCTCCTTTGCTTTTCCCGTTTTCAGATTCAGAGTGAGCCCTTCAACATTAAAAAGATAGATATCAGTATCAAGCTCCTTTTCAATCACCTTAATCGAAGGCTGCATTTTCAAAAGTCCCACAATCGCCTGAATACGTCTAAAGCTTTCACTTTTAATAAGATGCTTTTCAAAATCCTGCTTCATAATTCTGTCGGGAATATAACGCTGAATCCTGTACATCTGGTGAATAAAAATCGGAATACGTTCCTGAACAAAGCCCCTGTAATCAATCTCCCAGTTAGTTCCGTTCCACACAAGAAACTTATCCCAGGTAATACAGTAGCGGATTTTATCTTCATAAGCCCTCAAAAAATAAAGAACATTGGTAAGGTCAGTAAACTGCATTTCACCGCTTACATATTTATTAGCCTTCATTTCGCGGCCGATTTCTTCGAGGACAGTTCTTTCATTTTTTGTAAAATCTATTTCATTCATTTATAAATCCCGCCTCATTTAAGAGCCTGTAAAACAAAATCAGCTTATACTGAAGCTGCTCATATCCATCAATAAAATTGCATGAAGAAACCTTTTTGATGATTTCATCAAGATGATCATTTATCAAAAGCAAAGACTCAGGCTTTTCCGCAAAACGCTCAAAGCTCCACCAGGCCACAAACTTATCTGCTTCCTCGTTCTGATTCATATTCGGAAAGCACTTAAACTTTTTATAAATATCAACATCGTCACGGATAGACAAAAAGAATTCCTTTGCATCCTGCCAGCAATCCGTTGGTATATAATCTTCCGGAGTTTTAATTTTTCTTTTCATACAGCCCCCGTCTCGTGAGCAAAGATTTTACAAGCCCTGCCGCAGGCTGTCCTGTCATCATCAAAAATAACCTCCGGCCAGAAGAGCCACCAGCCAGAAAGGTCTATATCATTCTCATCAATAACGTCATAAAAGATGATTCCTTTTTCCGTGTCCTTCACAACAGCCTGAAAGTTCACCACATTCCCGTCAGGCTTACGCGCCCAGATTTTCACATCCACATAACCCGATAAATCACAATGAGTATCAATAAGAATTCTTAACTTGCTTCTTGCTCTAAAAAGATATTTCATATTTTACAATCCAAAGTAATTTCATCCGCAATCGGACAGAACATAGTCACCACATTATTAGCCTCACGGATTTTCCCCCGAAGCCAGTCCCAGAATCCCACAACAGTCTGAACAGTTCGGAAGAATAAGCGCGATGCAAATGGCCGTGCCGTAAAATCACTTTCACTATTTGCCGAGCGGAACAGCACCTGCTTACGAACAACCTCTGATTCCACATTTGGATCCGGCTCCAGCAGTCTCAAAAATTGCAGCTTATTAGATGAAGAATCTTCAACCGCAACTTCTGATTCATCGCCCCTAAAAAACAGCATCCCATTCTGATTAACAGTTGTGCTATTTAATATAGAAGAAACCGATTTTATAAGTCCGTGTTTTCTTTCAGCTGATGAAGTCACACTTTGGTTATCCGAAAACACTCTCTTAAAAATCATCTGCCAGAAGTGAGCGTCATTTACAGCAACCGTAGCACCAGCAGGATTTCTCTTTGCATGAAGCCTTCTTCCCGTAATTCCACAGGCAGCTTTTATATCAGCAAGCATTTTTTTATAAACTGATTTCCGTATAACACCAGAAGTAACATTCATAACCGCCTGTTCTGTTACCGCGTAATTAAATGACTCAGGAGTAACATCACGGTAAGTAATATAAAAACTTGGATAATCATTTATCTGAGTCCTTCGCCAGTAACAGTCTTCAAGGTAGCCGCCGGTCATAATGTCATAGATTTCTTCATCCTCGTATTCTTCAAAATCCCATTCAATGTTGTAAGGAATAATCGGGTCACTGCCCGAAACAGAATTATCCCATACAAAAACTGGTATCGGAGAATAGATTCCTATATAGAGCGGATTATCCTGTGTCACTCCATTGTTATCTACAAACCGTCCCCAGATGTACTCATCAACGTGAAGCGTTACATGAATCCATCCGGTCTCACGGCCAACCAGGGAAATCTTTTGGGAATCATTACTCCATAATCCTTCCCATTTTCCAACAGCTCCCCAGCGCGCATCATCGTTGTAGCAGGCAATAAAAGGAAAGATGTAATAATAGTCAGGGTCGTAGCAATAATCCCAAAAGGCTTGTGTCGTTGGCTTACGGTAATAATAGTAGAACTCTACAGCAAGAACGCCGTCATCTCTCTGGTCATGCAAAGGATTAAACTGATATACGAAAATATAATCTTCTTCATACAGTTCAACCTCAAGGTTATCTCCGCCAAGACCAGGAGCCCAGACGTACTGCATCTTTTTGTAGTTCGTTCCAATGTGCTGATTTCCGGCAATCGTTGTTCCCATAACTATGCACCATTAAAAGTTATCTGCCAGTCTATTTGAAGCGAGTCTGCCGAAGTTACATTTACCGCAGGAGTAATCTGAGCATAAGCCAGACACTTCGCAGCCGAGGTGTTGCCGTTCATCAAAGCAACTTCATTAATACCGTTAGCGTTCAGGTCACCAGCAGCAAAGCTAGTTCTATAAAGAACAACATTCTGTCCGGAAGAACCAAAGGCCGCCTGAGTTTTCGGATAAGTAGAATCAAGCTTTTTGAATGAACCTGTCGGAGTATTCACCCCTGTATTATTCTTAGGAGTAGATCCAGTCCAGCCGGTACCAACTCTCATATAGCCGTTTGTTGCATCAACTTTTGTCTGAGTCGGATTACTAATCATAAGGTCAGCAATCATGCCGTCACCCTGAGTAGTAATTGTGTTATGATGTTTACTAATCATTGGCTTTTCTTTAAGCCTCAGAACGTTTCTCAAAAATCCATTTTTTACATACTTCACATTTCCATTACAGTCACGAACAGTAACCGTAACCATTCCTCTAACTTTTCCCTTACTGTTTATCATTATTCCTCCAAGTGTCATTCCCTGGCTTGACCAGGGAATCTATCTACACAAACCCGATATCAAACCGAACACCAGCGACGTAACCACCACGCCACCTGTTCCACCTATAAGAGCTCCATAAAAGAATTGATTATTCTTCTTCTGAACTTCCGCCTTCAACTTTTTGTTTTCATTCTCCAAGGCCAGCTTCGCCGCTTCCAGCTGGTCAGCTCTCTCTTTTTCAAAAGCAAGCTCACCGCCAACTTCCAGTAAAGCAGCCTTAACCGCCTCTTGAGCAGTTCTCTCAATTTCTTCTTCTGCAATTTCCATAACTTCCTCAATTGTCAGTTCGCTTGCATCTTCGGCGGAATCTTTCTTTTCCGTCGGCAATTGTGTCGCAGACTGTGCCGTAACCCTCGCAGATACTACGAGCATCAGCACGAGAAATACGCTCAACCGCTTCCTCACGTTTCTTTGCAGCTTTTGCATTTATATCCTCCGTTTTGTCATCGCCACAACCAATGTCATTGCCGTGCTCGACACGGCAATCTTTCATAAACAGCACAACAAAAATTGCACTGAAAACCGCTCCCAACCAAATAAAGATTTTCTTAATCACTTCCCAAATCCGCTTCATCGTCCTGCTTTCTCCCTAAAACCTGAAACCTAGAACCTAAAACCTTATTGGCTTCTCGTCCTACTATCACAGTAAGAGCCACCGTCAGCCACTCAGCACCGCCAAGCACGCCGCAACAAAGAAGCACCGTTGCCACAATAAAAATCACAAACTTTACGCTAAGCAGTTTTTCAATTAATCGCTGAAATCTAAAACCAATCATGCACGCACTCCATCAATAGCATTCCTAATCTGCTCAAACTGATAATCAGCCCCAAACAAATCCACATTGTCATCGCTGGCTTTCTGCAAAGCCTCCCGGTCCAGCCCGCGCACAATAATTCTGTAATCGTTCGCATTGTACCAGGGCTTCAAATCGCTCAAGCTTCTAAGCTCCGAATAAGGCTCCACACAGTTCAAAACAACATCACGTCCACACAATCCCGCCACATGACAGATTTCATTTTCCTTATACAATCTTGGACCAAGCTTTCTGTCATACAAAGTCATAAAGAACGCCGCCTGAATATCGTTCTTATCCGGATTTTTCTTTGTAAAATATTTCTTAAACAAAGCATCCGCCGTAACACGAATCGCACAGCCGGTCGCCAAAAGCAAAGCAAGACAAACCGAGCCCGAACAGTCAGAGCTGATCAGATTTTCCTTTCCGCTTTCATAACGCAAAAACTGCATACGCCCAAGAAAATATCTGTAGCGTTCCGCTTCCGTAAGACCTTCTACAATTTCCTTTTCAGCTTCAAGCATTAGCCTCATTCTTAAATTTTGATTATCCATCACATCCCCCGAACAACCAGCGTTATCACCGTAAGCGCCACATTAAAGCAGCTTATAACACAGGCAATAACCGCCGTAGTTCTTCCAGCTTTCCCGCTGTCATTTTTAATATGTTCTTCAAGCCGCCTGGCCGTAGCACAAACATTCGGATTGTATTGACAGGCCGTAGACCTTGAATCCAGACAGTCCATACGTTTTTCAACTGCCTTCTTAAATTCCTTCATCTCGCTTCTAAAACCAGACAGTTCCACCTGTAAGCCGTTCATCGACTTAACCAGTAATTCAATTTTCTCGATATCCATCCTCCCATTCCTTAAACGCGGGTTACCCATATCTCAGAGCTAAACGCATCCTCTTTCTTATATCTAAAAGTAAGCTCATCAATCTGAACCTTCTTAAATCCACTTTGTCCGTTAAGCCGAATATCCATAAACGAACCCACGCGCGCATTAATCAAAGGTAAAAATGTAGTCAGATAATAACCGCCCTTACAGTTCACACATTTTTTAAGTTCATCCTTAGCACGCCGCTCGCAGAAAGGCTCATTTTCAAATAAATCATCAGAAAGGAATTTAGAAGTAACGTTTTTTACAATCTGTCCATGAGCTGCAATCTCATCATCGTCCTTTACAAACACGCTGTAGTTAGTTTCAGAAATAATTGCTCGGCCTGTAATCGAAGCTTTACGAAGTCCAATAAGTTTACCGTCCCGCCCCAGCTGCAAAACCGCCCGGTCACGGTAAGTTGTAGTGTCATACTGAATCACAACCGGCTTGTCTTCGCCGGTCACTTCCATCGCATCCAAAAAGTCCTGCTCAGAATCCAGGCTGTCCGCATATACAACATTACGAGTTTTTCCCTCATCATTCTTAGCCGTATAAACCGCCTGGTAATCCGTATCACAAATAATCTTCCGGCTGTCATCTGTAAACGGATAGTACGGCTGCATATCCTCGTCATACCAAACTGGAGCGTCACTGTAACTCCACAGCTCCTGCCGCTCCGTCTGCACATATCGCGTATACTTCAGGCGTACATTATTCGCATACTTATCTCTGTTATTAAAAAAGCGGTAATGAGTAATCTCATTTTCATTAAGGCTAAAGCAGCTTTCTTCGCTGTACTCATTCTGTAAATCGTAAGGACTTTCTATAAAGCTTAAGGTCATATCCTTACCACATTCCACAACAGCGTTATAAGCCTTAGCCAGTGAGCACAATTCCTTCCAGGCAGAGCCCGCCACAACCACATAAGGAATATCAAAGTTCAGCGTTCCGCAGTTGATTTCATTAGCACTAATTCCACCGCGCGAAGCAATAATATGAACCAAAGAATTTTCCGGATGCAGTCTGTCACATACAACCGAGTGAACAACAATCTGGGCATCAGTCCAGTTGCGCTGCAGCTTTGTATCATCAAGCTTTTTAGAAAGGTCTATCAGTTTTACCTTGCAGGTTTTATTTGAATAGCCGGTCTGTTGAATCTGAAAGCCGTCATCATCCACAAACATATGAAAGCGAAAGAAGGTATTAGTCCGCTCCCCAAAGCAGTACCAGATCTGAACGCCAAGCCCTGGAGCAAGCTCACTATTATTTTCTAAATCAAAAGCATTAAGAGAGTTATCAAGCAAAAGCTCGCCAAGGTTTACAATCCCGCCGTCCTCGCTTTTATAAGAAGTCATCACACATTCAAGAATGTCAGAATCGCGGATATAAACATCACCGCCACTAAGCTCAAACACTATGCGAACAAAGGGGCGGCTCTCTGTATTTCTGATTGCGTTTTCCACCTCAGGCGGAACCTCATAAAACCTCATGCTTCGAGTGTAACCCCAAAGTGCGTTTGCAAAGTGCCAATTAGTGATTGCATTTTGACAACGCCCCTAAAGCACAATCTCAAGATATTCCTTTTCGTTTCTTACCTTAAAAACAAGAGGCCCGGTAATTCTAAAGCTCTGGTTGCAAAGCACCGTATCAGCGCAGTTTATATCAACCATTTCACCCTCAGGCTCAAGGTCATATAAATCAATACTCACACCGTCCCTTAAATCCAGCACCAAAGAAAGCTTTTCAATTCTATATTTCTCAGGGTAATGCTCTTCGCTAAGCGGAAAGTAAAGCTTTATTTTATAAAAAGTAGTCTCGCCATATTCCCCTGTTAGCTCAAAGCGGTACACCAGAGGAAGTGTCTTTAAATCTGCTGTAACAAAATTTCCATCAAAAAAATAAGTGCGCCGCCGCTCCCATTCCAAAGATGGAGTTACCACCGGCCAGCTTTCAGTCCAGGAATCTTCTCCGCCCAAATCAAAACGCAGCTTAAAAGCCTCGCCGTTATCTCCTCGAAGCTCAAAGCCTTTAATCAAAACCTTTTTGTAAATGATTTTTTCAAAGCAGCGGTCAGCATATAAATCAAAAGTCTGGTCATTATAAAAAAGCAGAAGGAACAAAGCCTTCGCACACAGGTATTCAAGACGTGTAACAAAACACCCCTGAATCAACCTTCCTGTTTCAATCCGTTTAAGTCTGTTCCTTCTGCCTATGCAAGATGGCAGCGTGTAGCCTTTAGACGTTAATCTTACAGTTTCCTCGCTGTATGGTAGTGGAATAAATTCATTGTCTTTTAATACCGTCAGTGTGCACTTTCTGCCTTGAATCTTCATACAAAAAGTGTATCACCACAGTACAATTGCAAAGTGCCAATTAGTGATGGCATTTTGCAAACGGAAGAATAATTAGTTAGCTGTAAAACAAATTTGATTATCTGTAACGTATATATGTTTTTCTATTTCATTTAATAATATTGTTCTACTGTTTAAATCTTTTTTAAAATCCTTAGGTAAATTATAAATAAATACTGAGTTTTCAATTTGAGTTTTTATGTCTGATTTATCTTTTTCATTATTTAATGCTAAAATCATAGCAATACAGATAACAATTTTATCATATAGCAAAGGTTCTCTTTGTAGATTTAATTTTTTAAAGAATTCATCTACAGTTAGTTTAATTTCTTTTTCAGTATTACTCATTTTAAAAACTAAATCATACAATAATGTATTTATAATCAATATATCTATTTTAAATTTGTGTAAAACTTGTTCATTGATATGTGATAAATCTTTTGTTGTAGTTTTTGTATAATACTTTAACCAAGGTAAATTATCGGTTTCCTCTAATGTAAAGTATTTTGAAATCATTGTAGAATATAATTTTATTAATTCATCATTATTTAATTCATCAATTTTATTATTCATTAATTTGCTTAATAAATCAAAATCATTAGTATTATCAATCATTGATATTGTAATGTAATTTGATTTAATGTAATCAAATAATTTTTCAATATCATTTATATCAATTTCTTTATTAATATAAAATTTTAAATTTAAAAAGAAAAAAAAGAGAAATACATTTATACCATAATCATTATTTTTTATTAAAGAAAAATTCTTATTACTTTTTGTTAAAGCTTCATAAACGAAAATATTTGAACTTTCAGATTCCCATTTATCAGCAGCTCCAAATAAGAAATAATTCTTAAGTGGATTATCCACTTGCTTATATTTATGTCCGCTTAAACATTGCCCCCATATACAAAAAACGTTTCGAATATGGGGATTATTGTTTAATGATTCATAAATTGTTTCAGGATAAACATTTGGATAATAATTTGTTTTAAGACATTTTGAAAATTTTTGTCCATGTCCAGTAGTACAGATAATTACATTTTCTTTATAAATTTTATTTAATTCATCAAGAAAATTATTTGTAAAGTTTTTTATGTCAGGTTCAGGTAAATTATATTTTTTTATTTCTGTTTGGATTTCAGTTGTTGTATAACCATCTATTAATAAAAGAATGTCATTATTAAAATTCAATTGATATAACATTGTTAAAGACATCATTATATCTGTAATAAATCTTTTCTCTGTATCTCCTGAGTTTGTATAAATTAAAATAAATTTTGTATTTTCATTTGAAATAATCATTTTTCCTCCAACGTCTTAGCTACACCATTTACAATAGTCTCATGTACAAAAATAATCTGTCCTTTTTTATTCTTGAAAAAGTCGCTGCTTAATCTCTTAAAATAACCACGACGGAAATGAGGAATAACAACTCCGCTTTCCGCTCGATCATTAGCTTCAACAACTTTATCAGATGTATTCAAATAATGATTGTTCTCAGTCTTAATATCATGCGGAGCACCATCTACAAGACATTCTGGGAAACAGTAAATATATGAAATCAGATTCAAAGCCAGTTTTGCAATTTCATTAATTTCTGGGTCTGTGTAAACAATGGATTTTTTGTTAGACATCTCATTACTTGAAAGATGATATTGATCCATTCCATGATTTACAAAAATACGAAGCTCGTTAGTTTCATCAAAAATTGAATAAGCAAAAACATATCCCTGACTTACTTTTGGAAGGTGCAAACAGATTCCAAAGTTTACTCCAGTTGTAAGATTTTCAAGGCTGTTATCTTCATTCAAAGTTACAGTTGAGCCATTTTCTTTTATGTAAGTTTTAATACCGTCTATATCACGGATATCAGGTTGTTTCAAAAAATCAAATAAAGATGAATCTTTTACATAAATATGAGTAAGTTCGCCTCTTAAATCTCTCAGGAAAAGTTGAACAGCGGTGGCATCATCCATACACATAGCAACATTTGCAAGAAACCAGTCTTGAAACATTGCTGCGGTATCAGATGTTGGTTTTCCTGTGGGTGAATTTTCTCTGCAGAAGTTTCTGTAAGCTTCATAAAACCTGCCGAATGTTTTTCCGTATGTAATGTGTTTACTCATTTTTAATTTCCATATTTTGGAGTGTTATCTGCAACCATATATCCAAAAGAATTATTTTGAACATATTGCACAGGTTTCTTTTTAGAAACAACTGAGTAATTTAACTTAAGCCATTCTTCTAGTCGTTCAACACTTCGAATTTCTAATTCATCATAAATGTATTCAATAATATTTCGTCCGTTGATTATGACAATCGGATGCCCATCTTCAATTATTTCTTGGTAAGCTTGAGTAGCAACATAAGAAGTTGTAAACATTACTCCAAATTGTCTATCTTTTATCCTTGAAATTAATCTTGAAGTATCTTTTACAACAACGGCTGTAGAATCAGGATTGTAACATTTAGCTTGTAAATAGAAATCTACGTATACAACATTTTCAACTTTACTAAAAATTCGATATCTACCTTCTGCATCAAAGCCACCATCTTTATAAGGTCTAGTTGTATTCAAATCAACTACAGCTGAATCCATATAAATTGTTAAATCTCTAGCAAATACTTCAAAACTATAGCCACCATCTAAATCATAAAAATATTTCTGGAGAGTTTGAAGCATTTTATATTGAACTTTATCTGTTGGTAATTGTTCTTCTTTTGTCTTTACATATTTTTCAGCACGTGATGAAAGTGGTGATATTTTACATCCGTCAATATATTGTTTCCAAACGATTGGAGCATACGGAGAATCATAGGCTCTTCCATTTTTAATATCAGTGACCCAAGCTAAGTTAATTCCGGCTCCTTTTTCAAGTGCTGAACCTGAAGAAGTATCTAAAACTGTAAAATATGATTTATAATTTTGAAATCTATCACCGTTACGATTGCACCCCCAAACAGCTGAAAGCCAATCTTTCTTCGGTTTACCAGCTAGTCCAGGAACTGCAAGACCTAAAAACTTTACATCTCGTCCAGAATGTTGTTCATCATAAATAGATGAATTTTTCTTAAATACTAAAACAGGTGGAATATTTTTTCTTTTTTCAAAATCATCAGAACATGCTAAATCAAACATGTATCTTAAAATTTCGTTTCCATGAAGATTTGTTTTATGCAAATCATTTCCAGGTGTTTTATTATCACCATAATATAAAAGAAGTCCTGTTGTTGTATCTAATTCATCTTTCCAATAAACATCTTCACCACTTGTAAATAAAACAACAAGATTTGGAGTTTCTGTTTTTCCAAGATATCTAAAACCACCTTGATTTTTTACACCAAGTAATTTAGAAAGAACTTCAGCTGAAATATTAGTAATTGAAGGATCGGCTCTATAAACAGCATCAATAATTAGATGCCAGTTCTTTCTATCAGATTCTTCGATTTTTTCAAATACATTAAATGAATTATTTACAGGTTCCATTGATAGTCCTTTTATTGATCAAACCAAATTCTAAAGAATTGTAAGTCAATAGATTCTGATTTTTCCAGATTGGAATCAAATTCAATATTGAAAACACCATTTCCAGAAGTTTGTTCAACCTTTGGAATTTGATTTGCATTTATAAGTCTCAAATTATTAATTGTAAATTGTTCATTAAACTTTAAGTTTTGTAATTCTGAATCAGTAGTCTTATGAATAAATTTTTCTATATGTGTAATGAATAAAAAATTATTTGCGAATTTATTTTTACAATATTCAATTAGTTCGTAGAGAGAAAGGCCTTTATCGTCTTTTCGTAATAAATATGAAAAAACAATAATATCATACATCAAAGTATTAACTTGCTCTTGTCTAAAGTGATGTATTCTTTCAGATTTTTGAGTACTTTTTATTTCTATTTTTTTTATATCAGAAATTGAATAATCAAATTTCATTTTATCTTGAGATTGATAAAATGATGATAAATCTAATTGCAAAGTTTCATATAAATATTTGACAGTATAAAGTTCTGTGTATAAACCTTGTAATTCAGTTTCTGTTTTCTGTACAGAATTTGAAAATATTTCTTTGAGTGATAAAAAATAATCATAGAACTTCTTATCAGAAATTTCAGGTATTATAGATATAGAAAGTCTAATAAAAGTTTCAATTAATTTTTTGTCATCAGATTTTAATGAAACAACAGATAAATTCTTTTCTGATCCATCTCCAATTTGAAATATTCCATTTATA
Source organism: Treponema sp. (assembly GCA_017548565.1). Taxonomy (GTDB): domain Bacteria; phylum Spirochaetota; class Spirochaetia; order Treponematales; family Treponemataceae; genus Treponema_D. Next base: position 12,328 of record JAFYZU010000051.1, read on the forward strand.
TATAAACTTAAAAACTTTGTATCCTGTATAATTGGTAAAATAGATTGATTATCAACCTTTTTTCCAAAAGAATAAAATCCATCATAAGATTTTCCAAAATATACATTTTCTATCTCTGTAAATATATAACCATGTTCAGGTAATTTAAGAGAATCAATTTTTTCAATTATAGAATTAATATTATTAATCATTTTTTTGTCCTACTAAATCCTTTGCATATCCATCTGGTATATATATTGCTAAAGCTGGTGAATAATAAGTTCCTTTTTCTTCATTCATTGGTTTTACATAATGAATTTGAATTTGGATTCTATCAGGGTGTTCATCACATAATCTTGCATCGCCTTTATATTTTTCGTTATAAGGCTGAAAAATGTTATTAAATGTAAAATCAGGTCTAATTGTTCGTGATTCTCTTTCTTGTATACGAAGCCAAACAATATCAGCTTTACATTCTTCGTTTTTATTTTTTCGAATTTCACATATCTTTTTAACAACATCTATTCTAATGTTTTCATCAGAATCAAAAATGAAATTATCAAAATATTTCGTTAGTAATTCTGGAAGATTGACATCATATGCAAATAAATCTTTTTGAGCAGCGCCAAAATCTCTTAATGTACAATTAGGCTCTAATTCAGTTTTCATTGACTCGAGCAATTCTAAATTATGATTTGCTTTATCCTCATCTTTTTGATAATACTTTTGTTTCTTCCATTCTGTCCAAGATACTTCCTCTGTTTTAGCAACACTTGGACGTGTAAGTCTTAACTTGTGACTTGCGTCATTTTGTAAAATAAATAATCGAGCCATTTCTTTAAATGATTTGCCTGAAGCAATATGTCTTGAAATGCTAGCCCACATATCTTCATCTGATTCAGCTATTGCAGAGAAATCATCTATAATCGCTTTTGTTGCCCACACTCTACAAATATCAATATACTTACTTTTATAACCGAACCATCTTGCTCTTTGTTCTGTGTTATCAACATTGGCTGTACCTTTTGCACGACGAATAATATATGTAATAGCTAAACCATCTATAGTAATTCCTCTATCAAGTATTGTTCCGCCTAAATAAATTCTTGTATTAAAGTTTTCAGCATCTTTTTTTGCATTGGAGTTATCACTATTAAAAATTAAAGCTTTTGAAGATTTACGTATACATTCAAGTATTTGGTCTTCTAACTCTTCAAATGATAAAAGTTTTAATCCGTCATCCTCGTACATTTTATAAGCTTTTAATAATTGCGGCTTTAATCCTTTTTGGTAAGAAAGATCTGTTTTTCCGTATAAAACAATCTCTTTCCAATTTTTAACTAATTTATTTACTTTCTTTGCGACATACTCATGATCAAACTTTTTTACACTTGGATGAATTAACATAGAATGAGTTTTATCATCACCACGAGATCTTCTAATTGCATTACTTACAAAAAAAGCGGCCAAAGCTTGTTTAAATGAATCAGGTATACCACTATCAGCATCGATAAGAGAATCTTCGTTATCTGGAATTTCTTTAATATATTTCTTTTGTTCCTGCCCATGAAAAACTGCAAGTCCACAATATCCTTTTCCTGGTGGTATTAGACAACAAAAATCAGGTGATAATATATCATCTGTTTTGATAAGAATATTTGCTTGCGGTGTTGCTGTAACTGATAAAAAGCAATGTCTTTTAATTTTATTCTTAAATTCAATAGCTACTCTATAAGTTGAAGATAATCGTTTTGTTAATTGAGTATCTGATACTTTCTTTGAATTAGAAAAACTATTAAGTGTAGCCTGGTCTCCTTCATCATCAATTATTAAAGTAGTTTGATTTGATAGAAATTGATCATCAAAAATTTGAAGAACCTCTGACATATGTTTTTTATTTTTTTCTTGCGGAGATTTTAAGCATACAATGATTACTTTCTGCCCATTTGTTAAAAAATCTCTTACATCATTAGAATTTATTAATTGTTCATTTTCTTTAGAATTCAATACTACAAGATATTCTTTATTAACATTAAAAGAAGAACGAATACGTTCAGTATTTTGATTTAATAACTCTGTAGTATTACCTCCAATAACAATTCCAATATTATATCCATTGTCAAAAGCCAATGCTAAAACAGAAATGAAATTACTAGTTTTTCCACTTTGGACTTTACCAATCATTAACCCTGTTTTTTTTATTTCGCCTTTATCAATAGGATTTGGGCAATGATTTAATACATCTGCAGCATTGGAAATAATTGAATCTACAGCTTCATCTGTAAGATCTTTATTATCTTCTTTCATCTTTTTAGCTACATTGGTTATAAAGAAACCATCAGTTTCCATCATGCCAAAAGAAGAGTTATTTATTCCTGATTTCAATACCGCTGTAATTTCATCACTCATTTTTTATCCTCTGCTGTAAGTTCTTCAAGTATTTTTCCCATTTCCATGCGTATCGTAGATGGTATAACCATTCCATCTGAAGCAGTTTCATAAGATTCTATTTCTGCCATAAATAAAGCAACTGCAAATTTTGCTAAAACAACCAAAAAATCTTTTTTATTTATAAATGGATAAAAGAAAGGATGTTGTGTAAAAATAGTAATACTTTTTTCTGGAGAAACTTCGCTACTATCAAAATTTGCCCAGCCTGTTGGATGATCCCCATCATCGTAAATTATTCTAAAAACATATGGTACACCATCATGCTTAAACTTAATCAATAAGTCTTGATTATCTTCTATATCTACACCGATACCAGTACTTCCTTCTGTATTGGCATCATCACTTTCCAGAGTAAAATTATCATCAACATTAATTGTTGTATGATTAGCAGGACTGGCAATTTCTACAGTTACTTCAGATATGTGTTCATTTTGAGGAATTGTAACAGCAAGAGCTTTTCCAACTTCTTTGATATTTGTTTTTTCACGGACTTTAATGGATTCTGCTTTTGCTCTATAACCTTTTGACTTTACTATCTCAGCTAACTTTTCGCGAAATTTTTCTTCAAGATCTTCGGTTTCCCAATCAAAATTATCTTTTGCCTGAGTCACCGGCCAATTGTCCATTTTCAATTCACCGTATAATCTCTGGTATTCAAAAGAGTTTTGATTTCCAACAATATCTTTATGTCTATAGTTCTTATTAGGTCCACCAATAATAACTCTGTTTCTTCTAAGTAAAGTAAAACCAGCATGTTCAAGGCTACCTGGGATTCGAATTGCTACATAACCCGTAACATTTAATTTGGTGCCATTATGATCAATAGAGAATGAAATATCATCTTTCCAAACTTTACCATCTTCATCAACATAAGGTGTTACTTCTTGAAAAGCTAATTTTATACCATTGTAAAATATTTCAATTTCTCCTGTTCTTAAATCTTCACGATATGTACTTGAAAGTAAATCAAAAATTTTCTTTTCAGATTTTTTTCCTTTAATTTTTTGATTCAATTTCTTGATAGTAATAATTGTATAATGGGAATCTATTTCACAATCGTCTTCATCAATTTCAATTTCTTTATTCTTGTATTTTGAAAGTTCGTCAATATCAATTTCAGCTTTATATTTAAATGAATTTCCATATTGCGTTGATTCAACAGACCAATATCTACCAAACCAACAAGCAGCAGTTTTTAGTCCCATTCCATATTCGTTTCTACTATTTGGGCTTACATTTTTTGGAGGACGGTCAAGAATAATTGCACGTGTAAAATTTTCATAGTCCATACCATATGCATTATCTTTTATTGTAATAGTATCAGATGTTTCATTGTAATCAATTCTAATTTCAAGTTTTGCCTTATGTGATGGAGTAGATAATTTATCTTTGTTATCAAAAAAACTTTGGGTTGAATTATCAAGAAATTCGGCTAAAGCTGTAGATGGTACATAACTTAATCTACGGTAAGTTGAATATACGCTTGTATCAGGTCTAATATCCAATTTCTTTTTCATAGCTTATCCTCTCATTTTACAGCTAGCAATTGTTCTGCAATTTTTTGAACGACTTCAACATTAACTGCATTTCCAAAAGCTCTAAATGCTTCTGCAATTGTATCTGGATAGTATTTTAAGTCTTCCATTCTTTGGAGTTTAGCAGCTTCTTTACGAGTCATATATCTACCTTTATCTCCCTTTGGTGTTTCTACCCAAGGAAAAATTGGTATCTGTGTAGTTGTAAGAACTAATGCAGGAGAATATGTTGGAAGTTTTACCCTTATTCCTGACGCTCTGAATTGAATTATTTTATCCCATAATATTGGTTTTACATTTTTATCACCACTGCAATTCCATTCTAATTTTTGATGACTATTTTCAAAGCCAGGTTCCTGTATTTCATGCAACCAAGGATCAATAATTTTTTTATATTTAGCATAAAAATCACGATTCTGTTTTATATAAGTTTTTTTCCAGTCTGGGAAATTATGATTCTTTTCAGTTTTATTTGTCTGTGCATATATTGGTAAACATTGTAGGTAATCATCTTTTGAATTACCATGCACGAGTTCACCAAATTTTCCATGCTTACCTTTTAATGTTTTTTCGTATTGATAAAATGGTGCAATTCCTTCATAGCTATAATCTGCTCCCCATTCCATCGCCCATATAGGAAATGTCGGAATTGGGATATTATTTTCAGTTAATATATTTAGAAAGTGTTGCCATGCATTTAAATGTTTTTGGGTTTGTTCTTTTAATGTCATATAATCAGTATCTTTTGGATCAATTATGTCATTAATATTGCATTGAGCTTCTTTATTATATTCAGGGAACTTGAAGTTTTTTAATCCACCAAGATCTTTTAGTCTACCGACTATATAAATTCTTGTTCTATGCTGTGGAATACTAAAATAATGAGGTGAAATAATATCGTCTTTTATATCATATAATTTTGATAATTCTTCAGATATAACTTTATATGTATTTCCTTCATCGTGTGATTTTAAATTTGGTACATTTTCTAGGAGAATATATTCCGGTGTTTTTTTTTCAAGAATTTCCAAGATTTTCCAAAATAAGTTTCCTCTATCTTTATCATCATGAAAACCTTGTTGTTTTCCCGCTTTTGAAAATGGCTGACAAGGGAATCCTGCACAAAGCATTGTAAATTTTGGTGGTATATCTTTTTCTATATCAATTTCATTAATATCTCCAGCACATTCTATTCCAAAATTTTTGTGGTATAATTCTCTTAAATCTTCTTTTAGCTCACTTGCAAAAACGCATTTTCCACCAAGTTTTTCCATCGCCTGATGGAAGCCCCCGATTCCTGCGAATAAATCAATAAAAGTAAAGGCTGGGTTGTTCGTTTTTTCTGACATTTATTTAGTTCTCTTTTCAATTATTCTAACACTAGAACAGTGTCAAACAATGACACTTTTATTTTAAATAGAATTTCTAATTCTATATCCTTCAATTATATACCTATTTTTTGAAAAAAGCACCTATATTCATGCATTTTCACCATTCCACATGCACCAACAGTTCAAACTTCCTCTGTGTCAGTTTTGGTATTTCAAAGTTCTGCCAGTACTCAAAGTCATCTTCATGCAGCATCTGACAGATTAGCTGCTCGTAACTCAGGGTCTTTCCAAAGGCTGGTGTGTCATCCTTTTCATAGAAAAACTCAAAGTTGAACCTGTAATTTAAGGTGTCAATTATTCTGTCTTTTCTGGCCTGTTCCTTTTCAATAAAGGTCACGGCAAAGTAAGGAAACTTTTCTATGCCGGGGTTCATACATTGATTTGTAAATTGCTTTAATTCAAACCTGTATAATTCAGAGTTTTTCTTATTCCACTGTGTAATATATTCGGGAAGCTTATTAAGTAAGAGCTCCTCAAGTCTTTCGTACATTTTCATAAAATCCTTCATTACCAGTTTTTCCTCCTGTAAATATTGATGATGTTCTGAATATCCTGCGGAATCTCAAAGGTACAGTCTTCTTCGTGATTCTGCTGCTTTATAAACTCTTTCTTTTTGAGTAAGAAGAGTTTGATTATTGCCTCTTTCAAATCTGCGGGGAAGTTTTCCTGCAGAAAGCCTGCATTGTAATTCAGGAATAAAACGTGTCCTTCATACTCTGTAGAAAGCAGAAAGATTGTTCTTCCGTCTATTATGCAGTTTGGTACTTTTTCCTTGGTGTTCATATCTGTAATGTTCACCATTTCTGTGATGTTGTCTTGATTTGTATACACCTTACAGTCTCTCACTGTCTGTAATTCATTGTAATTATGATCTTCCAGCGGATACCCAAGTGTTTTTTCTATGTATGAAATTGTAGACTTATACAATAACTCGTCTATTTCAAGCTCTGTATCTTTTAATTCAAGGATTTTCTGGAGTTCTTCAAATGGGAATGGATTCATCTGTACCTCGTACATGGAAAAGCAGGGGTCTGGCAAGTATAACCTTCGTTCAGTCAAATACAAGGCCAGGCCCTTCGGGTGTCGCTGCGCTCCAGCCTTGCATTTGCCTTCACTTCGGTTTAGGTAATTTTCGCCCCCGCTTTCCAAAGCCCAAAATATGATTTGGGTTTTGGAAGTGATTTAGTCACGCCTTATGGTATAACTTATTCTTCTGCGGTCTTGAGCAATACCATATTCTTCTTTGGTCTTGTCACAAGGAAGCCGTCACGCTTTCTGAAGCGCATAAAGAGCTCGCCGTATTCAAGTCCTTCGGTTGTTTCGTCAAAGCGCTTGATTTCAATTCCCTTACGGTTGCCGTGTATGATTCTTTTTGGATTCATAAAGATGGCAATAACGCTGTCGGCTTCCAAGTCGGCAAGCTGCGGCATCAGGCGGCTTTCTACAACGTCATAGCCGTCGATTCTTCCTGGCATTCCGTCGCCTGGCTTTCTCCAGATTGGGTTGTGGTTGTCGTCCTGAATGTTTGCAATATGATTCAAAACTGTTTCGTTCAAGAACCATTTGCAGTACTTTCTTTCTTCTGGTTCAACCTTGAGCTCGGCTGCTCTAAAGTCGAGGTATGTAAGCTTAGTTTCGTCTGTACTTTCGATTCTGCAAACCTCTGCCTGTGACATGTTGATGGCTCCTGTGAACGGGTCATCCTCGGCAATAAGACACTGTCGGTCAAACTCCTGGCCGTAGGCTTCGGTAAAGTCTTCCAGGAACATTTTTCCAAGGTCTACAAAAACATCTTCGCCGAACTCATCGAAGAACGGAACATAGCCTGCAAGGGTGTAAGCCTTAAGCTCTGTTCTTGTCGGCATATTTGATTTTGTAGCGTCGATTTTCTGACCGTAGGAAGTAAGCCACTTCAATTCAATTCCGCCGCGGTCACGCTCTGGAATAAAGATTGAAGGTCCGTTCATCGGGCGATGAGTTACAAGATTCATCATTACAGACTGCTTTGCAGCTTCCTGCATGATTGTCTCTTCGTAAATCGGGTTGATAAGGTACTGGTCATTGTTTGCCAGGTTGCCGATTGGTTCTCCAAGGACAGCCTTCTGTGGTACAAAGCCTTTACCGGCTTCCCACTTAAAGTCCTTCGGGTTGTTCCATTTTTCAGCTCTGATGTTAGGACAGAACTTCAATTCGCCGAGAGTCTCGGCATCCTTGTTCCAGGCGGCAACAAGACCTTTTCCCACGTTGTAGCAAACATCGCGGTAAGTCAAAGGCTTCATTTCTGCATCAGTCTTTTTAAGAAGGTTACGAAGCTCCTTAACTGATTCTCTGATTCCTTCAAGCTCTGTTGTTGAGGCAGTCTGCTGACTGTCTGCCATTTTCAAAATCCCGTCAATGAGCTCTTCTGTCTCATTAAAGTATTTTGAAATCTGTTCCGGTGTTGCAGCTTCTGTCGGCACCAAGCTTTTCATATTGCTAAGTTTCTGCTGCAAAGATACAATTACTTCGTTCAATTGGTCCTCCTTCAGGTCACTTGAACCAGAACGGCTTCCAGGTTCCAATTGCAAGCCGCTCTGTTTTTTATGCACTGTTAAGCCCGTGCCAGGCCTTTACCTAACTTATCCCAATACGAAAGTTCTTCCTCCTGAATTACTTCCGTTATCTCCAGTCTCTTCTGCGGTATGTGAAGGGCAAAGGGATTTGCCGGCACACTGCAAATAGAAAATTCCAAAAGCTCCTGCTTTCTGTAAATCAAATCACAGTCGCGGTCTTTGGCTTCCAAAAACTCAAGCTCATCCACACGAAAGCCCACTGAGCCGCAACGTAACACTCCGGCTTTTACGCGCTCTCCAATGCTCCAGCCAAACTCGTCAAAGTCTTTGGCATTAAAGAGAATGTCGCCTTCAAGGGTTTTGTCAGCCATCACATTCTGTGCAATTCCAATAGGCGGAATCGAATAGTCGTGACTCCAGAGCACAACAGGATTCAAAAGATAGTTTTTCAAATCCCAGCCACAGGGATCTACTTTTTCAAAGTCTCTGTCCGTGTCAAAGGTACTCATCACCCAGTGAAAAGAATCCTTCTGCACATCCACAGCCTTAAACACTTCAACCTGGGCACACACTTTTCCAGAGCTTGTGTTTTCCTTAAGGAACTTCAAGAAAAGGTTTTTGTCTTTTCCAAAGTCCTTGTTTTCAATGCCGTCAATCTTGACTACCATTCCAGCCTCCCATATTTCTATCAAGCATCTGTCTGTAAACCTCTGCATAATCTGCAGGATTCTGATAACCAATCTTTAATCTCAGGTA
>JAFYZU010000004.1 GCA_017548565.1 Treponema sp.
GCTGCTCGCAAGCTTTCTTGATTCCAATGTCGTCCGAGAGCTTCAAAGCCTCGTCCTTGAAATTTTGATCGTACCTTTTCATTGCCATTCTCCTTAGATTTTCGGCAATTTAGGCACTGCACTTTTATTGTATCACTCCACATAAACCAGGTACAAATGGTGCTAATGATTGTCAGCGTTTTATTGAAAAAGCAATAAGACTTAATTCTGGAATTATGCAATATGAATATGGGGTTTACTCTTCTCCAGGAACTGTAACAAATAATTGGAACAAGGCTTTTGAAGTTAATGAAGGCGATATAATTTTTTTATGTGGGGATAAAAGAGTTTTTGCTGTTGGTATTGCTATCTACCCAAGGAAAGATCCTGATATAGTGCTTTCTTCTGAATACTTAATGTATGATAAGAATAGAGAGAATTACAATTCATATAACTATGATGGTGTAATCCATTTCGAGGAAGGAACCGTATTTTATCAAGATCTTACAGAAGGTGCAGAGGAGTGGGGACAAAGAATCGATGTTGATTCATGGAAGTATTACAATAAACAAGGGATTTATATTTCTGAAGACAATCTAGAAAATAAATCTGATGTATATTGTGCTATACGAAAACTTAAAAATGAAAAAGGATATAAACTGTTAAAGAAACTAGAAGGAGACTTTATGAACGCTGATGAAAATCTAACTCTCTTGAAGAATACAAAGAATTTAATACTAACAGGTGCACCGGGGACTGGAAAAACATTTGAAGCAAGAAAGCTTGCAATCAAACTAATCTATGGAAAAGCTTCAGAAGAACTATTGTCAGAAGCAGAGAGAAATGAGATAAATTCCAGAATAGGCTTTGTACAGTTTCATTCTTCATATGATTATACAGATTTTGTAGAAGGCTTACGTCCAATAAAAGACAAAACAAATACTAATGATATTTCATTTGAGAGAAAAGATGGGGCATTTAAAGTTTTCTGCAAACAAGCTCTTAAAGAAAAAGAAAAACCTTTTGTTTTTATCATTGATGAAATAAATAGGGGTGAAGTAGGTAAAATATTTGGTGAATTATTTTTTGCAATAGAAGACGGATATAGAGATAAAAAAGTTAATACACAGTATCAGAATTTAATTGATGATACAGATGATCCTTTTAAAGATGGTTTCTTTGTACCAAAAAATGTATATATTATTGGAACCATGAACGACATTGACCGAAGTGTTGAAAATATGGATTTTGCGTTCAGAAGACGATTTTCTTGGAAAGAGGTAACTGCAGATGAAAGTCAGAAAATGTTCTCTGAACCTTTCGCCTGGAAAGATAGTGAAGGTAATATTGTAGATGTATCTTCTTATTTACAAAGAATTATAAACCGTATGGATAACCTTAATCTAGAAATAATTAAAGAAGAATACGAATTAGGAGTTTCGTATCAAATTGGTGCTGCGTATTTCTTAAAGTTTGCCCGTTATTTAAAAGATGAAGATGAAACTACTGCTTTTGAATGTTTATGGAATTATCATATAAAACCTTTATTAAATGAATACCTAAGAGGAGAAGAAGGCATAAAAGACAAATTGGAAGCTTTAGAAACAGCTTATGAAAATGAGAATCCTGTTCAATAAAAAATGAATACAATTATATTAAATGATTGCAGTAGTACAACGTTTCTCGATTCTGGTGCAATTGAAGATAATATATTAGAAATTCATTCTGATATTATAAAAATAAGTAATAAATCCCTATATAATCTTGTAAAAGATAATGAAGATTTATTGATGTTCCCTAATACAATTGAAGAAACATCTGATAAATTAGATAAGGATTTTATTCTTACTGTTTCCCCATCTCAGATTAACAGTACTCCACAACAATTATTAGATTTAACAATTCAAACCAGTAAAATCATGGGATTTATTGGAATTGGAAATACTCAGATAAATATTAATTCAAGATTTGAATCATCAACTAGTAATTTCCTTCTTCATTATATGTTACAGAGGATTTGTCATGTAAATTTATTTGATATGAATCATTATGCCGGAGAAGCCGATTCTCTTGATATATTTATTTACTTCTTCCCTCTATTCTTAAAAAAAGCAATGAGAAAAGGTGTTTTCAGAGCATATAAAACTTTTAAACATAATGATTCTTCTTTACGTGGAAGTCTAGATGTCCGTCGTCACATAAAAGTTAATATTCCTTTTTGCGGAAACATTGCCTATAATTCAAGAGAAATTTCTTTTGATAATAATGTTACAGAATTAATTAGACATACTATTGAATATATAAAAAACAAGCCAGGATTTAAAAGTCTTTTAGAGGGTGATAAAGATATTAAACAAGCTGTAAAAACCATAGTATCTGTTACTACTTCTTATGAAAAATCAAAAAGGAAAACAATATTAGAGGCAAATCGAAAACCGATATCTCATCCTTACTATAAAGATTATTCAAACTTGCAGTCTTTATGCAAAATAATTTTGGAACACAAGAAATTACAATATTCAAATAAAGGAAAACAAGTTTATGGTATCTTGTTTGATGGAAGTTGGCTTTGGGAAGAATACATTGGTTCTATACTAGGTAACTACGGTTTTATTCATCCAGAGAATAAAGAAAAAAAGGGTGGAATAAGATTATTTGATAAGGACATAGAAGATACATTTGATAACAATTATGGAAAGATTTACCCAGATTTTTACAAACCAGAAGAATTTATTTTAGATGCAAAATATAAACATTTAGAAAACGGAGTAGGACGAGAAGATTTATATCAAGTTATTTCATATATGCATACTATGAAAATTGATGAAGGTGGTTATATCTATCCAAACAAGCAGGAAGAATCAAACACGGTAAATCGTCTCAAATTAAATACTATTGGTTATGGTGGAAATCTTTCTGTTATAGGTTTTTCGATACCGCAAAATAAAAAGACATATAAAGAATTCCGCCAATCTATATTATCAAATGAAGAAGCTTTGATTAATTATATAAACGATAGATATAACTAATTTCCATTGTTTATAACTGGAATAAATATCGGAAACCTACCCAATCGGATCCCCGCAAAACTTCTTCCGTTTACAACCCTTACAGAACGCCCCCATCCAGACTTCATCAAACTGGGTGGCAGCGTTCTTAACAAATTCTTTATTGCTGCTTAAAACGCCGGCTTCAAAATTGCGGGTGTTTTCGCCTTTCATGCCTAGTCCTGCTCCTGTTAAATTTGCAGAACCTACGTAGGCTGTTTTTAAATCAAAGACAATTATTTTAAAATGAACTCTTGGGCAAAGGACTCGTTCCATTCCTTCTATGAGGGCGGGGTATTTGTCAAAATCCTGGCGGAAGGCGGGGCCCGGTTCTTTGGCGTGTATAAGGCGGATTTCTACTCCGCGTTTGGCTAAATCGGAAAGAACCTGAAGCAGGGGCATGGTGCAGCGGCCGTCTTTTACATAGAGGTCTTTTATATCGGCGGTGCCAATCCACAGGGTTTTCTTTACGGACTTTATGCGTTCGATTACCTGGTCGTAGTGAGCTTCGTTGGAGATGTAAATAAATTCTGAAGTAGACATACCCGGGGTTTTAGGGGCAGAGCCCCTAGGCGAAGGGGTAGTGGAAGACCGCTTGCGGGCTGGAGCGAGGGGGAGACTTCCCCCTCCTTTCTTTGAATTTTTCTTTCTAATCATATTACCTCATCATATCACAGAATCTTTGTTATCTGTATCCCCAAGGATTTTCTTGACCAGCTCGCTGGTAAGCTTTGGCACGGAATGTAATTTACCGATTTTTTCGGCCTGGTACTGGGCCTGGAGGATGCGGACAAGGACTTGTTTTTTGCCAAGGATTACGGTTATCTGCTCTTGGAGCCGGGTCTTCTGATTTTTAAGC
>JAFYZU010000052.1 GCA_017548565.1 Treponema sp.
ACCTCATAAATCTCACTTGTGCAGTTAATAATATCTTCAAGATTTGCTTTTACTACATTATCCTTTTCCAGAATTAATTCCCTATTTTCCCCCCGGTATCCGTTGGCTCCGTTTTCCCAGTATAGATTCCCCTTATACTCAAACAACGGGCCCCTTGCTTTATGCCTTACCACCTGATCTTTTATTAAAGTCAGATTATTCTTATCTAAAATTATCATGTGAAAGTCTTCCGTGCCAAGAATAAGCTTGTCTTCCACTATTAAAAAATCTGAACATTCAAGCCCTTCAAATTCCTGAGATTCAATAATATCTGACGGATCATTTATATTTACCTTTAAAACTTTAAATTTTCTATTTTCTTCGCTAAGAAAACCTCCTTTCACTGCATAAAAATATCCTCCACCTATCACTGTTTTTACATGAGGGATTCCTTTCAACTCAATCCTCCATAATTCATTGACTTTATAAAATGGTTCATCTTTTTCTTCAGGTGTTTTTATTAAAGGGCATGAAATATAAATAAAACAAAGCAAAACAGTAATTATACTTAATAAAAATTTATTCATTTTTTCTTTACTCCCCTAATTTATTTTTGAGCCATCTACTTCCGTTTCTTGCAATAATTCTGTAATTTTACTATTCACAACATCATTTTCTGTTGGATCTATCTGAAAATGATTATATTGTGGATACTCCTCATAACCTTTTTCATCTTTTGACAAAACATTCGGATGCGCTTCCCTTGAATAAAACTGACTTTCCGCAGCAACAACACAGTCATTTTCTTCAGAGCCTAAAAGTTCGCCTATTTCTTCATTAATGTTATCCAGCCAGTGATATGCATCCTGTGCATAATTTGCATAATTTATGGAATTCATGAATAAACCTATGAGGCATGCTGATTTTACTATATGAATTCCTGCCGTTACTCCCATTGTTACCTTTAATGCTGTAACCCATCCTTCTGCCTCCGGATATGCAGAAAAAACTTCATTATTCTTCCCAACAATATAAGCAACTGGTATTTCATCATCAAGTTTAAGCTTATTCTCTGTATATTCTGTATAAACCTTATAATGAGGATAATATACCTTCACAAAATATGGAATTCGTAACCATCCGATCTTTTTAGTGCGCCATTCTATTACAGACTCGCCCCCATCCTCTACTTTTTTTATCTCTGCATGAAAGTCTGCCACATTATCCGCTATAAAATCACTGTAAGGCATCATGTCACGGATCTCTTTCATTTCATCCGGATTACATTCATTCATTGCCTTACGAAGATATACTTTCATATTATGAGGAAAAAATCCCAGAACAATATCTACAAAATTATTTCTGTCATGTAAATTCAAACTGTCATCTGCTGTAAGCATTAAAAGTCTTGAAAAATCCCATAAAAATGTTCCTAATATCTGCTCACAGTGAAAAAGTGCATCAATACCATTATATAGTATATTTACATCCTCCATTATCCTTGATTTTATTGGTCCAAAACCTCCTTCCAAGGCTTTAATTCCCTTATCTATTCCGGATACCGTAATTACTGCTCCAAGATGATTATAGGCATGCTGATACTTTGCCTTCATTTCCGGATCTGTTTCCTGCTCTGCCTTCTGTTTTAAAATATTCGCATATGCTAAAGCCCTTACTCCTCCCTGACTGTGCCCAACTACTGCATATTTTTCATCTATTTCAGCCCAGTTTTCAGCTATTATTTTACTGTCTTTTTCTAATATTTTCGTTAAATCAGAATCTTTCCCCGGATCATATTTTTCAAAAGAAAATCCTGTAAAATTTATTACACAGTTCAGAAGCCCGCTTCCTTTAACATCATTTATTTTAGTACCTTTTTTCTTATATATTTTAGAAGATATATTCTTATATTCATCTGAAGATACTGTTTCTTCCACCGGTACGCTCTGCGCAAAAACAGAAACACTGTATAATACAAATATTAATACTGCTGCTAATTTCTTTAATGCTTTCATTTTATCTTCCCTCCTCTAACAATTTAAATTCACTTTTATCACAATCATTTATGCTTATGTTTTCATAGACTTCAATTATTGTTTCAACATTGCTTAAATCTGCAGGATTTCCGTATCTCATATTGTTTACGTCAAATGCCTGTCCTTTCGATTTTGCCTTTTCGTATTCTTCCTTTGTTGCTTCCGGAATTTCATCTATACTGTTAAAATATTCTATTCCTTCAAGACCATCTATTAATTCTGCCATCTTTGTGTCTATTATTGAAATCTGTCCGACTTTTACCATTTCCCCGTTATATTCTTCATAAACAGGCATTATTGTCGTTGTTATTGTATTTCCTTCCAGATCTATATCTATCGTTTCTATCTCTGTTAATATTTCATCTGCCGTATCAAACTTAACCTTTGTTGAAACCCTGCCGTAATTTCCCTGGTCTGCAAAATACTGATACGGAAGATTAATTGTCATTTCTTCTTTATTTTCTTCCGTTACATCAAAATTCAGTTTGCGTGATATTTCACGTATCTTTCCGACATTCATCCTTCCATATATCATGTTCCCTGTAAGATAATCCAGTTCTTCTATTTTATTGTTACAGGGAAGACGTAATTCTACCTGTCCGCTTTCTGAATCGGCAATTACAATTTCCTTATCATTCTGTAATATTGTCCTGTTTTTTTCTCCAAACTGCCCTTTAGGAAAATCTACCCTAGAAAGAATTGCTCCGTTTTCTTTCCTTGTCGCAATCCTGTAGCTGTGAGAAACTTTTGCATTACTGCCTTTCCGGCTGTTTTTACTGTACACCGTTACATCTGCCTTAAAACTTTCCATTTCTTCTGTTTCAGATGCTTTCCAGTTTATCGTTACAGGATTGTCTTTAAATATTTTTAATCCTTCCTTAAACTTCCTGTTTGTTCCGTTCTCACATGATGCCAGAATCAAAACTCCAAGCATCATTCCTATTGCTTTTTTTAACCGCTTCATTTGCTTTATACCTCATATATTAAAAATTTTATTGGAGAGAGAAGTATTGAAGTATTGAAGTATTGAAGTATTGAAGTATTGAAGTATTGAAGTATTGAAGTATTGAAGTATTGAAGTATTGAAAGGCTTTTTATACTTTTTCTTTCACTTTTTAGCACTCTCTGTCCTTTTATTATTTAACTTCAAAAATATATATTTGTCAATAAAAAATATTCGTTTTAATTCAAAAATCTCTTTAGTCATATTTTAAAAATTTTTTCATTTTTTTTCTAAACTTTTTTTAACAGTACCCGACAATCAAGTAAAGGGTGGTGGAAACCCGTGAGATAAACCACGTTGTGGTTTAATGAGACCACCATGTGTTTATCCTAACAGACCAAAAAATAAGGAGATTATTATGGTTATTAATCACAATATGAGTGCAATGTTTGCTCAGCGTGCCCAGGGAATTCAGGATTTGAGATCACAGAAGAGTATGGAAAAACTTTCTTCTGGCGAAAAAATCAACCGTGCAGGCGATGATGCTTCAGGACTTGCTGTTTCTGAAAAAATGCGTTCACAGATTCGTGGTTTGAATCAGGCTTCTACCAACGCAGCTAATGGTATTTCTTTCATTCAAACTACTGAAGGTTACTTACAGGAAACAACAGATATTATTCAGCGTATCCGTGAATTAGCAGTTCAGTCTTCAAACGGTATCTACTCTTCTGAAGACCGTATGCAGATTCAGGTTGAAGTTTCATCTTTAATCGCAGAAGTTGATCGTATTGCATCTGCAGCACAGTTCAACGGTATGAACATGCTTACAGGACGTTTTGCACGCCCAACAGGTGAAAACGTTGTTACTGGTTCTATGTGGTTCCATATCGGTGCTAATATGGATCAGAGAACTCAGGTTTACATCGGTACAATGTCTGCTATGGCTCTTGGTTTACGCAACATTGGCGATGAATCAATCATGACTCTTGAAACACCGGACGAAGCAAACCGCGCAATTGGTACATTGGATGAAGCAATCAAAAAGATTAACAAACAGAGAGCAGACCTTGGTGCTTATCAGAACCGTCTCGAAAAGACAATTACTGGTCTTGACATTGGTGCTGAAAACCTCCAGGCTTCTGAATCACGAATCCGTGATACTAACATGGCTAAAGAAATGGTTGAATTCACAAGAGATCAGGTTCTTAGTCAGGCTGGAACAGCAATGCTCGCTCAGGCTAATCAGAACTCACAGAACGTTCTCAGCTTGCTCCGCTAGAGCATCCTGAAGTAATGTTATAAATGCACTTCTATCTTGAAGTGCATTTTTTTTATTTTAAATCCATCCTTTTCCTTTTATTTCTAAGATTTTTCTTATTTTTGACGATATACCTTGACAGATGAGGTATCTTATATTATAACTTATATCAGATGAACTGTACTGGAGGTAAATATGCTGAACTATTCAGATATTTTACGCGGTTTAACCGATACAATCATTCTGGCACAGTTGAACCAGGGAGACAGTTACGGCTACCAGATAAACAAGACAATCAGTGAAGTAAGTGAAAAAACCTTAGAGCTCAAAGAAGCAACACTTTATACTTCATTCCGGCGTCTTGAAGAAAGCGGCTTGATAACTTCGTACTGGGGAGATGAAAATTCCGGTGCCAGACGACGCTATTATTCGATTACCGAACAGGGCAAATCCGAATACACGGAAAATCAGAATGATTGGCAGAAAATTCAAAAAATGATGACAAAACTTATTGATAACAGCGAAAAGGAGGCAAAATAATGAATTCAAAAATCAAAAACTATGTAGATGTATTGTTCAAGGGCATTCCTAATACAAAAAAAGCACAGGAATTAAAAGAAGAAATCTTATCTAACCTTAACGAGCATTTTGAAGCACATTTAAAGGAAGGTAAATCTGAAAATCAGGCTTACACAGAATCTCTTGCCGATTTAGGCGATGTTGATGAGCTTTTAAAATCTCTTGAACCGGAAAAAGAGCTTAAATCAAAAATTGATGAATACAAGACAAAAAGAGCAAGAAATACTTCAATCAGTGTAATACTTTATATAATCGGAGTAACAATCATGATTGGATTACCAGGACTAGCTGAAATTTTCAATCTTGGTGATGAAGATAAATTCGGAATTGTAGGTCTTATAATTATGTTTATTTTTATTGCAATTGCAACTGGTCTTCTGGTTTACACCCACATGAGCATTCCACAGGATGTTTCTCAATATATTCATAATACTCATGCCTTGCGCTATGAATACAATGGTAATTCAAAAACAAAACGTTTTATCGCTGCATTCTTAAAGCTTTACTGGGCTTTAGTTCTTGCAATTTATCTTATTGTTTCTTTTTCTACAGGAAGATGGGGAATTACCTGGTTAATCTGGATAATTGCTTCTGCAATTAAAAATGCAGTTCTTCTTTTCCTCAACACAAATGAAGAAGAATTAAAAGAATTCGATAACTAGAAAAATTAAGGAGCATAAAATGAAGATTGAAAAAATCCTTGCTTTTATATGGCTGATAATTGCAGCAGTATTAATCTTTCTGTTTATTTCTTTTATTAAAAACGACGGTATGTTGAATTTCAAATTCAATTCAAAGCATCCCTCGGAATCGCTGGCATTATGTTTTGATTTATACGACGATGAAAGTTATTCAACAGATCAGATTACTGAATTTAATATTAATCTTGACAGTGAAGCTATTTTCTTTGAAATTTCTGAAAATAAAGATATTAAAGTTGAATTTTACTGTGATGAGAATCACAAACCCGAAACTTCATTAAACGGAACGACACTTTCAATAAAAAGCAGCAGAAAACATAAGCATGCATCAAAAAAACACCGCAAAATCGTTGTTTATATACCAAAGGATTTTATTATAGATAAATTAAACATAAAGGTTTCGAGCGGTTCCATCTATCTTACTGACTGCAGCATCAATGTTTTCCAGAGTGAAATTTCAAGCGGCGTAATCAACGGAAAGGCAAAAATCAATGAAATTCATTCTGTTTCTTCATCCGGTGTTACAAAGCTTGCATTGCTTGAACCTTTGACAAAAGACAGCTCTATGTCGACATCTTCCGGAATAATCAAGCTTAAAATTCCATCCGATTCGAACTTGAGCATTTATCATTCGGTTACCAGCGGTATTTACAACAATAAACTCCAGTTAGACAATAAATCTAATGATGCAGATATTCTTGGTACCGGTGATGTAAAACTTCATTTATCGGCTACAAGCGGTATCATAAAAATCAACGAAGATTAATTCTTTTACAGAAAAATCCTTATAAAGCAGAAATTTTACCTGAAAAGTATTATTTCTGCTTTTTTTATTTATATGCTATAATTTATTAAAGGTTTAACCAGAGGTACTATGAGAAATAAAGATATCTGTAAAGGAAAGAAAATCTTTGAGAGTTTTATCATAGTCTTATCTACAATCTTTCTTATTTCCAGCTCCATTCACTTTCTTTATCTGAAAGACTATATTCCTTTTGGAGTTCTTCTTGCATCTGCGCTTCTTATCCTTAGTCTTATGATTTTCCGCGATAAACTCATGCTTCTTTCAATTGCAGCGTTTCTCGTAAGCACTTACATTTTTTTGTTTCATCCGACAGATCCACTTGCTCTTCCAATTTTTTCCATAGGAACACATAGCCTTTCAACACGTGGATTTTACAGAAAGCACAAAATAATTAAAATCACTTTCACGATTATTTATTATGCAGTACTTCTTTTCTCCTGTATAATTCTTCATCCCGATATTGTTCCAAAAGCGATGATGATTCATCTTCCTTTAACCTTTATCTTTCTTTCTTCAGCATACATCACGGGAATCTATATCAGACAACTGATGGGTGACCGTAAATTTCATTTTCTTAATCTTACTGAATATCCTCAGATTTCTGAAAACGACAAGCTTTTCATAAAAAAAATATTTGACGGTGAAAAATACGAACAGATTGCCGTAGATTTGAATATGTCTCTTTCTTCAATAAAAAAACATTCACGTCAGATTTTTGAGCTTTTCGAATGTTCAGATTTAATCAGCTTTATTACAAAATACAGCCGTTACGAAATTCTTTATACCGAAGATGATGTTTTAAAATATAAAAACAGAATGTTCTCGATGCGAAAGCTTCCTGAACAATAAGTGATTTTTATAAAGAATCCAATAAAAAAATGCAGTATCACGTTCTGTAAATGACGCAATACTGCATTTGATATTTAACGATGATATCTGAAATTCAAATATTATCTATACTGATCCAGCTCTACATAGCTTGTATGCAAGAGTTCGTGAGACTTGTGACCAAGAGGTTCTCCAAGGAAATCCTTGTAAATTGCAGCAATTTCCGGGTTATTGTGAGACTGTCTGATTGTACACTTTTCATCATCTGTGTACAAAGCCTTTGTGCGGGCTGCACGAACTTCGTCTGTAACACCATAAGGTTGTCCACCACCACCAATACATCCGCCACGGCAAGCCATAACTTCAATAAAGTGCCAGGTTGGTTCTTTTCCTGCAGCAAGGTCTGCGCGAATCTGTTCAACAACTGCGTCTACATTCTTAATCTGATGAACAACAGCAATGCGAACCTTTGTACCGTTAAGGTCAACTTCTGCAGATTTAACGCCGTCCATACCGCGAACAGGCTCATATTCTACAGGACCAAGTTCCTTTTTATTTGTAACAAAGTATGCAGTGCGGATTGCAGCTTCCATTACACCACCAGTTACACCAAAGATTGTACCGGCACCTGTGTATGAACCAATAAGGTTATCTGCACTTTCTTCAGGCAAGTTAGCAAAATCAATTCCGGCTTCGCGGATAAGCATTGCAAGTTCACGGGTTGTAAGTACAATATCGTAATCCTGTACACCGCTTGAACTCATGCTCTTATCACGCTGGCTTTCCCAAAGCTTTGCAGTACATGGCATAATTGAAACATTGTAAATCTGTTCCTTTTTAAGGCCATTCTTTTCTGCAAAATATGTCTTTGTAATTGCACCCTGCATAGCCTGTGGAGACTTACAGGTAGAAAGATGTGGAAGCATGTCGTGGAACTTCTTTTCGCAGTAGTCAATCCATCCAGGACAGCAGCTTGTAAACATAGGAAGCTTTCCGCCCTTAGAAACGCGTTCCAAAAGTTCGTTGCCTTCTTCCATAATTGTAAGGTCTGCGGCAAAGTTTGTATCAAATACATACTTAAAGCCAAGCTGGCGGAGTGCTGCATAAATCTTACCTGTTGTAAGAGTTCCAGGTGCCATGCCGAATTCTTCACCAATTGCGGCACGAACAGAAGGAGCCATAGCGGCAACACCAACAATATCCTTGTTTCCAAGCTTATCAAATACTGTTTTAATAGGATTTTTGAAAGTAATAGCACCAACCGGACAATGAACGGCACACTGACCACAGCGGATACATGGACTGTCTTTCAAAACGCGGCCTGCAACCGGTCCGATTATAGTCTTATCACCACGTCCGTTATATTCAAGAGCAAATACATTTTGCATGTCGTGGCAGGCAGTAATACAGCGTCCACAGTTTATACACTTATCGCGGTCAAGAACGATTTCTGCATAAGAATCGTCAACAGGCTGTCCCTTAAGACGGCGTTCAAAGCGGATATCTGTAAGTCCAAACTGACCTGCAAGCTTCTGCAATTCACAATTCTGATTTCTTGTACACTTAAGACAGTTATCAGGATGGTTAGAAAGGATAAGCTCAAGTACGGTGCGGCGTGCCTTCATAAGGTCGGCATCGTTAGTTACAATATTCATTCCAGGAGTAACGGCAGTACAGCAGGCACGGGCCATTCTTGCACGACCGGTTCTTGGATCAACGTTTTTTACAACACAAATTCCGCAGCTTGCCCAGGCTTCAAGGTCATCACAGTAGCAGAGTGTCGGAATCTTTATACCAATAGTTTCGGCTGCCTTTAAGATTGAAGTTCCTTCAGGTACAGAAACTGTTTTTCCATTTATTATTAATTCTACCATAATAATTTCCTCACCTTTTTTTACTTCTTAGAGATTGCCTTGAACTTACAAGAGTCGATACATGCACCGCACTTAATACACTTAGACTGGTCAATTACAACATAAGGAAGCTTCTTTCCTTCTTTAACTTCACCAGCGGCATTAACTTCAATTGCATTAGCAGGACACTTTTTAAGACAAAGCTTACAGCCAATACAGGTATCTGGATCAACAACAAATGAAAGAAGGTCCTTACACTTGCCGGCAACGCATTTTTTGTTTTCAATATGATCAATATATTCCTGACGGAATTTTTTGATTGTAGAAAGTGTCGGGTTTGGAGCAGACTGTCCAAGAGCACAAAGTGAGCATGAACGCATTGCAGAACCAATATCTTCAAGTTTCTGAATATCATCCATAGTTCCCTGACCCTTAGAGATTTTGTCCAGAATCATGTGCATCTGGCGTGTACCAATACGACAAGGTGAACACTTACCGCAGGATTCATCAACACAGAATTCCATGTAGAACTTAGAAACATCAACTACACAGTCGTCTTCGTCCATTACAATCATACCGCCCGAACCCATCATAGAGCCAAGCTTAATCAATGAACCAAAGTCAATTGGTGTATCAAGTTCGCTTTCGCTGATAATACCACCGGAAGGACCACCGGTCTGAGCACCCTTGATTTTCTTTCCTCCCTTGATACCGCCGCCAACATCAAAAATGATTTCGTTGAGGGTTGTTCCCATTGGAACTTCTACAAGTCCGGAATTTACTACTTTACCGGTTAGGGCAAATACTTTTGTTCCGTGTGAATCTTCTGTACCAATTCCTGCAAACCAGTCGGCACCCTTGTTGATGATTACAGGGATATTTGCCCAGGTTTCTACGTTATTAATTACAGTTGGTTCACCCCAAAGTCCGCACTGAGCAGGGAAAGGAGGTTTAGGGGTAGGCATACCGCGCTGACCTTCAATAGAACGAAGAAGTGCTGTTTCCTCACCACAAACGAATGCTCCGGCTCCAAGACGGATTTCAATATCAAAATCAAAGCCTGAACCAAGGATATTTTTACCCAAGAAGCCCTTTGCTCGGCTCTGTTCCATTGCAACTTCAAGACGATGAACTGCAAGAGGATATTCTGCACGAATGTAGATAAAGCCCTTGTTTGCACCGATTGTACGGCCACAAATTGTCATAGCCTCCAAAATTGAATGAGGGTCTCCTTCGATAGTTGAACGGTCCATGTAAGCACCAGGGTCTCCTTCGTCGGCATTACAGACTACATATTTAATTCCGTTTTTAGAAACTGCCTTGTAACCAGCTTCCCACTTAAAGCCTGTAGGGAATCCGGCGCCACCACGACCACGCAAGCCTGATTTTTTAAGCTCATCAATTACAGTTTCTGGAGTCATTTCAAAAAGAACCTTTTCCAGAGCTTTGTAACCGTCGCGGGCAACATATTCTTCAAGATTTTCAGGATTGATTACACCACAGTTGCGAAGTACAATTCGCTTCTGCTTGTTATAAGAAGGAACTGCGTTGTCGATTGCACTTGCGTTTGCATCTTCTGTAAAGCTAACGCCGCCAACAACCATGTCCTTAAGGATTGTTTTTGATGCAATTGAATCTACTACTGCAGCAGCTTTGTCTGCCTTTACGCCGCCGTAGATTACTTTTTCCATGCCTGGTGCAACAATTTCTACAACAGGCTCATATGAACAAAGGCCCATACATCCAACAGAACGGATTTTTACGTCCTTAAGGCCTTTTTCATCAACTATTTTTTTGAATTCAGCAATTGTAGCCTGAGCACCAGAAGCGTTACCGCAAGTACCAGTTCCTACAATAATCTGAATAGTTTTTCCGTCTGCAAACCAGCTGTTCATTTCGTCAAAAGAAGCTGTACGGAATTTTTTAAGTTCTTCACGTGTCATATTTTCCTCCAGTTCCTATTTACGATATTTATCTACAATGCCGGCAAGCTGATCTTTTGTAAGATTTCCATAAACTTCGCCATTAACAGAAATAACAGGAGCAAGACCGCAGCAACCAATGCAGCGTACGCCTTCGAGTGAA